>JAAYJT010000051.1 GCA_012522795.1 Bacteroidales bacterium | reverse complement strand
CTTTGTCAGCTACAAACATACACTCCTCCATACCACTGATTTTTATGGTGTTGTACATGGCTGACACTTCTCTTATGTTTCCGGGAAGCAGGCGATAGTAAAGCGGTTCCATCGAGAGTGCATCGTACAGGTAGAGAAGCACGAATTGTGGTTGAAAATCCATGTTTGAATTATAGCCCTTTTGCGCCAAGCCAATGCTATTCGATTGTAGTACGATGTCAGTGGCATCCATCATAACGCTCCGTCGCCTATTGTCCAATGGACGCATGAATTCATGGATGGATTGGCGCATCTGCCCAACATCAAAAAGCATGTCCGATACTTTCTGGTCGTAAACCTTCCCTTTCCATCCAAGAAGATCCAATATGGCGGAGCGTTCCAGCTCGGTGGGGATGTTTTTCAATGGGGACTTGAAGGCCAGGTGGCAATACACCATAAAAACGATGAACTGCCAATGCTCTGGGAAGTGTTTTTTCAATGAGTTCAGCATTCCGTTACCTCCTAATTCGTCAAGAAGCCACTTGGCAAATCCGTATTCGAAAACCATCACTTGCTTATCGAGATAGGTGTTTCTACTTTTCTTTTTCAGCTCCGCTTTTTCGGATGGGATGAAACCCTTTTCCTGGCTGATGCTGCCCAGAATACCGAGCGAGACTTTTCTTGAGCGTTTAAGCGCTTTGTCATAAACGGATTTTACGCCATAAAGGTAGTATCGTCCGTTTATCAGCTTTAGTTCAGTTCCCGGTTTCTTGTGTTTCAAAGCCCAATCGGGATGGTTTATCTTTGTTTTCATCAGTTTATATTAATTTTGAATATTACCTAAATAGGTAATACAAAATAACAACAAAAAAACATATAAACAAATATTAATGTGGTTTTTTGAATTTCCTATTCCCTATTTCTTTAGGATTTGGACTCAAAATAATCAGGGGGTTAAATGTCTGGACATTTAACCCCCTGATTATTTACTTACACAGTTTATGAGATACTACCCAAAAACCAAACCTATTCTTTTATTTCTTCCGGGTCTGTAGTCGGTTCCTGAGGTTCTTCAGCCTTTTCCGGTTTTTCACCTTCAGCAACTACGTCCTCTACTTCTTCAACAACTTCATCTGCTTTTACTTCTACCTCCTCTATTACATCTTTTGCTTCTTCTGCAATCTCTTCAACTTTTGTTTGGGTTGCAGGTGCAGCAACAGCATCTTCACTTTTCTTCTTTCCTGTTCCCCTTCTGCGACGGGTAGTTTTAGCTTTAGCAGCTTCTTTAGTACTAAGCAGATTTTCATTATAATCAACCAGTTCGATCATACACATTTCAGCACTATCGCCAAGGCGCGGACCTAATTTTAAAACTCTTGTATATCCTCCTGGTCTGTCAGCAACTTTTACTGAAACTTCTCTAAATAGTTCAGTCACAGCTTCTTTATTTTGCAGATAGCTAAAAACTGTTCTACGTGAATGGGTTGAATCATCCTTTGATTTTGTAATCAGTGGTTCAACATAAACACGAAGAGCCTTACCTTTTGCTAGGGTTGTTGTTATACGTTTATGTATGATCAGCGACGATGCCATATTAGCGAACATGGCTTTACGGTGAGCGCTTTTTCGTCCCAGTTTACTTGTTTTTTTACCGTGTCTCATCTCTGTTATTCTTTATCTAATTTATATTTTGCTATATTCATTCCGAACTCAAGACCTTTTGATGCCAATAATTCTTCAAGTTCAGCAAGTGATTTTTTTCCAAAGTTCCTGAATTTCAATAAATCATTTTTATTGTAAACTACCAAATCACCAAGAGTTTCAATATCAGCAGCTTTAAGGCAGTTAAATGCCCTGACTGACAATCCCAAATCAGAAAGTCTCGACTGAAGTACCTGACGTACATGCAATGTGTTTTCATCAAATTCATCTCTTTCATGTTTTTCTTCAGTGACAATAGAAATCTTTTCGTCGCTCAGAAGCATGAAATGATGAATAAGAACCTGTGCTGCTTCCTTAATAGCATCTTTTGGAAAAATTGAACCGTCAGTAATTACGGTAAGAATAAGATTTTCGAAGTCTGTTTTCTGTTCTACTCTATAGTCTTCGACAATATATTTTACATTTTTTATTGGTGTGTGTATTGAATCTATTGAGATAGTTCCAAGATGGGCATTAGGGTCTTTGTTTTCATCAGCAGTAACATAACCGCGACCCTTTCTGATAATAATCTCAAACACGAGTTTCACGGTGGGCTCCATACGACAAATAACGGTGTCAGTATTCAATACCTGAAACACTGTTAAGTATTTGTTCATATCGCCAGCCGTAAATGTATCCTGTTCGGTAATTGTAAAGTTTATTTTTTCTTTTTCTTCGCTTTCATTTATACGTTTAAAGCGTACTTGTTTAAGATTAAGCACAATCTCTGTTACATCTTCCATTACTCCTTTAATGGTAGAAAATTCCTGTTCAACGCCTTCAATGCGAACAGATACAATAGCATAACCTTCAAGTGATGAAAGTAATACTCTGCGCAGGGCGTTGCCTATAGTTAAACCAAAACCTGGTTCTAACGGTCGAAATTCAAACGAGCCTTCATACTCGTTCAATTCATTCATGATAACCTTGTCAGGTTGCTGAAATGGTAATATAGCCATGATTACGCTGGATTGTGTTGATAAAAATAAAACAAAAACAAAACGCTATTTTGAATACAACTCAACAATAAGTTGTTCTTTAATATTTTCAGGAATTTCTTCACGTTCAGGGTAATTAACAAATTTTCCTGCCATCAGGCTATCGTCCCACTCAAGCCATGAATATGGATTTCCACGCCCTGACAATGAATTCTGTATTACTTCAAGTGATTTTGAACGTTCTCTAACAGCTACAATATCCCCTGGTCTCAATTGATATGAAGGTATGTTTACAACCTTATTATTTACTGTAATATGTTTATGAGTAACTAGTTGGCGTGCTGCGCTGCGTGTAGGTGCAATACCAAGACGAAAAACAGTGTTGTCGAGTCTTGATTCAATCAACTGAAGTAAAACTTCACCAAGTACGCCACCTTTTTTACCGGCAGCTTTTCTAAAAGTATTTTTAAACTGGCGCTCAAGGATGCCATATATATATTTAGCCTTTTGTTTTTCCATCAACTGAAGGCCATATTCTGATGTTTTACCCCTGCGGCGGCTGTTTCCATGCATTCCTGGAGGATAATTCTTTCTTTCAAACGAGCGATCAGGACCATAAATAGGTTCTCTGAATCTGCGAGCTATTTTTGTTTTTGGACCAATATATCTTGCCATGTTATGATTTGGTTTATACTATTCAACTTAAAAAAATAAGACTCTGGATAATTGTTTACACCCTTCTGCGTTTGGGTGGACGGCATCCATTGTGTGGCAATGGAGTTACGTCAATAATTTCAATTACCTCTATGCCGGATGAATGTATAGTACGTATTGCCGATTCACGTCCGGACCCGGGTCCTTTTACATATACTTTTACTTTTCTCAATCCCAGATCGTAAGCTGTTTTTGAACAATCGCTGGCTGCCATTTGTGCGGCGTATGGAGTATTCTTTTTCGATCCTCTGAATCCCATTTTTCCAGCCGATGACCAAGATATAACCTGGCCACTATCATTGGTTAAAGTAACAATCACATTGTTAAATGAAGCACTTACAAATGCTTTTCCAACGGGATCAATTCTCACGACTCTTTTTTTCGACGATTTGGTACTTTTTGCCATATCAGTTATTTTTCTGTCTTCTTTATTTACTAATTATACGAGCAATAAAAATTATTATCCTTTAGGAGCCTTCTTTTTATTTGCTACGGTTTTTTTCCTACCTTTACGTGTTCGGGCATTATTCTTAGTACTCTGACCGCGTACAGGCAATCCTATACGATGACGAATACCGCGGTATGAGGCAATATCCATCAGACGCTTGATGTTCATCTGTACTTCTGAGCGCAGGGCTCCTTCCACCTTTATTTTTTCGCCAATAATAGTACGAATACGATTTTGTTCATCATCGTCCCAATCCTGTACTTTCTTATTCCAATCCACTCCGGCTTCGGTAAGAATTTTCTGAGCACTGCTACGTCCTATTCCGTAAATATAGGTTAGCCCTATCTCACCTCTTTTGTTCTTTGGTAAATCAATACCTGCAATTCTAGCCATAGAATTTTATTATTTAATTTCAGTTAATGAATTATTTTTTTATCCCTGTCGCTGTTTGTATCTGGGTTCTTTTTTATTTATTATATAAACCTTGCCTTTTCGGCGTACAATTTTACAGTTGGGTGTTCTTTTCTTAATACTGGCTCTGATTTTCATTCTGTTAAACTTTTTTTAATATTCACTCGCAAGCTAGTTTTTATTTATAACGGTAAATTATTCTGCCTTTTGTAAGATCATAAACTGACATTTCAACTTTTACTTTATCGCCGGGCAAAATTTTTATATAGTGCATTCTCATTTTACCTGAAATATGTGTTGTAATAACGTGTCCGTTTTCCAATTCAACACGAAACATAGCATTTCCCAGAGCTTCCAGTACTACACCATCCTGTTCAATTGCTTGTTGTTTTGCCATATTAATTCAGGTTCCTTTTATTTAATTATTAATTATTTTTTCAATTTCTTCAAAACTTGATAAGATATCAGCTTTATTTTTCCTTACTGCTATTGTATGTTCGTAATGTGCTGAAGGTTTACGATCGAGAGTACGAATTGTCCAACCATCATCTTCCTGAACAATGTGCCGTTTACCAAAATTTATCATCGGTTCAATGGCAATCACCATCCCCTCTGAAAGCAATACTCCATATCCTTTTTTACCATAGTTCGGTACATCTGGCGATTCGTGAAGGTTCTTACCTACTCCATGCCCTATAAGTTCCCTTACTACTCCATAACCCATGGGTTTTACATGCTGTTGTATTGCATTTCCAATATCTCCAATACGCTTACCAGCAACCGCCTGCTCAATTCCTTTATAAAGTGCTTCTTTAGTAGCTTTCATGAGCGCAAGTATTTCAGGTTTTACGTTTCCCACAGCAAATGTATAAGCCGAATCTCCATAATACCCATTTTTCAGAACTCCGCAATCAATTGAAACAATATCTCCTTCCCTGAGCTCATACTTATCAGGAATTCCATGAACAACGTTTTCGTTCACTGAAACACAAAGTGTTGCAGGAAATCCCCTATACCCTTTAAAACCAGGCTTTGCGCCATGATCGTGGATAAACTCCTCAGCAATCTGATCCAACTTTATTGTTGTTATCCCCGGTTTTATATACCTGGCTACTTCGGCTAACGTTTTACTAACAAGCAAAGAACTATGTCGAATAAGCTGTATCTCTTCTTCTGTTTTGAGATATATCATTATTTATTTATTATCCACTTACACTAAACGATGATCTTCCCTTAATACGACCTGATTTGGTCAATCCATCATAATGACGCATAAGCAGATGACTTTCAATTTGCTGCAATGTATCGAGCACAACACCAACTAAAATCAGCAATGAAGTACCTCCATAAAACTGTGCAAATTGCCTGCTTACACCCATTAATCCAACAAGGGAAGGCATAATCGCTACAAAAGCCAGAAATATTGATCCCGGCAAAGTAATTCTTGACATTATAGTATCCAGAAACTCAGCTGTTTTCTTTCCTGGCTTAACTCCAGGAATAAAGCCTCCATTCTTTTTCATATCTTCTGCCATCTGGTTTGGATTAATGGTAATGGCAGTATAAAAATATGTAAAAGCTATGATCATGAGGGCAAACACAAAGTTATACCAGAATCCGTTCATGTTTGAAAATGCTGCAAGAAATCCGCTGAGTGACTCTGACTGGGCAAATCCTGCAATTGTAATAGGCAAAAACATAAGTGCCTGAGCAAAAATTATAGGCATTACACCCGCAGCATTCACTTTAAGAGGAATATACTGGCGAACTCCACCATACTGTTTGTTTCCAACAATACGCTTTGCATACTGAACAGGAACTCTTCGTGTACCCTGAACCAGCATGATACATAAGAGAATTACTATAATAAGAATAACAATTTCTATTAAAAACATTACCAGCCCGCCTCCCTGTTGCTCCATACGTGAGAAAAACTCAGATGCAAGTGCAAAAGGCAAACGAGCAATAATTCCAATCATGATTATCAACGATATACCGTTTCCAAGACCCTTATCCGTAATTCTTTCACCCAGCCACATTATGAAAAGAGTTCCTGAAATAAGAATAACTATTGTTGAAACCCAGAAAAATGTAGAAGGAGTAGTGACGGTAGAACTAAATGGAGTTATAGCTTCAGGAGGCAACTGAGAAATCATATTACCAATATATGCCGGTGCCTGAAATCCTGTAATTATAACTGTAAGATATCGTGTTATCTGATTTATTTTACGACGTCCGCTTTCACCTTCTTTCTGAAGTTTCTGGAAATACGGAACTGCCATCCCAAGAAGCTGAATTACAATTGATGCAGAAATGTAAGGCATGATACCCAGTGCAAAAATTGATGCTTGTGAAAAAGCTCCACCTGAGAACATATCAAGTAATCCAAGTAATCCACTTTCAGTTTGGTGTTTCAAATTTGCCAATTGGTTCGGGTCAACACCGGGCAACACTACAAAACTACCCAGTCTGTATATTAATACTATCCCGAGAGTGTAGAGAATTCGCTGACGAAGTTCTTCTATCTTATAAATGTTGCGTATTGTTTCAATAAACCTTTTCATCCAGATTTAGATTTTGGTGGCTGTACCACCTAGTGATTCAATAGCTTTTATTGCAGAGGCTGAAAAACCATGCGCTGTAACATTGAGTTTGGTTTTGAGTTCACCGCCTCCAAGTATTTTATAAAGATCTGATTTCCCTAAAATACCATTTTCTCTCAATATTTCGGGAGTTATCTCATTAATATTGTACTTTTCGGCTAATTTCTGCAAAGTATCAAGATTGATACCTCTGTATTCAACTCTGTTAGGGTTTTTAAAGCCAAATTTAGGTAAACGCCTGTAAAGAGGCATCTGCCCTCCTTCGTGGCCTAATCTCCTACTGTAACCGCTGCGCGATTTCTGACCTTTATGTCCGCGACCAGCCGTACCACCGCTGCCACTACCTTCGCCACGACCTATTCTTTTTCTTTTTTTTACCGAACCTTTTGCTGGTTTGAGATTGCTTAAATCTATCATTATTCAGTTTTTTCGTTGTTTTTTGATAGCATTAGATTTCTTCCACTTTTAACAAATGGCTTACTTTATTTACCATACCCACTATCTGTGGAGTTGCTTCCACTTCAATGGTTTGATGCATACGGCGAATACCCAGTGCTTCAAGAGTACGTTTTTGACGCTGAGGATAACCTATGCCGCTTTTTATCTGTGTTATCTTTAATTTTTTCATTTTCTGAAATGTTTTACTTTTTTCATCAGCCATTAAAAACCCTGCTCATGCTTATTCCACGTTGTTTGGCAACAGTATAGGGATCCCTCATTTCAAGAAGTGCATTGATGGTAGCTTTAACAACCGAATGGGGATTTGGCGAACCTTTCGACTTAGCCAAAACATCGGTAACACCTACACTTTCAAGTACTGCACGCATTGCTCCACCTGCAATAACTCCTGTACCAGGTGCAGCGGGTTTCAGAAAAACAATTGCACCTGAATGTTTTCCAATCTGTTCGTGAGGTACAGTATTTCTTATTACAGGGATCCTGACAAGATTCTTCTTAGCATCATCAATTCCTTTTGAAATAGCAGAAGTTACTTCCTTAGCTTTACCAAGGCCGTAACCTACTACTCCGTTTTCATCACCTACTACTACTATAGCAGAAAAACTAAAAGTTCTTCCTCCTTTAGTAACTTTAGTTACCCTTCGTATTGCAACCAGGCGATCCTTTAATTCAATTTCGCTGGATTTTACTCTTCTTATATTCAAGTTGGTCATAATTTTTAAAATTTAAGGCCTGCTTGTCTGGCAGCTTCAGCCAGCGATTTGACCCGTCCATGATATAAATAACCATTTCTGTCGAACACTACATTATTAATACCGGCTTCAATAGCCTTTTCTGCAACAAGCTTTCCTACCATTCCGGCTTGTTCTGATTTTGTAACTTTTTTATCAGACTCAGCAACAGTCCTTGACGATGCTGCCACTAATGTGTTGCCTACGGTATCATCAATAATCTGAGCATAAATTTCTTTGTTACTGCGAAAAACAGTAAGCCGCGGTTGTTCAGAAGTACCTATTACAACCTTACGAATTCTCATTTTTATTCGCTTTCTTCTGAATTCTTTGAAGTTTTTTCTAGCCATTTTTATTTCTTCATTTATTAATCGGATTTTACCACGATTCCGTTAACTTATTTATTTGGCTGCTGTTTTACCAGCTTTCTTACGTATTTCTTCGCCTGCAAATAGTATCCCCTTGCCCTTATATGGCTCAGGTTTTCTTAAAGAACGGATTTTAGCCGCAACCTGACCAATTAACTGTTTGTCAGCACATTCCATAATAATAGTGGGGTTCTTACCTCTTTCAGTAATAGTCTGAACCTTAATTTCCTCAGGTAATTCAAGTAAAATATTATGTGAATAACCTAGTGAAAACTCCAGTAAATTACCAGTATTTGATACTTTATAACCCACACCCACAAGTTCCTGAGTAATCTTAAATCCTTCTGTAACTCCTTGTACCATGTTGGCAATAAGTGCACGATAAAGTCCGTGTAATGATTTATGCCTTTTTTGTTCGGTATGTCTTTTTAGAACAATATGTCCATCTTCAACCGTAACAGTGATTGCTGGATCAATGGCTTGTTTCAGGGTTCCGAGTTTACCTTTTACTGTAACAATATTATTACTCGAAACATCAATTTCTACTTCTGCTGGTATAGCTATTGGTGATTTTCCTATTCTTGACATATTCAGATCTCCTTCCATTAACTTACATAACACAATACTTCGCCACCAATTTTTTTCACCCTGGCCTCTTTATCAGTCATAACACCCTGAGATGTTGTGAGAATAGCAATACCCATTCCGCTCAAAACTCTGGGAAGAGAACGCGAGTCAGAATATGCACGCAAACCAGGAGTACTTATTCTTTCTAATTTTTTGATGGCAGGTATTTTTGTAACCGGATCATATTTCAAAGCAATTTTTATAGTGCCCTGACGATCGTCGTCTTCAAATTTATAATTCAATATATACCCTTTTTCATAAAGGATTTTAGTCATCTCCTTTTTAATATTTGATGCAGGAACTTCAACAATCCTGTGATTGGCCATTATAGCGTTCCTTATTCGGGTTAAGTAATCTGCAATAGGATCGGTAATCATGAGATTTTAATTATTTTTTATATTTTTTTGATATTTTACCAACTAGCCTTTCTTACTCCAGGAATTAATCCACTGAGTGCCATTTCTCTGAAATTAATACGTGAAATTCCAAACTGGCGCATATAACCTTTAGGTCTGCCGGTAATTTTACAACGATTATGTAAACGAACCGGTGAAGCATTACGGGGTAGTTTTTGCAAACCAATATAATCGCCCGAAGCTTTAAGTGCAGCACGCTTTTCAGCATACTTTTCTACCATTCGGCGTCTTTTTAATTCTCTAGCTTTTATTGATTCTTTTGCCATATTTTATTTTTGATTTTTAAATGGTAAGCCAAATTCTTTTAATAATGCCAAGCATTCTTTATCTGTTTTAGCAGTAGTTACAAAAGTAATATCCATTCCATTAATCTTATATACCTTATCAATATTTATTTCGGGAAAAATGATCTGTTCAGGAACACCAAAAGTATAGTTACCTCTGCCATCAAATCCTTTATCGTTAATTCCACGAAAGTCACGGATGCGGGGAATTGAAACAGAAATAAGCCTGTCAAGAAACTCATACATTCTTTCTCTTCGTAGTGTAACACGTACACCAATAGGATTATTACGTCTAAGTTTGAAGTTCGAAATATCTTTCTTTGACTTGGTAGGAACAGCTTTTTGCCCTGCTATCATTGTCATTTCACTAATTCCAAAATCAATGAGTTTTTTATCTGCAACAGCTGCTCCAAGTCCCTGGTTCAAACAAATTTTTACCAATCGTGGAACTTCCATCGGACTTTTATAATTGAATTGTTCCTGCATGACAGGAATAATTTCATCATGATATTTCTTTTTTAATCGTGCGGCATAGCTCATTACTTAATCACCTCCCCGGATTTTTTTGAAATTCTGACTAATTTACCTGTTTTTTCATCTTTTCTACGAGCAATACGTGTAGCTTTCCCCGAACCATCAATTACCATCAGATTTGAAATGTTAATAAATGATTCTTTTTTAATAATTCCACCTTTAGGATTATTGGCATCGGGTCGTGTGTGCTTTGATACCAGGGCAATTCCTTCCACTATTGCCTTATATTTGGCATTATCTACGTTGAGAACCTTGCCCTGGCTCCCTTTATCTTCGCCCGCAATAACCATTACGGTATCGCCTTTTTTAATATGAAGCTTTTTCTTTGTCATAATCTGCTCAAAAAAATTACAGCACTTCTGGTGCTAATGATATGATTTTCATGTATTGTTTTTCACGAAGTTCACGGGCTACAGGTCCAAAAATACGTGTTCCTGTCATTTCGCCTGCATTATTAAGGATAACCACTGCGTTGTCGTCAAAACGTATATAAGAACCATCACTACGACGTATTTCCTTTTTAGTACGAACCACAACAGCTCTGGCTACAGTTCCTTTTTTAATATTTCCTGATGGCAAAGCATGCTTAACGGTCACAACAATTTTATCACCAATTGAAGCATAACGTCTTCCTGTACCACCTAATACTCTGATGCACAACACTTCTTTTGCGCCGCTGTTATCAGCAACATTCAATCTTGTTTCCTGCTGTATCATAATTATTTCGCTCTTTCAATAATTTCAACTAATCTCCAGCATTTATCCTTACTCAAAGGACGAGTTTCCATAATCCGAACTGTATCGCCAATCTGGCATTCGTTATTTTCGTCATGAGTTTTAAAACGCGAGGATTTTTTAACGTATTTACCATATTTTGGATGAGTAATTCTGCGCTCAACAAGCACAACTATGGTCTTTTCCATTTTATTGCTGACCACCAGACCTATTTTTTCTTTTCTTAACTTCCTTTTTTCCATTGTTTAAAAATTAAACATTTGTGATTATCCCTGCTGGGCAAGTTGTCTTTTTCTTAACTCGGTTTCAAGCCTTGCAATAGTTCTTCTATAATCCTTTATTTTATTAGGATTTTCCAGCGGAGAAACTGCATGATTTAATTTGAGTCTTAAAAGTTGTTTGCGTTCTTCTTCCAACCTTTCAATAATATCAGGTGTGGAAAGCTCTCTAACTACTGATTGTTTCATAATTTATATCTTTAATTCCCGCAAGGATTAATTAAGTTTTTTCAACATAGTCACGTCTGACAATAAATTTGGTACTTACAGGTAATTTTTGTGCTGCAAGCCTTAAAGCTTCTTTGGCAACTTCCAGAGGAACTCCTTCAGCTTCAAAAATAATACGTCCGGGAGTAACCGGTGCAACAAAATATTCAGGAGAACCCTTACCTTTACCCATACGTACTTCAGCAGGTTTTTTAGTTACCGGCTTATCCGGAAAGATCCTAATCCATATCTGTCCTTCACGTTTCATATAACGTGTCACTGCCTGTCGGGCAGCTTCAATCTGCCGTCCGGTGATCCAGGCTTCTTCCAGTGTCTTTATTCCAAAAGAACCAAAAGCCAATTGATTACCACGCATAGCATTACCCTTCATCTTGCCTTTCTGCCTTCTTCTGTATTTAGTCTTTTTGGGCTGTAACATTATTGTAAAATATTAAAGTTGTACACAATTTTATATTATCTGTTCCTTCGGCGTCCGCCACCTCTTTCACCGGCAGAGCGACCACCTCCTTTAGGCCTTCCAGCAGCTGCTTTAGGTTTCTGAGCACTTTCAACAGAGGGTGATAAATCGGGCTTACCATAAATTTCGCCTTTACATATCCACACCTTGAGTCCAATACGACCAAAGGTTGTATGAGCTTCAGCTGTAGCATAATCAATATCAGCTCTCAGGGTATGTAAAGGAACACGACCTTCCATGTAAATTTCACGTCGAGCCATTTCAGCTCCACCTAAGCGCCCACCAATCAATACCTTAATTCCTTCTGCCCCAATTCGCATAGCCGAAGCTATGGCAGTTTTTATAGCACGGCGGTGCGACACCCTTCCTTCAATCTGACGTGCAATGGTTTGTGCTACAATAAGGGCATCAATTTCCGGGCGTTTAATTTCAGAAATATTAATCTGTATTTCTTTCCCTGTGAGCTTCTTTAATTCTTCCCTGAGCTTATCAACTTCTTGTCCGCCTTTACCAATAATTATACCTGGACGAGCGGTATTTATTGTAACTGTAACAAGTTTTAATGTGCGCTCAATGATAATTCTTGAAACACTTGCTTTTGATAAACGAACATTCAGATATCTGCGGATCTTATCATCTTCAATCAGCTTTGCTTCAAAGCTCTTTCCACCATACCAATTGGAATCCCATCCTCTGATGATTCCTAATCTAAGACCTATCGGATTAGTTTTTTGTCCCATTCAATATTGGTTTTATTTATTCTGCTTTTTTAGCAATTATTTTTTTATTCTTTAGTTTCCTGATTTTCTTCTTCTAAATTTATATTTTCATTTCTGCTACCCAAAACAAGAGTAACATGATTTGAACGCTTACGAATACGATGCGCGCGGCCCTGAGCAGCAGGTTTGATTCTTTTAAGAATACGTCCGCTGTCAACCTGAATTGTTTTAACGTACAACTGACTATCTTCAATTCTAACTCTTTCGTTCTTCAGTTGCCAGTTCGACATTGCCGACATAAGTAGTTTGCGAAGCCTGATAGCAGGTTCTTTTGGACAGGTTTTAAGAATATATAATGCTTTATCTACATCTTCACCACGAATAAGATCGGCTACCAACCGCATTTTTCTAGGCGAAGTAGGTACATTGCCTAATCGGGCAAAAGCAATTGATTTTTTTTCTTCCTTCCTGCGCTCAGCGCTATTATGTTTTCTTGATCCCATTATTATAATTCTTTATTTTTTGCCTTTATCTTTTCTTCCAGCATGGCCTCTGAATATACGGGTTGGAGCAAATTCTCCCAATCTGTGGCCAATCATATTTTCTGTAATATATACAGGAATAAATTTATTTCCGTTATGAACAGCTATTGTTTGCCCGACAAAATCAGGAATAATAACTGAACTTCTTGACCATGTTTTGATCACAGTTTTCTTTTTACTTTCGAGTAAGCCCAATATTTTTTTCTCGAGTTTATAATTTACATAGGGGCCCTTTTTTAACGATCGGCTCATTTGAAACTATATTTAATATTGTTGAGCAATATTATTAAACAAATTATTTTTTCCTTCTTTCTATTATATATTTATTCGATGCCTTTTTATTTGAACGGGTTTTATAACCTTTTGCAGGCAATCCTTTACGCGATCTGGGGTGTCCTCCCGATGCCTTACCTTCGCCACCACCCATTGGATGATCAACCGGGTTCATAGCAACTCCGCGGGTACGTGGTCTGCGTCCAAGCCAACGACTTCTCCCTGCTTTACCTGATTTTTCAAGAATATTATCAACATTTGATGCCATTCCTACGGTTGCTTTGCAGGTTTGAAGTATCATTCTACTTTCACCTGAAGGAAGTTTTATTATAGCAAACTTTCCATCACGCGACATTAACTGTGCAGATGATCCGGCACTACGAGCCATTTTTGCACCCTGACCAGGACGCAACTCAATATTATGAATTACCGTACCAAAGGGTATCTCGCTCAAATACATAGCGTTACCAATATCGGGACTTACACCATTGCCTGAAGTAACTGTCTGTCCTACCTTAAGGCCATGCGGTGCAACGATATAGCGTTTTTCACCATCGGCGTAAACAAGCAGTGCAATGCGGGCAGTACGCATTGGATCGTATTCAATTGTTTTAACTACTGCCGGAATTCCATCCTTGTCGCGCTTAAAATCAATAACCCTCATTTTCTGTTTATGACCCCCTCCTATATAACGCACTGTCGTTCTTCCCTGATTATTTCTACCTCCTGATTTCTTACGGGGAATCAGTAAACTCTTTTCGGGTTTCATGGTCGTAATGTCATCAAACGCGCTGATGACCTTAAAGCGCTGACCTGGTGTTGTCGGTTTGAATTTCTTTAAAGCCATTTATATTGGTTTCTAAATATTGCTGTAAAAATCTATTGACTGTCCTTCGGCTAATGTTACTATAGCCTTTTTATATGCCGCTGTACGTCCGGTTACGAACCCACGCTTTGTAAAACGAGATTTATTTTTCCCGCTATAATTCATAGTATTCACTTCCCTGACTTCGACATCATACAGATCCTCGACGGCTTTCTTGATCTGAATTTTATTGGATTTTTTTTGCACAACAAAAGCATATCTCTGCAATTTCTCGCCAAGTTCTGTCATCTTTTCTGTTACTATCGGTTTTACTATAATGCTCATCGCAATATATATTAATGTGTTTTAAAATTCTTTAATTAAGCCAGAACCCGCTCTAATTTACCTAGCGAACTTTCTAAAAAAACCATACTGTTTGCATTGAGGATCTCGTAGGTATTAAGGCTCTCAGCCAGAACTACGCTGGTATAAGGAAGATTTCTTGCTGAAAGTGTTAATCCTGGATTTGAGTCAGGAACTACAAATAATACTTTTCTGCCCAAGTCTTTGAAATTACTCAGAAGCTCAACAATATTTTTTGTTTTAGGCTTTTCAAATGTAAAATCTTCAATAACTATGATATTATTCCCTAGTGCTTTATAGGTTAATGCACTCGTACGGGCAACTTTCTTTAGTTTCTTGTTCAGTTTGAAGTGATAATCACGTGGTTGAGGACCAAATGCTCTTGCGCCTCCACGAAACAAAGGTGATTTTATACTTCCAGCTCTTGCCGTTCCTGTTCCTTTCTGGCGTTTAATTTTACGTGTACTATAAGTCATCATAGACTTTTCCAAAGTACTATGCGTGCCTTGTCTTTGATTTGCCAAATATTGTTTGGCATCAAGATATAGTGCATGATCATTGGGAGCAACATTGAAAATTGCATCATTCAATGCTACAATCCTTCCGGTCTTTTCTCCGGTTATTTTATATACTTCTAGCTCCATCTTTCAACAATTACATATGATCCTTTAGGTCCGGGAACTGCTCCTTTTATAAGTATCAGGTTCTTCTCCGGATAAATTTTTAATATTTGAAGGTTAATCATTTTAGTACGTTTACTGCCCATTTGGCCAGGCATACGTTTTCCTTTGAATACCCTTGACGGGTTTGAAGAAGCTCCTATTGAGCCGGGTGCTCTTACACGGTCGTGCTGACCATGAGAAGTAGGACCAACCCCTGAATAATTATGACGTTTTACCACACCCTGAAAACCTTTTCCTTTTGAAATACCTACAACGTCAATATATTCGCCTTCAACAAAAATATCAACACCAACGGTTTCACCAAAACCCTTTCTGTTTCCGACCTCAAAACGAGTAAATTCAGCAACCCTCTTTTTGGGTGTTGTCCCTGCTTTCTTGAAATGACCCATCAATGCTTTTGTAGTGTGCTTTTCCTTTTTTTCGTCAAAAGCTAACTGAACAGCTGCATAACCATCAGTTTCCTTGACTTTTATCTGGGTAACCACACAAGGACCGGCTTCAATAATAGTGCATGGCACATTTTTACCGGAAGCATCAAAAATGCTTGTCATCCCTATTTTTTTTCCAATAATTCCTGACATCTCTTCTTTTATTTAAATTATCGAAGTCTTAACACTTATTAAACTTTAATCTCAACTTCCACTCCACTTGGCAATTCAAGTTTCATAAGCGCATCAATGGTTTTTGAAGTAGTACTGTAAATATCCAATAAACGCTTATAAGTGCATAATTGAAACTGCTCTCTTGATTTTTTATTAACGAAAGTAGCCCTGTTAACCGTAAAAATCTTTTTATTGGTTGGCAAAGGTATAGGACCATTAACAATAGCTCCTGTTGATTTAACAGTTTTTACAATCTTTTCGGCTGATTTATCTACCAGATTGTAATCATAAGATTTTAATTTTATTCTGATCTTTTGACTCACGTTTGTATATTTATTTGAGTTCTGATTAATTATGCTTTTATTAAATATCCTTTGGTTTTATAAATTATATCATCGGTTAAATTAGCCGGGGTTTCGCTGTAATGCGAAAACTCCATGGTTGAAGTGCCACGCCCAGATGTCAGACTACGTAAAGTTGTTACATAACCAAACATTTCAGAGAGCGGGACCAAGGCTTTTACTGCCTGCATATTTCCTTTTACTTCAATACGTTCAAGGTTGGCTCGACGACGATTTAAATCACCTGTAACCTCACCTATATATTCTTCGGGGCAAACTACTTCAAGGTTCATAATGGGCTCCAGTAAAACAGCATGTGCCTTAGGTGCAGCTTCCTTAAATGCCAAGCGTGCAGCAATTTCAAATGATAGCGGATCACTATCAACTGAGTGATATGAACCATCAAGAAGAGTTACTTTAAGATTGTCAACAGGAAATCCTGCAAGAATACCGTTTTGCATTGCCTGCCTGAAACCATTTTCAACTGAGGGAATGAACTCCTTTGGGATATTTCCACCTGTAACTTTATTGATAAACTGTAATCCACGAACATTCTGATCAGCCGGACCCATTTCAAAAACAATATCAGCAAATTTACCACGTCCGCCCGTTTGCTTTTTATATATTTCGTGATGCTTAATAGTTGAAACAAAAGCTTCTTTATAAGCAACCTGAGGTGCGCCCTTGCTTACCTCAATACGATATTCTCTTTTTAATCTGTCAGTAATAACATCAAGATGTAACTCGCCCATTCCACTTATGATAGTCTGACCTGTTTCAGAATCAACCTTAACAACAAAAGTCGGATCTTCCTTGGTAAGCTTTTGTAATGCAATATTGAGTTTATCAATATCGTCCTGAGTTTTAGGTTCTATTGCCACGCTGATAACAGGATCAGGAAAACTGATTGTTTCAAGTACAATAGGATGCTTTTCGTCGCTAAGGGTATCGCCAGTGCGGATTTCCTTAAATCCTACAGCAGTACAAATATCCCCGGCTTCTACAACGTCAATAGGATTTTGCTTGTTGGCGTGCATCTGGAAAATACGGGAAATCCGTTCTTTCTTACCTGTATTTGTGTTTAGAACCAAAGCTCCTGATTTAAGTTCCCCGCTGTAAACCCTGAAGAAAGCTACACGTCCCATAAAAGGATCTGTTGTTATTTTAAAAGCCAAAGCACAAAACGGATCATTAATATCCGGATTGCGTAATTCTTCTTTTTCTGAATATGGGTTCGTACCTTTTACAGCTTCTACATCATAAGGGTTAGGAAGAAAAGTCACAATAGCATCAAGTAAATGTTGAACACCCTTGTTTTTAAATGACGCACCACATATAACGGGAGTTATCCTCAATTCAAGTGTAGCCTTACGAATTGCTGCGATCATTTCCTCTTTGGTAATACTGCTGCTATCAGTAAGAAATTTTTCAAAAAGTTCTTCACTTTCTTCAGCAACTCCTTCTATTAGTTTAGCACGATATTCTGCTGCCAGCTCAAGCATATCTCCCGGTATGGGACCTTCTTCATAATTGGCTCCTAAACTTTCATCGTCCCATACATATGCTTTATTGGTGATAAGGTCAACAACGCCAATAAAATCCTCTTCACTGCCGATGGGAAGTTGTAAGGGAACAGGATTGGCATCAAGGCGTTCCCTGATTTGATTTACTACGTTGAAAAAATCAGCTCCAGACCTGTCCATTTTATTAATGAAGCTAATACGCGGCACTTTATATTTATTGGCTTGTTTCCACACAGTTTCTGATTGTGGCTCAACACCGCCAACAGCACAAAACAATGCAACAGCACCATCAAGTACTCTAAGTGAGCGTTCTACCTCAACAGTAAAGTCAACATGACCTGGGGTGTCAATAATATTTATCTTATATTTTTGGTTATGATAATCCCAAAAAACTGTTGTAGCAGCCGATGAAATAGTAATTCCACGTTCCTGCTCCTGAACCATGAAATCCATGGTAGCTGCACCATCATGAACTTCACCCATACGATAATTCACTCCGGAATAATACAATATACGCTCAGTAGTTGTGGTTTTACCCGCATCTATGTGAGCCATAATGCCAATGTTACGTGTATATTTCAGCTTGTCTGACATTGAATTATATTGTATAACCTGTTTTATTCCTTAGTATATATTTATTAGAACCTGAAATGGCTAAAAGCCTTGTTGGCTTCAGCCATACGGTGTGTATCTTCTTTTCTCTTAAATGCGCCACCTTCTTCTTTTGCAGCAGCCATGATTTCAGCGGCTAATTTTTGTCCCATTGATTTTTCATGGCGCTTACGGGCAAATCCAATGAGGTTTTTCATTCCGATTGATTGCTTACGTGAAGGACGGATTTCAGATGGTATCTGAAAAGTAGCACCGCCAACACGACGACTGCGCACCTCAACGGAAGGTGTAACATTGGCAAGAGCCGTTTTGAATACTTCCAGCCCATCTTCCTGTGTTTTTGCAGAAACCAGATCAATGGCTTCGTAAAAAATATCATATGCTAAACTCTTTTTACCACAAAGCATGATATTGTTCACAAATTTTGTGACCATCGGATCATTGTATTTTGGATCGGGCAGAATAATTCTTTTTTTTGGTTTGGTCTTCCTCATTATTGAAACTACCTTATATTATTATAACTGTTGTTTGCTTATTTCTTTGCCTTTGGCTTTTTTGTACCATATTTTGATCTGCGCTGTGTGCGACCATCAACTCCGGCTGTATCAAGGGCTCCGCGAATAATATGATATCTTACACCAGGAAGGTCTTTTACCCTGCCGCCACGTATCATAACTATGGAGTGTTCCTGTAGATTATGTCCTTCTCCGGGAATATAAGCATTCACCTCCTTATTATTAGTGAGCCTTACTCTGGCCACTTTACGCATGGCTGAGTTAGGTTTTTTCGGAGTTGTTGTGTAAACCCTTACGCAAACACCACGCCTTTGAGGACATGAATCCAATGCCGGAGATTTACTTTTTTCAACTAGTACCTTACGTCCTTTTCTTATCAATTGCTGTATTGTAGGCATAAAATCATATTTATTTTACATAATCCTTAAAATTTTTCGGATCTTAAAATCATTTTAATTAATTCAATAAACTCAGGCAAAAAGGCTCAGGATTTCCTGATTCCGGAAAACTGATTTGCTTTTTACAATGTAAGACAAGAATTGAGAGAAGAATAGCGTTCCAGACACTACGGGTATCATAATTATCTCAGTGTCAGGGGCTTTTATCTTTGATATGATACCGTTGAAACCTATATTTGTCTGCTCTTCTCAGGTTTCCTGTTAATCTTACTAAGCTTTAAAGCTTGTCAGTCAGGGATTTTTTTTACCCTGGTCCGGCCCCATTTTTTGCGGGTGCAAAGATAGGAATAGTTTTTAATATCAAAACCAATTGTCTCATTATTTTTTTAAAAAATCTTCTAAAAATCTACTGCTCCTATAAAATTAATTATATAACGTACTGATTTTAAATTTATTACAATCTTTACAAATATGATTAAGAAAATGCCTCTTTAATTAAAAAAAAGTGTTTTTTAAGAAAAATCCTCTAAAAAAGTTTAGTGGATTATGATGATAAGAGAGCTAAAAGCTGGTTCTGAGCAATGATTTTAACAAAATATGTAACTTAACGAGCTATAAAATCATTTATCATAATTAATTTCTTTTTCAAGTTCTCCGTCTTCATCCCAGAATCGCCAGATTCCAACACGCTCATCCATTTTATAGGTTCCTTCAAAATATTTTTTTCCGTTTTCATGCCAAACAATACTTTTTCCATTTCGCTGACCTCTGGAGAAATACCCTTCGCTCCATTGATTGCCGTTCTCAAACCAATAATTCCATTTACCATGACGCTCACTATCTTTATAACTTCCTTCAATGCGTTTTATGCCGTTCTGATAATATCCTGTTTCTTTCACCAGAATGGAATCATTGTTCTTAATAATGAAATACTTTTCAAGTTCAACACTTCCATCCGTATAGGTTTGTACCACAACACGCTCAATATTGGAAGTACAAGCATAAAGTAAGCTTAGCACGAAACCTAAAAGAATTGTTTTTTTCATGGTCTAAAGATTTATGAGTTCATGTGGATATTCAAAAATAAAAATCACCGGTTAAATAATAACCTCATTCCTTTATATGAATCATTAATTATACCGTTCTCAAAAACAAGATTACCGTTAACAAAAGTGTGAGTGATTGTTGAGTGAAAAGTATGAGCTTCAAATGGCGACCACCCGCATTTATACAATATGTTTTCTTTGTTTACGGCGAAAAACCTGCTGGGGTCAATTAAAACAAGATCAGCATAATAGCCTTTACGGATAAAACCTCTGTTCTTTAAACTAAAGCAAATAGCTGGTGCATGGCACATTTTCTCAACTATTTTTTCAAGACTTATTTTTTTCTGTTGCCAAAATTCAAGCATTACAAGCAATGAATGTTGAACAAGAGGACCACCTGACGGAGCTTTAAAATACGTATTATTCTTTTCTTCGATATTATGCGGAGCATGGTCGGTGGCAACAACATCAAGTTTGTCATTTATCAGCGCTTCCATGAGTTCTTTACGATCATTTGCGGTTTTAACTGCAGGGTTCCATTTGATCTTTGTACCCAGTTTCTGATAATCCTCGTCAGAAAACCAAAGATGATGCACACACACCTCTGCAGTTATATGCTTGTCTTCCAGCGGCATACTGTTGTCAAACAATTGCATTTCCTGAGCTGTGGAAAGATGAAGAACATGTAGACGAGTGCCATATTTTTTTGCCATATTTACAGCATATTCGCTTGAACGGTAACAGGCTTCACTGCTTCGGATAGTAGCGTGCATATTAATGGGAACATTCTCTCCATATTTTTGAAAAAAAGCTGCTGAATTTTGTTTTATTATGGTTTCATCTTCACAATGGGCGGCTATCAGCAGTTTACATTCAGAAAATAATCGTTCAAGAGTTTGTGGATCATCAACCAGAAGATTGCCGGTGGAAGCACCAAGAAAAATTTTCACGCCACAAACTGTTGTAGGATCAGTTTTTAATACTTCATCAACATTATAATTGGAAGTACCCATATAAAATGAATAATTGGCTACCGAGGTCTTTGCAGCGATCTGATATTTTTCTTCAAGCAGTTCCTGTGTAAGGGTTGGAGGTAAAGTATTAGGCATTTCCATAAATGATGTAACTCCTCCGGCAACTGCTGCACGACTTTCTGATTCAATATCTGCTTTATGTGTAAGACCCGGCTCCCTGAAATGAACCTGATCGTCAATTACACCTGGAATAAGCAGTTTGTCTTCAGCATCAAGGGTCTCAATATTTTCAGGGATCTGTTCATTAGAGGGTACACCTCTGAATATTTCTGTGATTAAACCATCAGAAATGAGAACTGAACCATTAAATGACTGTCCTTCATTAACGATCTGAGCATTTCTGATGAGTAATGGCTTTTTCATAATTCAAAACTCTTATTTCTGTTTAATCACAAATCTGTAATGTTTTGTTAAAACACATTAATACCAGATATCTGTTTGCTCATAGAACTTTTACCGATATATCTTCAGCAAATACCAGCTAATAAGAACACGAAAGCTCTGTCAAACCCAATTTTTTTCAATAAACCGAAAAAAATATGTTGTGCTATTTTAATAATCCCGGATGATTTCGTTTGCCTAAGTATCGTATTTTTTAAAAAGGCTTTTCCATTTCATAGTCAATACTCCAAACACAGCCTCATTAATGATACCTTTTGACATTTTCGACTGTCCTTCAGCCCTATCGGTAAAAATAATAGGCACCTCCACTATTTTAAAACCATGTTTCCAGGCATTAAATTTCATTTCAATCTGAAATGCATAACCAACAAAACGGATACTATCAAGATCAATGGTTTCCAACACTTTGCGTGTATAACACTTAAATCCTGCTGTTGGATCTTTAATTTTCATCCTTGTAATCAAACGCACATACCATGAAGCAAAATATGAGATCAGAATCCGGCTCATAGGCCAATTCACTACATTAATACCTTTTATATAACGCGACCCTATTGAAAGATCAGCTCCATTTACAGCACATGCCTCATAAAGACGGATAAGATCATTGGGGTTATGTGAAAAATCGGCATCCATCTCAAAAACATACTGGTAATCATGTTTTAATGCCCAGCGAAACCCATGAATATAAGCCGTGCCCAAGCCCAGCTTCCCTTTTCTTTCTTCAATAAAAAGCCTTTCAGGAAATTCAGGTATAAGAGATTTCACAATATCAGCCGTGCCATCAGGCGAATTATCTTCAATTATTAAAATATGAAAACCTTTAGGAAACGAAAACACCTTTCTAATTATCTTTTCAATGTTTTCTTTTTCGTTATAGGTAGGAATAATTACAAGGCTGTCAGACATTAATTTTTATTTTAAAGGATTATTAAATCACTATGCACTCAGGTAATGAACAAGTTATAAGCTACTGACCGGGGAATATCCGTGCAAATATCCATATTTTTTTACTTAATCCTGCCACTATTTTCAAAATTTCAATTTTTATTCCGTTGCTACCTGATTTTGAATGGTTCTCAAACAACAAAACCAGGATGTACCATTGTCATACCATTAATACTTCGCCCTCAGTTTTTGCAATTATAACTGCGCCGCATGAATCGCTCCACACATTTACAGCCGTACGAAACATATCAAGCAATGGATCAACGGCAAGTATCAAACCTACACCCTCAAGTGGCAACCCAACAGCGGTAAGTACTATAGTGATCATGACCAGACCTGCCATTGGAATTCCGGCAGCACCAATGGATGCCAGCAAAGCTGTTATCACAACTACCAGTTGCTGTGCAAAGGTAAGCTCAACACCATAGACCTGAGAAATAAAAATTACTGCTGCACACTCATAAAGTGCTGTTCCGTCCATATTAACAGTAGCGCCAAGCGGTAGTGTGAAACTTGTAATTTTATTCGAAACACCTGCATTCTTTTCAGTGGCTTCCATTGTCAATGGCAGAGTAGCATTTGATGATGCAGTGGAAAAAGCAGTAATCAATGGCACTTGTAAGGCTTTTAAATGCTTCAGCGGATTAACCTTTCCTACCAGCTTTAGCAACAACGGTAATGTAATTCCGGCATGAATAAGCAATCCAAGAATAACCACCAACATATACATTCCCATACTTTGAATTAGAGCGATCAAATCGCTCTGTTGCGAAACTTTAGTAGCAACCAGACCAAGAATTCCAAAGGGTGTAAAACGAATGATGAAAAGTGTGAGCTTCATCATTACTTCAAACATTGAATTGAAAAAATCTTTCAATCGCTGGCTATGGGTATTTTCAACCTGATTGATAAAAAAACCAAATAGCAATGAAAAAAGTATGACAGAAAGCAACTGTGCATTATCTGTAAAAGCCAAAAATATATTTTCAGGAATCACTTTTAGCAAAATATCTCCAAGGCTGTCTTTAGCAAGTCCGGAATCAACAGTTTGAGTAAAATTTAATTCGGCTTCAACACCCGGTTTGAATAAATTCATAAGTAATAAGCCAGTAAGAATTGCAAAAATGCTTGTTACGATATAATAGGTCATAGTTTTTAAACCGAGTCTTCCCAGATTTCTTGAACCGCCAATATTGGTAACTCCTGAAATAAGAGAACTCAGAACCAATGGAATAATAAGCATTTTCAGCAAGCGGAGAAAAACATCTCCCATCCAGGAAATATATTTAACCTGAGCCGGAAAATAAATACCAAAAATAACAGCAAAAACAAGTGAAATTAGTATCTGCCAATGAAATGCTATTTTTTTCATAGTGCTTGTCTCAGTTTGTAACTTTTGTAAAAGGCGCTAAAAGTAGAAAAATTTGACGAAAGAGATCCTAAACCGGTGAACATAAAATTTAAGCCCTCCAAGGCTTAAATAAATATTCAGTGGGCTTTATCTGACTATTTCAAAAATTCATAATTCACTGATTTAAATTAAAAACCATCTGGTATTTTGACAATTACACTAATTTTGCACGTCAATACTTTATAAAAAACATGAATTATTCAAACACAACTGTTGCCATCTGTTACGATTTCGACGGAACTCTTGCTCCCGGCAACATGCAGGAACATTCATATATTCCTAATCTAGGAATTGCAAATACCGATTTTTGGGATCAGGCTAACCAGTTTGCCAAACAAAACGATATGAACGAAATTCTGGCATACATGTGGCTGCTCCTTGAAAAATCAAGACAAAAGAATCTTCCGATCAGAAAGGCTGATTTTGTTAATCACGGTAAAAATATTCCGCTTTATCCGGGAGTAGAGGGATGGTTTGAACGTATTAATAATTATGGGGAAACCTTGGGACTTGATATAAATCATTTTATTATCTCTTCGGGATTAAGGGAAATGGTAGAGGGGACTAAAATAGCGCCTAATTTTTCTTTCGTTTTTGCATCAGGATATTATTACAACGAAGATGGTATTGCTGAATGGCCCTCAGTTGGCATTGATTATACAGGCAAAACCCAGTTTCTTTTCAGGATTAATAAAGGTATTTTTAATTTTTGGGACAGCTCAATCATTAATAAATATATGCCTGAAAACCTGAAGCCTTTCCCTTTTGAAAGGTTCATATACATTGGCGATGGCGAAACTGATGTTCCGGCGATGAAAATGGTAAATTATCAGGGCGGATATACAATAGCTGTTTTTGATTCACAAAAATCGGTAAACCGTGAGGGGCGTCTTGCAAAAGATGTTAGTCTGGAGTTGCTCAGACAGGGTCGTGCCAGATACGTAGCACCGGCTGATTACCGTGACAACAGCGATCTTGATAAACTTCTGACCAATATCCTGAATGATATCCGTTTTGGTCAAAACCTTAAAGAACATAATGGAAAGTTCTTGTAATTGAACCTGATATTCAGCAGTTTACAGGTTTTCATATTCTTAAGCCTATTCTTGAATTTTCAATTCTATTATCTTTTTCGCAATTTAGAGGCTTTTTATTGTTCCGGCTCATTGAAATAACGGTAAACAATTTCTCCCTTACTTTTCCCAACACATTGCTGCAATTCGTCAAGACTGGCGTTTTTAATATTTTTAACTGATTGAAACCTGCTCAGTAATTTATCTGCCAGCACATTTCCAATACCATCAATTTCAGTAAGTTCTGTTTTTATTGTACTTTTTTCACGTTTTTTACGATGATGGGTAATAGCAAAACGATGAGCTTCATCGCGAAGATGCTGAATAACCTTAAGTGTTTCCGATTTTTTATCTAGAAACAATGGAAGGGGGTCTCCGGGTTTGTAAATTTCTTCAAGGCGCTTTGCAATACCAATGATTTCCATTCTGTGATGAATGCCTAGGTCGCTTAAACTTTTATAGGCTGCATTAAGCTGTCCTTTACCTCCGTCAATGATAATAAGCTGTGGCAATGGCTTTTCTTCATCAAGTATTCTTTTATAACGCCGGGTTACTATTTCATACATTGAAGCAAAATCATCAGGACCTTCAACTGTACGGATGTTAAAATGTCGGTATTCCTTCTTATCAGGCTTTGCATTTGAAAATACAACTACAGCCGCCACAGGATTGCTTCCCTGAGTATTTGAATTATCAAAACATTCAATCCTCTCAGGTAGCTCTTTAAGGTTCAGATCTTTCTGTATCTGGTTCAGAATACGCTTGGTACGTCTTTCAGAATCAACCAGATCGCGTTGCTTCTGTCGTTCAAGACGGAAAAAAGTAGCATTACGTTCTGACAGTTCAAGAAGTTGTTTTTTATCTCCGCGTTTTGGCACAGTGAATTTCACACCGGGTATTTCAAAATCAGGACGCATGGGAACAATTATCTCCATAGCATCACTGGCATATCTTTGCCTGAATTCAGTTATTGCCACCTCAAGTACATCATTCTCGGTTTCATCAAGTCTGGTTTGAATCTCAATGGTATATGACTGAATTATAGCCCCGTCAACGACTTTAATGAAGTTTACATACATCAGAGCCCCTGATTTCACAAGAGAAAACACATCAACATTGCTTATATTGGGATTGACAACCGTTGATTTACTACGATAACGCTCAAGGGTCTCAAGCTTCTCTTTTATGATTTGTGCTTTTTCAAATTCAAGGTTTTTTGCATGTTCTTTCATTAGCTCCTGAAGCCTGAGTTTTACTGTATGCAGATTGCCCTTGATAATTTCCCGTACCGAAGATATATTTTTCATGTAATCCTCTTCGCTCTGAAAATTTTCACAGGGTCCCAGGCAATTCCCGATATGATATTGCAAACAAACTTTAAATTTCCCTTTTCTAATATTTTCCTGTGTCAACTTAAGATTGCACGTACGTATAGGATACAACTGGCGGATCAAGTCGAGAAGGGTATGCATTATTTTACCTGAAGCATAGGGTCCGTAATATTCTGAACCGTCATTTACAAGATTACGCGTTGGGAAGACGCGGGGGAAGGGTTCATTTTTAATACATATCCACGGAAAGGATTTATCGTCTTTCAGCAGAATATTATACCGTGGTTTATAAGTTTTTATCAGATTGTTTTCCAGTAATAATGCATCCAACTCAGTATCAACAACAATATGTCGGATGTCGGCAATCTTTTTTACCATTACCCTCACTTTTCCAGTAAGGCTGCTATCGCGGGTAAAATATGAAGAAACCCGTTTCTTCAGGTTTTTTGCTTTCCCAACATAAATAATCTGTCCTTCTTTATCAAGAAACTGGTATATACCCGGATTCTCGGGAAGGGTACGGAGTATGGGGTCAATAAAAGAAGTTTCAGTTGAAAACATGATCATTTAAAGATTTAATGATTTAACCCCGTGATTTATTGCTTGTGTGGCTTATTTTGGTTATTTTTTGTTTTTAAATTAAATTCGATTTTTCTGTCGTAAATGTTCCCAGCCCTGTGCTTGTATCTGAACTGCTGTTCCATTGCGGGTTATCAGATTTACTCCTGAGCTTTCATCGGTAATATGACCTATTACAGTTACTCCCTTTATATTTTTAATTTTATCATGATCGGAAAGTGAAATGGTAAACAAAAGCTCATAATCTTCGCCACCATTCATTGCTATTGTAACCGGCTGAATATTAAACTCTTCGGCCATAATAGCAGTAGCTGTATCAATTGGGATCTTATCTTCATAAATATTACAACCAGTTTTTGAATTCTTACAAATATGCAGTATTTCAGAAGCAAGACCATCGCTTATATCAATCATCGCTGTAGGTTTAATATCTGCTTTCTTTAATTCAGCAAGTATATCAAACCTTGGCTCGGGTTTTAGCTGACGCTCAAGTATATAATCATGCCCTCTAAGGTCGGGTTGCATTGTAGGATCATTTTTGAACACTGATTTTTCTCTTTCAAGTACTAACAAACCCATATAAGCACCACCCAGATCACCGCTCACACAAACCAGATCATTCACTTTTGAGGTGCTGCGATAAACAACTTTATCCTTGTCAACCCTGCCCAAAGCGGTAATGGATAAGAACATACCCGACGGACTTGAGGTAGTATCGCCTCCCACCATATCAACTTTATAGCGTTCGCAGGCATAATATATTCCTTCGTAAAGTTCAGAAAGAGCTTCCACCGAATAACGGTTCGAAACTGCCAAACCTATAAGAATTTGCTCAGGAGTGCCGTTCATTGCAGCTATATCACTCAGGTTCATAACTACCGCTTTGTATCCAAGATGTTTCAAAGGAGTGTAAGTCAAATCGAAATGAATACCTTCAATCAACAAGTCTTTTGTAGCTAGCAAATAACTGTCGCCGATATCAATCACGGCTGTATCGTCACCTACACCCTTAATAACAGCAGGATTTTTGAGTTTTAAATTTCCGGTAAGATGATCTATCAAACCAAACTCACCCAATTCAGAAAGCTCTGTTCTATTATGCGATTTGCTCATTTTCAAACAATTATTATTATTACAGAATTAAAAATATCCATACGATGCAAAGGTATTGATTTCAATCCGAAGGAATAGTTGGCATTAAGTTTTTCCTTTATTTTTGCCATTCAAAATCCCAAGCTGTATATATGTCAAGAGCTTTATCCTTTAGTAGTCTTATTTTACTGGCATTCCTATGGTTTAGCTCTGAAGCACTGGCGACAATTACAGAAGGATCCTCCTTAGAACTACCTGAAAATGCATCTATTAACATACATCTTCCAGGCATTATTGTCAGCAATGTTGAAACAAGCGTAGAGCTTGAAATAGTTTCAGACCTGCTTTCTCATCCTGAAGAACAACCCCTTTCTGTTACAATAAACAATGAAACCTATGATTTGATTTTCCGTTCGGGAAAAGCTTCAATTCCCTATACTTTTAATGAACCAACGATTTTGGTTGTCGAAACCGGAAATATCAGATCTGAACTCCCTGTTCGTCCAATACCTTTATGGATGTCGGTTCTGCCACCTTTGCTAGCTATTATTATTGCCTTAACGTTTCGGGAAGTAATTTCTGCTTTGTTTCTGGGATTATTTGCCGGAACGTTAATTATATGGTTTTACAGAGGTGTTGGCGTTTTTGGAGCTATATTCAATGGTTTATTCATGATCATTGACACCTATATTCCTGAAGCCCTGATGGACAGGGGGCATATTTCCATTATTGTTTTTTCAATGCTTATCGGCGGAATGGTAAGCCTGGTAACTAATAACGGCGGAATGAAAGGGGTTGTTGATATTCTGTCGCGCTATGCCTCTACTCCCCGTTCAGGTCAGATAGCCACATGGTTGCTTGGAATGGCCATCTTTTTTGATGATTATGCAAATACACTTGTAGTTGGTAAAACTATGCAGCCTATAACTGATCGTTTGAGGATTTCCAGAGAAAAACTTGCATATATTGTTGACAGCACTGCTGCACCTGTTGCAGCCGTTGCTTTTGTAACCACGTGGATAGGAGCTCAGCTCAGTTATATTTCTGATGGTATCCGAACTCTTAATCTTGATGAAGCTCCATATCAGGTTTTTCTTTATTCGCTTCAATATGCTTTTTATCCTTTTCTTACTTTGGCTTTTGTAGGAATTATTATTTACAGTCAACGTGATTTTGGTCCTATGTTTCATGCCGAAGTAAAAGCACGTAAACAGTCTTTAAACAATATTGAACCTGATTCTATCATCACCAAAGGTGAGGTTAAAGCACGATGGTATAATGCTGCCATACCGGTTTTAATCGTAGTGTTTGGAACAATAACTGGTTTAATAATTACCGGACATGAAGCTGTTGATTGGGATAAAAACCTTAGTTTTTCAAGGAATCTATCAAATATTATTGGCGAGGCTGATGCTTACCGTGCTTTATTATGGTCGTCGCTAGCAGCAACACTTACCGCCGTTATTCTTACTCTATTGCAAAGGTTGCTTTCGCTCAGGGATTCTGTGGAAAGTATAGTTGAAGGTTTTAAAACAATGCTTCCCGCAATTTTGATTCTTACAATGGCATGGGGTATAGCTCTTATTACCCAGCATCTTCACACTGCCGATTATATTTCACATATTCTGATGAGTTTAAAGGTTAGCCCTTTTATGATTCCGGCAATAACCTTTTTGTTTGCTGCCGGAGTTTCATTTTCAACAGGAACATCATGGGGAACGATGGCTATTTTATATCCTCTGATATTACCTGCATCATGGATGATTTGTGAAGCAAATATGATGGATTACAATGCGACCCTCAGTATATTTCACAACGTTGTTTCGTGTGTACTGGCTGGCAGTGTACTTGGCGATCATATTTCGCCTATTTCTGATACCACTATCATGAGTTCACTGGCAAGTTCATGTAATCACATCGAGCATGTTCGAACGCAAATGCCTTATGCTATTATAGTTGCAATAGTTGGTATAATAGTTGGTACAATACCTACAGCTTACGGGCTTCCGTGGTTTATTAGCTACCCTTTTGCACTTGCATTATTGTATGGAATTATCCTGTTGTTTGGTCGAAAAGTGAGTAAAATTCAATAATTGAATAAGCTATGACCTGGTATCTGATTGTTTTACTTATTATTTCCGGGATATTAACTGGCTTTATCAACACTCTTGCTGGCGGAGGCTCGGTTATTTCATTATCGGTATTTATGATGCTTGGTCTTCCTCCTCAGATTGCCAATGGTACAAACCGGATAGGTATTTTGTTTCAGACTCTTTTTGCTTCCGGCTCGTTCCGGCATTATAAAGTATTCAGTCTCAACGAAGGAACCAAACTCGCCATACCTGCTGTAATTGGTTCAATTATCGGAGCGCAACTGGCTGTAGATATCAACAAGGAAGTTTTTAACTACGTAATAGCCTTTTTGCTCTTATTCATTATGGTTATGATGTTTATAAAACCAGCCCAATGGATTAAGGGTAATGAAAATCTCGCAGTTAAAAAACCCGGATGGGTGCAGATGCTTGTATTTTTTGGAATTGGTTTTTATGGTGGCTTTATTCAGGTTGGAGTAGGATATTTTTTAATTGCAGGAATTGTTTTGGGTGCCGGATACAATCTTGTTAAAGCCAATGCAATAAAAGGATGGATAATGCTTTTATTTACTGCGTTTGCACTTATTATATTTGTTATCAACAAACAGGTGATCTGGTCTTATGGACTAATTCACGCTATTGGCAATGTTGTTGGAGCATTGGTGGGGTCGCGCCTTGCAGTAAAAAAAGGTACAGAATTTGTTAGGTGGGTTATCGTTATATTTACTGTAATAACAGCAGCCGATTTATTTGGCATGATAAACTTAAAAAATTGGTTACACATTTAATACGCATTCTTATGAAAAAATTCAGTTTTGTAAAATTATTGGTTCTTCTGGTGGCTATTATTAGTCTTCCACAGGTTGTTTCAGCTCAAAAACCCGAATATGTACTGGTCATTCATGGCGGAGCAGGATATCTTTCGCCTGAGAACAGCTCAGAAAATGAATTAACTATTGTAAAAAACGGGCTTCAGCGTTCGCTCAATGCCGGTGAAGCTGTTTTAAGAGCCGGTGGTTCAGCTTTGGATGCTGTAGAAGCCAGTATCAGAATGCTGGAAGATCATCCGGCGTTCAATGCAGGCAGAGGTGCTGTAATTAATGCTGATGGTAATATAGAACTTGATGCTTCAATAATGGATGGCAGTAATACTATGGCAGGCGCCATTGCTGGTGTTCACACAATTAAAAATCCAATAACCGCTGCCCGTAAGGTTATGGAAGCCTCACCCCATGTTTTGCTTATTGGCGAAGGTGCTGAGAAATTTGCAGGAGAACAGGGTATTGAAATAATTGATCCGTCGTATTTTTTTACTGAAGGAAGCTGGAATGAATATTTAAGGATAAAAGAAACTCAGGAAAAGGACGGGCGTAAAGGTACCGTTGGTGCCGTTGCGCTTGATAAACACGGCAATCTTGCAGCAGGAACCTCTACCGGAGGAATGGTTATGAAACAATATGGCCGTGTGGGCGATGTTCCGATAATTGGTGCAGGAACTTATGCAAATAATGAAACATGTGCTGTTTCAGCAACCGGACATGGTGAGTATTTTATAAGAAATGTAGTAAGTTACGATATTTCGGCACTTATGCTTTATAAAAATATGAGCCTGGAAGACGCTGCACATTCTGTGGTGATGGAAAAACTGGCTAAACAAAAAGGAAACGGAGGAATCATAGCAGTGGATAAAGACGGGAATATTACAATGCAGTGTAATACCTCATCAATGTACAGAGGCTATGTGAAATCAACAGGAGAAACCAATGTACTGATCTTCAGCAAATAATTATTATATTTACCGGTTGTATCATAAAATAATACAAAAGAAGTTTTTTATCCGATTCTAAAACAAGGTATTTATACAAAACAGGCTATATGCAAGAAATGACCAATTTAACCAAAGAACTGGAAAAGGTGGTTTTGGTTGGTTTGATAACAAACCGAAATGATGAGATACATATTGACGAATACCTTGATGAACTTGCTTTTTTAGCCGAAACTGCTGGTGGTGTAGCTATTAAACGTTTCGTTCAACGAATTGACAGACCCGATCCAAGGACTTTTGTGGGTAGTGGTAAACTGTTGGAAATAAGTGAGTTCGTTAAAGAGAACAATATTGACCTTGTAGTGTTTGACGATGAGCTCAGCCCTTCGCAAATCAGAAATATTGAAAACGAACTAGCATGTAAAATACTGGATCGCAGTAACCTTATACTCGATATTTTTGCCAGCCGTGCACGTACAGCATATGCACGTACTCAGGTTGAGCTGGCCCAATACGAATATCTGCTCCCGCGTCTTACAAGGATGTGGACTCACCTTGAAAAACAAAGAGGTGGTATTGGAATGCGCGGACCTGGTGAAAAAGAAATTGAAACTGACCGTCGTATAATCCGTGATAAAATTTCATTATTGAAAAAACAACTTAAAACCATTGATAAACAAATGGCTACCCAGCGCGGAAACCGTAGCTCAATGGTAAGGGTTGCATTAATAGGCTATACAAACGTAGGCAAATCCACTATTATGAATGTAATAAGCAAGTCGGATGTATTTGCTGAAGATAAACTATTTGCCACGCTTGATACAACGGTTCGGAAAATAGTAATAGGAAACCTTCCTTTCTTGCTTTCCGATACCGTTGGGTTCATACGAAAACTTCCACATTTACTTATAGAATCATTCAAATCAACTCTGGATGAAGTGCGTGAATCTGATATCCTTCTGCATGTTGTTGATATTTCTCATCCTGGATTTGAAGAACAAATTGAAGTTGTAAACCAGACCCTGGCTGAGATAAAAGCAAATGAAAAGCCTATTATAATGGTTTTCAACAAGATAGATGCATATAGTAAACCTGCTGATCTGGTGGATAATAATGAGACACAGGAAGAACAAAATATCGAAGCTTTAAAAAAGCTATGGATAGCAAAAAATAATCCGCCAGCTATATTTATTTCTGCAACCCAAAAATCCAATCTCGATGAACTGAGGGATATTCTTTATTATAATGTAAAGGCCATACACTCAAAGAGATATCCTTACGATAATTTTCTGTATTAAATTTATCTTTTAACACATCGCACCGAAAATCCACTGCCACTGAAACTTTTAATGCGGGTAACAGTAAGCATAGTACTTCCTATCAAATAAACCCAGGCAGGTTCATTATTAGCGTATATCTTACTCCAGAAATAAGCATTCTGGTTCAAATAATTAAAATCTCCATAATCGTAGCGCATTCCAGCCATTAAAGCATTGAATCCAATACTTCCACCCTCTTTTAATAAAGCCGCTGCATCTTCCTGACCAATAATATCAATAAGGCGATCCCAATCCTTAGCCGATGGAAGGTACCAACCTGAAGGGCAAGCCTGTGCAGCGCCGGCATAAGAATAAAGTCGTCCGTATTTATCGCAATTGGCGGGGTCGTTATTATAACACCATGAAGCAGTGTTTTTATAATTTAAATTTTCAGCCATCCATTCATATTTCCCGATTTTCACAGTTTTATATGTTTTCCCGTCACGATTATCAGTCATAGTGCTGAAAACCTGAGCTGGAAGCGAAGAGAAATATAAAACCGATAAGAAAATCAAAAATATTTTACGCATATGACGATCGCTTATGAAATGTTGATAGCTTAATGTAAAAGACAAAAATAATAAATTTTGTCTTGAATTGATATTTATTATGATAGGAACGGTAAGAATTACAAATTATTTACTCATTATACATTGCTGGTTAACAGTTACTTGAATTGGTTTTTGGATTTCTATAAATAAGATGATGTTAAAGTTTTCCTTTTGAAATTAAACTTTTTATACTTTTGCACTTCATTTTTTTTTCAGTATCACTGCCACAAATTATCAGGCTGTGAAATCTTTGAAATAAAACAATGTCTCTCCGTAGCTCAGGTGGTAGAGCAGATGACTCTTAATCATCGGGTCGAAGGTTCGAGTCCTTCCGGGGAGACACTATCTTAAACAGGTTCGGGGTGTGGCGCAGTTGGCTAGCGCGCTACGTTCGGGACGTAGAGGTCGCGAGTTCGAGTCTCGCCACCCCGACTTTTTTCAGCCACTTTAGCTCAGTTGGTAGAGCAGCGCATTCGTAATGCGCGGGTCGTGGGTTCGAGTCCCATGAGTGGCTCGTAGTCAATGAATTACTATAAATCAACTGTTAAGAAACAACCTGGCTTTTTAAAAATAAAAGTATTTTTATTTCTTATCCATATCCATCTTATCCACTCAATTCCAATCCATTTTTATCGCCCGGATGCTCCAGCATTTTCAGGATGTTTAATACTGGCTTTTAGTGAGTTAACGAACCGAAGTCATGACTATATTTACGTTTCTTATTGTCATCATATTATAAAACTATAACTTTGCGCCCTGAAAATTTCAAAATCATGGATAATCCTCAGTGGCAGTTATCATCGAAATTACCTAATGTTGGGAATTCAATCTTTGCCGTAATGACCCAATTGGCAAATGAAAACAATGCTATAAATCTATCGCAGGGATTCCCTGATTTCCCAATTTCAGAAAAGCTTATTTCGCTGGTTAACAAATATATGAATATGGGATATAATCAATATTCTCCCATGCCGGGTGTATTGAAACTGCGTGAAGTTATCTCTGAAATAGTAAATAAAAATTACTCAGCACATTATGATCCGATTACTGAAATAACAATTACTGCCGGTGCAACACAGGCTATCTATACCATTATTTCGGCAATTGTAAGGGCTGATGATGAAGTAATAATTTTTGAACCTGCTTACGATTCTTATGCACCTTCGGTAAAAGTAAACGGTGGTCTGGTGAAATATGCCACTTTGAAGCTGCCTGATTTCAGCATTGACTGGGAAAAATTTCCGGCTCTGATCTCAAGCAATACACGAATGATCATTATCAACTCACCTCATAATCCATCAGGCACAGTACTGAGTCACAACGATATAAATCAGTTAATAAGAATTACGCGAAACCGTGATATCCTTATTTTAAGTGATGAGGTTTACGAACACCTTATTTTTGACGGGCTGATGCATGAAAGTTTGTGTCGCTATCCTGAACTGGCTTCAAAAAGTTTTGTTGTAGGTTCATTTGGTAAAACATTTCATGCTACCGGCTGGAAAACGGGTTTTGTACTTGCTCCGGCTAACCTTACCGCTGAACTCAGAAAAATCCATCAGTTCCTTGTATTTTCTACAAACACACCAATTCAATATGCTTTTGCTGAATTTCTTGAAGATGAGGCTAATTACAAACATCTGCCGGAATTTTATCAGAAAAAGCGAGATACTTTTCTGAAACTGATAAAAACATCAAGGTTCAAACCTTTGAAATGCAGCGGAACTTATTTCCTAACACTTGATTACAGCGACATTTCTGACGAAAATGAAATGGATTTTGCTGTAAGACTTACACGTGAACATAAAATAGCATCAATACCTTTTTCTGCTTTCTATAATAAAAACAACAATAATAATCTCCTACGTTTTTGTTTTGCAAAAACCGATGGAACTCTTGAAAAAGCTGCTAAAATACTATGCAAGATTTAAAAGTTACACTTATTCAGTCCGATCTGGTCTGGCACAATCCTGAAAAAAACTTAGACCATTTTGAACATTTGATTGACAGGATCAATGAACCCACTGATCTGATCGTTTTACCCGAAATGTTCACAACGGGCTTTACCATGCACCCACACGATGTAGCTGAAAGGCTTAATGGCAGGACACCTGAATGGATGCTGGAAATGGCAGTAAAGAAAAACAGTGTTGTTGCCGGAAGCTATATTGCAGAAGATAATGGAAAGTTCTTAAACCGTTTGGTTGTAATGTATCCTGATGGAAGTAATTATCATTACGATAAAAGACATCTTTTCAGGATGGCAGAAGAGAACAAATATTTCACACCAGGAAATAAACATCTGATATTCAATGTTAAAGGCTGGAAAATAAGTGCTTTCATATGTTACGATCTACGATTCCCGGTTTGGAGCCGGAATACCTATAACAATGGTGAATTTGCTTATGATTGCATGATTAATGTTGCAAGCTGGCCTGAAGTACGTAATTACATTTGGCAGGCTTTGCTCATTGCACGGGCTATTGAAAACCAATCTTATATTGTTGGTGTGAACCGTATTGGTTCTGACGGAAACGGAATACCACACAGCGGCGACTCCATGGTTGTTGACCCTCTGGGAAAACCTTTGAAACAACTTGAACCGCATAAGGAATTAGTTGAAACTCTTACAATTTCTGCTGAAAAGCTTATTAATTTCAGAAACAAAGTAAACTATGGTTTAGATTGGGAAAAGTTTAAGATTTTATAGCCTAAATCCCTGGTAAAACTCTGTCATCAATAAATTTCAGAAAAATGAATGGAGATCCAAATCTGTACCGTATTCTTAAAGAATTAAATATTGAATTTGATTATTATGAGCATCCTCCAGCTCCTACAGTTGAAATAGCTGCTATTTACTGGAAAGATCTTGAAGCAACGCATTGTAAAAACCTGTTTTTTCGCAACCATAAAGGCAACAGGCATTATCTGGTCATTCTTGAGTATTCAAATTCACTTGCCATACGTGATCTGGAATTAAGCCTGAAACAAGGTAAGCTGACTTTTGCCTCGCCAAAACGTTTAATGAAATATCTGGGTGTTACACCGGGTTCTGTAACTCCATTCGGACTGATAAACGATGCTGAACACCATGTTCATTTATTTCTTGACGAAAACCTTCAGAAATCTTCAACTATCAGTTTCCATCCATGTATAAACACAGCTTCTCTTATAATAAAATACAGCGATTTCATAAAATTTCTCTCATATACAGGCAATACTTACGAGTACGTTAAACTATATAGTTAAAAATCACGTTTCCATAGCAGGATTGCAATTTTTAAAAAAACCCGGACAAACCATATTTAAAAAATATTATTTATCCTGAAGCCGGTTTAAAAAAGTCCTGTATTGAAATTAAAGGATCCGGAAAATATATTTTCCTTATGACAAAATTTGATTTTAATAATTAAAGATTGGGTAAAATCGTTTAGTGGACGCTATCTTTGCAATTTAATAATGTTTTAATATTTAAGGTATTATGAATAAATTTCTTGATGAAGATTTCAGAATAAAAGCGGGTATTACCTGTGGCGATCTAAATGGAATAGGTTACGAAATAATAATTAAAACCCTGTCGGATAGCCGGATAAATGAGTTGTTCACTCCTATAGTTTACGGTTCTTCAAAAGCAGCCTCTTATCATCGCAAAACGGTTAATATCAACGATTTTAATTTCAATATTATCCGTAAAGCTGATCAGGCAAATTCAAGGAGACCCAATTTGGTCAACATTCAGGAAGAAGAAATAAAGATAGAGCTTGGTATTACTACACCTCAATCTGGTGCGTTGGCATTTAAATCGCTTGAGGCAGCAGTTGAAGACCTTAAGCGCAATCAGATTAATATTCTGGTAACCGCACCAATCAATAAATATGCTATAAAACAGGCAGGGTTTAATTTCCCCGGACATACCGAATATCTGGCAAATCATTTTGAAAGTGAAGATTACCTTATGCTCATGGTAAGTAAGAATATGCGTGTGGGAATTGTTACCGGCCATATTCCATTGCGTCAGGTAGCTGAAAAACTGACAAAACAACTGGTAATGGTTAAAACCAAAACCCTTCATGATTCCCTGGTTCGTGATTTTAATATTGGTAAACCTAAAATTGCCGTATTGGGACTTAACCCACACTCAGGAGAAGGCGGACTGATAGGAGAAGAAGAACAAACCATGATAATTCCGGTAATCAAAGAATTAAGCAAACAGGGAATGTTGATCTTCGGGCCATTTCCTGCCGATGGATTTTTTGGTTCATCCGCCTATAAAGATTTTGATGCTGTTCTTGCCATGTATCATGATCAGGGAATGCTTCCATTCAAGAGCCTGTCATTTGATACCGGCGTGAATTATACTGCAGGTTTACCAATTGTAAGAACCTCGCCCGCCCATGGAACAGCATATGAAATAGCAGGAAAAAATCAGGCATCGCCCGATTCGTTCAGAGAAGCCATTTATCTTGCTTGCGATATCTTTAGAAACAGAATGATATACGAAGAACTGACAAGTAACCCATTGATCCCACTTGCAACTGAAGATTCAAACGAAACACCTGAAACCTGATCTTAGGGTTTGAAATGTCAACAGTATAAACATCAAACAGAATTATTCGATAACACATTGTGTCTCTGAATGTTGGATCAAAGATATACAGCCCGGTCAATTGCAAAAATATTAAATGCTAAACTCATTGAAGGAAATAATCCCGATAACGGAATTTATCATTTGATAGTTGACAGCCGTAAACCTGTTTCAATTCAGAACGACTTGTTTTTTGCACTCGTAACCCGGCGCAATGATGGGCATCGCTACATTCAGGAACTTATTGACAAGGGGTTGCGAAGCTTTGTGATAAGTAATTATGACCCGATCTGGTCAAAAAGTAATGCATCATTCATTATTGTTGATAATACTCTTGAGGCACTCAGGCAACTGGCTGCATGGCACAGGCGGCAATTCAATTTTCCTGTCATAGGAATTACCGGCAGTAATGGAAAAACCATAATCAAAGAATGGTTGTCGCAGCTTATTGGTTCTGACAAACATGTGGTTCGAAGCCCCAAAAGTTATAATTCACAGATTGGTGTACCACTATCTGTCTGGAAAATTGAATCAATACATGATCTGGGAATTTTTGAAGCCGGAATATCAATGCCCGGTGAAATGGAAAACCTCGAAAATATCATTAAACCAACTCTGGGTATTTTTGCGAACCTTGGCGCAGCTCATGATGAAAACTTTGAGGATTCAACCCAAAAAGCCAGAGAAAAAATAAAGCTGTTCAGAAATTGTAAAGAACTTATCTGTTGCGCTGACCACAGGGAGATCATAAATGTTTACAATCAGCTTGAATGGACAGAGAAACCAAAATTAATTTCATGGGGGCGATATTCAAAAGCTGATCTTAAGATCACGAAATGCGAAAAACATACGGAACACACTATTATAAAAGCAGTTTTTAAGAAGAAAAATATCAGTATTGAGGTACCTTTCACTGACGAGGCTTCACTTGAAAACATCATTCATTGCTGGTTAACCCTGCTTCATCTGGGATATAAAAATGAACTTATCGCTGCTCGTATGCTTACGCTGCATACAGTAGCAATGCGCCTAACACTAAAGGAAGGAATTAATAACTGCTCATTGATTGATGACAGCTACAGTTCCGACCTTTCATCACTTGCAATAGCACTTGATTTTTTACAACAGCAGAACCAGCACCGCCATAAAACCATAATCCTGTCTGACATATTGCAAAGTGGTCGCAACGAAGAGGATTTATACCGGGAAATAGGGAATCTGATCAAAAACAAAGATATTGATCGTTTTATAGGAGTTGGAGCTGCATTGCAACGCCAGAAAATCAATTTCCCCAAAGATTCGGTATTCTATCTGTCAACTGATGAACTCATAAAAGCATTGCCATCACTAAATTTAAACAACGAGAGTATTCTGGTGAAAGGAGCGCGCGTATTTGGGTTCGAAAAAATAATTGCGTTCCTGCAGCAGAAAAATCATGAAACCGTTTTAGAAGTCAATCTTGATGCACTGGTCCATAATCTGAACTTCTACCGAAGTAAAATTAAGCCCGGTGTTAAACTTATGGCTATGGTAAAAGCTTTTTCGTATGGTAGCGGAAGTTTTGAAATTGCCAACATATTACAGTTCCATCGTGTTGATTATCTGGCAGTTGTTTATGCCGACGAAGGCGTTGAGCTACGAAAAGCAGGTATCAGACTCCCAGTTATGGTGATGAATCCTGAAGAACAGGGTTATGAGGGCATTTTTAAATATGATCTTGAACCCGAAATTTACAATCTGCGTACTCTAAGTTTACTGGAACAGGCTGCAAAACAATATTCCGGACATAATCAGGAGGTTCTTAAAATTCATATTAAGCTTGATACAGGTATGAACCGGCTTGGTTTTGATGAAAACGACCTGCCTGCATTGCTTACACGATTAAAGGGATCGCGTTTTAAAATTGCCTCGATATTTTCGCATCTTGCAGCCAGCGATGATCCAAACCATGATAAATTCACATATGAGCAGATAAATGCCTTCAGCAGAATGACTGAGGAGCTGGAACATAAGCTGGGTTATGGTTTTCTGAAACACATCCTGAACACAGCTGGAATAAGTCGTTTTCCTGAAGCACAATATGATATGGTTAGACTTGGAATTGGTCTTTACGGGATCAGTAATCTTGCTGATGAACAGCCTTTCCTGCAGAATGTCAGTACACTGAAAAGCAAAATATCACAGATTAAAAATATTCCGGCAGGTTCTACAATTGGCTATAATCGCGAATTCAAAGCTGAAAAAAACATGCGTATTGCAATTGTACCTGTAGGCTATGCCGATGGACTTAAACGAAGTCTCAGCAATGGTAAATATAGTTTGCTTGTAAATGGAAAGACTGCACCAATAACAGGAAATATCTGCATGGATATGTGTATGGTTGATATTACCGAAATCAAAGCTGAAGAAGGTGATGAAGTAATAATTTTTTCACCATCTTATCCCATTAATCAATTGGCTCAGGCTATGCAAACCATTCCTTACGAAGTACTTACAGGAATTTCGCAAAGAGTGAAAAGGGTTTATTTTCAGGAATAAGCGAACAAAATCTAACAATAAGCCATTAATAAAAAGCTTTTATAATTCTGAGGGTTCAAATCAAATCAGAAACCTCCTTATTGCAGTAAATCAGTTGCACTATCAGGTTTTCCCAAATCCATACTTCTAATTTCATTAATGTTTACTCCGTTTAGCGAATCGGAATAAATCAGGTTTACTTCAGCCAAACCTGTTGAAATAAAAACATCTTTGAGCAGTTCAGAAGAATTTTCATCGTGATGCTTGATTATTGCATGTATGACAGGGTAATTATTAACTAATTCATTAGCAGTATAGGGCTTATCAAACCAACTGAAAAAAAGTGCTTCCTGTTCTTTGAACAGATATGTATCAGGATATATAGAATTGAGTTGTTTACCAAATTTTTTACCTCCTGCCGGAGTCATCAGCATGCCAAACATCAATCCGCCCTCTTTCATTATATTCCAATTGTTAACAACTATCACCAGAGCATCGGCTTTGGGCAGCCTGTTCACCTCTTCAGCAACAGTTTTGTTATGGCTTCTGATTTTCTTTCTTATTTCAAGATATTCTTCATGCTGTTTTAGGTTTTTGGGATTTAACAGCATAACCAAAGCAATTATGCCGTATATAATTGCTTCAGCCCATTTTTTCCTGAACTGAAAAATTTCAAACAAAACATTAACCGAAAGATAGAATAAAAATACTGTTATCAATGAATAAGGGATCAGATAATAAGGTTCATAATGTTTGGAGACAGCAAGAATTCCAACTATCAGAGCTGTTGAAAAACCGGCAAGTGAATAAAAGTATTTTTTATTAGCAATCCTTTTTCTGATATATGGCAATAATGAAACAAGAATAACAAAGCTGGCAAGCAATGCAGCATACACCAAATGTTTTTCTGATTGAATTATAGTTTTTAGATGCAAAACAAATTGCTGTGGATCAATAACTGATGCTTTTCCGCTTCCATGTTTTCCGCTATGTAATACTATTGAATTTATCCAGTTAAAAAACACCTTGCCTCTTTTGATCAAAGGGAATGTGAAAACCAGAAAAGAAACAGTTGTTGCAGCCAGATAGAAAAGCTTTTTCCTCATCCCCCTGATTATAAACAGAGGGGCAATAATAAAAGGGAAAAACGTAAATTTCAGTGAAATCCCTGCACCAATTATAATTCCATATATCAGCGGACGCTTGTTTTTAGTTTTGCTATTGTCAAACACTCCATGTATATCAAGTAAAGTGGTTCCACACAGAATAACTACAAGTGCCATGAACCATGGCTCTGGCATATAGCGTTCTATTACCGAAAAAACATATTCAGCTACAAAAGGAGAAAATTGTATAAAAATCGCAGCAGGTAAGTTCCCGGTTTTACGGTAAATCCATAAACCTACAAGAAATAACACAATGGTTATTAAAATTATCATGCTGATATTCAGAGCGCTAAGATATTGATCAGGATTCTGGAGAACATCTTCAGAATAAGATGAGGCATTCCGGAATAAATAAACAATTCGTGTAACAATAGCGGCAAAAATTATCAATGGCGTTCCGGGATGGTCAATAAAAAGATTAAAACTCCCCTTACCGAGCAATATCCCACTTAGTAGATAGCTAAATTCCGGATCAATGGCAAATAATGAGTACTCCTGATTTATTACTCTAAGTGTATAACCAATGAAAAAAATAAAAAAGGGTGTTATTGACAATAAAATCAGAGAAAATATTGTTTTTCCCGGTGATATTACCCGTTTGGAAAACATAAGATGAATATTATATTTAGTGGCTACGGCCTATAGATTAAAAGCCCAAAGGTATGTATTAATACAATTAGCTTATGGTATTTAAAAATGTTATTGCAGGTATTATTTCGATAGTATTCATTATTGTTTGGTCATACTTTAATTAATCATGCTATTTTTGCGCAAAATAAATTAATTATATGCCACTTAAAAAGCTCTCTGTCGTTATTCCGGTTTATAACGAAGCCGCTACTGTTCAGGAATTGTTAAAACGCGTAGTAGAAGTTCAACTACCTCAAAATATTACAAAAGAGCTTGTTGTTGTAAACGACAGCTCAACTGACAACACTCTGGAAAAAGTAAATGAGTTCGCACAAAATAACCTAAACGCTGAAATCCATATTTTCAGCCAACAGCCAAATCAGGGAAAAGGAGCAGCATTGCACAGAGGAATTAAGGAAGCCACAGGAGATTATCTGGTTATTCAGGATGCAGATCTTGAATATGATCCGGAAGATTATCTGCTGCTTTTAAAACCGGTTCTTGAAAAAAATGCCGATGTAGTTTATGGTTCACGATTTCTTCGAGGGAGTCCTCATCGAGTTGTAAGATATTGGCATTCAATGGGTAACAAATTCCTGACCTGGCTTTCAAATATGTTTTCAAACCTTAGTTTAACCGACATGGAAACTTGTTACAAGTTGTTTAAGTCGGATATAATTAAACAAATTCAATTAAAAGAAAAACGTTTTGGGTTTGAACCTGAAGTAACAGCAAAACTGGCTAAAATTAAAAATTTAAGAATTTACGAGACCGGTATCAGTTATCATGGACGATCGTACGAAAGTGGAAAAAAGATAAACTGGAAAGATGGGGTAAGGGCCATATATTGTATTCTGAAATATAATATTTTTTAGATATATGTCTTTTTCAGGCAAAAACTACTTTTCAGAAAATATTGTTGGCATAACCGTAGGCATCATTCTTGTTGCAATAGCCTTTACTAATTACAAAATTTTACTGGCTTTTGTTCATAAAAAGACTGATCATTTCTTTGGCAACATTATCCCAACCCAGATTATTCAACATAAAATCCTTACCTGTCAGCCCTATACTTTTTCTTAAAGAAATATCTGATAATACAATAGAAACCTTTTCTGTAACCTCAGTAACATTCATACTTGCATAAATGATGTTTTGTATATCTTTTTGCAATGTTTTCCAAAAAAGATTTTCAGGAACGTTTGAAATGCACGGAATACTCAGAGTCATTGCTTCAATGGTTGCAGTACCCAGTCCCACATATTCTCTTGAAAGTATCATCATTGCAAACAAAACTTGCATTTTATACGATTTGTATTTACAAAATAGTCCAAACTGTTTTGTAAATCTACAAACGTAAATGCCGATGGTTTAAATATATAGAACAATCGAGCAGAGCGAAAATTGGTCTATTATATTTTTCCAAT
>JAAYJT010000050.1 GCA_012522795.1 Bacteroidales bacterium | reverse complement strand
TGTCTTGGGGGAAAATAGGAAGTATCTGTTGCATATCTGTGTTTTTGGCAAATTTACGACATTTATTGTCTGCGATAGATGAAAGGTAACCTACTGATTCTCAATGATGGGATCAGGAGTTCTGAAAATACTTTTCTCCTGTTCAATCTTAAAATACACTTAAATCACGACAAATCAATTATCATCCTCAGCCTTATGATTATCCAACACTAATAAAAACAAGTTGAAATTTCTATGGTCAAAGGTTTGATTATGTTAATAAATATTACAGGATTTAAAAAGTTAATAATTTTGCAAAATATTCTATTATATGGTTGAGAGTACAATAATGTGCCGGATTGGTTAAGTAATAATTAACTCAAAAACAAGTTTGTAAGACTTACAAACGTCAATGATCTTTATCAAAAACTAAACATCAATAAAGCTATTAATTATGAAACGAATCCACAATTTTCTGGTTTTACTGGCTTTGGCAGCCATAGTTAGTTCCTGCGCACCTATCTATAAATGCGGTGATCCCGTTCCTTTGAAACAACCGGGAGGAAAAAGAATGAAGGCTTTAATTACCGAACGCAATGAACTTTGCACCGATCTTTCACAAAAAGTAAAAGATAACGAGTCGCTAAAACTGAATATTCAAACCCTTAATCAGGAAAAAAATAGTCTAAACCGAAATCTTAATAATTTGAATAAAGACTACAGCGACCTGCAATTGAGGTATAAGAACCTTAGCGATGAAAGTCTTTCACAGGCTGATCAGTTCAGCCGTACTCTACAGGTGAAATCAGAAGAACTGGAGAACAAAGAAAAACTCCTTCTTGAAAGAGAACGTACATTAAGAGAATTGCAGCAGGTTATTGCCCGCCAGGATTCTATTACTCAGAGATTAAATTCTGTTTTGCGTAATGCCTTGCTTGGGTTTAATGCTGACGATCTCACAGTAGAAATCAAAAATGGAAAAGTTTATGTATCAATGTCAGACCGCTTGTTGTTTAAATCGGGTAGTGCTTTGGTAGAAGCCAAGGGAAAGGAAGCTATTAAACTTCTTGCCGATGTACTTAACAATAATCCTGATATTGAAATCCTGGTGGAAGGGCATACTGATAATATCCCTATTAAAACTGCTGTATTCAAGGATAACTGGGATTTAAGCGTAGTAAGGGCAACATCTATTGTAAGAATATTAACTGAGGATTATAAGATAACCCCAACACGGGTTACAGCTTCAGGGAAAGGAGAGTTTTTTCCAAAAGCATCAAACGATACTCCCGAAACAAGAGCTTTAAACCGCAGAACAGAAATTATTCTTTCGCCAAAACTTGACGAAATAATGCAGTTGCTCAACGTGAATCAAAATTAGTTTTCTAAACCTCAAATACTGACTCTGAGAAAATTAAGACTATTTTTGTAAAAATAAAACTGGTTTATATCTGTTCTTCAGAAACAACTTTTTGGTTTCAGATTTATTATTTTAAAAACTCATTAGGATCAAATAACACATAACTTCAGACCAGACATTTCAAACTCAGCTATTTACAAAAAAGCAGATCAGCTCTGGCAATAGTTTAAAAAGTATATAACAGCATAAAATGCAACATCAGGTAACAGTATTCAACACCCTTAGCCGTAAGAAAGAAATCTTCAAGCCACTGCACCCGCCATTTGTAGGAATGTATGTATGCGGACCAACTGTTTACGGCGATGCACATCTTGGTCATGCCCGCCCTGCCATTACTTTCGATATGATATTCAGGTATTTCAGACATATCGGATTTAAGGTCAGGTATGTGCGTAATATTACTGATGTAGGTCATCTTGAAAATGATGCCGACGAAGGCGAAGATAAAATAGCTAAAAAGGCACGCCTCGAGCAGCTTGAGCCTATGGAAGTAGTGCAATATTATACTGATAGTTATCATAAAAACATGGACCAGCTAAATGTACTTCGCCCCTCAATTGAGCCAAGAGCCTCAGGGCATATTATTGAGCAGATAGAGATGATCAAAAAAATAATTGATGCCGGTTTTGCCTATGAAACCAATGGTTCAATTTATTTTGACATTGAAAAATATAATAAATCATATAATTACGGGAAACTTTCAGGTCGTGTTCTGGAAGATTTACTATCAAATACCCGTGTGCTTGAAGGGCAGGATGAAAAACAAAATCCTTTTGACTTTGCACTTTGGAAAAAAGCAGAACCTGAACATATAATGCGCTGGCCCTCACCATGGAGCGATGGCTTTCCGGGATGGCATATGGAATGTTCTGCCATGGGAACCAAATATCTGGGTGAAACATTTGATATACATGGTGGTGGTATGGATCTGCTGTTCCCTCATCATGAAGCTGAAATAGCACAGTCAAATGCTGCACTTGGTCATGAAAGTGTTCGATACTGGCTTCACAATAATATGATTACCATCAACGGGCAAAAGATGGGAAAATCATTGAACAACTTCATCACTTTGAATGAGTTCTTCAGCGGTTCTCATCCCCTTCTTGAAAAAGCATACAGCTCCATGGCTATCAGGTTTTTTATTCTGCAGGCGCATTATCGCAGCACATTGGACTTTTCTAATGAGGCTCTTCAAGCAGCCGAAAAAGGTTTGAAACGTTTATTTGCTTCTATGCAAACACTGAAAAACTTAAAGCCGGGAAAAACATCGGATTCAGATGTTAAAATGCTGCGCCAATCGTGCTACGATGCTATGAACGATGATTTTAACAGCCCTGTGGTAATTGCTCAGCTTTTTGAAGGTGTGAGGATTATAAATTCAGTTCACGATGGACACGAAAGTTTAACAGCCAACGATCTGGAACTTCTTACTCTAACCTTCAATGAATTTATAACTGATATTCTTGGTCTTTTACCTGAAGAAACCGGAAAAGATGATATAGTTGACAATCTTGTTAAGACCATTATAGCCTTACGTCAACAGGCTCGCAAAAACAAAGATTTTAAAACCTCGGACCTTATAAGGGATGAACTCAAAAAAATCGGAATAGCCTTAAAAGACAGCAAGGAAGGTACAAGCTGGGAAATGCTGTAATATCATCTTGTATTTTTTGTGAAATAAAATATTTTATTGCTATATTTTTGCCAATATTAAAAACCAATAGAACAGGATGGCTAAAAATCCTGATCTGATTTAACCTGATCATTAAAATTACAAGGATATGAAAACAACTAACACGTTAACAACTATTGTATTTTTAATTACAGTAATACTAACTTCTTGTCAATCAGAAACAGAAAAAATGGAAACTAAACTCAGGAATTTTATTACAGATTATGAATTACGGGCTAAACCCCTGTACAAAGAAACCAATCTGGCTTACTGGAATGCTTCAATTTCAGGAAAGGCTGAAGACTGGAACCATGCAGAGGAATCACAACTTAAACTCACTGAATTTCATGCCAACAAAGATGATTTTGCTGTTCTGAAAGAAATCAAAAACTCTGATGCAGTGCAGGACAAATTGTTGATACGCCAACTGAATGCGCTATATAACAGCTACTTATATAATCAGGCAGATATCAGTAAATTAAAGGAAAAAATAAAACTTGAAACCGAAATTGAACAGAAATATTCAAACTTTCGTGCTGAGGTAGGTGGAAAGCTGATCCCTGACAATGAAGTTGAAAATATTTTAAAAACATCAACGAATTCTTCACTTTTGCAGGAAGCCTGGCTGGCTCATAAAAAAATTGGCCCGATAGTAAGTGAGGATGTTAAAAAACTGGCACGTCTCAGAAATGAAATCGCCAAAGAATTAGGCTTTGGCAACTATCATGAGATGAGTCTGAAATTGAGCGATCAGGAACCGGAAGATATAAATCGTCTTTTTAATGAACTTGATTCACTCACCCGCAATGCATTTGCTACATTAAAAAATGATATTGATGAGCATCTTTCAAAACGCTATAAAATTGCCAAACAGGATCTGATGCCATGGCATTATCAGAACCGCTTTTTTCAGGAAGCTCCATTGATCTATGAAGTAGATCTTGATAAATATTATTCGAACCAGAATATTGAAAAACTGACCCGTGATTTTTATCATGGAATAGGACTGGACATTGAGGATATGCTTGCTAACAGCGACATGTATGAAAAACCCGGTAAGAATCAACATGCTTTTTGCACCCATATTGATGGCGAAGGTGATGTGAGGGTTTTATGTAATATCCGACCTAACTACAACTGGATGAACACTTGTTTGCATGAATTTGGGCATGCTGTTTATGATAAGTATTTAGACCCTTCACTGCCTTTTGTGTTAAGAGAACCAGCACATACTTTTACAACTGAAGCCATTGCAATGATTTTTGGCCGATTTGCAAGCAACCCGTTATGGATGCGCGATATGGGCATTATATCGGATGATGAAATTGAGAAAATAGCCGAAGAAAGTTTCAACAATCTCAGATTGGAACAATTGGTATTCAGCCGCTGGTCGCAGGTAATGTACCGGTTTGAGAAATCTTTTTACGAAAATCCTGAGCAGGACTTAAATGCACTTTGGTGGAACCTTGCAGAAACATATCAGTTGTTGCGCAAACCCGAAGGTCGTAATGAGCCTGACTGGGCTACAAAAATCCACATTGCTGCATATCCATGTTATTATCACAATTATCATCTTGGCGAGCTTCTTGCTTCACAATTATTTTATTATATAACTGCCAATGTAATTGGTTTGCAGGATTTTAAGAATCAAAGTTTTGTAAACGATCCTCAAATAGGTATGTATCTTAAAGAAAAGGTTTTTATGCCCGGCAGTCGCTGGTACTGGAATGAGATGATTGAAAAAGCTACCGGCGAAAAGCTTACGGCAAAATATTATTCAAAACAGTTTGTAGAATAAAAATAAAAGAATAATTATGTTGTGTAAGTTTTCAACATAAGTAGTCTTAATAAAAAAACGGGAAAGGTCTCCTTTAATTCAAATATTTCGGATCAGTCTGCTATCAGATCCATTTCATCAAGAAGGTTCATTGTTGCTTTAACCTCGTTAGCTGAGTTTTGTAACAATTTCATTTCTTCCTTATTGAGTTTCAGCTCAATGATTTCTTCAATTCCTCCAGCACCAAGAACAACAGGAACACCGATATAAACATCCTTCATTCCATATTCGCCTTTTAAAAGTGCCGATACAGGGAAAATTCTATGCTGATCATCAACAATAGTTTCAACCATTTGTGCTGCAGCAGCTCCGGGAGCATACCAAGCAGATGTTCCCATCAGATTAACCAATTCACCGCCACCTTTACGTGTCCTTTCCACGATCTTGTCAATTTCTTCCTTGTTCAATAATTCGGTAACAGGGATCCCCGAAATACTTGTATAACGTGGCAACGGGACCATTGCATCACCATGACCGCCAAGCAGCATTGAATGAATATCTTTGGGTGAAACATGCAAGGCATCAGCAATAAAAGCTTTATACCGACCTGTATCCAGAATACCAGCCATTCCAAAAACCTTTCTGCTATCTTTGCGAGCGGTTTTGTAAGCAGCGTAAGTCATCACGTCGAGCGGATTAGTAACCACAATTATAATAGCTTCGGGTGAATAACGAATTACTTTTTCAACTGCATTAATAACAATCGAAGCATTCATTTTAATCAGATCGTCGCGGCTCATACCTGGTTTGCGCGGCATACCTGATGTAATTACAATAATGCCCGAACCCTTGGTTTTAAGATAATCATTGGTAACCCCTGTAACTCGGGTATTGAAATGATTAATTGAAGAAGTTTGCCATATATCAAGGGCTTTACCTTCGGCAACTCCTTCTTTTATATCGAGAAGTACAACCTCACGACAAAGATCTTTTTGTGCTATCATATTGGCACAAGTTGCACCAACATTTCCAGCACCTATAACTGTAATTTTTCTCATGATTAATTTATTTAGTTTATAATCAAAACGCAAAAATAGTAAAATATGTACATATGTATAGATGATAGAAAAAATAAGCGGTTATCCTCTTTTTTTTGAATGATAACCGCTCTTAAACTCTAATAACAGGACTTGTTATTTCTTCTGTGCATCTATAACAGCAATAGCAACCATATTTACTATTTCAGAAACCGAGCTTCCCAATTGTAAAATATGTACTGACTTGTTAAGCCCCATTAAGATAGGACCTATTGCTTCAAAACCTGCCATTTCCTGAATAAGTTTGTAAGCAACGTTTCCGGCAGTAAGATATGGAAAGATTAATGTATTTGCCGGTCCGTTAACAAGTTTGCTGAACGGAAAGTTTTCTTTCAACATTTCATTATTCAAAGCAAAATTCCCCTGAATATCACCATCAACGACCAGATCAGGATAGTTTTTGTGAAGCTTTGCCACTGTATTTCTTACCAACAATGGTATTCTTCCTTCATTTGAGCCAAAATTTGAATAACTGAGCAGGGCAATACGAGGGGTAATATTGAATTCTTTAACCTTTTCGGCTGCCTGCAGTGTAATTTCAACCAGGGTATCTTCATCGGGGTTCATATTTACAGTTGTATCAGCAAAAAAGAAAGGGCCTTTTTTTGTTAGTATCATATACATTCCTGATATCACACGAGTATCCTCACGTTTACCAATAATCTGAAGTGCCGGTTTAATAGTATCGGGGTAATTGCGCGTAAGACCCGAAATAACAGCATCAGCATAACCGGTTTCAACCAGCATAGGTCCGAAATAATTACGATGCATCATCATATCATTTGCTGAATTCATGGTAACTCCACGGCGTTTACGTTTATCATACAATAATTCAGCAAATTCTGATCTACGTTTTTCCTCTTCTGATGATTTGGGATCAATGATCTCTACATTTTCAAGTTCAAGCTCATATTGTCTGATCAAATCAGTAATCGTTTCCTTATTTCCCAATAGGATAGGGATTGCCATTCCTTCATCTTTGACCAGTTCAGCAGCTTTAAGTATTTTATAATTTTCAGCTTCGGCAAATACAACTTTCCTAGGATCAGCCTTTGCTTTACCTCTTATATATCGTTTTATCGGATCACCAAGTCCCATTCTTCTGCGTAACTCTTCCTTATATGTATCCCAATTGGTAATTGGCTTACGGGCAACCCCGCTGTCCATAGCTGCTTTTGCAACCGCTGGTGCAACATGTTCAATAAGTCTAGCATCCATTGGTTTTGGAATAATATAATCACGGCCAAACCTCATATTACTGGTTTTGTATGCCAGATTAACTTCATCGGGTACAGGCAGTTTTGCTAATTCAGCCAATGCATAAGCGGCAGCAAGTTTCATTTCATCATTGATCTTGGTAGAACGCACATCCATAGCACCACGGAATATAAAAGGAAATCCAAGCACATTATTTATCTGATTAGGATAATCAGAACGACCGGTAGCCATAATCAGGTCATCCCGTACTGACCAGGCATCTTCAGGCATAATTTCAGGAACAGGATTAGCAAGTGAAAAAATTATTGGATTTGGATTCATTTTATGAAGCCATTCTTTCTTTAATGCATCTGCAACTGATAGTCCAAGGAACATATCAGCGCCATCAAGAGCTTCTTCGAGTGTGCGACATTTGGTATCAACAACAAATTGCTGTTTCACAGGATTCAGATCAGTTCTCCCTTTATGCAAAACCCCTTTACTGTCTAGCATAATAATGTTTTCGGGCTTTGCTCCCATAGCTATATATAGCTTAGTACAAGATATGGCTGAAGCACCGGCACCACTGACAACTATTTTTATATCCTCTATCTTTTTTCCATTTATAACTAAGGCATTAATTAATCCGGCAGAGGTAATAATGGCAGTACCATGCTGGTCGTCGTGCATTACAGGAATATCAAGTGCTTCCTGAACCTTTATTTCAATTTCAAAACATTCAGGGGCTTTAATATCTTCAAGGTTTATACCACCAAAGGTAGGGGCAATGGCGATAATGGTGTCAATAAGCTTTTGCGGATCTTTGATATCTATTTCAATGTCAAAAACATCCACATCGGCAAATACTTTAAATAGCAATCCTTTTCCCTCCATTACAGGTTTACCTGCCATTGCACCAATATCACCAAGTCCAAGAACTGCTGTTCCATTTGAAATAACTGCCACAAGATTGCCTTTCGCAGTATATTTATAAACATCATCAAGATTTTTTTCTATTTCAAGACAAGGAGTAGCAACACCCGGCGTATAAGCCAGAGATAAATCACGTTGGGTGTAATAAGGTTTAGTTGGGATAACTTCAATTTTTCCGGGCCTCCCCTCTGAATGGTAGGCCATAGCTTCTTTTTGTAATGCTGTTTTCGTCGTCATGGTTAAAAATTTTGGTATTAAAAAATAAAATACTATTAGAAAATAAAGCCACTAAATTAAAGCATTTTTAATTCATGAAAAATTAAATTCAATGTTTTTTTATTTTTAATTTCAGCAAATAATCTTCTCTAAGCCTCAGAGACATGCTCATTTTCCTTTAATTCCCGGCAAATATTTGATTTGCTTGCTTATGAATTGTCTTTTGCATCAAATTTATAATTTTGCCGACTTTACCTCGTTTATAAATAAATTTAGAAAACAATATTCATGTATTCTTTCATTGAGGGACAATTGATTGAAAAAAAACCAACCTATGCTGTTCTGAACTGCATGGGAATTGGATATTTACTTAATATTTCATTGTATACCTTTGGTTTATTGCCCGACATTACTAACAACGAACCAGTTAACTGTAAACTTTTTACCCATTTAATGGTAAAAGAGGATGCAATGCTGCTTTATGGATTTGCCAATGAGGATGAACGAACTTTATTTAGGCAATTGATAACTGTTTCAGGTATAGGAGCAGGAACTGCCAGGCTGATTTTTACTTCGCTTTCTCCTACCGAGGTTCATTCAGCTATTGTAAGAGGTGATGGGATGTTACTTCAATCGGTTAAGGGAATTGGAAGTAAAACTGCTCAGCGCATCATTATAGATTTGAAAGATAAATTGGGAAAGGTAAGTATTACAGGAGAATTTTTAGAATCATCGTACAATACCAAAAAAGATGAAGCGTTATCTGGATTAATTATGCTTGGCTTTAATAAAGCTGCTGCTGAAAAAACAATTGATAAGATCATTAAGAACGAAGGAAGCGGATTGAGTATTGAAGAGTTGATTAAACATGCTTTGAAAGTACTTTAAATCCAAAATTGTCATTAATAAAGGGCTTGAAAACTACCAATACAGCAACAAACTTGAGGCATTTTATAATATATGCGCTGAAAACTGCGCTCATCATATTTCTTTTTTCTACAATGTGGGGCAAAACAACAAATATAAGCCCCATTAGTTATCCTGTAGCACCTTCTGATACCATTGATAAGCCTGATACAACATCAGCTTTACCATATCCGCTGACACCTTATCCTGAAATACCTTTGCCCGGAACTCAGCCTTCAGGCTCAATTGATTTTAAAGACCCGCCAAATATAACTGAAGAGGTTATTTATGATCCCACTTCTAATCAATATGTTATTTACAAAAAGGTTGGCGGTTTTAATTACCGTACACCAAGGTCAATGACCTTTGAAGAGTACAAACATTACCGTCTTGAAAATTCATTACAAAACTACTGGCGTGAACGAACAGCTTCAACCGGACGCAGGGGGGAGCAAAGTCAGCATGATGGAATCATTCCGCAAATACATATTGGAGGACAACTATTTGAACGCATTTTTGGAGCTAGCACAATTGATATCCGCCCTCAGGGTTCAGCCGAGCTTATTTTTGGAGTGCTTTCAAATTTCAGGGACGACCCTGCAATAGATGTAAGAAGACGCCGTACTACAAACTTTGATTTTCAGCAGAAAATACAAATGAACGTAATGGCAAAGATTGGTGATAAAATAGAGTTTAACACCAACTATAATACTGAAGCTACTTTTGATTTTGAGAATAAACTTAAGCTGAAGTTCGAAGGCAAGGAAGATGATATTGTCAAGCTTATAGAAGCCGGAGATGTTACTTTGCCATTAAGCAGCAGACTTATCACAGGTAGTCAGAGTCTTTTTGGTTTAAAAACGCAGTTACAGTTTGGCCGGACCACAGTTACTTCAGTATTTTCGCAACAAAAGAGCGAAACCAAAAGTATTACAGTTCAGGGCGGGGCACAAACAACTGAATTTGAAATCAAAGCCTTAGATTACGAAGACAACCGACATTTTTTCCTGGCACATTATTTCAGGGATCGTTATGAAAGAGCCCTTGAGAACCTTCCAATTGTCAGCAGCAATATAAATATCACCAAAATTGAGGTGTGGGTTACTAACCGAGGACCGGCTGTGACTGAAAACAGAAATCTGGTTGCTTTAATGGACCTTGGCGAGTATAATCCTTACAAAGTCCAGCTTACTCCATCACCTGAATATATATCTCCCGATAACAGAAGTAATAATTTGTTCGAACACCTCTCGGATACAACAAGTCTGAGAGATATCAATGCTGTTACTAATTATTTGAACACTCACCCGCTTGAGCTGGTTTCAGGGCGTGATTTTGAAAAAGTAGAGAATGCCCGAAAACTCAATAGCAATGAATTTACCCTGAACAGTAAACTTGGCTTTATCTCACTTAACTATCAGTTAAACCCCGATCAGGTTCTGGCTGTAGCTTATCAATATACTATTGTTGGTCAGGACAACAAGGTGTATAAAGTAGGTGAATTTTCCGATGATGGTATTACTGCACCCAAAGCTCTGATGGTAAAACTGCTCAGAAGTACTGCAATAGATACCAGGGTCCCGATGTGGCATCTGATGATGAAAAACGTATATAACCTGAATTCATACAGGATAAATTCACAGGATTTCTATCTGAATATTTTATACAGTGGTAGTGTTAACAGCGTTCCCACAGGTTATTTGCTTGAAGGTCCTGAAGATGTAAAAGGAGTTCCTCTTATTCGTGTAATGGGATTCGACCGCTTGGGTCAACAGTTAAATCCACCGCCTGATGGTATGTTTGACTTTATTGACGGAGCTGCATCGCACGGAGGTACCATACAGTCTTCAACCGGAAGAGTTTATTTCCCTGTTCTTGAACCTTTTGGAAGCCATTTAAGAAACAAACTAGTGACAAAAGAACTTGGTGATAAATACGCCTTTGACTCTCTATACATGCTAACTAAAACAGGGGCTGAACAATATCCGGATAAAAACAAATTTATCATTGAAGGGATGTATAAATCAGAAAGTGGGTCAGAAATATCGTTAAATGCAATAAATGTCCCCCAGGGCTCAGTAAAAGTTACTGCCGGAGGCTCACCACTGATTGAAAATGTTCATTATACGGTTGATTACTCTTTGGGTAGAGTCCGTATTATTGATGAAGGTATTCTTAATTCAGGAACTCCTATTAATATTTCGCTTGAAAGTACCAATATGTTCAATCTTCAGACCAAAACACTTTTTGGAACACGTATTGAACATGAATTCAATAAAAACTTCTATATTGGAGGCACATTTTTAAATCTTCACGAGCGACCATTAACCCAGAAAGTTAGCTATGGTAACGACCCTATTAGCAATACTATCTGGGGAGTTGATTTTGGATATCAAACCGATGCAGATTTCATCACCCGATTAATTGACAAGCTACCTTTTTACAGTACAACTGCTCCTTCGCGTATAACTATTGATGGTGAATTTGCACATTTTATTCCAGGTCACTCAAAAGCAGTAGGTAAAACTGGGACCACCTATATTGATGATTTTGAAGGTAGTAAGTCAACCATAGATCTGAAAACCGTTGGACATTGGTTTCTCGCAAGTACTCCTCAATATCAGACACAATCATATATGTTTCCGGAAGCCGCTCCTGGAACCGGACTTAAATACGGATTTAACCGTGCAAGGCTGGCATGGTACATAATTGACCCGTTATTTTATGAAAAAACTAGTACACTGCGTCCGCGGAATATTGACAAAGAAGAACTTTCAAGACATTCAGTGAGACCTGTTCGCGAAACAGAAGTATTTCCGAATATTGACCCACCAACCGGACAACCTATGTATATGCCTGTTTTTAACATGGCATTTTACCCTTCATTACGTGGTCCTTATAACTATGATGTACGCCCCACTTCAGTATCGCATGGTATTAATCCTGACGGTTCGTTACGCGAGCCTCAAACCCGTTGGGGTGGTATGATGAGGGCGTTGGATAACACCGACTTTGAAGCCACAAATATTGAGTATATCGAATTCTGGCTTATGGATCCTTTTGCCGAAGATTCGTTACACAGTGGCGGTTATCTGTATTTTAACCTTGGTGATATTTCTGAAGACCTTTTACGTGACGGACGAAAATCTTTTGAAAACGGATTGCCTGCCGGACCTGAAGTCATTAATGTTGATACTACAATTTGGGGAAGGGTTCCTACAATACAGGCATTGGTAAATGCATTTGACAACGATCCGAATTCGCGTCATTATCAAGATGTGGGTTATGACGGACTTACTGATGAAGATGAAAGATCTTTCTTTCAGACTTACCTTGAATCCATTGCTGAAGTTTATGGTCAGAACTCAGAGGCTTACCAACAGGCATTTGAAGACCCGTCAAGTGATAACTTTCAGTATTTCAGAGGAAGAGATCTGGATGATGACGAACGTTACAGCAGCATTTCTAGACGTTATCAATTTTTCAGTAATCCTGATAAAAACTCTCCGGTTGCTCAGCAATCGCCGGAATCATATCCTACACAAGCCACTAACCTGCCAAATACTGAGGATATCAATAACGACAACACCCTGAATGAGGCTGAAAGATATTATCAATATAAAATTGACCTGCGTCCGGATAAAATGCAAATAGGCAGCAATTATATTGCCGATATTCATCATGCACAAAACATACCACTCGAAAATGGTACAAGAGGAAATGTAAAATGGTATCAATTCAAGGTGCCTGTCCGCAGCCCCGACGAAGTTATAGGAAATATTCAAGATTTTCGTTCTATCCGCTTTTTAAGAACATATCTGAAAGGTTGGGATCAGGAGGTTATTCTGAGGTTTGCCACACTTGAGCTTGTACGCAGTGAATGGAGACGATATTACAATGAATTGTTCGAGCCGGGCGATTTACTGCCGATTCAGACAGATACCCGTTTTGAGATTAGTACTGTTAACATTGAAGCCAACGGTTATCGTTCGCCGATACCTTATGTTTTGCCTCCCGGTATTGAACGCGAAATTAACCTTGGAACCATCAACCTGCAGCAAAAAAATGAGCAGTCAATGTCAATAAAGGTATGCGACCTTGCCGACGGAGATGCACGTGGGGTATATAAAACTACCGATTTTGATTTTAGAATGTTCAGTAAACTGAAAATGTTCGTACATGCTGAGAAAAGCATTGAACAAGATGAACTTAAAACCGGGGATCTTACAGCTTTTATTCGTATAGGTTCAGATTTTACACAAAACTATTACGAATTTGAAATTCCTCTTGAGTTTACCCCCTGGCATACATCTTCAGAAAACGACAGGGCAATTTGGCCTTTGAACAATGAATTTGATATTGATCTTGAAAAACTGGTGGAAGCAAAACGTAAACGCAATGAGGCAATGAACTCTCAGGGGTCGCTCATTACAATTAATACACCATTTTATATAAAAGAAAGTGATAAAGACTGGAAATGGCGTATTACTGTAATGGGTAATCCGAGTTTAAGCGAAGTTAAAGCACTGATGTTAGGAGTAAGGAATCCGAAAAAACGTAGCTTTGAAGATGATGACGATGGCTTGCCCAAATGCGCTGAAATTTGGTTTAATGAGCTGCGATTGACTGATTTTAATGACAAAAGCGGATGGGCTGCTACTGCAAGAGTTAATACCATGCTTGCCGATATTGGAAACATTATGTTTTCAGGTTCGCACAGTACACCGGGTTTTGGAGCCCTTGAAAGAAGAGTTTCCGAAAGGCAGGTAGAGTCTATTTCGCAATTTGACTTTGCAACAAATATACAATTAGGAAAATTCTTCCCTGAAAATTTTGGTCTTCGCATACCCTTGCATTTTGATTATTCTGAAATGCTGTCCACACCTGAATACAATCCTCTTGATCCTGATATTCTTTACAGAGATGAACTCAGAGATCTGACCAGTGATGAAAAACAGGAATTCAAAAAACGAACCCAGGATCAAACACAGAGAAAGAATTTCAATCTGATGAATGTGCGCAAGGAAAGAGGTCCGGGAAAAATCAATTTCTATCCGTGGGATATTGAAAATTTCGACATTTCATATGCCTATAGCGAAATAAACCGCAGCAATATTGATATTGAATTTGATAAAAAACTTATTTATCGCGGTGGAATAGGGTATATGTATGCACTAAACCCAAAGAATATAAAGCCCTTTGCAAACCTTACCAAAATAAAGCTTATCAAAGATTTTAATTTTTATATAATGCCCCGTTCTTTGTCTTTCCGAACCGATATGTTGCGGGAATATAATGCACGACTGCTTCGTAACAAAAGCAATGCATTGATAAAAATTGATACCAATTACGTAAAGAAATGGGATTGGAGCAGGCTTTACGATCTGAAATACGATATTACCCAAACATTGAGAATGGAATTCAATGCTGCTGCCAATGCATTTATTGATGAACCACCAGGTGCAGTTGACCGCACTATGCCCAATTATCCTTCAATAAAGGACTCAATAATGAAGGAGATTTATGCTTTGGGAACCCTCACCAATTACACCCAGAATCTGAGTGTGAATTACACATTGCCTATTAACAAAATTACTTTCCTTGACTGGATAAATATTACCGGACGTTACACCAGCATGTTCAGATGGCAGGCATCGCCGCGGAGTGTTCAGGAATCGCTTGGCAATACCATTGAAAACAACGGTAATTTACAATTTAACGGAAATTTACGATTCAATAATCTGTATAATAAATTTGGTTTCCTGAAAAAGCTTAATCAACCGCCAAAACGAATTACAGGTCGCGATCCTGCACCAAAGAAAGACAATAAAGATGATGAAAAAGAAAAAGATACTATAACTGTGGCTCAGAAAATAGGCAAAGTCATGAAAGCAACCGGCAACACTGTAGTAAGGCTGATGATTGGTTTAAAAGATGCTTCTCTCACTTATACCGATAATCGCGGAACACTTCTACCTGGATTTATGCCTGAACCTACACTTTTAGGGAATCGCCTGAGCGACAAGGCACCCGGCTGGGGATTTGTTTTTGGCGATCAGACCGATATACGACCGAAGGCAGTTCAAAACAACTGGATTTCAACTGACACACTGCTTAACAGTGCCTATATACAGCGAATTTCAAAACATTTATCAGGAAGGGCTAATCTTGAACCATTGCCATTCTTACGAATTGAGGTTACAGCAGATCGCACCGAAGCAATTAATCTTCAGGAATATTTTAAGGCTGGTGCGGATGGCAACTTTGCGTCTTTTGCACCTCAGCAGGGAGGTAATTTCAGTATGTCGTACCTTATGTGGAATACAGCATTTACCAGCGATCGTAAAGACCATACCAGTCCTGTTTTTGAAACTTTTAAAGAAAACCGGATAATAGTAGCACGGAATCTTGCCAGGAGAGATGGACGTTCACAAGGTGTTGATTCTATCGGATTTCCAGACGGTTACGGAGCTACCTCATCTGAAGTGCTTTTGTTCACATTCCTCTCAACATACTCTGGTAGGGATCCTGCTAAGATCAGCCTGAATCCGTTCCCTGCCATACCATTACCAAACTGGAGAATAACATACAATGGACTATCTGAGTTACCATTGATGAAGAAATATTTCAGGACCTTTACTATTTCACATGCATATCGTTCAGTATATAATGTTGGTTCGTATCTGACCAATATTGAATACAATCCCAATGAGTCGAACAGAGATGCAGCTGGAAACTTTATCATTGAAAAACGAATTGACAATATAACAATTTCTGAGCAATTCAGTCCGCTTTTTAATATTGATGCAACCTGGACCAATAGCCTGCTGACTCGTTTTGAATTACGGCATACAAGAAATCTATCTCTGAGTTTTGTAAATAATCAACTCACTGAAGTGAAAAGCAAGGAGTATGTTCTGGGCTTGGGCTATAGAATAAAGGATCTGAAATTCATAGTAGTAAATATTGGCGGTAGTGGAAGCCGGCAGCGTATGGACAGTGAATTAAACCTGAAGCTTGATATTTCAATGCGTAACAATAAAACCATACTGCGCCGTATTGACGAGGATGTTGATCAGGTATCAGTAGGACAGAGAATTATGTCAATTAATTTCTCTGCCGACTATATGGTTAGTCAGAATCTGACTGCAAGAGCATTTTTTGAGCGTTCGGCAACAAATCCGTTCATATCAAATCAATACCCAAATTCTACTACCTTTGCAGGTTTAAGTCTAAAATTTACCCTTATGCAATAAAATTTATCCCTGATTTTTCGTTTTATCAAAAGATTTAATATTTTTGAAACTTTATTTAAGAAATTAAAACATCATAACAATGAAAATTCCCGACAATTTAAAGTATTCGAAAGACCACGAATGGGTCAGAGTTGAAAACGATGTAGCCTGGATTGGCATTACTGATTACGCTCAACGCGAGCTTGGTGATATTGTGTTTGTTGAAGTAGAAACAGTTGGTGAAACACTCGATGCCGGGGAAATTTTTGGCACAGTTGAAGCTGTAAAAACTGTCTCCGATCTTTTTATGCCCGTTTCAAGCGAAGTACTTGAGTTTAATGAAAGTCTCAACGATAATCCTGAGATGGTAAATAAAGATCCTTACGGAGATGGTTGGATAATAAAAGTCAAAATAAACAACGCTGATGATATCAGCAATTTATTGCCGGCTGCTGAATATGAGCAGTTAATAAGCTCAAATTAATTAGCCGATATTTAAAGTGTGCTGTTGGCTTATACCCGCATGGCTTAAGAATTTTGGTGCTTTTGCAGTGTAGAGTTTTATCATACTGATACTTTTTTCTGATACCAGGCAGGTTTATACCTCCCATTCCTGATTTTTATCATCTTTTTAAACCCGATAAGATCGTTCATCTTGTTTTGTTTGTGGCTTATACATATTTGCTTATGCAAAAGCTCAGAAAACAATATGGAATGGAACAGGCTTTTTACGTTATATTGGTACGATAATTGCATTATTAGCAGGCATATTCTACGGAGCCATTACAGAAGTTCTTCAATATATTCTTGTAATTAACGTTAGCAGTAATTTTTACGATTTTATTGCAAACTCGGTTGGTAGTTTAATTGGGATTGGAATTTTTTTGATAGTTTTGATAAAAAATAATGCTAAAACTAACACTGATTGAAAAAATGTTAATAATTTAGCCCTGTTTTTTAACAACAGAAATAAAACGCCTAAAAATTATAATAATGAACACAAAGAAAACACCGAAAGCTGATCTTGAGAACAAAAGGGTATTGTTTATCCAGCTCGGGATGATTTTTACCCTTGCCATTGTTTTACTGGCTTTTGAATGGAAAACTTATGATCGCATTCTTACCGATCTTGGAACCCGTGAAGTGGTTGAAATTCCTGAAGAAATGATCGAAATTACAAGGCAGGATCAGCCTCCTCCACCAGTTGCTCCTCCACCACAAACCACTCAGTTTAAAATTGTTGAAGACGATGTTGATATTAAAGATGACTTTATAATTGACGTTGATGTGGACCAAAAAACTGAAATAGAAGCATATGTACCACCAGTTTCTATGGCAGAAGAAGAAGAAGTTGCTGAGCAGGAGATTTTTATTGTTGTTGAAGATGCACCGCAATATCCTGGTGGCGATGAAGCCCGTATCCGTTTTCTAAATGATAATATACGTTATCCCCAAATGGCAAGAGAAAGTGGCATTCAGGGAACTGTGTTTATCACTTTCGTAGTTGAGCGCGACGGTTCAATAACTGATGTAAGGATTCTAAGAGGAATTGGCGGTGGTTGTGATGAAGAAGCCATACGCGTAATCAAAGCAATGCCAAAATGGAGCCCCGGAAAACAAAGAGGACGTCCGGTTCGTGTTCAGTTTAACATGCCTATCAGCTTTAGACTGCAATAAGCATTAATTAACTCTCACAAAAAATTGTCAATAAATAGTAAATTTGACGATTTAATAATATAAAACATTACACTGTTATCCGACTAAAATTCAAATTTGACATAAAAACTGGATAAGTAATTGGAAATCAATTACCGATTTTTGTTTTTCAAAAGTCACCTTTAATCAAAAAGCAAATTTCATTTGTAACTCCGTGAAAGAAGATCCTTTGTTCTTTATATATTTCTGTTTAGTACTACGAAGTAATTCAAATACATCAAGTAAACTTATCAGATGAATACGAACCAATGAAGCAACTACTGAAAATGCTTTTTTTGTTTGAGCCATCTCTTGGAATACAGTCATCAGCAATTGCGCTATGAGCGTAGACCAAACTTGTGTTCGGATAGCATTTTCGTTTTCACTATAGAAATAATGGAATTAAAATATCTATTTCCCCTATTTTATTTCTACCACGATAACCTCTATCCACTTTTGCTATTTTTGAATACTTGCCTGTTAATTTCTTTACTTGTTCTATAACAGGAGGCAGAGTGTGCCCATCATATTCATTGCGAAAACACATAGCTCCAAAAATCACTCCGGTGTCGGTTTTAACAAAGGATGCTTTATTGCCAAATTATTCACTATAATATATACACTTAAAGGTGTTCGTGAATAATTCGTATTTCATATTTTTTTGTTCTTTCCCTTTTGAAATACAACAAACTTCCGGTTCGTGTATGGAATAAATCTTATTTTTTTGAACTTTTGCTTTGTGCCAGTATCATTTGGAATAAAACCAAGTGTTTTTGATGTTTTGAGTTAGGTGTTAAATTGCGTTCCAATTCTCAAACTAATCTGCCGGCAATAGCCTTTATTTTCTTGTCAGCTTTTTTTGCTTTTGCTTTGTTCTTAGGATGATTCCTAAAGAACTGATCGGCAGACAATTTTTTCAAAGTTCGTGTGTAGGTTTACCGAACGGGTAACTGTTCCTGCTCTGCTATTTGCTTGCACTTATCAATAATCTTCTTGTGTAGTTTTGTATCTGTGGGAAAAGTAATATTTTTTCCTGAACAGTGGTGTCAATGCTTACATTATCATCCTCTGAATCTGAACCATTGATACGAATGCTTTCTTTTAAAATCAATTCAATACCCGATTCTCCTATTCGTTTTCTGAAATGAACTAGTTCTGATGCTTCGCAAGGAACACCAGGAACGAAAGATGTCTCACCACAAAAGTATTGACAATAATTGTTTTCACTCCACTGTTCAATAACGTTCTCATCCGATACATTACAAATATGCTTAAGCATCAATAAACCTACCATCAATTGGATAGGTTTGGCTGGTCGACCGTTAACCTTGCAATACAAAGGCAAAAATGCTTCTTCAAAAATGTTCCAAGCTACTTTATTTGCTAAAATGAATAAAGGATGTTTTTGGTTAAGCATATCTTCAAAGGAAGAGAATAAGCTAGTTTGATGACGGTTTTTAGGCTTAGGTGCTATGAAAAAATATGCAAGGTTTAAGCACTAAAGATACAAAAATCTACATTATTACCAAGGATTATCATCATTTAATAAATTGATAATCATATTAATATGCCGTTTTAAAGGATTAACTAAATACTCATCTGAGTGTCACCGGGTTCTATTAATTTCTTGCGAATTTTTAATAGAATCATAGAACATTTTTTTATCCAGTTATTGTCTATCGTCAATTGTCCAATCTGTCGGATAAGCTCTTCCTTCTTATATTCAAACCTCCAGATGTGATCGGTTTCTTCTTTACTACTATCAAAAACCTTTGAGGCATTCAACAGAAACTCTTTCTTCCGGAGGCCTATAGGACTTAGGATGAATCTGGTATATATGAGCCAGTTCTGAAGTGGTTTTTACTTCTTTGATTACTTCAATAGCAACTTTAGCCTTGAATTCAGCTCGAAATGTTCTTCTTATTCCTTTCATGAAACAAAAAATTTAAAATTACTAAATTTCTGTCCAGTTTTACTAGACTAACTAATATTTCCCCAAAAACCAGTAATCCAGTTTGAGAAAGCTTACTCACAGCAACTTACACTATTCTGAAATATGTCGAACTCACGTTAGGTGTCAAAATTATACCAAGGAATAGCACATTTAATATTACTTCAAATAGCAAAAGTGCAACTTATGAGAATTCTCGACACTTACTAATATGTAAAGCTCCTCTTCTTTGGTAAATTAAAGGAGCTTCTTTAAATATTCCAAGCAAAGCAATCAGATTCTTTTAATCAAAAGCTCAATATTTAATGCTTGAATGTTTATGTTTACCATAAATGATGTACTAATTAAAATTAGTCTAATATATTGATATCCTATATATTTAAAATTTACAGATATTATATTTCTGTTTTTTATTACTCTGATTCTCAGTTGTTAGGATAGTTATTTTGAATTCCATTTTATAATTGAAACACTATGTTTTACTTGAAGTTGAATATTGTTTAGATTTAATTAAATATTTCCTTTGTAATAAGTTAAATAATCTACATTTAACTATCGGAAAGGATAAGGGTTCTATTTTCTTGATTTATAATCGATTGGCTTTTAGGACTCTTGATGTTAATTTATATTACTAAGGAAATGAAAATCATATAACAATGATACATCAATGGTTTAAACGTTTTCGAATAACAAAATGGATGTATATTTTTTATTGAATATTTATGTTTCTTATTTTTTAATGAATCTAATTTAGAAATACAAGAAAAATCATTTAGAATATTTTCAACAAATAATGAAAGATATATTTAATCTGATTTTCTTCTGTCATGTAACAAAACATTTATTTAACATTTACATACATTTAGTATATATAAGAAAGATTATTATGTCTAATTTAATAAATGAAAAATTAATTAAACAATTGGAGTTATGGAAAAACAATCGCAAAATATACTATTAATGCCGATACTTACATTTTTAGTAATAAATCTTCCAAGAGCGCCATCCATATTATTTAATATAAAATTACAGTGCTCAAATTAATAATCTTTAACTACAAACTATCTTTTTATTCTTTATCTTTCAAAACACATGTTTAAAAAAAACAAATTATTTAAAATGAAAAAAACAATTCTAACTTTCTTATTTGCATTTACAGTACTAATTGGGATACAAGCCCGGGATTTACAACTTGACAAAGATGGTACAACTTTACCATCTACCAGTACTTTAATAACACCAGGCGATGCAAATTGTGACGGAGTAGTGAATATACTGGATGTCATTACAATTTCAAATTACATTCTTGGCTTTAGCCCTGAACCCTTTTGTTTCAACAATGCCGATTTAAATAACGATGGTGTAATCAACCTTAGTGATCTTATTGCTACAGTAAACATTATTGTGGGAGGTGGTGGATTTACTTGTGGAATTTCCACAGTTACCGATGTAGATGGCAATGAGTATAACACGGTTCTTATTGGTGATCAATGTTGGATGGCTGAGAACCTGAACACAGGTGTTCGTATTAATGCAAGCACTGCACAAACAGATAACGGTATAATTGAAAAATACTGCTATAATAACTCAGAGGGAAATTGCGATACGTATGGTGGTCTTTACCAATGGAATGAGGTAATGCAGTATTCTACGACACCCGGTGTGCAAGGCATTTGTCCTACTGGCTGGCATGTGCCCAGTGATTCAGAGTGGTCGAAATTGGTTGATTACGTGGTTAGTCAGGGATATCCCAACAATTGGGATGACCCCAATGGTGCCAGCAATGCCCTCAAATCCTGTCGGCAGGTAAACTCTCCACTGGGTGGAGATTGTGCTACAACCGAACATCCACGATGGAATGAATTTGACCCCCATCACGGATTTGATGTGTTTGGTTTTTCAGCGCTTCCCGGCGGTGGCTATATTGGCAGTAACTTATTTCTCCTTATTGGGGAACTTGGTGACTGGTTGAGTTCTACTGAGGACACACCTACGAACGTATGGGGCCGAGCTATGTATATTGGTGACGGCAGCGTGTCACGCAGCAACCTTGGCAAGACAAGCGGTTATAGCGTACGTTGCGTTAAAGATACTGAAACGACTTTTCCAAAACCAAGCAATTTGATGGGAACTGTTCAGGAACAGGATGTTACACTTATTTGGCAGGCACCGGAATTAACCAAAACTGATAATTTTAATCTTGTTAATTATAATGTTTATCGCGACAATGAAAAGATTGGAGAAACTACAACTGATGTTCTAACGTATCTTGATAGTAATATTGAAGTAGGCACATATGTGTATGGTGTATCAGCAGTTTATGGCGAACCCTTAGTTGGTGAATCTGAAATGATAACGGTAAGCGTTGAAGTTATAGAAATCCCATTTACCTGTGGAATCTCCACAGTTACCGATGTAGATGGCAATGAGTATAACACGGTTCTTATTGGTGACCAATGTTGGATGGCTGAGAACCTGAAATATTTACCCGACGTCGTTGGACCCGGTACAGGTTCAAATACAATACCTTATAATTATGTGTATGGATACAACGGCACAGATGTAAATATAGCCAAAGCTACAAGTAACTACACAACTTATGGTGTATTGTATAACTGGTCTTCTGCAATGAATGCTTGTCCTACTGGCTGGCATTTACCAAATGATACCGAATGGACAGAGTTAACCGATTATCTGGGTGGTGAAAACATTGCCGGAGGTAAACTTAAAGAAACAGGCACCGGGCACTGGTCCTCTCCAAATACTGGAGCTACCAACGAAACCGGCTTTACTGCCCTTCCGGGTGGACACCGTAGTCTCAATGGGGAATTTAGCTACGTTGAGGACTTTGGTTACTATTGGAGTGCTACTGAGAGCAGTACCACACATGCCTGGTACCGAGATTTGAGCTACTATAGCACTAATGTATACAGAAGCAACGTCAATAAGGATTATGGTTTTTCTGTTCGCTGTGTAAAGGATTAAAACCCTTTAATTATTTTGTGCAAGGGCTGTCTCATAAGTAGGCAGCCTTTTTATTTTCATTAAAACCAAACCCTAAAGAATAGGGAATAGAAAATTCAAAAACCACATTAATATTTGTTTATATGGTTTTTTTGTTGTTATTTTGTATTACCTATTTAGGTAATATTTAAAATTAATATAAACTGATGAAAACAAAGATAAACCATCCCGATTGGGCTTTGAAACACAAGAAACCGGGAACTGAACTAAAGCTGATAAACGGACGATACTACCTTTTATGGCGTAAAATCCGTTTATGATAAAGCGCTCAAACGCTCAAGAAAAGTCTCGCTCGGTATTCTGGGCAGCATCAGCCAGGAAAAGGGTTTCATCCCATCCGAAAAAGCGGAGCTGAAAAAGAAAAGCAGAAACACCTATCTCAATAAGCAAGTTATGGTGTTCGAATACGGATTTGCCAAGTGGCTTCTTGACGAATTAGGAGGTAACGGAATGCTGATCTCATTGAAGAAACACTTCCCTGAGCATTGGCAGTTCATCGTTTTTATGGTGTATTGCCACCTTGCCTTCAAGTCTCCATTAAAAAATATCCCCACCGAGCTGGAACGCTCTGCCATTTTGGATCTTCTTGGATGGAAAGGGAAGGTTTACGACCAGAATGTATCGGACATGCTTTTTGAGGTTGGGCAGATGCGCCAATCCATCCATGAATTCATGCGTCCATTGGACAATAGGCGACGGAGCGTTATGATGGATGTCACGGACATCATACTACAATCGAATAGCATTGGCTTGTCGCAAAAGGGCTACAATTCAAACATGGATTTTCAACCACAATTCGTGCTTCTCTACCTATACGATGCACTCTCGATGGAACCGCTTTACTATCGCCTGCTTCCCGGAAACATAAGAGAAGTGTCAGCCATGTACAACACCATAAAAATCAGTGGTATGGAGGAGTGTATGTTTGTAGCTGACAAAG
>JAAYJT010000049.1 GCA_012522795.1 Bacteroidales bacterium | reverse complement strand
TGAAGCTAAAAAGGTAGTTGATGGCAAAATCCTAAACCATATTACAGGTAAATCTGTAACCATTCAAGCAAAGCCAACCCAGAAGATGAAAGAAATATCCAGTAAATTATTCCTAACGCACTAAAAGGGACAAGTCAAGAGTAACAGCCAAAACAGGAATACAATCAAATTGCTTATTATTTTAAGAAAACGTAAGAGCAGGGTTGGTTTTTGCCAGCCTTGCTCTTTTATACCTGAAAGACTACGAAACACTGTTATTGCCAGATAAAAGTTCTACCAGAATTTATAATAAATCGTGCTTTTTATCCTTATTCATTAACTGAAGGGAAATTTCATTTAATTTTGTAAAACTTAAAACTAACTACTAATAATCTAACTCAAAGACTATCAATCAGATAATACTAACATGGCACACTGGATAGACAAAATAGAAAGAAAACATAAAAGATCTCAGCGTCGTTCAATGAGTTTTCAGAAAATGGTACTGGAAAAGAAAAACCTTATTAAAACAAACTATGAAAAGAACAAGGAAACTTATGACAGCTTCATTGAAATAATGTTCAATCTGTCAGAACGCGTTAATGACCTACCTGAAGAACATCGTGAGCCTTTCAAGAAAATAAGCGCTGTTTCAAAAAAATCAAAACTGGATAATAAGCTTCATTATTTCTATACCAGCAGAAGAAAGCAAAAAACAAATTTTTTGTTATCGCTTTTTATTAAACCCACACAAGTAAAGAATATCCGGACTTTTTATATTTATGTCTCCAAACATGAAGACTTTGTGAATTTTGAATTAAAGGAGGATTTTCTCATACGCCGACGTGTAATCATTGAAGAAAAGAGCAAAAAGTCAAGAAACAGAAAAGATAATAGATCGAAAGACCGTTTGCATGTTATTTATCACTTCCCAATGAGCAAACTGAACAAAGATACTGCTCTGGAAATCATTGACTGGCTTGCCTTTAAAAATCCCTTGCAAGCACTTAAATTCTATAATGATTTCCCGGATGAGGAAAAACAATTTTTTTAAAAGGATGTATCCGGTTGAGCTTTATTTTGATAATTAGCCAATATAGGTTTCTGAATTATTTATCATCTTCCTTTATAACTTCGGCTTTATAACCAAGCTTTTCAATTGCTTTAACAAGCTTATCCTCAGTAGTACGATTGTTACGGTACTCAATGGTTACAATTTTAGTACTTACATCAGCACTAATCTCTGTTACTCCCTTTTCGAAAGTCATGTAATCAATGATCTTCTTTTTACAACTTTCGCAATCCATATTAGTTTGTATGTTTACTTTCGTTTTGGTTGAAGGTTTCTGAGCCAAAACATAACCGGCTGTAAACAAAATCACAATAACAGCCAGAAGGATCCTGTAAATTAATTGCATGTTTTTCATTTTTATAAGGTTTTAAAATTGCCAATAAATTTGTCAGTTTAAAAAATTAAAGTGTTGGAGAGTCTTATTTAAACTCTCCAACACCTATATTTGCAGTATTATAAAGTTACTCTAAGCCCGGCATATATTTTTCTACCTAAAACCGGACCCCATACCATTGATGAATCAAAATACTCGCCAAAAGGATCGTCAGCCGCTACAACCGGGTCTTTTTGAACAAAGTTTGTAAGGTTTTCAACACCGGCATAAATACTCCATTTTCTGAAGAATTTGCTTACCTGAGCATTTATAATGGTGTAGGCAGGTGAATTCTCAGGACGCTGGTATTTTTCAGGATTGGCTTTTGTATCCGGTAATCTGGCATCGCCATTGAACTGAGAAGTAAAATCAAACTGCCATTTGCGCAGATTGGTTGCATACGATAGATTTACCAAACCCTTATATCGATTTACCAAAGGCTGGCGAACCAGTTGCTCCTGCTGGGTTACCTTAACATCGTTCCACCGGTATGCAAGAACAACATCAAAGTTTTTAAGAACCTCCCACATCATTTCCACCTGAAAACTATTTGAATATGCCTCTCCATTAAGATTATAAATATGGATTTCAGTAGTTTTTTGGTCCATATCAACGATCAGCTGGTCTTTAAAGCTTGTTCTGTAAAACTCTCCATTTATACTCATAACACGACCGTCAATAGTGAAATTACGTGTTATATTCAATCCATAATTTACTGCTTTTTCCATTTTTGGATCTTCCAGAGAAATAATCCTACGTGAGGTGGCAAGTAAATTATTATTCTCAGCAATGATACGTGCACTGCGATAACCCATTCCAGCTGAAGCTCTTACTATAGTATTAGTATCAATTTCGTATCTGAGATGAAGACGTGGTGTCCAGAAAAATCCAAATTTATTATGATGGTCAAGCCTTAAGCCTGCAATAGCCGAAAACTTCTCAAAATTATTATATGTGTATTGAAAAAACATACCCGGCACTATTTCGCGAGGACCAAATATGCTGTCGTTGAGCTTTTCACTGAAATTATCGTACATTATACTTGCTCCCGTAGTATAGGTATGAGCCGTATTTCTGATGTAGGACTGAAATAATACGTTTGAATAAATACTCTGTTGGGTTCCCTGATATATATTCTTTCCAAACATAGCATCGCGGTCATGGTAGCTAAAATCGGTAATCCAGCCAATACTGGTGGCAGCCCTGTTATGCGACATCCAGCCAATCTTTGCAAAAGCTTCTGCATGCCTGGTCTTCACTTTAATTAAATATGGATTACCCGGATTTAAAGCATTTTCAGGAATACCTAGCATTTGTCCACCCTGACGATTTTCGTACAAACCATTGACACCAAACCGCATTTCCCACTGATGGTTTTCATAATTCCAGCGATTCATGATATTGATCATTTCAGTAAGTGGCTGATCCAAAAATGAATCTCCGTTAAAGTCAATTTTTCTGTCAGTTTTACTTGCATGGACAAGAAGCCCTGTACTCAAGTTCTCATTGAATTGTACTGCTGAATTTGAATTGAATTCAATCTGCCCAACATCTCCTGCAAAAAGTTCAAAATGAAGCTTTTCACTATTCTCCGGCTTTTTATATTCTACATTTATCTGACCCGAAACCGACTCGAAACCATTAGTAACCGAAGAGGTTCCTTTGCTAACCTGTATTGATTCCATCCAAGGTCCCGGAATATACATCAATCCATAAGTGGATGATAAACCTCTTAAATTAGGAATATTTTCAAAAAGCATCTGACTGTATTTACCCGGAATTCCTAGAAGCATGATTTGCTTTGCCCCAGAAACAGCATCAGCATATGAAACATCAATAGATGCATTTGTTTCAAAACTTTCTGAAAGATTGCAACATGCTGCTTTTTGTAATTCACCACGTGTAATTGTCTGAGTTTGAATGGGGTTTAAAGTTGAAAAATGACTACCGGCCAAACGAGCTGTAACTTCAGCACCACTAAGTTCAACGATAGCTTCTAACGAAACTTCAACACGCCTTTGTTGTGGAGTAATGGTGACAGTATCAGTTCTATACCCTATATAACTGATAATTAATTGGTTATTGTCTTTGATCCTGTTGATAGCAAAATTACCTTTATCATCTGTGGCTGTACCAGTTTGTGTACCAGACCAAAAAACATTGGCTCCTGGAAGCGGATGTTTATGTCCGTGATCGGTTTTCTCATAAACTACACCTTTAATATCCTGGGCCTGTAGAACAAAACCAGTTAATATTAAAAAAACGATAAATGATATTTTAATTATTGATTTCATAAATTCCTGTTTTATAATTGAATAGCTAAAATTTAAATATGGCTAAAAAACCATAGAAACCGGAATGTTTCCGGTTATAGATTTAGCAAACAGGAATGTCTAATTTAAGCTGCTGTACGGAAATAAGGAATTCCCTGCCAATACGAGGGGGTGAAGTATCAATATAAAAAGAAGAAGAAATTAATATCGGTTTCTCATAAATACTGATATTATCAAAAATAATTAAAATTTCTGTGATAAAATCTGCTTTTTGCAACTTTTCCTGAGAAACCTGATATTCTGATTCTATCTGAAATATGCTAGTCTCAGTTTTGCAGGCTCCTGCTATATCACAACTATTGTGTGATTCAGTTGTACCTGGAATATCAGAAGCACAACACTTATGCTCCTGTTCTGGTAACAAAGCACAGCAGGATCTACCATTATCGTTATCGCATACTGATTCGATAAATGCAGAAACAATGGCCTTACTAGTACATGCACAATAATGCCTGTACACTGAAACTCCGATAGTAAAAAACAGTATCAGTGTAACAAGAAAAACAGAGAGTATCTTGTAAATCCGTTGCAATCTCATTGTTTGATTAAAGCTGCAAATTTAAAACTTTTAAGGCTTTTCAAGTAATAAACAAGAAAAATACTAATAAGTTCAGTAAATCAGTGTTTTGTTTTTTTATTAAGTCTTATTGAATTATCAAACCACTAAAAGTTATTTTCATGAACCAACTAAAAACGATCTTACACCCTGCTATATTAACTGCACTTGTTTATACCGGCATGCCCTTGCAAGCATTTCTCTGTGGTCTCCCGGGAATATAAGGTGGTGGTTACCCAGAGGCTGTTTTAGTAATTTTTCAAGATCTGTTTCTGAAACAGCTATTTCAGCCTGAATCCGGCAGGCAAAACTATGACGGGGCTGAGAAACAATTTTTCCGATACTTATAAAAGCCCGGTCTAAATGCTGGTTCATACGAAATATGGTTAAATCCTCCATCTTTAGCTTTCCAGTTACTGCAAAAGATTTGTTTGTTTCAAAATGCGTTGGAAGTTCAATTTCATCAAGCAGGTTAATCGGTGCAGTGCAATGAGCAAATAGTAAATTTGACCCATTAAATCCTGCAACATTTGCCATCCATGGAATATGCCCTGTTAAAGCTTGTACCAGCATCATGCCTGCCAAACTCACCAGATCACCCTCGCATCCGGCTGCAATATTCATATTGTTAAGCATTGCCAAAGCAAGACAGGCAGAAATATTACGTGTGTTTACAAGTTGAAAACACTCAACAGTCAAGCCACTGATATTGAATTCATTAACAATATGTTTAAGAAATGAATAGAAACGGGCTTCATTCGTTAAAGAGTCTTTATTTGCCTGTTTGAACACTTCAAAAAATTCCGGATCAGGATCAAAGCTCATAAAATCAGGCAAACTACTCCACTGCAGATGAAGTATATTTATCCCGAAACGTTCTTTGGCAAGAATAAACGGAAACTCAGATGCAACCAGCCACTTCGAAACATTTCCGATAAGAGCTGCATGCTTTTTATTAAGCAAACGTAACGAACTGCATATCAGAGCATGATCATTTAATATTTTCTTTTCTTCTGCTTCATGTAATGAAACAAGAGAAGAAGATATTTTCTTTTCATCTGCCCACGCCTTTACTTCCATGCCTGCTGCATAAGCATTGTTTTCAAATCCGGCAAGCAATAAAAAATGCTTGCCAGTCTGCATTGCGGCTACTGCCTCCTGCTCAGAGCCACCGGATAAAAAATAAATCAGATCAGGTTTTTCACTTACGAACCTGAAGCTGATCTCAGGAAATAGTTCACGTAATTTTTCCTGTCCGTTAATATGTATTTCTTCCGGTGCTCCCTGAAAAGCAACCGTTTTTATAAATAATTCCATTGTTAAAAATTTTTTCAAAAATAATGATTGCATTCTAAATGACAGTTAATATGCAATCAGCTAAGCATATAATTATTAGCAGAATGTTTTTTATTCGCAGAAACCAAAAAACTGACAGCATTTGGTTTTCTTAGAAATTTTTGAAATAAGCCCGGTTAAATTAAAAAAGTCATTAAAATTGTAAAAAAATTAAATCAATATTGATGTTTTCAATTTAAATTTATCACTGTGAAAATCAAAACAATAGCTCTGAAGATACTTATCATTCTGTCTTTATGTAGTTCGGTAAAAAGTCAGGATATTCGTTTAATGACTTATAATATCCGTTATGCCAACGAATCAGATTTCCCTCATGTGTGGGAAGTCCGAAACCCATTAATACTGGCTCAGATCCATGATTTTAAACCCGATATAGCCGGTTTTCAGGAAGTTTTGCACCGACAGCTAATAGATCTGGAAAATGGCATGAAAAATTATCAGCGTATTGGTGTGGGTCGTGATGACGGAGCCACCGCCGGAGAATATGCGCCATTATTTATTAATACTGAACGCTTCAAAATTCTGGATAATGGTGTTTTCTGGCTTTCTGAGAATCCTGAAAAGGTTTCTGTGGGATGGGATGCCGCTTTACCGCGAATTGCTACCTGGGCAACATTATACGACCATGTATCAAATGAAAATTATCTAGTAATAAATACTCATTTTGATCATGTTGGGAAACAGGCAAGACTTAACAGTATTCAACTGATTGTTGATTTTCTGAAAAAACCTGAATATAGCAATCACCATGCTGTACTTATGGGCGATCTTAATACCGGGCCAGAAGAAGAACCCTATGAATACCTGAAAAATCATCAATTATTAATTGATCCTTATTTTGATGCTTTGCATAGAAAAGGACCTGCTGACACTTTCAATGATTTTAAATATGAAAGTAAAGAAGATCGTATTGATTATATTTTCCTCGACCGAAAACTAAAAGCACTTAAATATGAGGTGCTGATGGAAATGCATAATGGTATCCTTCCTTCAGATCACTGGCCAGTAATGGTAATCGCCAGAAAAAGATGATATTTCAGATGGATTGATGAAACTTCATCTGCTATTTTTCAACACAAAAATCAATCTGATAAGTAGGATATTCGGCAAAAAATAAAAATGTGCTTTAACAAGCTGATAATAAAGCAAATAATTAATGTTGTCTTATAATCGTTTCAGCATTCTTATTTCTGAATCATTTAAATTTCTCCATTTTCCACGTGGTAGATTTTTCTTCGTAAGACTGCCTATCATCACCCTGTCGAGTTTAATTACCTCATAACCGAATTTTTCAAAAATTCTTCTTACAACCCTATTTTGTCCGGAATGAAGTATAATTCCAATATGTTTACGGCTTTGACCATAATCAACATACGCAATATCATCAATTGAAATAATATCCTCCTCCAGTTCAACTCCTCCGGCAATGGTTTCCATATCTTTTTTTGTTAGCGGCTTGTCGAGTTCTATATCGTAAACTTTCCGAACCCCAAAACGCGGATGTGTCAACCGTTTGGTAAGTTCTCCATCATTTGTGAAAAGCAAAAGTCCGGTGGTGTTACGGTCTAGTCTGCCAACCGGATAAATCCTTTCTCTACAGGCATCTTCCACAAGCATCATTACCGTATTTCGTTTAAAAGGATCGTCAGAAGTGGTAATATAGCCTTTGGGTTTATTAAGCAAAACATAGCGAAGCTTTTCAGATGAAAGGGTCTGATCTCCAAGCTGTACTTTATCTGTTGGGCTTACTTTGGTACCGAGTTCGGTTATAATTACACCATTTACTTTTACAGCACCGCTTTCAATGTATTTATCAGCCTCACGCCTTGAACATACTCCGGCATTTGCAATAAACTTATTCAAACGTATAGGAGTAGTCGGATCAGCTTTTACAGGACGGGAAGTTTTTTCAGCAGGTTTTTCTTCACCATACCTTGTTCGTCTGCCTTTATTTCTATCATATCCTAAATCTTCGTCCATATAAAATGAACGCTTCCTTTCAAAACCATGATAACGTTTCTGATTTGAATCCTGATCCCTGTATTTTCTAGAATCCGATGCTCCTGATCTTTTATACGGGGGCTTTTCTTCTGTCCGTTTATACGGTCTTTTTCTTTCTTCACCGTATCTCTTTTCCTTATAAAACCCTGAGTCCGAGCGCTTTCCTGCTTCAGTATCTCTGCCTTCACTATATTTTTTACCACTTCTTATATTACGCCTTTTATCTGCTTCATCATCCCGCGAAAATGAACGTCTCCTTTCGGAACCGTAATAATGTTTCTGATAAGGACCTTGATCACTATGTCTTTCGGCATCCGATGCCCCTGATCTTTTATACGGGGGCTTTTCTTCTGTCCGTTTATACGGTCTTTTTCTTTCTTCACCGTATCTCTTTTCCTTAAAAGAATCTGAGTTTGAGCGCCTTGTTGAACCAGAAGATTTTTCTTTTCCTGATTTGAATGATTTTTCCTTTCGATAATCTGATGATTCTACTCTTTTATAAGGTTTTTTATCTTTTTCCGTTTTCTTGCTAGAAAATTTTCTGTTTTCTTCTGAAGTTCTTGAAGAATATCTTTTTTTACCTGCCTCAGGTTGCTTTTCCCTTTCAGGTTCTTTTTCCTTGTTTTTCATTGATTGTGTGAAATTTAGGCGGCAAAAGTACGAAAGTTATTGCACCACATCTTTTCTAATGCAAATTAATTTTATTTATTTTATTGCTATGTTCTGAATTGATTGTATATTTATACAGTTTTTTAAAATATAAGATCATGGAAGATAAATTTACAACCATCGCTTATCATACCTACTCAAGGGCGCTATTATTACAAAATCAACTGGAAGCAGCCGGTATTGAGTGTTTGCTTACCGGTATTAATGTAATTCAACCCATGGTAGGTAGTGGAGTCCGCCTCAGAGTAAAAACCAAGGATGTAGAAGCAGCTTTGCGAATTATTCAGGAATCCGGAAAAATGTCAGGAAAAGCAAAAACAGGGAAAAAGATTCAACAAATCAAAAAAATACTTGTTCCTGTTGACTTTTCTGATTATTCAAAAAATGCTTGTTATTATGCCGTCGCTCTGGCTGATACATTTAAGGCAGAAATAAAACTGTTTCATGCGTTTTTCAAGCCTGCCATAAATCTGCCAACTTACGAAGGAGCTCATCTGTTCCAGATGAATTATGACAATTATTTTCAGGAAATTGAGATCAAGGCTAAAAAACAATTACAGGAACTTACTGAACATCTCGAAAAATATGTAAAAAGTAAAAAACTTGAAAAAATAAAAATCACTGCTACAGCCAGTAATGGTTTTGCTGAAGATGCAATTCTTGAAATCACTGAAACCTACAAACCCGGAATTGTGGTTATTGGAAGCCATGGCATAGGTGAAAAAACCAAAGGAATATTTGGAAGTGTAGCAATCAAGCTGATTGATAAAATCGATGTTCCTTTAATGGCAATTCCTGCTTCAGCTACCTTTAAAGGATTATCAAAGATCAATAATATTCTGTATGCCACTGATTTTGATGAAACTGACTATGCAGCTATACACAGACTTGTTAATCTGATAAGACCTTTTGACATGAAACTGCACTGTGTACATATTTGTATTGGAAGTAAGAAACCCTGGGATTCGGTGAAAATGGATAACCTGCGGGATTATATAAAGGCTGAATACCCTGACCAGAAAGCCAAATTCTCAAATATGTTGAGTGATAATATTTTCACCGGACTTGAAACTTATATGCGTAACAACAATATAGGAATTGTAAGTTTCAATTCGCACAAACGCAATATTTTCACAAAGCTGTTTAGCCCCAGTATAACCCGCAAGGCACTCAGCCGATTCAATAAACCGGTGTTTGTCTTTCGTTCTGAATAATACTATGCTTGTTGTTACATAGTAGTATAAAAAGCATCTTCGATATGATTGATGCGGAATTCATCCCTTACGATCACTACTGATATAATATCAAATCTAACCTCTTTATCAATTTCATTACGCCGCACATAAATATCGGCTGCCTTTGCCAGTATTCTCTGTTTTTCTTTATTGACAGCTGCTTCCGGTTCCATTAAAAAAGTTGAAGTCCGGGTTTTCACCTCAACTATAATTATCTGATTTGATATTGAGGCTATTATATCAATTTCGAATTTTCCGGCATGCCAGTTGGTTTCAAGAATTTTATAGCCTTTCTTTTGCAAATATTCAACTGCAATTTGTTCGCCTGATTTACCAAGTTTGTTATGCTCTGCCATATTAATAATATTCCAGGTGTAAGATTTTTAGCTACATCAACAGTTTAAAGACCAGATAATAAATAAAATAAATGGCGATAAACAAAATAAATATCAAGCCTGTGGTAATAAAAAACCTGCGTGGTACAATACTTTTTAATCCGTGGGATAAATTCTGCAAAAAAGAAAGTTTTGCCTTGTTTTCACCAGATTCCAAAACAACCGTTCGTCCTAATATCAAAGCTTTGTTAAGTGCTTCATGACCAAAAGGAAAATCGAACAAAACCGGATAATCGTATTCTGCCACAGCATTGGCTATTATTTCCCTGACATTCATTCCAAACGGAATTACGTTATCATGCATGTCACTCATATTGCCAACAATCAATCCGGCAAGATTCCTGAGTTTTCCGCTACGCTTCAACTGCTGCATCATACGATCAATGTGATACAGATACTCATCAACATCTTCCAGAAAAAGAATTTTTCCATCAGTATCGCATTCTGAAACCGAACCAATAATATTGCAAAGCAATGAAAGATTACCACCAGTAATATTAGCCTGTGCAAACCCTTTCCTTGAATATTGTCCGGGTGTTAACTCATACTCAATACTTTCACCAAACAAAACCATGCGCAAGGTTTCGAGCGAAGCATTTGTACTTTCTCCATCAACATATCCAAAAGGCATGGAGGCATGTATGGTTTCTATTCCGAAATTCTGCTGTATATGGCTATGCAATACTGTAATATCGCTGAAACCTACAAGCCATTTTGGATTCGAGCAAAAACCGCCGAAATTCAGCATATCAACTATCCGGACTACACCATATCCGCCACGGGCACAAATAATAGCTCTTATTGATTCACTGTCAAGCATTGCCTGTAAATCGGCAGCCCTTTGTTCGTCAGTACCGGCAAACTGATGATATTGCTTGTACAGGTTTTCACCTTTCACGATTTCAAGTCCCCAGCTCTCAATTATTTTCAAAGCCTCTTCAATTTCTTCGGCTTTAACCCAACGGGCAGGCGCTACAACACCCACTTTATCACCTTTTTTCAGATAAGGAGGAGTGATCATTAACAATGAATTATTTATAAAACTGCTAATTTACTGAGAAATATGATTGCAGGTGTTCAAAGCAACATGAAATTATTCTCAGTTATTTTATAGTACGAATACCAACAGTAGATTATACTACTGATCTGAATTGCTTTAAAAATCTCAGATCATTTTCAAAGAAAAGCCTCAGGTCGTTGATCTGATAAAGCAATAAAGCCATACGTTCTACTCCTATCCCGAAGGCAAAGCCTGTGTATTCTTTGCTGTCAATATTGCAGTTTTCCAATACTGCCGGATCAACCATTCCACAACCAAGTATTTCGACCCAGCCGGTATATTTGCAGATATTACATCCTTTGCCTCCACAGATATTACATGAAATATCCATTTCGGCCGATGGTTCGGTAAATGGGAAAAATGAAGGACGCAAACGAATCTTGGTATTTGCATCAAACATTTCCTGAGCAAAATATAAAAGGGTTTGTTTTAAATCGGCAAACGAAACATTTTTATCAACATACAAACCTTCAACCTGATGAAAAAGGCAATGCGCCCTTGCTGATATTGCCTCATTACGATATACACGTCCGGGAAAGATAGCCCTTAAAGGCGGTTTATGTTTTTCCATATAACGTATCTGAACCGAAGAAGTGTGGGTTCGTAATGCAATATCAGGGTTTGTTTCAATAAAAAAAGTGTCCTGCATGTCGCGTGCCGGATGATCGAGTGGAAAATTCAATGCTGTGAAATTATGCCAGTCATCTTCAATTTCACGATCCTCAGCAACAGGAAAACCAAGCTTGTTAAAGACTTCAATCATCTTGTTAAGCACTATTGAAACCGGATGGCGTGAGCCTGTTTCCTGAAAATCAACCGGAAGGGACAAGTCAGAAAAAGATGCCGATGAAGCCTCCTGACTTTTAAAGCCTGCTTTGAACTGATCAACCCTTTTCTGGAGCAGACTCTTTAGATCATTCAGCAGTTGTCCGGTTTCTTTCCGATCTTCTGCTAAAACCGATTTAAAATCAGCAAACAAATCGTTGAGTAATCCTTTCTTACCCAGATATTTAATTCTGAATGCTTCAGCATCATATTCAGAACCTGCACGATATTCTTTAACTTCCTCTATTATCTGACGAATACGATCTTTCATCTGTTGCCGAGATTATTTCATGAGGTTCATTCTCATTTTCACTTCCTTTACAGGGCGATCGCCGGTAGCAGTTTCAACAGCAGCAATTTTATCAACAACATCAAGCCCCGAAATCACTTCTCCAAACACAGTGTAATCACCATCCAAATGTGGTGCACCACCTATTTTGGCATAAGTTTCAATCTGTTCTTTGGTAAAAGTTTTACCCATACGCTGTCCAAACATTGATAGTTCATTTTCAGCAAATTTACGTCCGTGAACTATGTAAAACTGTGAGCCCGAAGATTCTTTTTTTGGATTAACCTGATCGGGCTTACGGGCTGCTGCCAGTGCTCCTTTTTTATGATAATATTTGCTAACAAATTCAGCAGGTACAGTATATCCCGGATCTTCCATACCGGTAGTTCCACCACCACCCTGGATCATAAACTCTTTAATCACACGATGAAATATTGATCCGTTATAATATCCGTCTTTCACCAGTTTTATAAAATTGTCGCGATGCAATGGAGTTTCATTGTAAAGCTTTACAGTAATATCGCCCAAATCGGTGTGGATAACCACAACAGTTTCTTTCTGAGACTTTTCAATAGTTTGGCTCATAATCATTAAGTTTGCTGTAAGTAATAAAGTAATTACAAAAAATACTCGTTTCATAATGTTTTAATTATTAATTCGACCGGCAATATTACAAATTTTTATAGCATTGGTATTATAATATTTGTTAAATCCTATTAAAACATTACCTATTCATCACATCTGACATTTCATTATCAAAATTCTGTTTTTATTTGGAGATTAAGAATTATTTGTACTTTTATAGCGGTTTTTAATAAATGTTCATCTAACTAAAATATTTTTTTATGACTGATCTAGAGATTGCACGTAAAACTAAACTACGCCCTATTGAAGAAATAGCAGAACAACTGGGCATTAAACCTGAAGATCTTGAGCTTTATGGAAAATATAAAGCAAAACTGCCTTTATCATTTATTGACCGTTCAAAATTTGGTAAATTAATTTTAGTTTCGGCTATAACGCCAACACCTGCCGGAGAAGGAAAAACCACAGTTTCAATTGGCTTGACACAAGCTCTTAACAGAATAGGAAAACGTTCGGCGGTAGTTCTCAGAGAACCATCTTTAGGACCGGTTTTCGGAATTAAAGGTGGAGCTGCCGGTGGCGGATATTCTCAAGTTGTTCCTATGGAAGATATAAATCTTCATTTTACAGGCGATTTTGCAGCGGTTGAAAAGGCACATAATCTTCTGGCTGCTTTAATTGATAATAATATCCAAAGCAAGAACCGCTCGCTAAGACTCGATCCGCGTACTATTTCATGGAAACGCGTAATGGATATGAATGATCGTTCACTGAGATCAATTGTTGTTGGGCTGGGCGGTACAGCGCATGGAATACCTAGAGAAACTGGTTTTGACATCACTGCTGCTTCAGAAGTGATGGCAATCTTATGCCTTTCAAACGATATAAAAGACCTTAAAAAAAGGCTTGGTAATATTTTTGTTGGTTTTACATTTGACAAAAAACCAATTTATGCAAGAGATCTGAATGCCAATGGAGCTATGACTGCTTTACTTAAAGATGCCATAAAACCTAATCTGGTACAAACAATTGAAGGAACTCCGGCAATCATACACGGTGGCCCTTTTGCAAATATTGCTCAGGGAACAAACACTGTAGTTGCAACACAAACTGCATTATCATTAACTGATTATACAATCACAGAAGCTGGCTTTGGTTTTGATCTGGGTGCAGAAAAATTTATGGATATTAAATGCAGAAGCGCTGAATTATCACCAAAAGCATCAGTACTGGTTGCTACTATAAGAGCATTGAGATATCATGGCGGACAATCACTTAAGGATATAAAAACTCCAAATATAGAAGCACTTGCCAAAGGAATACCTAACCTTGAAAAACATGTGGAAAATATAAAACAATTTAAACTTGCACCAATTGTTGCCATTAATAAATTCCAAACCGACACACAGGAAGAAATTGATTTACTTGTTGATTTTTGCAAACAAAATAATATTCCTGTCGCAGTGGCAGATGTATGGGGAAAAGGTGGAGCAGGCACTGAAGAATTAGCTCATCTGGTAGTAAAAACCCTTGATGAATACGATTCTGAATTCGAACCTCTATATCCATTAACTGACAGTGTTAAAACAAAAATTGAAACCATCTCAAAGAAAATCTATGGTGCCGAAGCAGTAGATTATACCGCTAAAGCAAAATCAGATTTGGCAAAGATTTCAACACTTGGACTGGATAATCTCGCTATTTGTATTGCAAAAACTCAAAAATCGCTTTCAGATAATCCTGACTTGGTAGGAAGACCAAAAGACTTTGTTATTACTGTACGTCAAATTGAAATTGCTTCTGGTGCGGGGTTCCTTGTTCCAATAACTGGTGAAATCATGCGAATGCCCGGATTACCCGAAATGCCTGCTGCAGAAAAAATTGACATCGATGAAGATGGTAACATAACAGGTGTGTTTTGAAACACAATTGAAATTTATACCTTACATGGTATAAATTGTCGAATTTATACTTCTACATAACTGCCTTTTCTTCCATTGGTAGTGAACTCTCTATGTAAGAAATATCTTCCCGGATTATCCTTACATATTCCAGGAATGTTATGGTATTACACATTAATTATGCTAATCATTTTCGATAAGCTGATTAATATGTGAACAAAATGTAATTCCCTTGTCTTTATAGCATTTCGGATTTATCTCCCAAATATCAATTTTGTTCTTGCCTGTTAAATAGATAGTGTTAAAAACAGTTCATATCGTAATAAAGGAATATAAAAAAAAGCTACTAGCAAAAACTGAAAAGATTATTTTTAATGCCGGTGTTACAGTATTGTATGCCGAAATTTTTTTCACGATTTATATGAATCTATCTCCAGATTTTAGATTTTGGATAATTAATATGAAAAATCAAGATTAAAAGTTTATCATAAACAAAAGGATTATATAATTCTGTATATCAAAAGATTATGCAATTAAAACCTGCTGGTAAATCTGGATTTTCACTTTTTTTGTAAATCTCAACTGTGGCGCATATCACAATTTAGTGTAATTTTGCAAAAATTTTTTTGTAAGGTAATTTTCAGGTTTCTTAAAGTGTAAATATGAAAGTAAAAAAGATTCTGATTTCCCAACCCCAGCCCGAGAATGAAAAATCACCTTATTTTGATCTTGTTTCTCAATTTGACGTTGAGATTGATTTTAAACCATTTATTAGGGTACAAGGATTAACAGCATCTGAATTTCGAAAACAGAAAATCTATTTTAAAGATTATACTGCAGTAATTTTTACAAGCAAAAGTTCAGTAGATCACTTTTTCAGATTATGTTCTGAAATGCGGTACACACCTCCTGAATCATTAAAGTATTTTTGTGTTACTGAAGTCATTGCTTTATATACACAGAAATATATTGTTTACCGAAAACGAAAAATCTTTTTCGGCACCCGTGATCTTGTGGAATTAGTTGATTTATTGAAAAAACATTCAGGCGAGAAATTTTTAATACCTGTTTCTGATGTTTGTAAAAATGAGAAACATCAATTGCTTGAAGACAACAAGATTAATTATAAAAAAGCGGTTATCTTCAAAACAGTTCCTAATAATCTGAGCAAAATGGGAGAACTGGATTACGATATGCTGGTCTTTTTCAGTCCGGAAGGAATAAAATCATTATTTAAGAATTTTCCGGCATTTCAACAGAATAGTATTAAAATAGGAGCATTTGGTAATTCTACTTCACAAGCAGTATTAGATGCTGGATTACGTCTCGATCTACAGGCACCACTTCCTGAAGCTCCTTCTATGGCAAAAGCTTTGGAACTGTATCTGAGTAAAGGTAATATCTGAAAACAATACTACCAGGTTTCAAAAAATAAAAAACCACTTACAGCAAATATTGTAAGTGGTTTTTCTGTGCGCCTACCTGGACTTGAACCAGGGACCTACTGATTATGAGTCAGTTGCTCTAACCAACTGAGCTATAGGCGCTTTTTTTATCTAATCAGATCCTGATATCAGATAAAAACGGGTTGCAAAAATACAAAATTGCTTAATAAATACAATTTGATAGAATGAAAAAGTTTTTATTTCTGCTATTCAGAACTGATTTATTATTTTTGCAGCCTCAAAAGCTTTAAAAATGGCCCTGTAGTTCAATGGATAGAACGAAAGTTTCCTAAACTTTAAATCTAGGTTCGATTCCTAGCGGGGCTACTAAAAAACTTACACAATACTTGATATTCAAATTTTTATAATTAGCAGGAAAGCAAAATAATCATATACTTTATCAGGCTCTAAATACCCCAGCACTCCCTTTAAGCTACTTCTGGTTTATGATATTTCTCAGCAAATATCACTATTACAACATACATCATTAATAACACTAAACTAGAGAATCTGATGAGCAACCGGTTCTCAAATTTAAATAACGTGCTCAGATAATAAAGAAATGCAGCTAAAATAATATAGAGGCTGATTTTTAATACATTATATGGAACCGGATAATAACGGCGACCGAGTAGATACGAAATTATCATCATGCTGGCATAACATATAAAGGTTGCCCATGCTGCTCCGATATAGCCAAACCTGGGAATAAGCAAAAAGTTCAGCACAAGCGTTATTATCATGCCAGCTACTGCAACCATAGCCCCATGAAAAGTTTTTCCGGTGAGTTTGAACCAAACTGAAAGATTATAAAAAATTCCTAAAAATAAATTTGCCATTAATAAAATTGGTATTACCGCTGCCCCTTCACGAAACTCCCTACCAATCAACAGGATAACAATATCAATGTTAAGCATGATAGCTGCAAAAATAAAGCCGCAAATAGCAACAAAATAATTCATCACACGGGCATAAAGCAATTTTGCATCCTGATTTTTCATCTGCTCAAAAAAAAATGGTTCAGCCGCATATTTATATGTTTGAATAAATAATGTCATCAAAATTGAAATCTTATAACAAGCTCCATAAATACCTAATTGATAAATAGGGTCTGAATCTTCAGGTAAAAGATGTTTTAACAATATTCTGTCAAAAGTTTCATTCACTACCCCGGCAAGACCAAAAATCAATAATGGCCAGGCATAGATTATCATTTGTTTCCATAAAGCAGCATTAAAAACAAGTTTCACACCCTTAGCCGATGATATTAGCAATACAAAAGTAATTGTGCTGGCTATCAGGTTTGAAATAAAAATATACCATACCCCAAAATCAGGATTATAAATGAATTCCAGTATAGCTGTAGAACCCCAGGTTTTTAGCGCAAATGGACAGAAAAGTAAGAAAAACAGGTTTAATCCTATATTTGTGAAAATATTCACGCTTCTGACAAAAGCAAAACGTGCAGCCCTGCCTTGCTGGCGCAATTGTGCAAAAGGGATGGCACATATGGAATCAAATCCGAGAATAAGAGCAAACCAGATAATGTATTCCCTGTGTGAAGCATACCCCATATAGGAAGCAATATTTCCGGAAAATCCAATAGCAAGGATAAGGAATAATAGCGTGGTAGCTATTATGGAAAGAAGAGCCGTGCTGAATACTATCTTTCCTGATTCTTCTGTTTTGGAATAACGAAAAAAAGCCGTTTCCATTCCATAGCCCAAAAGAACATAAAGAAATGCAACATAAGCATAAAACTCAGTAACAACACCATATTCAGCAGGGTCAAGCACCCTTGTATAAAGTGGAACCAACAGGTAATTCAGTACTCTGCCTATTATGGTTGGCAGTCCGTAAATGGCAGTTTGTCCGGCAAGTCGCTTTAATACATTCAATGCTTACACTTATAAAGAATAGCGCAAAAATAAATAAATTGGACTGCTTACATCAGCTCTTTGCAAATCAAGGATAAAATATTTGATATCATCACAGATTATCAGTTACAGGAAACCGAAGTGTGAAGATTGTTCCACGATTTTCCTCAGAAACAAATTCTATGCTCCCTCCCATTCCTGAAACAATGTTTTTTACAATTGCCAGACCTAAGCCCATTCCACTACTTTTAGTAGTAAAATAAGGTGAAAACACTTTTGCCCGTTGTTCATCATTCATTCCTGAACCATTATCCTGAATTTCTGCAATTAAATAATTGTTTTCCTTTTTCAATCTTATTTGAACCATACCATCTGGTTTGTTTCCTATAGCCTGAACTGAATTATGTATCAAATTATTAAAAACCCTTAGTAGTTGTCGTTTATCTGCAATTATATAACTGTCTGATTCAATATCAGGAGATGAAATAATAAAGCGGATATTCTGGATATCCTTGTACAAAGAAGCCGAATCATTTATTACTTCAGCAAGATTAATTTTTGTTTTTGTAGCAGCCGGCATAGAAGCAAAATCAGAAAAAGCTGACGCAATTTCAGAAAGAGAATCTATCTGTTGAATCAGTGTCTGAGAAAATCTTTCAAGACGCTCATTCCAATCAGGAGCATTGTCATTCCATGCTTTTTGCAGGTATTGAACACTCAGCTTCATAGGCGTCAAAGGATTTTTAATTTCATGTGCGACCTGTTTTGCCATTTCGCGCCATGCACTTTCTCTCTCTGATCGGGCAAGTAATTCAGCACTTTTAACCAGCTCTTCTGTCATCCGGTTATACTCACCAATTAATTCGCTGATTTCATCATTTCCTTTCCATTCAATCTTTTGAGTTGATTCACTAAGTTTAAGCTTCTGCAAATTGGCTTTTAGCAGCATAAGAGGTCTTAATAAATATCCTGAAAGAAGTAAGGCAAAAAACAACCCCAGTGCCATCAGCACAACATAAATATTGGTAAAGGTTACCAGAAAAGTTGAAATTTCCTGGCGCAATTCACTTTGTTTTGCAAAATAAGGCAGGTTCAGATAGCCTGTTATTTGGTAATTATCGTTATGAAAAGGCATGTATGCCGATAAATATTTATAACTGCCGATTGATTCTCTGTGAATAAATGACGATTTATGATAAATAGCTAATTGTCGGAATGCTTCAGGGTTCATACGATCCGAAACAAGTCCCTCTTCAAACACCTGAGGTCTGCTCGATGAAATCAATATACCTTTAGGATTATAAAGATTGATGTCAGAAAAGAATATCATTGATGAATTTGTCAATAAATCATTCAGATATTCACTATCGTCTTTATCAAATTTATCATATGAAGAAAGCTTATTTTCAAGCTCAACCAGTACCGAATGATTTTTTTCCCTTAAAGCATTGAAATTCTTGTTATCATTCAGGCGGACAATATAAACCAGAACCGAAATCCCAATTACAAGGTAGGAAACGAGAATAATACCAAACATCAGGAATTGTATCCGATAGCGGAAGCTAACAAAGCGCAGTGCAGCTCTGTTACGTATTTTAATGATCAGACTTAATATAAAACTTAACAGTCCAAGAAAGATTAAAAAGTACGAATAAGGCGCAACTATGTTTAAAAATGAGGGCTTTGGAAGGCTTACAATAATATTGGTATTACTATCAGAATAATAAACCAGATGATTATGATCCTGATGATCAAAGAAATTAAAGTTATCTTTATTTACTGGCATTTCAGTTTCTTTGATGGCATATGAATATTTTCCCACACTACGTACAAGTTCACCGTCCATGTATGTTGCATAAGAATAATTGAACAAATCGTATGGCTTTTTATATGCCTTATCAATAAGTAGTTCAGGATATCCAAGACCTTTTTCTATTGCCTTTGCACTTATTTCAATAAAAACGGAAACAGTACCCATGCCAGATGCAGCCATCTCGGGAAATTTTAGATGAGCAAAATAGTTTATGCCAGGGAAAATGTAATACAATATTTCGCTATAAGTTTCTTCTCCGTAAGTTTCAATATAATTCTCAAAAAACGTGTTACAATCAATTATGTAATCCTGAGATTTAACATATAATTGTTTTTCAGGAAAGCAAATTGTGATTTGAATATCAAATTTTGAAAACGAAACATTGAAATATCTGTCCAGCATATAGGAAATTACTTTCTTTTCGTTTTCAGGTTTTAAATAAGCTTCCCGGATAAGAGCCTGTAAAATAGTATCATTATATATTTCTCTTTCAATTTGTTTGAATTTAAATTCAACTATTTCATCGCGGTTTGAAGCCAACTCCATTGCAATAAGTTTCCTTTCCTGCTTTTCTTTATATTGATTTAACAATTGCAGATCAAGGGTTGTAATAAAGGTAAAAGCGAATAAATAAATCACTATTCTTGCAGTATCAAATAGTTTATCTTCCTTTTTACTCCATAAAGCAAAAGAAATAACAAAAAGAAAAACGAATACAGGTGGAATAATCTGGAAATCGTTACGGATTAACGTAAGCAAAGAAAATACCATCGCTGTAATAACTGAAAGAAGAATATAGAGTCGTTTATCCCCTGATATTTCCAGTGCTGTCTGGCTCAGTTTTACACCCAGCAGGAAATAAGAAATAACAATTAACCCAAGTGCAATAAAGCCCAGCAGGCTAATAAGATCAAGACTGAAAATATTGCCAAGATTGAATGATATGGTTGAATCTATTACTATTTTATAAAATAATCCCTGAAATAATCTGAAAAATATATAGGCACTTAATAATAAAATAAAAGCTGTTAATTTCTTATAAACTGTATTTATATTAGCCTTATTTTTAAACTTATAATAAGTGAAGAAATAGTATATTAACAGAAAAACAATAACTACATTTACAAATAGATCCCCAAAAGAAGGAAGTATTTTAGAAATTGCCAGATGCGATGGACTGAATAATTTACTTGCATATAGAATTCTGGGAATTCTGAAATAAAAAGTCAAAGCACGGATTATAATTACATCAACTACGAAAAACAGAAAAAACCAGTCGGATTTTCTGAATATTTTTCTAAAGCTCTGGTATAGATGAAATAAGGAAGAAATCAGAAATAACAATGAAGTCAGATAAATGAAGAGTACAAGAACCTGACAGTTTTCATTAATAACTCTTTTATCCGGAAAATTCAACGAAAACAAGTATACTCCATCATCGTTTTTTATATCATTTCCGTTTTCCGTTAAACTTATTGATGTGTTTTGAGGAAGAGAAAAACAAGTATTAAAATCATTCGTAATATACTCATTTTCATATTTATAGTTCTTTCGGACCAACAATAAGCCCAGATATATTTTTTCATCTCTGATCAATTCCCGTTTGTAATAATACCCATTTCCGAGCTCAACCAGATTACTGGAAAATAAAACCGAATCATAAATATAAGAGGTAGCGTTTAGATTATCGGACCAATATACAAGTGTATCATTTTTATATAAAAGAAATTCAATACCCTGAACCCGGTCATATTTACACGGACTACCGGTAAAAAGATGATCATCCGGGATCTGAACCAGATTTTGAAGTTCGTTATCAATAATTTCCGATTTTTCTTTCAGAATCCTATTTACATGATCAACATATTTGGATTCATTAATTGTTCTTGTTACAAAACAACCAATAATAACTGCCACACTTATCATAACAAGTGCAATTATAAATCTTGTGCGTGCAGTTTTATTAAATATTGCCCTGAACATTGAGATTTGATATTATTTTCCTGATTATCAATGTTTAAAAAACGACTTAATTTCAGGCTCTCTGTTAAACTTTTTTGATCAGTTTGATATAAAATATTATACAGCGGTATAATTACTTTTAAAAGCCTTAAATTGGCTTAATTCTTCTTCAGCACATAAATCAAGCTCGAATATCCCGAATGTCCGCTGTATGCAGCCCAATTTGATCTGAAACCATTAATTCCCACTTTTAAATAATTCGTTTTCCCTGTTTTATATTTTTCGCTTAACAAGCTTATATAATAGGCATCAAATTTAAGAGGTTTTTTGTCATGAACATAAAATCCAGTTAATTTCGCAATGTTATTAACTGCATTTTCAGAAAAATGAAATAAATGACGCGGAACATCATAGGCTGCCCAATACTGTTTATAGTGATGTGCATCCCACGAGCCATAATTTGGCAAAGCAAGTACTAGCAAACCATTGGGTTTTAATAATTTAAAATTCAGTTTAATTTGTTTTACCGGATCAAACGTATGTTCCAGTACGTGCCACATAGTGATTACATCAAGCGAACTTTCTGCTATCCCGTTCAAATCATCAATGTTCCCGACATTCAATTTGTATTTATTCCTTGCCTGTTCTCTTGCTTTTTCATTTGGTTCAATCCCCGATACCTCCCAGCCGTGTTTATGAAAATAATTAATAAATTCTCCTGTTCCTGCTCCTATATCGAGTAACTTACCATAATTCTTATAGGAAGAAATCAGCTTTAATTTTGATGCAAGTGATATTTTTCTTGCAATTTTATATAAAAAATTCTTTAACGAATTATCTCGTGTATCATGCGATGTATAATCCTTTGAATTGTAATAATCCTGAATATCATTAATATCAGGCTGAGGTGTTGTGTACATTAATCCGCACGATTTGCACTGTAATAAACTAAATGATTGTTTGCTGAGAAAATGATCTTTTAATTCAAGGAAAAACCCGAAGTCAGTTCCTTTACATAGAATACATTCGTCTGGCTTAGTTAAAATAGTTTGCATTCTGCTTTGTTTCACGTGAAAATGATTATCGTCCCATATAAACCAGCAAAACAGAAATATCAGCAGGTGAAACCCCGCTTATCCTTGAAGCCTGCCCGATCGTTCTGGGTTTTATCCTGTTTAATTTTTCACGTGCTTCATAGGAAATTGAACTTAACTGATGATAATCAAAATCTTCCTGCAAGCTTATATTTTCATGTTTTGACAGTTTCTGGGCTAAGTCTTTTTCCTTTTCCAGATAACCTTTGTATTTAATTAAAATTTCAGCAGTATCAGTTTCCTCAGAATTTCGTGCATTTATTGAATCAACAAACGAATTCAGATCAGGAAGATGCATAATAAGATCATTCAATGATATTTGCGGGCGTAAAAGAATAGAAGATAATTTGGTTTTTTGAGAAATTGGCTGGGAATCTTTCATTTGCAATAATCCGTTTATTGCATCAGGAGTAATGCTGATTTTTTTAATGTAATTCATTATTTTCGAGATTTTAGCCTCTCTCTCAATCAGAGTATCCATGCGTTCTTTATCAGCAAGCCCAATATCGTAACTAAGCTTTGTTAATCTTAAATCGGCATTATCCTGTCGTAAAAGCAACCGGTATTCAGCCCTTGATGTAAACATCCGGTAAGGTTCATCAACGCCTTTGGTTATTAAGTCATCAATTAAAACACCAATATAGGCATCAGAACGTTTTAATATAAATTCCCTCTGATCATTAATTTTTAAATGAGCATTTATTCCTGCAATTATTCCCTGCGCACCGGCTTCCTCATAACCTGTAGTACCATTTATTTGCCCCGCAAAATACAGATTCTCTATTAATTTTGTTTCAAGAGTATATTTAAGCTGTACCGGAGGAAAATAATCGTATTCAATTGCATATCCGGGATGAAATATCCTGGCATTTTCAAGCCCTGGAATCTTTTTTAAGGCTTTATACTGTATATCTTCAGGTAATGATGATGAAAAACCATTCAAATAATATTCCACCGTATTCCATCCTTCGGGTTCAGCAAAAATCTGATGACTATTTCTATGCGAAAATCTGTCAATTTTATCCTCAACTGAGGGGCAATAACGAGGACCAATTCCTTCAATTCTGCCGGTAAACATAGGAGAAAATTGAAAGCCGGTTCTCAAAATATCATGTACTTCCTCATTGGTATAAGTAATATAACAGCTTAATTGCTTTTTGAGTTTTGGTGTGTTTAAATACGAAAATTTCCCAGGATTGTCATCGCCTTTCTGTTCCTTCATCTTTGAAAAATCCATTGATCTTCCATCAACACGAACAGGAGTTCCTGTTTTTAACCTGTCAGATTGAAAACCAAGTTCCACAAGATTTTCAGTAATTCCTTTTGTAGCAGGTTCCCCAAGTCTACCTCCTCCAAAACTCTTTTTACCAATATATATGATGCCATTAAGAAAAGTACCAGTAGTAAGTATAACGGTTTTAGATTTAATTTTTAAGCCCATTTTTGTTTTAACACCCAAAACCTTATTTTTTTTTACAATTAATCCTGTTACTGTATCCTGCCAGAAATGGATATTTCCCAGTTTTTCGAGAACTACTCGCCACTCCTGAGAAAAACTGAACCTGTCACTTTGGGCTCTTGGGCTCCACAATGCAGGACCTTTTGACTTATTCAGCATTCTAAATTGTATCATGGTTTTGTCAGTTACAATTGCAGAATATCCTCCAAGTGCATCTATCTCTCGAATAATTTGTCCTTTTGCTATACCGCCCATAGCAGGGTTACACGACATTTGAGCTATATTTTGTCGGCTCAGGCTTATAAGCAATACTCTTGAACCCATATTAGCAGCAGCGGCAGCAGCCTCGCTACCGGCATGTCCTGCACCAACCACTATTACGTCGTATTCATTAAACATCTCAAATGTTTCACGTGAAACCATATAACTCACTTAGGCTTCTATATTCCAATACCTTTATTTATCAATCTTCTTAAACTCTGAAAGATATATATCTTCCTTACCTGTCATAACTTGTTTATCAGATTTCTGTTTATCATCATAACCAATTAAATGTAAAACTCCATGAACAATAACCCTCCTAAGCTCTTCATCAAACGTTGTATTATAAGTTTGTGAATTCTCTTCAACCCTTTCAATACTAATAAACAAATCCCCGGAAATTTTTTTAGTATCTTCGCTTAAACCAAAAGTAATAATATCTGTTAAATAATTGTGGTTCAAATATTTAGTATTCATTTCAAGTAAATACTCATCTGAACAGAATATAATATCAACCTGACCTACTTTTTGGTTTTCAATTTCAATTACTCTTTTTATCCAGCTCTTTATTTCTCTTTTCTTTTTAAGTTGGAAATCCGGTATCAATGAATGAAAACTAATCATACTTTATTGAACCTGAATGAAGTAGTTATTTACTTTTGTTCTATAAAATGAGTTCATCTGTGGTGGAATTGTTCGGAATAATTCCCTTTCCGCCATTTTCTTCCTGTATATCTCTATTATTGAATCCTGACTAGTTACGGGGTAGTCTTTTGCTTCTCTGGATTCTCTCCTCTCCTCCTGTTCTCTCTCCATTTCAGCTTTTTCAGATTCAAGCAATCTTGTTAATATCCTTTCTTGTCTAAGCAAAGTTTCATTAGTTATTCTCTTATGAACAAGATCCTTTTCAGTTTCTTCCATCTCCTCAATTGCTTTCATTGCATTTCCGTCACCTTTTCCGGTTTCTTTTTTTAATTCTTCAATATATTCCTGCATTTGCCTTCTCAGAGCTTCCTGCTGAGCAGCCATTCTTGCAAATTGTTCGCTCATGGTTTGTCCGCCCGGCATAGGATTCCCCTCCTCTCCTTGTTTACCCATTTGATTTTTTAACTGCTCCATTTGTTGATTCATTTGCTGCTGCAAATCCTTCATTGATTTCAAGTTCTTTTTTGATTTCCCCTGTCCAAAACCAGGATTTGGGCAACTGCTTCCGTCGTTTGAATTGCTCATCATATCTTCATTCATCTGTTCCAGAGCCTCGCTAAGCATTAAAGCCAGATTATTGATTGATGTCATAACAAACTGTTGCCTTGTTCCTGCAACGCTAATATTTCTATCCTCAAGCGATTTTAGAGTTTCCTCAACATTATGATTGATTTGTGATATCTCCCGCAGAATGAACTGCTGAATAGCAAGCTGACGGCGCGCAATAGCATTTAAAGAATCTTCAACAAGGCGAAGATCATCATTTATTTTTTTCTGATCGCTCAAAATCCGATTGAAGCGGGGATCCATCTTATTTATATTTATCGTTTTATCAATCATATCTTCCTGATCGAAAGAAATATCAACAAGATCCTCCAATAGTTTTCTAACCATTTTTATATCTTCTCCCAGTTGTTCATTCTGCATTTGCATCATCATATCCATGAAATTTTCAGCCATTTCTTTCATCTTATCAGATGCATCTTTCTGATGAGGAGCAGCATTTTTCTTTTGATTTTTCTGAAGATTTTCACGGCTTTTCTCCATCGAGTCTTCAATATCCTTTTGCATATCACCGGTTTCAATCATATCATATTTTTCTTCAAGCTCCTCATTTTTCTCTTCAAGCTTATTAATGTCTTCCTTTATTTTTTCAAATTGTTCAGCGATTTCTTCCTGCTTTTTATCCAATTCTTCTGAGTCTGAACCGGCATCAGATGTTTCTTTGAGCAGTTCGTCCTGTTCCTCGGCAAGTTTATTAAGCTTTTCAACAGTTTCAGTTATCATTTTTTCCATTTCAAGCTGCTTGAATAACTCAAGAGTTCTGTCAAGATCATCCATCAGATCTTTATTGCTTAATTTCATTTGATTAAGTGCATCCTGCATTTTTTCTCTATCCAGCTTATCAAGCAAATTCTGAATATCTTCAAAAAGCTTTCTCATTTCATCCGTCATTATATCATCAAATAGTTTCTGCAACTCCTGTTGCTTTTTTATTATATCTTCATTGTACGGATTTATTTCATTCTGAAGCCTGTTCAAAGCTGTATTTTCATCTTTCAGTTTCTCTACCTTTGACTGCAATTCCTGCTGTTGTTCAAGCATTTGCTGTAATTTTTGTGTATCTTCCCAGCTAATGCTTTCTTTTTGCAGAATAGTTTTCTGAAGCTGTTCTATCTCTTCCGATAACTTAAAAAGCTCTTTTTGTACAGATGTCATTTCTGTAGTCATTTCATTCTGCCTATCAGCTATTTGCTGCTCTCTTTCGGCAATTCCGGGTACTTCAACAGTTCCTAACCCTGATCGTGTTGATTTACTTCCATTTATCCTGTCGTTGTCCCACACTTCAAACCAATATTCAATTCTGTCGCCCGGTTCGATATTAATATCAGAAAAATCAGCATTATAAAAGAATGTCTGACTATTAACAGATCTATCAATATTTATGCTCTTTTTAGTTTCTTCCAGAATTTTATCAGGATGTTTTACATTTCTTTTCTTAACAATAAAATCAAGTTTGGCAAAACCGTAATCATCCTTTATCTGACCAGTATAGAAGGCAAGATTATAATTACTTGAATCAATTAAAGTTTCAACCATTATTTCAGGATACATATCTGGAATAACTGTGATTTGATGCAAAAGCGAATCCCTGGATATGATGAAACTATTTTGCGGTATAATAACATAATCAAAGGATTCCATGACCTTAACAGTTGTAGAGAAACTATTATCAGACAACTTTTTGATAGTAGGTTTCTCTGAAATATTTGTTTTAAGAAAAACAGAATCTACTGCTTCGGTATTGAATTTCCATGTAATATTCGTACCTATCGGAACCGAAAAATCGCCCGTATTTGCTATTTCTTCATTCTGCCGTCTTATATATGCCGGATATTCAAGACTTACGGTATAATTAATAATGACTGGTCTGGGAACAACCTTTATCTTATAATCATCACTGTAAAACCCTCCTCCCTGAAGTTTAAAACTCTGATCCTTAATAATATTCTTAAACCTATAAATAAATTCAGTATTTGAAACTCTTATACAACGTGAAACCTTTTTATCGAATTCAATAAATATTTCAGCGGGCAATTCTTCGCCGGTAAGTTTTATATAAATATCAAGGTCTTCACCTTTCAATACGCTCAGGTCTTCATTTTGAATTACAAAGCTGAATGGCATTGGTCGCTCATAATGAGTTCTATAGGTCGAAATCCTATGGGCAGGCTCCCTTATCATTGAAGGCGCAGCAATAAAAATAAGTATCACTATTAAAAGCGGAATCAGTGCATAAGGCATTTTCCTTACATTCTCCTTTTTATCAATTGCTTCAGTAAAAGGTATATGACGTATCTTTTCGGTTTTCTGACGAATTGCTGCTTCCAGAACTTCAAGATTTCCTTCATCATAATTGGTCATTGAACCCAATTGCAGGGTATTTATCAGTCTGTCGCTGATCTCAGGAAAATGTCGGCTTATTATATTTGCAGCCTGTTCGTGAGTTATTGTTTTACGGATTTTTAATAATCTCAGTAATGGCTCTACTATATAGGCATATAGCAATATAAGGGCAAAAATTAAATAGCCGAAAAACAATATTGCTCTTGTGGTTTTACCAAAATAGCTGAAATACTCAAGAAAGTTCAACAATAAAAAGAAAGCCACCAGTAAACCTACTGAATATATTATTCCGCGTATTATCCGGTTCTTATAGTACATACGGATAAAAGCGTCAATTTTTTTAATTAACTCTCCGAGTGATCTTGTATTATTCATTTTTCTACAATCTTTCTTATTCTGTTAAACGTATAAACTATCAGCTTAGTTTACTGCCCGTTTCACATTATTAAAGGTTTCACATGTTCATAAGGTGCTTTCTGTGCTTTTCATTTATCTGAACCAATAGTTTATTGTCATCCTTTATCTGCTGAGCTGCAACGTTCATAATAGAACCTTGCAACCTTATCTTCAGGATTGATTGTCAGAATTTTCTGAAATATATCCAATGACTCATCAAGCTTATCACTGTGAAACAATTCAACAGCTTTACCAAATAAATCCCGTGTTTCTTCCTTATGCTTTCTCAGCTTTTCTTCTTCTCCATTAAGTATCTCAAATATATAAATTAAGCCAGACTTTTCGTTTGTACTTACCATATCAAGTATACGATATCTGAAGCGAACCGTATTCCCAAGCTTTATCAATGCATCTCCACTGATAAGTATAGTACTCCCGTATGTTTTAGTTAGTTTTCCAAGGTTCATGGCAAAATCTACTGCCTTACTTATAATAGTGCCTTCCATTCTGTTTTCATTGCCAATGACTCCCAGAATCAAACTTCCAGCATGAATGCCCATACCAATATTTATTTCTTTTTCGTTTGAACCTTTTCTTTTTTCATTGAATTGCCGTACTGTCTGTTGAATTGCCACAGCGGCCTCAATAGCATCATCAACGCTTCTACTGAAAAGTGCAATGACAAAACCTCCGGAATGCCTGTCAATAACTCCGTTATTGTCCTGTATCAAAGGTTCTGCAATATTCAGATATTGATTTAGTAATTCAATACCTTCACTGGAGTTTATTTCTTCTGAATCATCAAAAAATGAACTTATTTCAGAGACAAGTATAGTCATGTCTCTTTGGATCTGATCACCGGGCTTTATTTCAGTAAATATTTCCTTTCCCAGTAATTTAAAAAATTGTCCGGGTACAAAACTTGCCAGCTCCCTATTCATTTCTTTAATCTTTTTAGTATGGGTTTTAAGCCTGATGGTCATTTCATTACATTGCTCACATAATTGCCCTATTTCATCATCAGCCCTGACAATGGTAAAATTATCGGTGTTCTCTACTTCAATCCACTTCATATTGTAAGAAAGCTCTTTCACAGGAGTAATAATACTCAGAACTACCCATTTTATCTGGATAAGCATAAAGACCACCATTACTATGATAGTAATAACTATCCCACTGATCATCAATATGTTATCAATCGCATTTATATAGTAAAGGCTGCTAATGTTTTCTTTGGTAAAATAATTATTATCAGAAATATTTTCAAAGTAATACCCTGTCAGTATTTTTAATTGTTCTGAGCTTAAATTGCCGAAACTCTTAATTGATGTCAAACCCAGAAAAACATAAACGATGATTAAAGCAAGAGAAATTAAAACGGTCAAACCAATTGAAAGCCAAAAATGCGTATGAATTCCGCTTTTGGGGAAATATTTATTCCTTTTGTATAGATCTTCGGCATCAAAAACATATTCGATATAAATATTCCGAACCCTGTGTTTTTGCAAGAGAAAAACAAATAAAACCGCCAATAAAGACGCAAAAACTGAAACATAAAAAAAATGAATGAACAGGTTGTAACATATTATATCCTCAAAGCCTTTTCCGCTTCTCAAAACAAAATATATATACCCATGTAGAATAGTAAAGTTCAAAAATAGAATTCCTGCATTGATTGAGGGCGAACGTAACAACAGAGGCTTGCAGTAGTTACAAAGCTGTGGTGAAATAGTTTTGTTTTTCCGAAGTTTTCTGAAAAATCTTTTCAATGGCAGATTTATGATCAAAGCAAGAAAACTGGTAAATAAGAAAACAACCACAACAATAATTGAAACAGCAGTAAAATAAGGTGTTTTATAATTCTGCTTCAATTTCCTTCCTATTTCCGATAATCCTTCTCTCCTACCCTTACTTTGACTTTTAATAAGTTCGTTATCAGTAGTTTTATCTTTTTTGGCAATTGACTCATTCTTTATGGTTTGGTTTTCAAACCTGGCAATATTATCATTATGTATTTCACTATCTTTAAAAACCCACAAAATCGCTTTAAAAACACTATCGCGGGTTTCAATTAATTTTGGACCCATCTGGTACGACAATGCAATCAAAACCGGCAGTAACAGCATGATATAAAACAGAATTGAAATCACATAAATTCTGACTATATGATATCCCGACTTACCTTTTTTATTCATATAAAACGTTTTTAAATCATTTGTCAAAGTTATAAAACATTAGTTTAGTCTGTTTATTTTGTCTATAATTATTTGTTTTTCAATTTTTTAACAATATATTTTGATTTACTCAAAACTTTAATTCACTGTACTTCTGTATATTTGCACTTTAATCTCAATATCATGAATTCAACAGAAATTCGGGTTCGTTTTGCTCCCAGCCCCACCGGACCATTACATATTGGCGGTGTAAGAACTGCTTTGTATAATTATCTTTTTGCCCGCAAACACAATGGCAAGATCATCCTAAGGATCGAAGATACTGATCAGACACGTTTTGTACCAGGATCTGAAAAATATATAATTGAATCATTGAATTGGTGCGGGATCGAATTTGACGAAGGTGTCCATCTTGGTGGTCCTTTCGGGCCTTACCGCCAGAGTGAACGAACAGCGATTTATCGTCAGTATGTTGCTATTTTGCTTGAAAATAACTACGCATATTATGCTTTCGATACTGCCGAAGAGCTTGAAGCTAAAAGAAAAGAAGCTGAAGAACTTAAAGCCCCTCCTTTTCAATACGACAACAAAACACGCGGAAATCTTCGTAATTCGTTATCACTACCGAAAAACGAAGTAAAAAAACTCCTTGAAGCTGGAACTTCATATGTAGTGAGAATAAAAATACCGGAAAACGAAATAGTTGTTTTACATGATCTGATTCGTGGTGTTGTCGAGGTTGACAGTAATTTACTTGACGACAAGGTGCTTTTCAAGTCAGACGGACTGCCTACCTATCATTTAGCCAATGTAGTTGACGACTATCTTATGAAAATCTCCCATGTTATACGCGGCGAAGAGTGGCTTCCGTCAGCTCCATTACATGTTTTGTTGTACAGATATCTGGGTTGGGAAGATGTTATGCCTCAATTTTCACATCTGCCTTTATTGCTCAAACCCGATGGCAAAGGCAAACTAAGTAAAAGAGACGGCGATCGCTTAGGATTTCCGGTTTTTCCATTACAATGGAAAGATCCGGTAAGTAATGAAATATCAAGTGGTTACCGCGAATCAGGATATTTACCAGAGGCTTTTATTAATATGCTTGCAATGCTGGGTTGGAATCCCGGTACTGAACAGGAAATATTTTCGATGAACGAACTTATTGATGCATTCTCAATTGAAAGGGTCAGTAAATCAGGTGCAAAATACGATTCGGATAAAGCCAAATGGTATAATCATAAATACATTCAAACAAAGCCGGATGAAGAACTGTTTACATTATTGCAACCCTATATTAGCGAAAAAGAAGATCTCAAGGTTGATGAAAATATTTTCCTGAAGATATTACCCCATATTAAAGAACGCGCTAATCTTATTCCTGATTTATTGGTTCAATCAGAATATTTCTTTGTAAGACCTAAACGATACGATGAACAGCTTATTAAAAAACGATGGAAACCTGAAACCATACCTGCGCTTCTTGAAATAATACCTTTGATTGAAAACTGCACTAATCCTGAAGCAAACGAATTATCGCTTTTAATAAAGTCGTATATCGAGAACAATCAACTAAACATGGGAAGTGTAATGCTTCCGCTTCGAATTGCACTTGTAGGTTCAGCAACCGGTCCCGATCTGTTCTTTATTATGGAGATTCTTGGAATAAAAGAATCAGTTGAAAGAATTAGAAACGTTATTGCTTTTGTAGAGCAATAATATTTTTGTATTCTATTTTATTATTAATCAATTATATAGCTTATAAACATAAGCATTGTTCCAATTGTGCCTTATTCAAGATTCAAACAACAGCACAATTTTAATCCAATTTCAAAAAAATGAATAAGAAAAAGAAAAACTCATATAAAAAAGACACTACTCCTAAAAGTTCTTTTGTAGCCACAGTATTTGAAGTTTTCGTAAACAATCCATACAGAGCGTTGAATTTCAGGCAAATATCCTCTCAACTAGGTTTGAGCGATAAAGCAAGCAAAGAACTGGTAAAAGTCATTCTTGAAGATCTCAGAAAAAACAAATCAATAGTTGAGCTGAACAGAGGTAAATATCAGCTTGCACCTGAAAAATTCAAGGAAGCTATTCCTAAAAACTATGTTACAGGTGTAGTAGATATGAAACAAAGCGGAAAAGCCTATATCATTACACCTGAACTTGACGAAGACGTATTTATAGCATACAATAATACCGGTACTGCCCTCCATGGTGATAAGGTCAAAGTACATCTTTTTCCGAAGCGTAAGGGATATAAAATTGAAGGTCAGATTGTGGAAGTACTATCCCGGGCAAGAATAAATTTTGTAGGAACCATAAGTCTAAGCGGAAAAATTGGTTTTCTAATACCCGACGATGCTACTATTCCCATTGATATTATGATACCGCCGGAAAATATGAAAAAGGCAAAAAATGGGCAGAAAGCCGTTGTTAAAATAATTGAATGGACTAAACATGCTAAAAATCTGATAGGGGAGGTAGTTGAAATACTTGGTAAACCAGGGGATCATGATGTGGAAATGAAATCTATTCTGGTGAATCATAATTTTCCGTTATCCTTTCCGAGAGCAGCAGAAAAAGAAGCTGCTAAAATCAAGGAAACCATTTCGGAAGATGAGATCAGGAACTACCGTGATTTCCGTGGTGTATTGACAATCACAATTGACCCTGAGGATGCAAAAGATTTTGATGATGCCATTTCATTGAAAAAAGTCAGGGAAAATGTATGGGAAGTTGGTATTCATATTGCCAATGTATCGCATTATGTAAAAGAAGGTTCAGTTATTGACAAAGAAGGTTATGAAAGAGGCACGTCAGTGTATCTTGTTGATCGTGTGATCCCTATGCTTCCTGAAAAATTATCGAATCTTGTTTGCTCTTTGCGCCCAAACGAAGACAAACTTTGTTTTTCGGCTGTTTTCATAATGAATGAGCAAGCTGAAGTACTTGAAGAATGGTTCGGAGAAACTGTAATCCGTTCAAATCGCAGGTATAATTACGAAGAAGTGCAGGCTATTATTGAAGGTGGTGATGGAGATAATAAAGATGAACTGCTGATCTTGAATGACTTAGCTCAGAAATTGCGATCGGCACGTTTTAAAAGTGGTGCTATCAATTTTAATACGGTTGAAGTAAAATTTAAACTTGACGAAAACGGTAAACCCCTCAATACATACATAGTTGAGAGTAAAGAAGCAAACTGGCTGATTGAAGAATTCATGCTTTTGGCTAACCGCAAGGTAGCCGAATTAATAGGTATGAAAAGAGGCAATCGCAAGCCAAAAACCTTTGTTTATCGTATACACGATGAACCCAATCAGGAAAAACTAACCCGTTTTACTGAATTCATCGGAAAAATGGGCTATAACCTGAAAACAACTTCGCGTAAAGTTGTAGCTAATTCGTTCAATAAACTGTTCGAACAAATATCAGGAAAAGCAGAATCATCAATAATTGAAAATATTGCAATCCGTACCATGGCAAAAGCAGAATATTCAACAAAGAATATTGGTCATTACGGTCTTGATTTTAAGTACTACACTCACTTTACCGCTCCTATCAGACGCTATCCTGATCTCATGGTTCATCGCCTGCTGAAAGATTACCTTGCCGGAAAACCATCAGTAAGTGAAGAAGATTTTGAACCCCTGTGTCAGCATTCATCAGAAATGGAAAGAAAAGCTGAGCTTGCCGAGCGTGAATCAGTTAAATACAAACAGGCTGAATATATGATGGATAAAATAGGTCAGGAATTTTATGGGCTGATTTCAGGTGTAAGTAAGTGGGGAATTTATGTGGAAATTGAAGAAAATAAATGTGAAGGAATGATATCGCTGAAATATCTCAGCGATGATTTTTACTACCTCGATGAGGATAATTATAGAGTTGTGGGGCAACGCTATGGGCAGCAGTTTAAGTTAGGTGATAGATTAAAAATTCGAGTTCGGAAAGTAGACCTGCAGAAAAAGCAAATGGATTTTGTACTTGTAGAATAATATATTAGTTAGGCACTTTCAGAAAATAGAATAATTTCTACTTTTTGGGATTAAAAACAGCTTTCAACAATCTCTCTTTGGATAAAAATACCCAAAGGGAGATTTTTTTATCCTAGAAATCATGTGTGGAAGAATTT
>JAAYJT010000048.1 GCA_012522795.1 Bacteroidales bacterium | reverse complement strand
TTCTTCCACACATGATTTCTAGGATAAAAAAAATCTCCCTTTGGGTATTTTTATCCAAAGAGAGATTGTTGAAAGCTGTTTTTAATCCCAAAAAGTAGAAATTATTCTATTTTCTGAAAGTGCCTACTTAAAGAAGAGAAAAGGATGAGTGTCACTCAAATCTATGAACGCCTTAACATTGAACAGGCTACGGCTTCTCACCATTTGAATATATTAAAGAATAAGGGCTTACTGGTTTCAAAAAGAGAAGGTAAAAAAATTAATTATTCTTTAAAGAATAAAGCCTTATCAGATATTATTTATTGTATCAATAAGTGCCATGGTGATTAATGCACCTTCATAAGATATTCTTTTTAATTTACTGAACTTTAATATCTGGTATTATTAAGGTTTCTTCCAGGTCCCAGTTGCTTCGCAATTCAATTGTTTTTTCCAGAGCAAATACTTTTTCAGGTTGTTTCTTATTTAAATAGTTACCTGAATCCCATTTTCCATTAGAATTACTATCGTATATTGCTCGTGCAAAATATTTCCCCGGTAATAAAAATGAGAAAACTACCTCTTTTTCATTAACATTTATTGTTGTCTGTTTTATTACTGCATTGTGATCATCAAACAACATTATCAATAGTTGTCCGTATTTTAAATCATGCTCAAGTTTAATTTTTAGATTAGCATAATCATCTGATGCTCTTGTTTTAAAGGTTTGTTTCAGAGTGTCGTTACAACTGCCATAAATACTCGTGAACACAGAATCCGGGATTAAAAGGGAATAAGCTGTAGTATCTTTCCATGAATGATTTATTGACAGTGTTCTTTTAATTTCATCGGTGAACCGGATTTTTGGCTCAATTATTACAGAGTCTTCCATTAGCTGGATTCGATCCTTTTGAAAATCTGAAATTGGTTCAGAAAAAATTAGAGTAACGGGTTCATTAAGATTAAAGGGTCTTGATTGGGAAAAATTATGTTTCACTTCAAGTTTGATAGTTGAGTTTTCCTCTTCCGAGCGATATTTGTGCAATTTAACAAGAGGGATTTGTATAGTGTCGGTTTCCAGATCTTTGGCACTTAATTCCAGTTTAAGGCTGTCGCGTTCAATCTCGGTGAGCCAGTAATAAAGAGTGTCGCTGGTTTTATTTAACTCAGTTAGGTACCACATTGAATCAGTTTCAGGGATCAGTCTGATTGTCAGATCTTCGACTGGTTGGCGGAAGGTGAATATCAGCCTGTTAGGATGATAGTAATCGGCTTTTTGAAGACCCTGGGTTAAATCAGATTCTAAAAAAAGATAAAGCTGAAGCTCATCATGTTTGTTCTTAATTCGTGATAAATCCTTATTATTTTTTTCCTGGATTCCGGATTCAACGATCAACGGCAATTCCTTTTTGTTTTGTTCCGATCCCGGATGCTCAATGATATTTGTTTTAATTGACTCATCAGGAGTGGTTATTCTAAATTGTGATGATACTGACGATATTACCGAAAAAATAGAATCCTTAATAAATGCAATTTCTTCGTTAGGCAGGTCATAAATCAGATTTGCGTTCATATCGCGCAAAGCGAATATTTTGTATGGCACATTACGAAGATTGGTAAAATAGAAAACTCCATCATCATCAGTTTTTGAAATATAATATGGCCTTTCGAGGTATGGAACTGAATCCCGGAAATCATCGTAAAGCATTACAAATATATCTTTTTCAGGTTTTAGAGAATAAGCATTCATTACCTTTCCGGTTATTTCCATTGAATCTAAAACCGAACCGGTTGAAAAGACATAGCGAAAGTTTTGAATTGGATTTCCTTCGTTTAAATCAGTAATTGAGTTGCCAAAAAATAGTGTGTATGTCGTATTGTCACGTAATTCTTCGGTTAATCGTATAACAAGGGATTTTCCTTTTACACGGGTTTCAGGCACTTTCTTAAAAGGAGGGGAGCTCAGAAAACTTTGCTGCAGTCCTTTTAGTTGAATGTATTCGTCAAAATAGATTGTTATTTCGTTTTCTTTAAAATTTACCGAACCATTTTCAGGAACAGAACGCAACATTTTTGGCGGATCACTATCGCGGGGACCTCCGGTTGGAGCAACAGGATTTGCACATGAGCCTGCAACAAACAGAGAAATAACAAATAATCGCCAATTGCCGAATATTTGTTGTTTCAGTTTTTGCCAGAATAAAAGGGTCATATAATTTGAATGTATTACAATAAGCAGACTAATGTTTCAAAACAGGTTGTCAGTTTTGCAAACCTAATTGAAATATGAATAATAACATTGCTTGTGCTCTTAAAATTGTAATACTAATTCCGATAGCTTATGAATTGCAAATAATCTATGGTATTTGTTTGTTGAAAATCAAGTAGAGATCTATGATTTAGCCTTAAGATATAATGAAGTATAAACCAGGTTATTTGTTTAAAAGTATGTTTACAAACAAGTACCCCGATTCTAAGTTCTGGAATTCGTTGAAATGGTTAAAGCGGGAATATTTCAAGAATATTTGTTTCAGATTTCGGGATGATCTTTGTTATATTCGTAAGTGCCGGTACCAGTATACATTCTCCGGTTTTTATACTGATATTTCCTCCGGAATACTCGATATTAGCTAACCCATTGACACAAAGATATATCACGCAGGAATCAAGCTCAGAATAATCCCTAATTAAAGGTTTTGTTAGTAATAGCTTATTAGTAATGAAATAAGGGCTTTCCATAAGTAAAGTTGCCTGATCTGGATGGGTTTGAGACTGTATGCGATGATCATCATAAACTTTAAAATCAATGGCATCAAGAGCCAGGTCAGTATGCAAATCCCTTGCTTTACCTTCTGAATCTACCCTGTCCCAATCATACATACGGTATGTGATATCAGAAGTCTGCTGGATTTCAGCCAGTAATATTCCCGGTCCCAAAGCGTGAACGCGACCTGAAGGCATATAGAAAACATCATTGGGACTTACTTTCTCAAAATTCATGATTTGAGGTAGTTTATTGCTATTTAGAAAATCCAGATATTTTTCCTTTGTCATTTCCTGGTTAAATCCACTTATAAGCTGAGCATTTTGGTCGGCTTGTAAGATATACCACATTTCGGTTTTCCCGGATCCATTATGACGCTTTTTTGCAAGTTCATCATTAGGATGCACCTGAATAGATAGCCAGTCGTTAGCATCGAGTAATTTAATCAGTAGTGGAAACTCATTTCTATAGCGCTCAAACAATTTTTCACCAACAAGGTCATCCATATAAATTTCAAGCAGTTCATTCAAATGATTACCTTGTAGCCAGCCATCACTAACAATGGTCTCGTTATTTTCTACTCCTGATAAAACCCATGCTTCGCCGCAATTCGGCAAAGGGCTGTAATCAAGTCCAAGCACCGATTTTATTTTATCGCCACCCCATATTTTGTCTTTAAACAAAGGATTGAATTTTAAAGGATAAAGTTCTTTCATAGTTTATTGAATGATTAATTCAGTCTGCTAAAGTAAATGTTTTTGAATTATTACTGGTAAGGCAGGTTATAATATTGAATCTTTGACGAATACATTATTATCAAGATTTAAATTAGTTAAAATAAGATATTAAATAGACTAATTAAAAATAGTAAATTATCTCTTAATGATTTCCGAATTTTAGAGGTTAATATCCTTATTGTTGATGATAAGAAATCTTTTTTTAAAAAAAGATACAAACAACTTACTAACAAAAAATAATTATTACTTTTGTGCACAATGTTAGGATGTCACTCATCCAGGCATGCTTTAGGAATAGGGGATAATATTTTAGTAATTGGTTTTTCTAAGTGACTGTTCTGGTTGTAAATTACGGTAGCAAATTGTAAAACAGGTGTTTAGGTTCTTTCTTTTTCTTGGCCTTTGTTAGCTATCTCAATTACTTTGTAATCAACGAATATTGCTCAGCATGAAAAAACTTTATATTTTACTATTGTTTGCTGGTTTTTACCAGGCTGCTGATGCCCAGGTATATATTGAAAGAGAGGTGGTTTCATCAGGAGGAGATAATTTTATATCAGGACAAATAATACTTACTTCAACTATTGGTGAAATTGCGACTGAAACACTTGGTAATATGCAATTTCATATGACACAAGGCTTTCAGCAAAGCGGAGGACTTGTTGTACCATCAAGCAGATATGTGAGTTACGAGGGAGGAGTAACTAGTTTTATGGTTCTTGCGCCTGATAGTGTTAACTGGGTTGCTACATGTGCCGAAGATTGGTGTGAAATAACATATTCTGGTAGTGGTATTGGTACAATCACAGCTACTTATACTAGTAATGAATTATTTGTTCCAAGGAGCGCAAATATTTTGGTTGATGTTGAGAATATTGGAACTGTGATTGTTACAGTTCATCAGGCAAGATTTCCTATAATAATTGATGGATATCCAAACGTTCAGAGTGTGTCTGCTGAAGCTGGTTTTACGACGTTTTCAATAACTTCAAATACTTCATGGAGAGTAGTTGAAAATATTGATTGGATAAATATTGATCCCATGGTGGGAGATAGCATACAAGAACTTACTGTAACTTACGATACTAATTATTCAGCTTATGAGCGTACAGGTGAATTCATCATAATAGCTGATAGTTTAGATTATTTTATTGTACTTTCAGTTGTTCAGGAAGGGGCAACACCATATTTGACAATAAACCCCGATACTATTAATGTTGGTTCTGGTTCAGGAAGTACTGCTTTTTCAATCGAATCAAATGTAAACTGGATGATTGATACAAATGAGGTTTGGTTTGATGTTAATCCTGAATCCGGATCAAATATGCAGGTAATCACAATTGATTATAATGAAAATATTAGTATAGCTCCCCGATCAGGTATTGTTTCCATTTATTCTGATATTGAAGATATTGGAGATACTTTTGTTATAAATCAGGATGGAGCTTTTGTTTATATTGTTGCGGACCCTGAATTTGCAGAAGTTAATGCTGACTCAGGAACTATATCCGTAACATTGACTTCAAATGCTGAATGGATTGTTAATGAGCATAGTGACTGGTTTAGTATTAATCCTCTTTCTGCTAACGGCGATGAAACATTGACTATTACCTATGAATCCAATCCATTTACTGTAACCCGATCAGGAAAAGTTTTTCTGGAAACCCTGGGTGGAACAGTCACCACAAGTATAACCATTATTCAATCCGGTGCAGAACCCACTTTGGCAGTAACACCATTAGAGCAACAAGTTGGACATCAGCAAGGAAGCATTGATTTTAATGTAAGTTCAAATACCGGCTGGACAGTTGCCACGAATGCAAACTGGCTTGAGATAGATCCGTTTGAGGGCTATTTAGATCAAGATTTTACAGTATTTTACGATGAGAACCTATTAGCAGCATCACGTAGCGCTACAATAACCATAAGTACTACCGATGACATACTTGAATTTGAAGCTATTCTCTATCAGTCAGGTGCACCACCAACAATAAGTGTAAGTCCTTCATTTCAGGAAGTTGGTTTTGAAGC
>JAAYJT010000047.1 GCA_012522795.1 Bacteroidales bacterium | reverse complement strand
GCACCAAAGCCTTATATGAGAATGCGTACTGTGCCAGAGCAGGTGCTGAGTTACGCATTAAAGACCACAAAACCTATTTGAAGTCGGACAGGATCAATAGCTTCAAAGCTAATCAATTTAGATTATTTCTACACTCTGCTGCTTACGTGCTTATGCATGCCCTACAAAACGAAGCTTTGATTGCAACTGAGTTTTCCAACTCAACAATGAAAACTATTCAATTGAACATATTGAAGATAGCCACAAAAGTAAAAATATTAAAGACAAAAGTAAAAATTGAGTTTCCTATTGAATTCCCTGAAATACAAGTATTTAAAAACTTGCTATTAATTTTCAGATTCTCAGAATTTAAACTAGACACTATCATCTCACGTTCTTTCACATTTAACAAAAACTAAATTCACACCTTAAGAGAGAAGGTGAATGGGAGATGTATGTGTAAAGCTATAAAAAACAAATGTTTAACCTTGATTTCAGTTATATCCGGGACTAAATCCTGAATCCAGAAAAGTGAAATGAGTTAATTTTAAAGTTAATTGTATGTTTGTGAATTAAACAGGGTTAAATAATGAAGCAGGAATTTCAGTGCATTATTTTATAAATCATTTCTTTCATTAGCTCCCTCTCTGAAGTAGATTCATTATCAATGCCTTTTATACGCATATCATATTCACGAAGGATTGAAATATTTTTAGCAAGTTTTTGAAAACTAAGGTTTTTACCAGCTTTGATATAATCCTTTGTAAAAAATGGACTTACACCAAGTGCAGAAGCCATACTTTGAGTCGATTTATCAGCAAGTTGATGCAATTTCATGATCTTTAAAAAATACTGATAAAGTATGGGGATTATTTTAAGCAGAGGGTTTTCTTTGAGGTTCGCAATGAAATAATTAACTATCATGTTGGCTTTCAGTATGTTGTTCTCTGCTATCGCATCCTGTAGCTCAAAAATATTATAATCCTTACTTATTCCGATATAACGTTCGATAGTGTCTTCATTGATTTCAGAACCGGGTTTAAGGTTTAGCAGCATTTTATCAAGTTCATTAGCTATTTTTCTCAGATTGTTTCCCAAATGCTCAGAGAGCAATAAACCTATTTTCGGAGAAATTGAAAATGAACGTTCTTTCAAATATGCTGCAATCCAGTCAGGGATTTTATTTTCATAGATTTTTGGCGAATCAAAAATTACACCTTTCTCTCTGATCTTTTTTCCTGCTTTGGTTCGAAGATCAAATTTTTTGTTCTTATAGCATAAAACAAGAATTGTGCTTTTAGGCGGGTTTTCAAGATACAGGTCTAAACCTTCGAAACTGCCAATGTCCTGAGCTTCACGTATAATCAGCACTACGTGACTTGCCATCATCGGGTAGCGCCTGCAATTGCTGAGTACTGCGGAGATATTGGTGTCTTTTCCGTATAGGATATGCAGATTAAATTCTCGTTCGGTCTCGTTCAGGATATTTAATTCAAAAAAGTCAGTTAAAAGGTCAATATAATAAGACTCCTCCCCTGTGAGAAGATAAACAGGATGGTAAATCTGTTTTTTCAGATTGTTAATAATTTCTGAATAGGTCATTATAATGTTAATTAGCCTGTAATATTAATCAAAAAGCAGATGTTTCACTGTAAGGCCATCGTTAATTAGCTGGTGCAGAGAGTCAATACCAATTCTTAGATGCAGTTCAACGAATTCTTCGGTTACTTTTTTATCGCTTTCTTCGGTTTTGATACCTGAGGAAATCATAGGCTGGTCAGAGATTAATAGTAAAGCACCTGTAGGGATTGAATTTGCAAAGCCAACCGAAAAAAGAGTTGCAGTTTCCATATCAATGCCCATAACTCTGATTCTCAGTAAATAGTCTTTAAAATCATTATCATATTCCCATACTCTCCTGTTTGTTGTGTAAATAGTACCTGTCCAGTAATCTCTTTTGTGATCGCGGATGGTTGTAGAAACAGCTTTTTGAAGGTTAAATGCGGGCAGTGCAGGCACTTCAGGCGGGAAATAGTCGTTTGAGGCTCCCTCACCACGTATTGCAGCAATAGGTAAAATCAGATCACCAAGCTTGTTTTTCATTTTTGTGCCTCCGCATTTACCAAGAAAAAGACAGGCTTTAGGTTGTACTGCACTTAATAAATCCATGATTGTAGCAGCATTGGCACTACCCATACCAAAATTTATCATGGTGATCTTATCGGCGGTGGCGCTGGGCATAGGACGACTGCTTCCTAAAATGGGTACGTTATACCATTTGGAGAATAAATCAAGATAATTACTGAAATTGGTTAATAAAATATATTTTCCGAATTGCTCAAGAGGAGTGCCGGTATATCTTGGTAACCAATTATTTACAATGTCTTGTTTGGTTTTCATTAATAAAAGGTTTAAAATTTATTTAAATCGTAAATAGACAAAATTAAGTGTTTTAAAAAAATCTGCATACTTTTAGCCATTAATATATGATAAATAATGGAATTTCAACAATTCAACCTGCCGGCTTATAATTTTAGGATACGAACTGATGGTGATAAAAAGGAAGTATTTGATATTGTGCGGAAAATGTATGTTGCATTGACGCCAGAAGAATGGGTCAGACAGCATTTTCTACATTATCTGATAAATGACAGAATGATGCCAGCCGGATTGATCGCTGTTGAAAAACGTATATTTGTAAACCGTCTTAGCCGGCGTTGCGATATAGTTGTGTATGATTCAGGCGGAAAACCACAAATGATAGTGGAATGTAAGGCGCCAAATGTGAAAATAAATCAGCAGGTTTTTGACCAGGCACTACGTTACAATATTGCATTAAATATCAAATATCTGGTTCTGACAAATGGGATCAGCCATTTTTGTTTTAAGCTGGATTATAAGCACGGCAATGCCATACAGTTGGATCATATCCCGGCTTTTTCCGAACTTTAAGATTTTCGTTTTGATTTGGCATTACAACAGAATTATATTGCTGTTTTCCAGTGATTTAATTTGAGTTTCCCAAAAAATTGTGATGAATTCGTAAATGCAGTTTTGTTTATTCTTTTGAATTATATCCCTGTAAGAGATTTATGCCGGTTTTTAATTTAATGGCATCAATGAAAAATTATGTATTTTTACAGTTTCAGAATTTTGTGTATGAGTTTGATTAGTCCTGATGAGTTTGGCAGAGCTTTGTATCTTCAAAAATTAGGTTTGAAATCTTTGGCGGTTCCATTGATGAAACTACTGAAAATACAAAGGATCAATGAAATATATGATAAGTACGAACATACTGAAGGACTTGATTTTATTGACAGTTGCCTTGAAGAGCTGAAGGTTGTTTACGAAGTTCCTGCTAACGATTACAAAAATATTCCCACTTCAGGTCCGGTGGTTTTTATTGCAAACCACCCTTATGGCGGGCTTGACGGATTAATTCTTATACGGTTGATTGCCGGGGTCAGGCCTGATTTAAAAGTAATGGCAAATTATATACTGAAAAGCATAAAACCCATATCAGATTATTTTTTACCGGTTGATCCGTTTGAACGTAAAGATAGCGCACAGAAAAGCATGATAGGTATAAAAAGTTCGCTTAAAGTACTTTCTGATGGAGGTTGTCTGGCTATTTTTCCTGCTGGTGAAGTATCATCATTTCATACCAATTCAAAAAAAATCACTGATAAACAATGGAATCCTTTTATTGGCAAGCTGATAGCTAAATCGGAGGCTAAGGTTGTTCCAATTTATTTTGGCGGAAACAATGGTTTGCTTTTTAATCTTCTGGGTATGATACATCCCAGACTACGTACTGCAAGATTGCCATCAGAACTGCTTAATAAAAAAGAGCATACCATTAAAATTCGTATCGGTAAAGCTATAAGCAGGGAAGATGTAGCTGAATTCAGTGATAATACACAGTTGATGCGATTTTTAAGGGCTAAAACTTATGCTCTGGCGACTTCTCTTGAAGTTAAGAGACGCTATTTTACTATTCCAATGCGTGCCAAATCGGTTCCTGAAAAAATAATTGATCCGGTTGACCAGGATTTACTTGATCATGAGATTGCGAAAATTAAAAAAACGGATCTTATTATCGACTTCCAGGATTTTGAGGTATATCTGTCAGAGTCGGGTGATATTCCAAATTTGCTCAGAGAAATAGGGCGATTGCGCGAAATAACTTTCAGAGAGATAGGAGAGGGAACTAATCGAGCAATTGACATTGATGAATTCGACTTATATTTTCATCATTTATTTATCTGGTCAAAATCAGAAAAGCGGATAGTAGGTGCATATCGCATTGGAAAAGGCAATGATCTATATAATAAATTCGGTGTTAAAGGTTTCTATATCAGCACTTTGTTTGACATTCACCGTAAATTGCACCCAATGTTAAAGCAATCTGTTGAATTGGGGCGTTCGTTCATAATAAAAGAATATCAGCAGAAAGTCCATATTCTGTTATTGCTTTGGAGGGGCATTTTGACTTTTATAAAGCAAAATCCTGAATACAGGTATTTAATTGGTCCGGTGAGTATAAGCAATAATTTTTTGAAAATATCAAAGACTTTGCTTGTGCATTATATACGTCAGAATTTTTATGATCATGAGATGGCCAAATATATTTCAGCAAAGAAAGAATTTAAGGTCAGACTTACAAATATTGATGCTGAAATATTGCTTCAGCGTGAAAAATCAATATTTATGAAAACTATTGATGACATTATTTCAGAGCTTGAACCTGAAGGCTTCAAAACACCTATTCTGTTGAAAAAATATCTAAAACAAAATGGCAAGATAATAGGATTTAATATTGATCCTAAGTTTAACAATGCCCTGGATGGTTTTATAGTAATGGATATTAAGGATACTCCAGAGGAAACCTTGCAAATGCTTGAGAAGCAAACAATACAAACACAATAATAAAATTACCCGGAACTTTGTACCAGGTAATTTTAAGAATTCGGATTTTAATTGCAAACACATAATCAGTCAGTGAGACTTTAACATGAAGAGCGTTTGAAGAATATAAAAAGGAGTTTTTTTGATACTGATTATTAAAGAATAATTTTAAAATTTAATCTTGTTGAATAAAAATTTATACATTTGCGCCTACATTAAAATTTATTAACTATGAACCGATTAATCGTCCGTATTATTCTTACAGTGGTCATCCTTGTACTTGGTTATTTTATTGTTGAAAGTGTTTTAAGACCTGTACGCTTTCAAAAAGAACTTCAACACCGCAAAAGTATTGTAGTATCACAGATGAAAGATCTGCGTTCTATTCAACTGACTTATAGGATATATAGCAACAGCTATGCATCAAGTTTTGATACTTTGGTGGATTTTCTGAGAAATGCTGATATACCGGTGGTTAAAATTATTCCTGATCCCACAGATACTACATTTACCAAAACTATTAACGATACTATTGCATATATCAGGGCTGCTGATTCTTTGCTTAAGGATGCTTCATATTCGATTGATTCATTGCCATATATTCCTTTTTCGGGTGGTGAAAGGTTTGAATTAGATGCTGGACGTATTGACCGTGGTGGTGTAATGGTAAATGTTTTTGAAGCAAAGGCACCTTATAATACATTTCTGAAAGGGCTTGATGATCAGCTTCTTAGAAATCTGGTTGCATCAGAAGAACAAATCGGACGTTATCCCGGGCTTAGGCTAGGCTCAATGACTGAGCCGTCAACCGATGGTAACTGGGAATAAATGTTTATATATTGAATGATAGAGATTTCGCCGGTTCGCAGATATGTTGATTCCGGATTAAATTATCTGTTTACAAATAATTATGATCTGTCCATCCGTCTTTTGCCGGATGGCTTTTCTTATTCGATATTCGATACAGAAAGAAACAGATTTTTAGCTTTGGAAGAATACCTGCTACCTTCGGGGTTCAGATTTCCGGATGTAATGCTGTCAGACGATTATCAGCTATGGTTAGATAAAATCATTAACAGTAATTATTTGTTAAAAAAAAGTTTTAACAAGGTATTTGTATTTGCCGGAGGTACAAAGCACACTTTAATACCAGTGCCTCTTTATGATTCCTCAAAAAACAGTATGTATCTTTCATTTAATCATACGTTAAGCGATAACGAGCTGGTTTGCAATGATATGATAGCAGCACCTGAAACTTATCTTCTATATTCTATTCCCGTTCTTGTTAACGAATGGATAGGTAAAAATTTCCCTTCTGCACGCCGCTTTCATGTTTGCAGTTCGCTGATACGTAGTTTTTTTACTCAGTTCAGGGGTGGTAGTCCGGTTACGAGGATACTTGCAAATATTCAGTCAGAAATACTTGACATATTAGTGTTCAAAGGTTCAGAGTTTCAGTTATGTAATTCATTTCATTATTCTACTGATACCGATTTGCTTTATTACCTGCTATTTGTAACTGAGCAGTTGAAAATTAATACCGATGAATCAACCTTGTTTATATCGGGCAGATTTGAGAATAATAGCGAGCTTGCCGGATTACTCAAAACTTATTTTCGTTTTGTTGAGCTGATACCTGAAGCCAATGAATTTAAATTCAGTGCTGTTTTTGACGATGCCCCGCTTCATCAGTATTACGATCTGTTAAATGTAGCGCTGTGCGGATAATAAGAGGATTACACAGAGGGAGGCTGATATTTCCTCCTAAAAACCTGCCGGTAAGACCTACTACAGATTTTGCCAAGGAGGCACTTTTCAATATCCTTGAACATCAATATGATTTCACCGATCTGGAAGTCCTTGATCTATTTGCCGGTACTGGCAGTATTTCCTATGAGTTTGCTTCACGGGATTGCAGAAGTGTAACTGCTGTTGATTCACATCAGGGTTGTGTTACATTTATAGCCGAAACTGCCAAAAAGCTTGATTTTAAGAATATTAAAGTGTTCAGGTCTGATGTATTCAAATTCCTTAAACATAATAAGAAACCATTTCACCTGGTGTTTGCCGATCCTCCCTTCAATTTTGAAGACCTGATAATGCTGCCTTCTTTTGTTTTAAACAATAATATTCTGACTAATGAAGGACTTTTTATTTTGGAACATCCTGGCTCGTACGATTTTTCAGATCATGAATTTTTTATGGAACACAGAAATTATGGCTCAGTCTATTTCAGCTTTTTTATATTTTTAGTGCGCTGAAAAATGGTTTATGATATTGGTAGCAATTAATTGATGCTCAGTATATTTACTTTCTGTCTGAACCTGTTGCAGAAGTTTGTTTATTTTATCGCGGTTAAATCCCGATATTGCCCAAAGATTAAACATGCTCCTGATAAGTACCAGTTCACGTAAGCGCTTGTCTTTCAGAATGGTATCTATGGATAGCATTTCCATCATAAGGTTGTATGATTGTGGTGATTCCAGTGCTGTGACAATATCCCGGCGTTCGTATAAAGAAGATGTAATAAGATATTTTTCAAAGAATTTTTGAAAAAAAGCCATGTATTCCATGTGGTCGTACAATATTTCATGATCCAGCAAATATTTTTCTGCCAGGGTATTGCGATCCGTTATTCTGAGCATCATTTCAATTTCAGCGGTTTTGTATGTTAACAAATCGTTGAACCATGCGTTGTCAATTCCGGGAAAGCGATTGTATAATTCAGTAACATATTTATTAAGCACACCGGTGTTACGGCTTCGAAGAATGCTCAGTGTGTTTTCAGCCAGAAACTCATCATGAAAATCAAAAAACTCATATGTAAGTCCGTTTAGTTCAAATTTCCATGGATCAATAATCTCAAACTGAAGCCATGGGATCTGAAAGGCGGGAATATCTTTATCACGTAGTTTTTCGCTAAGGATACCACTTATTTTAAGCTGGTATATTTTAGCAGGCTCCAGTAAAATTTCACATTTCTGTATCCCGATTTTTAGAATTGCAAACATTGTATGCTCCAGTTCCAACCGCAAGCCAAAGGTCCCGTTTTTTGCAACAGTAGTACGTTCTAAAACCATTTCAGTATTTGAAATATAATCCGAATAGGTAATAAGTTCTACCGGCAGTCCGGCAGCATTAGCAACTGAGGATCTTATCACAGTGGTTTCAGCTTGAAGCAGACTGAAAAAGAAAGTTGCATACAGAAATACAGCAATACGAAACCAATACATTACAATTTATAATTTTTGATTGAATGAGCTATTGCTTCAGGTACAAAAGCGCTGGCATCACCGCCGTTACGGATAATATCGCGGACTATTGAAGAGGTTAGTGCTGTGTATTGAGGCAGGGCAAGAAAAAATACAGTTTCGATGTCAGGGTGCATTTGTTTGTTAATCTGCCCTATACTGCGCTCAAATTCAAAATCAGCTGAGGTCCTTAGCCCACGAAGTATATATGATGCATTTTCCTGTTTGCAAAAATTCACAGTCAATCCGGTAAATGCTTCTACTTTAACCTTAGGATATTCAGCAAAAACCTGTTTGATCCATTGTAAGCGCTGGTCAACCTGAAAGAATGCCTTTTTTTCGGCATTAATACCTATGGCGATAATAATTTCATCAAAAAGTGGTAGCGCCCGTAATATTACATTTTCATGGCCGCGGGTAAACGGATCGAATGAACCCGGAAAAACAGCTGTTTTTTTCATTCAAAGTGTTTTTAGTAATTCAGGTTTATATAAAATAATGAGTAAAGGTATGAATTATATTCAATTGTAATCTTATTTATAATACTCAGTATCAGTAAAATACCTGTAAAGGTTAAAATCTATGATCTGTAATGTTACTAACGCTTTTTGTCATTGGTATATTTCGCAATAAAATTCTGTACCAGATCTCTCAGATTCGCCCATGTGTTGTTTAATTTATCTGGTATTTCAGTAATATCAACCCATTCCGCTTTAGTTATTCCTTCATTTTCCTGAGGTCTTAAGAATAGTTCAGGCTTTTTGGTTTTCATATAGAACCAGTGGGTAACTTTTAAAATATATTTCCCTTTTTTAAAAAATGCATGATAAGTAGTTTCGATTGGTGCAATAATACTGAGTTCACTAAGTCCGGTTTCTTCTTCTATCTCTCTTATAGCTGTCTGGGCAGGATTTTCGTTAATTTCAACAATGCCTTTGGGTAGATCCCAGATACCATTTCTAAATATCCATAACATTTCCTTACCTTGTTGAAACACAATGCCTCCGGCAGCATTAACAGGAGTAAAAAATGTTTTATAAGCATCATGCAACAAATCCGGATTTTTAGGGTTAATAATTACCAATTTATCATACATGTTATTATGAATGAACGATTCGATAACCTGCTTAAGATCAGGTGAATTATTATAATTATGAATCCGTGTTCTACTGCTTTGATATTTTGTGAGAATATTTTCAGTAAAGATGACGGGTTTATCGTTGATAAAAACTTTATACATTTGCCGCATGAAATTAAATAATGATGTTGCTATTACCAGCGCAGATCTGTTGCTGCAAATTAAAGCAATAAAGCTGGATGTTAGAAATCCTTTTACATGGGCATCGGGAATTATTTCTCCTATTTATTGCGATAATCGCAAAACATTGTCATATCCTAAAATCCGCACTTATATACGTCAGGAGCTGGTTAAGCTGATAAATGAAAATTATGGACCTGTTGATGTTATTGCCGGTGTTGCTACAGGTGCAATAGCTCATGGGGTATTGGTTGCTCAGGAGCTTGGTTTGCCTTTTGTTTATGTACGTTCGTTGAAAAAAGACCATGGGCTTGGCAATCAGATTGAAGGGGTTGTTGAGTCAGGGCAATCAGTTGTGATTGTTGAGGATCTTGTTTCCACTGGTAAAAGCAGCCTTGAGGTTGTTAAGGTTCTGAAAGATGCCGGTTGTTCAGTAAAAGGTATGGTTGCAATATTTAGCTATGGCCTTAAGGAAGCGATAGAGAATTTTGAAAAAGCACAAATATCGCTTCAAACTCTCACCGACTATACTACCCTTATTAGTAAAGCAGTTGAAGATCAGTATATTAATGTTGAAGAAATGAAAGCTCTGCTTAACTGGAGGGAAAACCCGTCAGCGTGGATCAAACCTGAATAATCTTTGGAAGATGCAATTGAAAAGTAATAAACATCTCATTGCCAGAGATGTTGCCGGGATTTACGCTTTCATTAATGATTTTCGTAATCTTGAAACAGTATTACCTGAGCAGGTCAGAAATTTTAAGGCTGATGCTGATAGTTGCAGCTTTGAAGTCAGTGGAATAGGGGAGCTAGCCTTATTAATTAATGAAAGGGTTGAAAACAGGAAGGTCAGTGCTGTTTCAACAGGAAAATCTCCTTTGGAGTTTAAATTGAGTGTTGAACTTCATCCCGAAGATGAAAATTCCACTTCTGTTGTTATTTGTGTTAATGCTGAATTAAGCCCTATGCTTGAAATGATTGCTAAGAATCCGCTTAATAATTTCATTAATATCATGTCTGAGAAACTTAAAAACGCCATGGGACATTAAAATTCCACTTTGTTTCTTTGTATTATTAATAGATTAGTAGGGATCCTAATCATAGAATCAATATTTCGCTCCGGAAGCAAGGATATCGGGTAGAAATAATACCGATTGGCAAAATATAACAGACCAATTATACCGGATGGCAAAATATAACAGACCAATTATCGCTCCGCTCAATTGTTCTGAATGTTTTAACCACCGGCATTAACGATTGTAATTTACAAAACAGCTTATACTATTTGTAAATACAATTCGTATAAAATGCGTAAATTCTTTAAATGCAGAACCAGCGGTATCATTGCCTATGGTATTTGCATATATTTATGGCTTTGAAGTGAGATCCTCCATTTAGGATTAGCTTTAATATATTCGATAATACGCGGCATAACAACATTCCGGCGGCTCCATTCAGGCTGAAGATAAAGCAGTGCGGATGAATTAACCTTTTCAGCAAGTTGTTCAGCAAATTCAAGATAACTCTCTTCAAGCACCACAACTTTCAATTCGTTGGCAGCTAAAAACAAATCGTTGTGTACATGGATTTTTCTTTTTGGTGAAAGGCAGATCCAGTCCCATTCACCGCTTAAAGGTGCTGATCCTGAGGTTTCAAGAAAAAGGCTTAATCCTTCAGCTTTCAAACTACTACATAATGGATTAAGGTTGTAATTGAGTGGTTCTCCGCCTGTTACAACTACTGCTCCTGCTGCACATGCTTTTGCACGATTAATTATTTCATTTATATGTACCAGCGGGTATAGTGCCGCATTCCATGATGCTTTGGTATCGCACCAATGACAGGCATTATCGCAACCTCCTACACGTATGAAATAGGCAGGTTTACCGGTATGATAACCTTCGCCTTGCAAGGTATAGAATTCTTCCATTAACGGAAGCCATAATCCGCTGGCAATACGTTGTTCGTTAGTGTTATGCATTAAATTTAGGGATAAATCTCTTTTTTAGCTGCTCTAAGGGTGTTTTGAAGAAGCCCTACAATAGTCATAGGCCCTACACCACCGGGTACTGGAGTTATATACGATACTTTTTTTGAAACTTCTTCAAAATCAACATCACCAATAAGTCGTGAGCCACCTTTTTCAGTGTCGTCAACTCTGTGTATGCCAACATCAATGACCACAGCACCTTCTTTTACCATATCAGCTTTGATAAATGCAGGTCTTCCAATTGCAGCAATAAGAATATCGGCTTGCAGGGTGTGATAGGGCAGATCTTTGGTAAAGCTGTGACAGATGGTAACCGTACAGTTGCCCGGACGGGATTTTCTTGATAGCAGTAAGGTCATTGGAGTTCCTACAATCTGACTACGACCCAGAACAACACAATGTTTGCCTTCAGTTTCAATATTGTAATAATCGAGCAATTGAACAATACCATATGGCGTTGCTGGCAGGTATGAAGGCAGGTACTGAACCATCCTTCCCATATTCTGGGGATGGAAGCCGTCAACATCCTTTGCCGGATTTATACGTTCAATGACTTTTGAATCGGAGATATGGCGTGGTAATGGCAATTGCACGATAAAGCCGTCCACATCATTATCATTATTTAGAAAATCAACAGTTTCCAGTAGTTTTTCTTCTGTGGTATCTGCCGGTAAACGATATATCGATGAGGTGATGCCAGCACTTTTGGCAGATTTTTCCTTATTATTTACATAGGTCATACTTGCTGGATCGTCTCCAACGAGTATGGCAGCCAGATGAGGGGCACGCCTGCCATTGTCAATCATTTCGGCAACAGCTTTTGCAATTTCATCTTTTTTGTGTTTTGATACTAGTTTTCCGTCAATAAGTTGCATAGGTTTAAAGTTTTAAATGATGGTATAGTTATTATCTTCTTCTTTTTTTATTTTGCTGCATCATTTGCATCATATTTTTCATACCTCCGCCCGAAACTGCTTTCATCATCTTTTTTGCTTCTTCAAATTGTTTTATCAGTTGGTTAACTTCCTGAATATCAGTACCACTGCCCATGGCAATACGTTTCCTACGACTTCCGTTCAGTACTGAGGGCTCACTTCGTTCAAGCGGTGTCATTGATTGTATGATGGCTTCAATGTTTTTGAATGCATCATCATCCATATCGAGGTTTTTGGTTACTTTCCCCATTCCGGGTATCATACCCATAAGGTCTTTTACATCGCCCATTTTTTTGATTTTTCGTATCTGGGCAAGAAAATCATCGAAATTAAATTGATTTTTAGCGATTTTCTTTTTCAGGGCTCTTGCCTGTTCAGCATCGTATTGTTCGTGGGCACGTTCAACAAGCGTAACCACGTCTCCCATTCCAAGGATACGGTTTGCCATTCGGTCGGGGTGGAAAACATCTATGGCATCGGGCTTTTCACCAATGCTAACAAATTTTATAGGCTTCTTCACCACTGCCATTACTGAAAGTGCTGCACCACCACGGGTATCACCGTCTAATTTTGAGAGTACTACACCGTCGAAATCAAGAATATCATTAAATGCTTTGGCTGTATTTACTGCATCCTGCCCAGTCATTGAATCCACTACAAAAAGAATTTCCTGTGGTTTGAGGGCTTCCTTAAGAGCTGCTATCTCGTTCATCATTTCATCGTCAATGGCAAGACGACCGGCGGTGTCAACAATTACAACCTGATGCCCCATATTGCGGGCATGTTGTACTGCAGCTCTGGCAATTTTTACAGGTTCACGGTTGTTATCTTCGCTGTAAACGTCAACATTTATCTGATTGCCAAGAACATTAAGTTGTTCAATAGCAGCAGGACGGTAAACATCGCAGGCGGTGAGTAAAACCTTTTTTCCGCGTTTGCTTTTAATATGGTTTGCAAGTTTGGCTGAGAACGTTGTTTTTCCTGAACCCTGTAATCCCGCAATAAGTACAACCGATGGATTGGCTTTGATATTAATATCAATATTTTGCCCGCCCATAAGTGTAATGAGTTCATCATGAACGATCTTCACCATAAGCTGTCCGGGCGAAATGGCTTTAAGGACATTCTGCCCCATTGCCTTTTCTTTTACAGTGTCAGTGAATTGTTTGGCAATTTTATAACTCACATCTGCGTCAAGAAGGGCTCGGCGTATATCTTTTAGCGATTCAGCAACATTAATTTCAGTAATATAGCCTTGACCCTTAATGATACGAAAGGCATTATCAAGGCGTTCACTCAGATTTTCAAACATATAACAGAAATATTTTTATGGCTGCAAAATTAAGGATTTATCCTTTAGTATTTTCTGATTTTATTATACCCGTTACATCTAAGGAGTATAATTTTACTCATAAGTGGTTCTATGTTCATTTTAACAATATAATATATTTTATGTTTCAGCTTTTAGAAAATTTAAAAATATGAGCTTTTACTGTTACAGAATTGTTTTAATTCAGCCGCTTAAGTTAAATATATGTTAAATGTTTATGACCTTTAAAAGTTTTGTATTTTATTCAAACCGAGTTAATAAGCTGTAAAACAGTAATATATAGTAGATATTACAAAAATAATAAAATACCGGGACTGTTTTTCATTTTGATTATATTATAAACACATATTAAGTTTGCCGCTCAATTACAATTAAAAACCAGAGGTTAATGATACCTGGATTTTTTATTTTTAACTATGAACCGCCCTAAGCAGATTATACATTTAATCCTGATAATCAAATCAATATATTTATTAATTTAGAAAATTTATTAAATGTTTCATGAAAACTAAAATCCTTATGAAAATTAAAACTATTCTTCTGTTTTCTTTTGTTGCTCTGGCAGTTACAGGATTTCATTCCTGCAAGAAAGATTCTAACGAAAATCCGGTTATCACTTCCGTAAGTGTTAACCCGACCAGTATTAATGCAAATGGAGTAGTAACGGTCACCGTTGTTGCTTCCGATCCCGACGGTGATGAACTCACATACAGTTATAATGTTACCGGAGGGTCTATTTCCGGAACAGGTCCTAATGTTACATGGACTGCTCCTTCGGCTGAAGGTGCCCATTCTATCAATGTTACAGTCAGCGACGGTAAAGGAGGAAGTGCCACAGGCTCTGCAGCACTTACAGTGCTTCCGCCGGTTACTCAGGTTACCGGAACTGCCAGATTCCCTGCTGGAGTATCAGGCGATCTGGTAAATGCTAAAGTTAGCTTGTACACTTCTATTGAAAACTGGAATTTCAACATACCAGTAAAACATGTGGCTGTTACAGGTACGGGAGCAACAGTGAATTTCACAATACCCAGTGTAAATCCCGGAAATTATGTGCTTGATGTCTGGAAAGATAATGACAATGATGCAGAATGGTCTTCAGGAGATTTTGTTGGCTGGTATGGTTCCGGCGGACTTGGAAGTATTTCTCTTACTGAATTTCAGATTGCTCAGGGGGAAACATTTCATTGTGAAGTGAATATGTATATCATCGCAAAAAGCGGATGGAAAGGAAAAATTAATAATTAAATTATTTTCTGAAAATCACAAAAGTCGGATTCAAAAATCCGGCTTTTTTATTTCCTGCCTTAACCGGCAATTTTCAATAAAAATATTTTAAAAAATTAAGGCATTGGAAAAATCATCGTTGCTACTGACCTTACAGTTGATGAAGATGCTGTAGCATACTTGTATGCCGGTGAGAATATTGTACTTGGCGGAGGTGTTAATGTAGCTCAGGGTGCTGATTTCCTTGCAACTATTATGGATCCGGTTACATATTGCGAACAAGCTGCTACCATGGTTACAGCTAAATCGGAAGAAATTGCACCTGCTGTTATTACTCCGGCAGAAATGAATGCAATGTTTACCGTATTCCCGAATCCTACTACCGGGCACTTCACATTGATGATGAAAGATGTTGATGAAGCTTCTGTCATCAATGTTGAAATATTTGGTTTGATGGGTGAAAGAGTATTACAAACAGAGCTCCTTGGCAAGAATCAATATGAGTTTGATCTGTCAGGCAGTCCTAAAGGAGTGTATATAGTACGTGTACATAGCGGTAAAGAAATTTGGGTCGAAAAACTGATCAAACAATAGCATCATAACAATAATTTATCTGCTACTGAATTTTTCAAAATAGTTTATAACCCTTTGGGCTGTTTTTTTGTAATATAAATATTTAGATTAATAGATTGAATACCAGTAAAATAATCATCTGCTTTGTAAATAAAATAAAATAATTTTTATTTTAAACATTGTTTATATTAATAATAATTACTATTTTAGCCGGCTATTTTTTTCAATTGAAAAACCAGAGGCTAATGTTACCAGTTTTTTTATTTCATTTATGGAGCCACCTTAACTATATTATTTGTTTATCATTGATAATCAACCAACTATATATATAATCTCACAAATTTTTATTTTAAATGTTTAACAAAAATTATTAATTATGAAAAAGTTAATTACACTTTTAATGGCATTAGTTTTTATAATGCCTGATTTATTAGGAGGAACCGGAACGGTTACTTTGGGTAACGAAACTACATCCAATACTACAACCGGACATCCAACTCCCTATGGTACGTATTATAAGAACCATCGTGTTCAGTATCTTGTGCTTGCCGGCGAACTTGCTTCACTGGGTTTGGCGCCCGGCGATATTACCGCAATTGGTTTTGATGTTGCCAATGTTAATAATTGTAACGCCATGCCAAATTATACCATGATGGTAAAATTCACTGATGCAAATGTGCTGACTACTACCTTCGACAATGATGGTTTTACCACAGTATGGACTAGTGAAGAATTTTTACCGGTAAACGGTTGGAATACCCACACATTCAGTACTCCCATGAATTGGGATGGAGAATCAAATCTGTTAATTGACGTTTGTTTTGATCTGGTTGAAACTTATTCACAAAATGCTTCGGTTTATTATACAGCTACTGCAACGAATCTTACAAATT
>JAAYJT010000046.1 GCA_012522795.1 Bacteroidales bacterium | reverse complement strand
CAATGATGGTAGGCTGTCCAGACCCAATTTATTTTGAATAAACTGTATCTGTTCATAAAAGTAGCGGTATTGGACTCCGACAAAGCTACAATGGTTAAGAGCAATAGCTTATTAGAGCTTTCATCAGGGAAAATAGATAATTGTCCGGAGTACCCTTTCATTCATTCTTGAGCTAAAAGTATAAGGTCTTCTAATTCTGATTCAGTATGTGCTAATCCGATATGTTGAACAATAATTCGTTTATTGTTTTGATACCGCACTATCTGAACTGCCTGAGCTTTTGATGCGGTTTTTACTACCCTGATTTTCATAAAAAACATCCTTTAGTGCGGTAAATTCATATAAAATAAATAACAAATCAATGGATGGCAACGATTTATGACCGCACTAATTTTGAAGGGTACAAGTTAGGAGCAATTTTTCCAGGTACAAAACTCAAGTTGATCTACAAAACTTCGACATTGCCACCTGCGTGAGATCAAGAGTTCTGAAACTATTAACCTTAAAATTTATAGCTTACAAAAACTGTAAAATTTCTTCCCGGCTCAGTAATGAATTCCTTGCCGAATCCGGAAAGATTGTTGAAAGCAAAGTTCAGGTGATTGTGGTATAGTTTATTTGTAAGATTCAGAACAGAAGTGCCTATCGTAAGATTTTTCATCGGTTTTACTCCTGCTTCAATATCTACCAGGCTATAACCATTGGTGGGTGATTCATCAAATGCTGAAGATACACGCTCCTGTTTTGATGTTACTGTATATTTTACCTTAGCCCATAAGAACTCTCTGTCATAGCCAAACGCAAACACAGCCTTCAAAGGGGGTGTCAGTGGCAGACTTTCCTTCAGGTCTTTACGTTCAGTAAATACATAACTCATCTCAGTAGAAAAGATGAAATGGTTGAAGAAACGTATGCTACCAAAAACCTCAGCACCATATTTAAAAGCATCAGGAACATTTTGGAAGACCTTGGGATTAACAGGTGGCATGGTGGGATTAAACTTTCTAATCAGTGTAGTATCTACTATTCCCATTATATAATTTTCGTAACGCGAGTAAAACACCGATCCACTGTAATCGAAGCGGCTGATAATTCCATCACTGGGAATCTTGCCATAATAATCAATTTCGAACTGGTGATTTATCTCAGGCTTTATATAAGGATTGCCCACATATTCGTATGCATCGGAACCAATATTCGAGAAACAGATAAATTTCTCCTCAAGGTTTCCGGTTCTCACTCCCCGGCCAAAAGCAAGTTCAAGTCTGTCATAATTATTTAACTGTAGAGAATATGATATGGTCCCGCTGAAATTTACTTCCGATCTGCCTGATAAACCCGAATAAATCTCTTCGAATGAAGCGTCAGGATTATCAGCTCTTGAATTCACAAAATCAACCCTGGATCCAAAAGTGAAAACTGATTTTTCTGAAATAGAATATTTACCTTCAATAAAAATCCCTTTTTGGCTGAGAGAAGCATCCTGCCATATTTCATCAGTAAACTTTTTAGGTTCCGGTAATGGATTTCCTGTCATATCTTTTTTAACCAGACGTTCCCTGCTTCCGCTACGAAATTGATCTGTGTAGTCAATACCTGTAAACAGGGAAATCCGTTCACCCAATCCCCATTCACCTTCCACTTTCCCACCAATCATCCTTGATGTTACTCCTGCCACTGCTTCGGTTGAGGCAAACGATATCTTTTTGTGATTATCCATCTGGTGGTCAACAAATGAATAGTAACCTTTAAGTGTAATACCCTTGAAACTATCGCCACGTGTTATAAATCTATAGTCAATCCCTGCAATGCTGCTATCGTCGTAAGCGCCATCCATCGGAAGCCCGGCGTGCATAATGGTTCTGCCAAAATTTTGCCGAAAACTCAGATACAGTTTCTGATAATTCGAAATGTGATATCCGGCTTTCAGGCTATAACCGGTATTTTTAAACGATGATGGTATTTCCCGTCCATCACCATCTTTGTAATTGCCATAGTTCCGGTAGCCCAGGGTTCCGGAATAAACAAATTTCTTGTAATTACCTCTTAATTGAACGATGCTGACCTTAGCATTGCTGTTAGATTCAAGACCAGCTGATACGGTTCCGTGTATTTTCCCATCCATAACCGTACCGGTACCAGTAACCATATTAATCATCCCGCCGAATGTAGGACCATACCTGACGGTAAATGGACCTTTCACAATCTCCAGTCTGGTAACTTCTTCAGGATTTACCAGGGTAGTAATAGGGTCCATCCGGTTTGGACAGGCATGGGTAGCCCTTATACCTCCATCGTAAATCACATTTAACTGCTCATGCTGCGAAGCTCTGAACGATGGTTCAACCGCATAATTACTCCGCTTGATCAGCGAAAAGCCGGTAATAGCACTAAAAAGTTCTCCAGAATTCTTAGGTTGTACGGGTTTAATTCCGAAATCCTCCATAATGACAACCATTGACGGATCGTGTTTAATTTCGCCTATCACAACCACTTCCTGAAGCGGTATTATCCGTATTAATTCACCAGAGCCCTTTATTGTATCGTGTTTTTCATTTTGAGCGTTTAATAAAATTGCAGAATGCAATATTAAAATTGTAAACAATATCTTAATGTTTTTCATTTTTATGGAATTTATAATAATGCTGCACATCCCCTGACAATACTCCAAAGCATGGTGGAAACACACTGTAAATTGTAGTGTGCAGCAATAAATATTTTAAAAAACCCTAAAATTAAATCTGTGAAAACCTGGGAGGGCGAAAAATACCTGTAATCATAGAGAATACATATAAATCGTTATCGCATGAAATCAGTTTTTCTCCATTAGCAAGCGTTTGATTGCTGAGAAAACCGTAAAATTCATACTGATGATCATACAACCATTCAATGACTTCTTTGAGATTTGCGGGGAGCTGTTTTTGTTCTTCCTGTTCAGCTTTAGCAAGCTGTTTCTTGAGATAGCATTTACCGTGACAGGTATTCTTTTCAGAATCCTTATTTTCACAAAGCGTCCGGGCAATATTTTCCTGATTTATTTTAAAGGAAATATATACCCATAACTTGCTCGTAGGTTGCAACGAGATGAGCACAGCCATTATCAATACAGCTACCTGTTTCAATTTAGCAGAGATTAAAAATTCACTGTTAGTATTCTCTGAATATAATACAAAAGCAAAAATATAAAAATTCCTGCAACGATAAAGGAAACATCATAAGTTGCAGAAATTAACGATGATTTGTTAATATAATCTATTGATTAATGGTGTGCTGGGTTAATCCTTTAACTTTTTCATGGAGAAGAAAATTTTAAAATACTAATGTTCTATGCGTGTTGCCAGAAAAAGAAATGATACTTTACCAAAAAGTAAGATAGTGAGTTTTTTCTGTTTTGCTAAAAAAGAAATTAAAATCTGGTTCTTACGAATATTTTGTTAAGTTATTATTTTGTGAAACTGTTCTGTAAATACCTCATTGTGAAAACTATATGCCAAGCCGTGATAAAAATGGGCAGAAACAGATGTTTTCCTTATTTAAACTATGTTTGGGAGTGTATTACTAAAAGAAAATGATCCAGTAATTCTTGTATTATCATATCATCACAGTGTTAAAGACAGTACCGTCCTTAAACATAGTCTGAATTCCAACCAAACCAAATTTATGGTTTCCAATAATGACAATTTTATCAATTTCAGGATCTTCGGAAGTCATTTCTATTTTAACTACTTTGATCTTGAAGAATACATAATCATAGTCGTCCTCTGTTGATCTATATGTAGTTTTCAGATTGTATTTTCTTTCGGTATCTTCATTCTTAAAAGACCAGCTTTCATTGACTTTTGCGTCATATTTCATTATAACCTGTTGTTTTCCCGAAGGTGAAATTATAGCAACGCCTTCTGAGCTATTAAAAACATTGATCTCTGTAGATAAATTACCATTGCCATCTAGATATTTCTGAGGATTCCTCATAAAGTCATCACCCAGAATAAATGTTCCCAGAGGATTCACTTTGCCAAGTATTGCCGGAATAACAGGTATGGAAACTTTTAATGTAATTATGTCATTTTCAAATTTGACAACTTCCATATCTGCATCAATATTGGGTCCGTCATTACCAATATAGGTAATACCCGTAAATGTGCTCCCTACCTGGTTTTTAGCGAGATCAGTTTGTCCGCCAATTGTGAGGGGTTTTGATGATTCATCTTTTTCGCATGAAGAGAAAATACATATTCCGCTTATTGCCAGAGTAAGTATTAATGTGATAGATTTGAATGAGTTCATAATGTTGATATTTAATAAAATATTGAGGCAATCATTGACTTCTGCAATTATAAGTATTTATCCTTAACAAGGTGCCAGTCACAATTTGTTCAACAAAGTTAAACATTTGTTTCATTTTCAAATATGAGATTTTTGAAAAATAAATAGTTATTAAAATCAGAATATTGATATCTGTCTGGCTTGCAAGGGTTTTATATCAGGATAAATTTCATAAATGCTTGCTGTTTTCTGGAGAAAATAAGTTTGTTTTTGTAAAAAAACAATTGCTTCTCAAATAATTATATTCATTTGGTTTTATTCTTTTTAGTAAAGTTAATGTTTTTTTGCAGCAGTTATTTGCTAAATTCTCAGAACATCCTATCTTTGCTTCGCATATTCATTTTTATCTTTTTAAAAAAACAATTTAAAGTCAAATTAAGGGCTGACAATCCATAAAGGTAAAAAAAGGAGTTAACCGAAAATCCTTTAAAGAGTAAGACGTGTTATCCTGAAAAACGTAAGAGTAAGGGCAAACTAAAATTAATTAAAATGAAAAGAATTAAAACATTATTGATTGTTATTTTGGCATTTGTTTCAATAAGTACATATGCCCAGTTTTATGTTGGTGCTACTGTAGGACCACAAATTCCACTAGGAGATTTAAGCGATGGTGGTAAAACCGGTTTTGGTTTAAATTTATCAGGGAAATATTTGCTGAATGATAATATGGCTGTTGGATTAAATTTGGGTTATAATAGTTTTAAAACTGATCTTAAGGGCATTACATTCTCATTTATGCCCATTACAGGTTTGTTTGAGTATCATATTAATCTTGACCAATTCACACCTTTTATAGGTGCAGATCTAGGATTATATAATTATGGATATAAGATAAAAGTAGAAGATTACAATAATTCAGATTCTGAAATTTATTTTGGTTTTGCACCAACAGTGGGCGCATTGTATAATATTAATTCTGATATTGCACTTACCGCAAATGCAAAATATAATTTTGTTTTGACTGAAGATGACCCATCCTCCTTTTTGGGAATTAATTTTGGCATTGTATACAAAATAAAGTAACAAACTTTTATTTGCATTAATTTGCAGGGAAGAATAAAAAAGTTCTAAAAAGCCTGGAAGCTGATTGTATGCTTTCAGGCTTTTTAGTTATTGTGTGGTTTGAAAATAGTAAAAACTTTACTGCAATGGTCTATAATGTTTTTTGCATAATATCTATCATACGGGAAGAGGCTCTTGAAAAGACCAGGTAGTTTTTGAAAAACTGGCTAAGAACACGAATATTCATTCTGTTACGTTGAAGAAATTTGCAACATTTGCACAATCAATTTATTAAACACAAAAAAATCAGAAACATGATAATGAACTGGATACTTTTAACAATAGGAGGGCTTTTTGAAGTAGCATTTGCATTTTGTCTTGCAAAAGCTAAAGAAACAGCCGGAAACGAAATGTATTTATGGTATGTGGGATTTATTGTGACCCTGGCGATAAGTATGACACTTTTAGTAAAAGCAATTCAAACATTGCCGATAGGCACAGCTTATGCTGTGTGGACTGGAATTGGTGCTTTTGGAACTGTGCTTGCCGGAATCGTATTTTTTAAAGAACCTACAACATTTTTCAGACTGTTTTTCCTAACAACATTAATAATATCAATAATAGGATTAAGGGTCGTATCGCCTTAAAGTGATTTGAATTTCTAATAAATTTTTAACATAAGCATTGATTTAGTTAATTGCTTTTTATATATTTGCCGATTAAATATTTCAAGCGCCTGCAACTCAGTTAAGTAATAATATGTTGTTGATTACTGACGAACTTTAAAGAGCGCAGGATTATAAAGGTTTCAATCCATGCATCTGAGCAAGAATTCCTTAATTAATTGAGATGAAGAAATTATTTATTCGGACTTCTGTTATTGCCGGAATTATAATAATTCTGATTCTGCTGATTCATTTTATACAAATTCCATATTATGTGCATTCACGTGGTATTGTTATGCCGGTAAAGGAATGGGCATTAAAAAAGGATGCCAAGGGTACCTTGATTTCAGTATTTAAAAACAATTTAACCAATTCTGCTACACAATATACTGTTACTCAGTTTCAAAGAGGAGATCTGGCTCAGTTTCAGCTAAAAGAGAATTTATTTGATTCTGATAAAGTTTTTTTTGGTGATACTATTGGTTTGATAAGTTCTACTGAAGAAGAAAAAAGATATGTAGAGCTTATGGCTGAATTACAGGTACAGCGTAGTTTGCTTAAAGTATATACTTCAGGTGAAAAACCGGAAAAGATCAGGATGGCATATGAAAGCATGGTTAAGGCAGAACAGGAATACAACACTCAGAAACAGCTTACTGAACGTCAGGAAGTGTTGTTTGATAAAGAATATATTTCTGTTGAGGAATACGAACTGTCCTATAACGAACTGATAGTAAAAAAGCAGGATGTTAATGTTGCCAAAGCAAATTATGAAGCTCTGATTACAGGAGCAAAACCGGAAGAAATTGATTATATCAATGCTTCTATCCACGCTCTTGAAATGCAGATTGAGCAGGCTGAAAAACGGCTTTCTTCCTATTATGTTACCTCACCAATTGATGGAAGAATAGTAGGACAGCGCACCATAATTGATGATGAGGATATTTTTCTGACCGTTGCTGACTGCTCAAAGCTATTAGTGGTTTTACCAGTAGAGATTTATAAATTGCCTTATGTAGATAATGAACATGAGCTTGTACTAAGGGCAAATACAATAGGATCAACTTATAATGCCCGGATCGCATCAATTGATAATTCTGTTCAGATGCTTGGTCAGCGGCAAAATGTATTTGTTACTGCCGTTTTTAATCATGATAGTAGCGATTTGCTTTCGGGCATGATCATGGATGCCACCATTGATGCCGGTTTGATCACAATACCGGAATATATCAGAAGATTATTCAGAGTTGTAAAATCAAATTAAAAATGGATAAGCTCCGATATGAACGCAAGTACCTGGTGCCAAATGATTTAATTCATGATCTGAGATCCAGGCTTATGCCTTTTGTTGAGCATGATAAAAACATGATTAAATCAGAAAGTGGTTTAATGCAGTATACGGTTCGGAGCATTTATTATGATAACAGAAGCCTTGATTTTTATAATGAAAAAAGTGCGGGGGTGTTACTTCGCCGAAAATTCAGAATCAGAAGTTACAATACGTATGAACCGGATAAGGTTGTGGTTTTTGAAATAAAACGAAAGATTGAGAACAGAATTAAAAAACACAGAAGTTATTTTAAGTATGAACATATAAATGATGTTTTACAATCAGGTTGTATTGAGGACTATATTCTGAATCCTAAACAGAGTGAAACTCAGGTGGATGATGCCCGGAGGTTTATGTATCATGTAAAAAAAGATTTTTTGCATCCCAGTGTGCTGATAGTTTATGAACGCGAGGCGTGGCATGGAAAATTCAATCACGGGGTTCGTATCACTTTTGATAAAAATATCAGAAGCATTAGATATCCTTGCATTGAAATGCTTTTTGAAGAAGGCAATTTCAGTTATTTGTTTGACAAGCATTTTGTTTTGGAGATTAAATATTTTAAAGAACCCATGCCTGTTTGGGGAAAATCGTTAGTAAAAGAATTTGGTATAAGGCTTGAGGCAATTTCAAAATACACGCTCGGCTTTGATGCCAGTATAAAGCGAAAAATGATTACTTACTAAATTCATGGGAGGAAAGTATGGTCAATGATTTTTATAATGTATTTGTTTTCAGCATTTCTACCGTTGAGGTTATTGCAAATGTGCTTGTATCTCTTGTGTGTGGGATCATAATTGCATTGATATACAAGTACACATACAAAGGGCTTAACTATTCTGCATCATTTACCATTTCGCTGATACTGCTTACTATGATCACTACCATTGTAATTATGGTTATAGGAAATAATCTTGCACGTGCTTTTGGAATGGTTGGCGCTATGTCAATTATACGTTTTAGAACAGCAGTAAAAGATGCTGCCGATATTATGTTCATTTTTTTCTCTTTATCTATTGGTCTAGCAGCAGGTGTAAAACTATATTCTATCGCTTTTATCGGAACCCTGGTAGTAGGAGGAGTGTATATATTATTGAGTAAATTTAGTTTTGTATTACCCCGAAGTAGGGAGTTTTTATTGCAAATAACTGCTTTTACAGGTGATCTTGCAGATAACCCATTTGTTGAAGAGTTTAAAAGATATTGCCGTAAATACAAATTAGTCAATGTAAAAACTCTCGGTGAAATGGAAAATGAAATAATGGAGTTTTCATATTATATAAACCTGAAAAATGAATCAAAGGGAAAAAATTTGGTTGGCGATATTAAAAGAATGCATGGCGTTAAATCAGTCAATCTGTTTTTTGATGAAGATTGATGTGTAAAGCGGCATACATGACCAGAGTGAAAGATTCCTAAGAATTAAATGTGCTTACTTTAGAAACTAACGTAGCTTCTATTCGGCAGCTTCTTTTTCATATTCATTATGGAGCTCTTCCCAGCGACTCATTTGTTTTTCAATACCTGTTTTAATTTCATTGTATTGCTGATAGGTTTCGGCATTGTTCAGTATTTCTTTATAGCGAAGCGGATCGGCAAGCATTTCATCCATTTTAGCAAGTTCAGCTTCCATTACAGCAATTTCGTCTTCCAGTTTTTCAATCTGGTTTCGTAATTTACGAAGTACCTTTTCCTTGTTTTTTCTTTCTTCCCATTGCTGTTTTGATTCTGAAATCTGGCTTTTCGAAGCCTGAACCCGACTTGTTTGCGATTGTTCCAATGATCTCAGTGATTCTATTTTACGTGTTTGAAGAAAATCATATACATCACCAAGATATTCCCGGATATTATTATTTTTAAACTCAAACACTTTGTTTGTAAGTCCTTGTAAAAAATCCCTGTCGTGCGAAACAATGATCAGTGTGCCGGTATATTGCATAAGAGCCGTTTTTAGTATGTCCTTTGAGATCATATCCAGATGATTCGTAGGCTCGTCAAGAATGAGCAGATTAACAGGCTTTAGCAGCAAGCGGGCTAGAGCCAGCCTGGCCTTTTCGCCGCCCGAAAGTACTTTTACCTTTTTATCAATATCGTCAGTCCCGAACAGGAAACTACCCAGTAACTCCCTGACTTTGGGGCGCATATCGCCAACAGCCACATCGTCAATGGTCTGAAATACAGTTTTATCGCCATCAAGCAGTTCTGTCTGGTTCTGAGCGTAATAACCAATATGAGTATTATATCCAATATTCAGTGAACCAGTATGATCAAGTACTCCGGCAATTATTTTTGAAAGTGTAGTTTTACCTTCACCATTACGCCCTACAAAAGCAACAAAATCATTACGAAGGACGGCAAAATTCAGATTTTTCAAAACCTGTTTATTTCCGTATGCTTTGCTCAGATCAATAGCTTCAACTACTACTTTTCCTGAACGGGGAGCAGGCGGAAAACGTAATCTGATGGCCGAACTATCAGTTTGTTCTATTTCAACAAGCTCAAGTTTTTCAAGCATCTTTATCCGAGATTGTACCTGTCTTGCTTTAGTACTTTTATATCTGAATCTTTCAATAAACCTTTCAATCTGTGCTATTTCGCGCTGCTGATTTGTCATGGCAGCCAATTGCAGCTCACGTTGTTGTTCCCGCATTTCAACATAATCCGAATAACTGGCTGTAAAGTCGTAAATTTTTCCAAGCGAGATTTCAATAGTGCGGTTTGTAACAGCATCAAGAAAAGCACGGTCGTGAGAAACAAGAATAACAGCACCGGGATAATCTTTCAGAAATTCTTCAAGCCATTGTATTGATTCTATATCAAGATGGTTGGTAGGCTCATCGAGCAGTAATAAATCAGGTTTTTGAAGTAATATTTTTGCAAGCTCCACACGCATTTGCCAGCCTCTGCTAAATTCCTTCAATGAACGGTCGAAATCTTCTTTTTTAAAGCCAAGTCCAAGAAGTACTTTTTCACTATCAGCTTCACGGGTTTGCCCACCAATAAAATGAAAACGTTCGTTGGCATCATTAAGCCTGTTGAGCAAAGTAATATAGGCTTGTGTTTCATAATCGGTGCGAGAAGAAATTTCTTCAGTGATCTGTTGTATGGTAGCTTCAAGTTGTAAGGCTTCATTAAAAGCAGTTAAAGCTTCGGCAAAAACCGATACCTGACTGTTTGTTTCAAGTTCCTGTGGCAAATAGCCTGTTGTTTTTCCGTTTGGTATAACAACAATTCCTTTTTCCGGCTCCATCTCTTTAACAATAATACGCATAAGAGTTGTTTTTCCGGCTCCGTTCCTGCCTACTAATCCTATACGATCCCTTTCGTTTATAAGAAATGAAACGTCGTCGAAAACATAATTGCCAGTAAAATGAACTGATAAATTACTAACAGAATACATGGCACAAAATTAGGGTTTTTCGCTGAAGTTGGAAATATTAAGCTACATGTGTTTTAATGATTGTAAATGTCTGACTGTATTCCTAATGAAATTTTTCATACTTTTATTGAAAATTTTAAAAAGCCATTCATTTTACTAAAATTAAAAATGTAATATGCTTGTAAAAACCTATGGTAGTGCAATTTACGGTATTAATGCCGTAGTTATCACAGTAGAAGTCAACATAGACATAGGCGTTCAGTTTATGATGGTTGGGTTGCCCGATAGTGCCGTAAAAGAAAGCCACCATCGTATTGAAGCTGCGTTGAAGAATAATAATTATAAAATTCCGGGAAAGAAAATCACCATTAATTTGGCACCTGCCGATATTCGAAAAGAAGGCTCAGCTTACGATCTTACACTGGCGATTGGCATATTGGCAGCTTCTGAACAAATACGAGGAGAGCGTCTTAACGAATTTATCATCATGGGTGAACTTTCGCTGGATGGTGGTCTTCAGCCAATTAAAGGAGCTTTACCTATAGCAATTGAAGCACGTAAACAGGGCTTCAAAGGCTTTGTGCTACCTGTGCAAAACGCACGTGAAGCTGCTATAGTGAGCGACCTTGAAGTTTATGGTGCTGAAAATATCAGGCAGGTTATCGATTTTTTTGATGGTAAGGCAGGACTCGAACAGGTGATGGTTAATACCCGTGAAGAGTTTTATTCTCAACTTAATCATTATGAGCATGATTTTGCTGAAGTGAAAGGTCAGGAAAACATAAAGCGAGCGCTTGAAATAGCTGCTGCAGGTGGGCATAACGTTATACTTATTGGTCCGCCGGGCTCAGGAAAAACCATGCTGGCAAAAAGACTGCCATCAATACTTCCTCCGTTAAATCTGCATGAAGCTCTTGAAACTACAAAAATACATTCTGTTGCAGGAAAAATGAGCAAGGAAGACTCATTGGTTTCTGTCAGACCTTTCCGTGCTCCCCATCATACTATTAGTGATGTGGCTCTGGTTGGTGGAGGTTCAAATCCTCAGCCGGGCGAAATATCGCTGGCTCATAACGGGGTATTGTTTTTGGATGAGTTGCCCGAATTTAAGCGTACTGTCCTTGAAGTGCTCAGACAGCCTTTGGAAGATCGAGTAATCACTATTTCACGTGCAAGGTTCACAGTTGAATACCCCAGCAGCTTTATGCTGATAGCCGCTATGAACCCATGTCCCTGCGGTTTTTATAATCATCCCGAACGCGATTGTGTTTGTCCGCCTGGAACAGTTCAAAAATATCTGAATAAGATTAGCGGACCTTTGCTTGACAGGATTGATATTCATGTGGAAGTAGTTCCGGTACCTTTTAGGGAATTAACTGAAATCCGTTCTTCAACACCAAGTTCTATAATTCGCGAAAGGGTTGAAAAAGCAAGATATATTCAGGAACAGCGCTTTGACGATCAAAAAAATATATTCTGCAATGCTCAGATGAGCAGTAAGCAGTTAAGAACCATTTGTGTAATAGATAGTTCAGGTATGGCTTTACTGAAAACAGCCATGGAAAAACTCAGCCTTTCAGCAAGGGCTTACGATCGTATTTTGAAGGTATCCCGAACCATTGCAGATCTTGACGACAGTTCAGAAATACGACCAGAACATCTGGCAGAAGCAATACATTATCGTAGCCTTGACAGGGAAACATGGGGCGGTTGATAATATTTTGTTTTGAATATCAGTTTAATTTCGAACCATAACACAAATAACTGATCTGATGTTAAATTCAGGTATTGCCGGGAGTTATATATCATATTTGCTGAAAGCAAAAACCAGATATGGTATTCACTCTCCATTTATGTATGATTTTGTTACTCAGATTCTTAATGATAAAAGCACTTATGAAGAATACAAGCAGATTGATGAGGTTGTGCGACAATGTAAAAGGTCAGAAAAAACCATTGAAATAATCGATTTTGGAGCAGACTCAGGTAATGAACCTTTTAAAAAACGTTTTCGGAAAATCAGTGATATTGCTGCTTCATCCGGAATAAGCAAAAAAATGGGACGTTTGCTGTTCAGGCTGGTACGTTATTATCAGACAGAAAATATTCTGGAGCTTGGAACTTCGTTGGGTATCAGCACTATGTATCTGGCTCTTGCAAATCCTGAAGCTAAGGTAACTACAGTTGAAGGTTGTGAGAACACTGCTGAACTTGCTAAAAGAAATTTTGGGGCAGTTGGCATTAATAATATTGAGTCTGTAACAGGCAATTTTCGGTATGTTCTGAGCAATACAATTAAAACCATACCCCGCCTTGATTTTGCTTTTATTGACGGCGATCATCGCGAAAAATCTACCTTTGAGTATTTTGAAACCTGCCTGAAAAAGGTCCATAACAACACTATTATGGTATTTGATGATATTTACTGGTCGCGGGGTATGACACGGGCATGGAAGAAAATAAAAAAGCATCAGAGTGTAAGTGTAAGCATAGATCTTTTCAGGATAGGAATTGTGTTTTTCAGAAAAGAATTGAGCAAAGAGGATTTTGTGCTGAGAGCTTTTTGAAATTGTTCACCTGAAAATAAATTATTCAAATCAGCTAAATATATTATTGGCTTAAGTGATTTATAATCAGTAGTGTACTAGCGTTTGTTTAATTTATAGCGAACATCGGTAATAGCAGAAAAGATTTAAGAAAAATTTCAAACCTCAAACTTTCTTATTTTTGCAATTCAAATAATTTAAAAACCATGAATCAGGAAATCATCCAGCTTAAGAGCATTGTCAGGAACTATCATGTTGGAACAGAAACTGTTAGAGCATTACGCGGGATTGATTTGACAATCAAAAGAAATGAATTTGTTGCTCTGATGGGACCTTCCGGTTCGGGTAAATCTACTCTGATGAATATTTTGGGTTGCCTTGACACCCCTACTTCCGGTCAGTATTTTCTGAACGGAAAAGATGTCAGCAAACTTGATGATAATCACCTTGCCGAGATCAGAAACAAGGAAATAGGTTTCGTATTTCAAACCTTTAATTTACTGCCACGTTCCACAGCCCTTGAGAATGTTATTCTTCCGCAGATCTATGCCGGTATCAGTAAAGCACAGCGGATTGAAAGAGCTAATCAGGTTATGAGTTCTGTTGGGCTAAGCGATCGTACTCATCATAAACCCAATGAATTATCGGGCGGACAACGTCAGCGTGTGGCAATTGCCCGCGCCCTTGTTAATAATCCCTCACTTATACTTGCCGATGAACCAACAGGTAATCTCGATTCTAAAACTACTATTGAGATCATGAATCTCATCAGGGATATTCATCGTGCAGGAAATACCATCATAGTGGTTACCCACGAAGAGGATATTGGGCGTCATGCTCGTCGCATCATAAGACTTATTGACGGGCAGATTGCATCTGACGAGATAAATCAGGATGTACCGATACCTGAATAAAGCGTATTTTTTTATATCCGTAGGATTTTCTTCCGGGATTTTGTATTCTGAGCTTCACAACAGAAATCTGAACAAAGTTCCGGTATAGATCGTTTTTTTATTAAAACTATATTTGGAAAATATGGAACAACAATGGAAAGTTTACACTAAAACCGGAGATAAAGGTGAAACATCATTATTGGGCGGAACACGTGTGCCTAAGTTTCATGATCGCATTGAAGCCTATGGCACCCTTGATGAGTTGAATTCTTTTATTGGATTGATAAATGATGAAACAGCCGATGAATATATAAAAGCCTTATTGCTGGAAATCCAGGACAGGATCTTTACTGCTGAATCACTTTTAGCAAGCGATCCGGATAATCCTCCAAAAAGAGAATTGCCAAAACTTACTGAGGATGATGTTAAAATGCTTGAAAAGGAAATTGATAAAATGAATGAAACTCTTCCTGAGTTAAGCTCATTCATACTTCCGGGCGGACATCGTTTATCATCAATGGCACATATAGCCCGCTGTGTATGCCGCCGTGCCGAGCGTTTAACAATTAAATTAAACATACAACATCCTGTTGATCCTGTCGTTATACGCTATCTAAACCGGCTTTCTGATTATTTATTTGTTCTTTCACGAAAATTTATTTATGATAATAATGGCAAAGAGATTCTCTGGAAAGCCAGAATATAGACTTATATAGCTGATAATCATGAGATTATCATAAATCAAACAAAACCCTTGATTTAATTGTTAAAAAAACTACTTTTGCAAAAAATTAAAAAAACTTTCATAAATGTATTGGACATTAGAATTGGCTTCAAAACTCGAAGATGCTCCCTGGCCTGCAACCAAGGATGAACTGATTGATTATGCGATCAGATCGGGTGCTCCACCGGAAGTCATCGAAAATCTTAATGAAATAGAGGATGAGGGTGAAATTTATGAGAGCATCGAGGACATCTGGCCTGATTACCCAACCAAGGAAGATTTTTTCTTCCACGAAGATGAATACTAATCTTATATGAAGCCGCCTGAAAGCGGCTTCAATCTTTTCTGTAATTTTGCAATATCTGACTTTTTGTCATGATTATATCGTATGAACAGATTATGGTACGTTTTTTATCCTGATTATACCGGGGTGGGGCATCTAAAAATTTTATAAACATGGCTTCTTTTTTAAAAAAGTTTTTCAAAACAAAATCGCAGCGCGATGTAAAATCGTTGCTTCCCGTACTTTCTGATATCAAAGCTGCATATGAGGTTATTAAAAAACTCAGTAATGATGAGTTAAGAGCTAAAACCACTGAGTTTAGAAAAAATATTGCAGATTATATTTCAGATGAAGAAAATCGTATTGCTTCTCTGCGTAAGCGGCTCGATGAAGAGTACGAAATGGAAATTTCAGAAAAAGAAAGAATCTATAAAGAGCTTGACGAACTTGAAAAAACCAGTTATGATAAAACTCAGGAAATGCTCAACAAGATACTTCCTGAAGCTTTTGCTGTTGTTAAAGAAACTGCGAGAAGATTCAAGGAAAATGCTCAGGTTGAAGTTACTGCTAATGATTTCGACCGTCATCTTGCTGCTTCCCTTGCCAATGTTGAAATAAAGGGCGATAAGGCATATTATCATAACAGTTGGGTAGCCGGCGGAAATAAAATTACATGGGATATGGTGCATTACGATGTTCAGCTCATTGGCGGAATGGTACTACATCAGGGTAAAATTGCTGAAATGGCTACTGGTGAAGGTAAGACCCTTGTTGCTACTTTGCCTGTATATCTGAATGCACTTCCGGGTAAGGGTGTTCATATTGTTACTGTGAATGATTATCTGGCACGTCGTGACTCCGAATGGATGGGTGTGTTATTTGAGTTTCACGGACTTAGAGTTGATTGTATTGACAAACATGAACCCAATTCAGTTGCCCGCCGTAATGCATATCAGGCAGAAATTACTTATGGCACAAATAATGAATTTGGTTTCGATTATTTGCGTGATAATATGGCAAGGGGTGTTGAAGACCTGGTTCAGCGTCCTCATAATTTCTCAATCGTTGATGAGGTTGACTCCGTATTGATTGATGATGCCCGAACCCCGCTGATCATTTCAGGTCCTACGGCTATGGGAGACAAACAGGAATTTGAAGGATTCAAACCTGAAGTTCAGAAATTATATAATGCTCAAAGAACGTTAGTTACAAAGATCCTGGCTGACGCAAAAAATATGCTTGACGGAACAAATATTACTTCTGAAAATGAAAAATCAGGTGGTGAACTGCTTTTACGCGCTCATCATGGATTACCCAAAAACAAGCCGCTGATCAAGTTCTTGAGTGAACCGGGAATGAAGGCACTACTACAAAAAACTGAGAACTTCTATATGCAGGAGCAGTCAAAACACATGCACATAATTGATGATGAACTGTATTTTATTATTGAGGAAAAAAATAATTCTGTTCAGTTGACCGACAAAGGAATAGATCTAATTACTAAAGCCTACGATGATCCCAATTTTTATATTATCCCTGATATGGGTGCTGCCGTTGCTGAAATTGAAAAACTGGATCTGCCCGAAAGAGAAAAAATTGAAAAGAAAAACGAATTACTTCAGGATTTTTCAATAAAATCAGAACGTTTACATACTATAAATCAATTACTTAAGGCTTATACCCTTTTCGAACGCGATATTGAATATGTGGTGATGGACAATAAAGTGAAGATTGTGGATGAGCAAACCGGACGTATTCTTGAGGGAAGGCGTTATTCTGACGGCTTGCATCAGGCAATTGAAGCCAAGGAAAATGTTAAGATAGAAGCAGCAACACAAACCTATGCCACTGTTACCTTACAGAATTATTTCCGAATGTATAAAAAGCTATCGGGAATGACCGGTACAGCTGAAACCGAGGCAGGTGAGTTCTGGAATATCTATAAGCTGGATGTTGTTGTAATTCCTACCAATAAGCCAATTATTAGGGATGACCGTGAAGATCTGGTTTACAAGACCAAACGTGAAAAATTCAATGCAGTAATAAATGAGATTGAAGAACTCATAGATCACGGACGACCTGTACTGGTAGGTACTACTTCGGTTGAAACATCTGAGTTGCTCAGCCGTATGCTTTCACGAAAGAATATTAAACATAATGTTCTGAACGCCAAATTGCACCAAAAGGAAGCAGAAGTTGTTCTGGAAGCCGGAAAAGCGGGCACAGTAACAATTGCTACTAACATGGCTGGTAGAGGTACTGACATTAAGCTGGGGGCAGGTGTTAAGGAAGCTGGAGGATTAGCAATTATAGGAACTGAGAGACATGAGTCGCGCCGTGTTGACCGTCAGTTGCGCGGACGTGCAGGTCGTCAGGGTGACCCTGGAAGTTCGCAATTCTTTGTTTCTCTTGAAGATGACCTGATGCGTATGTTTGGTTCAGACAGAATAGCCAGCCTTATGGATAGAATGGGAGTAAAAGAAGGAGAGATGATCCAGCATTCAATGATTACCAAATCAATTGAGAGAGCCCAAAAAAAGGTAGAAGAAAACAATTTCGGTATTCGAAAGCGTCTGCTTGAATATGACGATGTGATGAATACCCAGCGCGAAGTGATATATGGCAAACGTCGTAATGCTTTATTTGGCGAAAGGCTTTCAATTGATATATCAAATATGACTTACGATCTGTGTGAACAAATTGTTGCCGATTATTATGACGATCGCAATTTTCACGGCTTTAACGATACTCTGATCAAAACATTATTGCTTGATAATCCTGTTACCGAAAAAGAGTTTCAGAGTTTAAATCAACATGCAATCACGCAGAAGCTTTTTGAAACTTCTTCAAAAGCCTATAAAGAGAAATCAATAACTATTGCTGAGAGAACCTATCCTATCATAAAAGAGGTTTTTGAGAGAGAAACCAGATATGAAAATATAGCCATCCCCATTACTGATGGTATTAAATCAATGCAGGTTGTTGCCAATTTGCAGAAAGCCTATGAGGATAAAGGCCGCGAAGTCATCACCTCAATTGAGAAAGGGATTACCTTATCTATTATTGATGATTCGTGGAAAGATCACCTGCGCGAAATGGACGAACTGAAACAAAGTGTACAGTCAGCCACCTACGAACAAAAAGATCCCTTACTTATTTATAAGTTCGAGTCGTTTGAGTTGTTTAAGAACCTGCTTCAAAAGACCAACCGTGAGATTATTTCATTTTTGATAAAAGGTAAACTACCCTTGCAGGATGCTTCGAATGTTCATGAAGCCAGAACGCCAAAAGGAATTGATAACCGCCAGCTAAAAACCGGGCGTACCGATATGCTTTCACAGGCTCACCGCACAAGTGAACAACAGGTTACACAACCAATCAGGGTTGAGAAGAAAATTGGCAGAAATGATCCCTGTCCATGTGGCAGTGGTAAAAAGTATAAACAATGCCATGGCAGGGGAGCGTAAAGTTTTAATACAGGAAAGTAAATTCAGTTAATATTTTAGCAAATACCAATAAAAAAGCCTTGAAATACAAGGCTTTTTTATGTTGTCCGACTAGGATTCGAACCTAGACAGGCAGAACCAAAATCTGCAGTGCTACCATTACACCATCGGACAGGATTAATCCGGTTCAAACTTTGGATATATTATAATGTTAACCAAAGTAATTTTGAGGGTATAACGGTTTTAGAAATATAACATCAGTTTTCCTGACTTTTTGTTTCTAAATCGTTTACAATGCCTCAAATATATTACTAAAATTTAAAAGAACAAAAATGAGGGTGCAAAATTATAAAATCTTTCAATACAAAACCCTAAGCCATTAATAAATTCAATCAATATATCTATGTAATACCTGAATTTACGCACTAAGTATCTCATGAAGCACTTCGGGAGTCTTAAGTTCACCAAATTCCGGAAGGTGTAGTCGGTAATAGTGTATCAGCCTGTTTAACAGCATTGCACGGGCAGGAGGCGGTATTGAAAATGATGGTTCGCACAAATTATCCATGCAAAGCAGGTCGTTTAGATAACCTGTATATTCAGGAGCAATATATTCTCCGGAACCTGTACGGAGATCTTCAAATATTCCTTCACGCAGGTTAAACCATGAGTTTTGGGTATAGTTTTTTCTGGGTTCGAACCCTAAAAACTTTGAAAATTTCAGCATAAACCGCAAATGAAAATCAGGAGTGAAAAAATCCGGATCATCAAGATCAAGTACCATCTGAAACAGAAAATCAAAAAGAGCAGGATTACTTTCCTCTTCTTTTATTGACTTGCTGATAACTTCATTGATGAACAATGCCAGAGTGCTTTTCCTGATATCGGTATGCAGGGTCGTGAAAAAATGAGCCAGATGCAGTTCCCTTATAGTTTGCAGGTTTTTTCTTTCGCGGTAATAAACCACCATTTCAAGCAGGTTAAGACATTCAAACATTCCTAGTTTGATCTTAGCTCTTGACGAACCAACACCTTTTACAAGATATGATTGTAGTCCAAATTTATTAGTATAGATCTTTGCTATGACGCTTGTATCAGAATAGCGTAAATGATGCAGAACAATGCCACGAACCTGATGAAGCATGACTTTAGTGCATAAATAAAATTTTGGCAACCATGGTTTCGCTGCCATCATTATTGGAAATAAAAACAAGGTAAACTCCTGATCTTGCCCTCTGTCCGTCAAGAGTTCTTCCACTCCAAATGGTTTGACCGCCAAAAACTCCGGTATCGCGCTGGTAAGCTGAACTTGTGGCATCCTGTTTCCAAACAAGATTTCCTGCAATATCGGTTATCTTAATATCGCTTCTGCCCGTTAAGCCTTTTATGGCAATAGGTCCGTTGTATTCAGGACGCACAGGGTTAGGAAAAACCACAACATCAGTGAGTACTGGAACAGTTTCAGTGGCAGTAGAGCGGAAACTGATAATACCTCGGGTGGTACCGAAATAGACTTCTCCATTTTCATCAATGGTAATGGAAGTAATAGAGTTTGAAAGTAAAGGGCTGTTGTCTTCGTTGAAATTATATATCTGCTCCATGCCATCAGCCGACATAAGGAAAACACCCGATTTATCAGTTCCAAACCATTTGCGGTTTGCACCATCAACAGCAATGGCTGTAATAGCCTCAGTAACAAGAAGGTTTGCCCAATAACCATCCTGGTTGATTAATGGCTGATAGGCATCAAAATTAATTCCGGTAAATACATTTTCAGGATTTCTGATCACAGCAACCCCTTCGTTAGTGCCAATCCAAAGTTCTCCATTCAGGTCAACTGCAATACTTTGTATTATTGAACCTGGGATGTTACCATTACCGGCAACACCTGTGAGCATTCTTTTCTGGTCGTCGGCAATATTGTCAATAGTTCCATTATCATTAAAAACAAGCAATCCGTGCTGACGAAGCAACATCCATTTTTGGTTGCTGTGGTCAATCACAATATCCCCAAGCTCAATGGCTGAAGCAACAGGACTCAGATTAAATGAGCGCCATGTTCCATCGGCTTTTCTTACTGAAAGCAAATCTGTGGAATGGTTATTTGTAACCCACGCATTACCCTGATTATCAAAAGCAATGCCTCCTACACCTATCCAGTCGTTACGCAGGGTATGGAATTTGAGAGAGCTGTTTGTTTCGTCATATCGTGCAACTATTTGTTCATCAAGCATTTCAAACATGCCTTTTCCCCACGAACCAACAAATAAATGATTATGATTAAGAGGGTCTACTGCAATGCTCAACAAGTCGTTGAAATTTTCCATGCCCGATGTATTATAGGAATGCCTTGTTGTCCAGTTTTGTCCTTTGAAAATTGAAAGTGAAGGCGATTTCCATGTATTATCCCACCAGCTTGTTCTGGCACCCGGAACCATGTAAACATTTGATTTTGCTGCCTGCATTGCAAAAACCTCATGAGAGGCAGGTCCATTTGGTCTTATTGACTCAAAACGGAAATCGTTATCAGCCTGCCTCATTAATCCCGAACCCATATCAGCGATATAAGTCTTTCCATCGCCGGCAATAATGGCATCACGCGAGTTTATAGTACCTGATTTGTAATCAGATATTCGTACAAGTTCCGCAAAGTTTTGATCATAAATAAATACTTCGTTATAGCGTGTGACGAGTAGTTTGTTATTACCTGTCTTTAACTGTTTAACACTTCTGGTATGGCTGTTATCAAAGTGTTTCCACGATGAACCGTCAAAAACAAACAATGTGTCATTATTCTGATTGTTCCCGGATTTGTTTGCAATCAGTTTGTTTTGAAAACTAATTATATGATTGAACGGGGCTGAATAACTTCCGGGAATATTTGCCGAGTGCCAATAAATAAAATGAGCCAGATTAGGACTGTTAATATCAGCATACAAAATACCCGATTCAGTAGTGGCATAAATACTTGAATCAGGCGAATAATAGGCAATATCGTATATTTTGATACTTGTTCCGCTGGAGCCTATATAATATGTGTCAACGATTTCATGCCTTTTTATATCCAGTTTTACAATACCAAATCCACATGACAGGTAAGCATATTCACCGATAAAGGTAATATTGTTAATGGTTTTATTTCCCATAATGGGTTTGCGCTTTATATCACTTATACTGATGATATTGCCCTGCTGAAGCAAATCAATATTAGCATTTGAGTAAGCAATAATAAGTGTGGTTTGATCAGGATTGGAAGCTATAACACTGATATTCACATCCGACAATCCATTTACTTTGCTCAGCCTCGATATGCTTGCATCCGAACGGTTATAGTAAAACAGGCTGTAGGGCGTTGCGGCATATATCAGATCACCGAGTTCGGCAATTGAAATTACATTCTGATATGGCAAATGCTCTCTCCATTGCCCGATCCCTACTCCCTGAGAATTTGTGGCTTTAATTAAAAACAACCACATAAGAAGAAAAACAGGGAGTGATTTTAATATCTTCATGCTAATATATTGTTTGTCAGTTAATTATTAAAAATGAACAAAGGTGTGAAACCAAAGTAGTATTATTTTTATTGGACGTTAAAGATACCACTGATCTTTAAAAGTATTACCGATCTTAAATAAACTGTCTGAAATTATAAATATTGTTTAATCAAACGGTTTACAACATATAAGGGTATTGGTGATCTATGTCAGTATTATAAAACAAGACCTTTTTGTCCAATAATTTCGAAAAAACGACAGCTTATTTAACAATTTTCGCAACTATTGGATTAGTATTTTCGAATTGTATGGCAATGATATAAAATCCTTTTGGCAGATCGGATGTATCAATCATAATATTGCCATTATCAAGGCTTGTACTGATATTTATTTGCCTTCCCGCAGGGTCGAACAAAGCTGAAACCGGGAGGGTAGTAATGGGTTCGGAAAATGATATAAAACAATGATCAATTGCCGGAACCGGATAAACAGTTATTCCGGTTATTTCTATCAATTCTTCAATAGCAGTTAATCCGCCCCATATTGCCCAGGCAAATTCCGGATGGTCAATAAAAGGATTACGATTGCCCTGTATTTCATAAACTACATCATTACGGTCTATTTCTTTCTGGCTGACCGAATCTTGTAAATGCCATGTTTTCAATAGATTAAGCGCCCATGGTTTAAGTTGTGCGCCGTTATGCATGGGGCTGCCGGGCCAACTGCCATCCTGCCCGTAATATCTGACAGCCATATAAAAATAGGTTCGGGCAAAATCACCTTTGTACTCATCAACAGGTTCAAACACAATACCTGAATATCCTGGAAATGTATTGCTTCCTACCTTGCTTCCATTCGTTGAAGTCCATGTTGCAGAGCCGACCTCTCCGTAAGGATAGTTGGCGCGGCGGTTGTTTACGTAGCCATCAGTAGGATACAGGTGAAAAAGATCGGTGTACATTGGTGTTATATTACCTCCAAACCAGCTTTTCGGGAAAGAATGCTCACGGTTATAGCAATCGCCTTCTCTTGAGTAGTTACCACATTCATCACCGGCATTGTAATGATAAATATAAGCCGGTGTACCACCCGGAACATCGGAATACATATCCCAAACAACCATATTGGGCTTGCAGTCAGTTACCTGAAAATGACCATATAAAGAAGCATAGGACTGAGCCTGATGATTTTTGATGATATTGTGCAATGCCTGTTGCAGAGCAATTCCTGTAAGACCTGTAGCACTGCTGTAATAATCAGCAGGTTGTGCATCAACCTTAAGGGAAAAGATGAAAATTGCTATGCAAAAATTCAGAAATCTCATGGAAAACTAAATTAAAAGTCACAACTTCCGCCGCTACAGCAGCAACCGGGAGGTGATACTGGTTCGTAGTTTTGATATTTCTTTCCGGGATTGGGTTCACGGTATTCATCACTTTCTACATTGCAGTCAGGGCAATATCCTACATATTTAGCACATGGCCCGTAAATCGGGCTATGATATTCTATTCTTGTTCCTTCGGCTTCAAAAAGCTTTGAACATTCAGGACATTTAAATTTCATTTTCATGGAAATATTATTTGACAATTATTTTGGATGCAAAATTAGTTCAAATTCATGAATTAAGTCGTACGCTAAAATATGTAAATAAAGCTCCGGGTAGTAATTGAAGTGTAATGAGGCAGATAAAATGAGGTGACAAATTGTTAATTTTAGTTGACAATGTGCTTAATTATAGTATTTTAAGATGTGTTTTTCAGAAAGATGTCCGACATTACCTGAACAGAGATCATAAAATTCATGGTATTTGACGAAAATCAAAATGATTTATGATTGTTTCTAATTCTTGCAATATTTGTACAAGAGCCTGTAAACTTTGTGATACTAATGCATTAATCATATTAAGCCTTTGTTGTCAGGTGGGGATTATTCTCCGGATTCGGTAATATGTCTGTTTTATTATTTTAAAAGCTTGTGAATATTCAATTATTGTAAAGAAAATGGTACTTTTGTAATTCAAGAAATTTCAACATGGAAAAAAGGTGGGTTGTAAAGAAGAGGGGTGATAAAGAGTTAGTCGAACATCTTAAGAGGGTGTTGGGAATTGACGAGGTTATTGCCAATTTACTGGTTCAAAGGGATATTAATTCCTTTAATGAAGCCAGATCTTTTTTCCGTCCTCAAATTGATCATTTGCATGATCCTTTCCTGATGAAAGATATGGACCGAGCTGTTGAACGTATAACACAGGCTCTGAAAAACAATGAAAAGATCCTTGTTTACGGCGATTACGATGTTGACGGAACCTCGGCGGTGGCATTAGTATATTCGTTTTTAAGAGAGCGGTATGAGCGCCTGGATTATTACATTCCCGACCGTTATAGCGAAGGATACGGAATTTCGGAAATAGGTATTGACTACGCATATGAGCATGGTTTTAGTCTTATCATTTCACTCGATTGCGGAATAAAAGCTGTTGATAAAGTGAATTACGCTAATGAACGTAATATTGATTTTATAATTTGTGATCATCATCGCCCGGGCGAAGAAATTCCACAGGCTTATGCCGTGCTTGACCCTAAAAGAACGGATTGTAACTATCCTTATAAAGAACTATCCGGTTGTGGTATCGGGTTCAAACTTATCCAGGGATTAATGCAATCATGGGAGAAGGAATCAAAAAAATCTCTTATTAAATATCTGGACCTTGTTACTATAAGCATTGCTGCTGATATTGTTCCTATAACTGGTGAGAACCGTATTCTGGCACACCTGGGACTTAACCTATTAAATTCAGAACCCCGTCCTGGAATTCTTGCCATTATGGAAGTATGCGGCATTATAAATACTGACACCATGGTTTTCACCAGAGAAATGAACATAAACGACCTGGTGTTTTACATAGGACCACGCATCAATGCTGCAGGAAGAATGGAAAGCGGAAGGGAATCTGTAGCGTTATTGATTTCCGGCAATTTTGAAATTGCATCAATGATGGCAACGCAAATTAACCAGTATAATACTTCGCGCCGCAACCTTGATATGCAAACCACACAAGAAGCTCTTGATATGATAAACGAAAATGAAGAGCTTAAAAATAGTAAATCAACAATAGTTTATAATCCTGACTGGCATAAAGGGGTCATTGGTATAGTTGCCTCGCGTTTAACTGATTACTATTATCGTCCTACTATTGTATTTACTAGATCAAATGATACAATTACCGGTTCGGCACGTTCAGTTAAAGATTTTGATGTTTACGATGCTATTGATGCCTGCAGTGAGTATATTGAGCATTTCGGAGGCCATAAATATGCCGCCGGACTATCAATAATACCCGATAAATTTGATTCCTTCTGCAAGTGTTTTGGTAAGGTTGTTTCTGAAAATATTACCGAAAGCATGTTAATTCCTGAAGTTGAAATTGACCTTACCATTAATCTTAATCAGATCAATTCCAAATTCATGAGAATTCTAAAGCAGTTTGCTCCTTTTGGCCCAGGAAATATGTCGCCGATATTTCAAACCAGTGGATTGATTGATACAGGTAATGCAAGGGTTGTTGGAAAAAACCATCTGAAATTCGAAGTGGTACATCGTGAAACCAGAGGTTTCCCGTTCTCAGCAATTGCATTTCAGCAAGGACAGCATATAAATAAGATCTTATCCGGCGAACCTTTTAGCATTTGTTATCATGTTGAAGAAAATTTCTGGAATGGAAATGTTAATCTGCAGCTTAATGTTAAAGACATCAGTTTCGACAATAAAAGCCTGGGATAATAAAAAGCTTGAAACTTAATTTAACAGAGTTTTCCACAACTAAGGCAATCCCGAATCCACATTTATTGAAAAAACAAGGAGATAAATCTTTAATTGCAATGTTTAATTCATGTTGTTCAGAGTTCAGGACTTGCGTTTACTAATTCTTTTCCTACTTTAGCAGTTTTCTTGTTTACTCTTAATTCCTAAAATGAAAATTATTACTTATAATGTCAACGGCATTCGCTCGGCTGTATCTAAAGGGCTGACCGGGTGGCTCAGGGCTGCTGACCCTGATGTGCTCTGCCTACAGGAAACCAAGGCACAATTTGAACAGATACCCGTTCTTGAATTTGAAGCTCTTGGTTACAGATCATACTGGTATTCAGCTAAGAAAAAAGGTTATAGCGGTGTGGGGATCCTTACCAAAAAAGTTCCTGATAACGTAATTTACGGAATGGGGATTTCAAAATATGATGATGAAGGGCGATTTCTCAGGGTTGATTTTGGAGATTTGAGCATTGTCAGCGTCTATCATCCTTCGGGTTCTAGCGGAGATGAGCGTCAGGCTTTTAAAATGATCTGGCTTAGCGATTTCTATGATTATGTTCAGTCATTACGTCAAAGCCGATCAAAACTGATAATTTCCGGAGATTATAATATTTGTCACAAACCTATTGATATCCACGATCCGGTTGGAAATGCAAAGAACTCAGGTTTCCTGCCTGAAGAGCGAGAATGGATGACATATTTTCTTTCTTCAGGGTTTGTTGATACTTTCAGAGTGTTCAATCAGGAACCACATCAATATACCTGGTGGAGTTTCAGAGCGAACGCAAGAGCAAGGAATCTGGGCTGGCGTATTGATTATCACATGGTTACCGAGAACCTTGCCGGGAATCTGCAGGGTGCACAAATCCTTCCTCAGGCAAAGCACTCCGATCATTGTCCTGTAGTACTTGACATTGAATACTGATAAGTTTTAGTTACAATCCATCGGCTCTACCACCTTATTGAATTTAGATGTTGAATCATTACAATATTTTGATTGATTCAATAGTTTCAATTTTAAGAAAAAATAGTATTTTTATACTCAAAAAATTGTTGAGATTTTTTAGGCTAAAATGTCAGAAAAAAAGCTTCATATCAGAACCTATGGCATAAGGACCAATGTGATCCTGGGCTTTACCTTTGCTTTTCTTACTGTAGTGGCGGCCGGGTATTTTACTTATGAGAGTACTTCGAAATTGCTAAAGAGTGTGATTGAGCTTTCAAGGCCTGGTAAAAAGCTTCCAAAACTCAGAGAAACATTTTCTGTTCTGACAGAAGCCGAAAACAATATGCGGATCTATATACTCATGAAGGATGAGGAATATTTTAAGAACTATCTATCGTATATTAAAAAAGCCAATAAAAACATTGATACCCTGAAACTTCTTACAGCCGAAAATTATATGCAGTTTGGCAAGGTTAGCCAGATTTCGGTTTTGCTGAATACAAGGCTCAGAAACATTGATGAGTTTATGATATTTAAACGGGCTGCCGATTCGGTGAATTATTCAAAACTGGCACTTGAAAAACTACGTGAAACTACTCCTGATACTACCCGAACCCGGATTTATACGCAAACATCAGTAACTGAGTCGCTTATTGATACTCTTTTGATTGAACAACCTGAAGAGACAAAAAAAGTAGAGCAGTCAAAAAGCTTTTTTTCCAGGATAGCCAGTCTTTTTTCAAGTAAGGAAGAAAAAACCGAAGAGATAATAAAACCCATTGAGCAGGTTCTACGTGAAACAAAAATTGTTAGAGATACCAGTATTCTGGTTCAAACCGATACCGTGCTTCTGTATCGCATTCAAAAAATACTGAATGAACTGAGAGTAGAGGAAACTCAGATACAGGCACAGCTTTTTGAAAAAGAACTGGAACTGCTTAAAAATAACTCCCTGATCATCAGCCAGATAATGGATATAATTGCTGAACTTGAGGAGGAAGAAACGGCACTGGTATCGCAGCAAATAACTGATGCCAGCGACGTTGCCGGGAAATCGGTAATGCTTATAAGCTCTGTAATGCTTGCAAGTTTGTTTATAATCCTGATATTTCTGTTTTTTATTTTGCGATCCATTTCAAGAAGTAATTTCTTTAGAAACCAGCTTTTCATTGCAAAGCAAAAAGCCGAACAACTTGCAAAAGTGAAGGAGGATTTTCTTGCAACGATGAGCCATGAGATAAGAACCCCCTTGAATTCAATAGTTGGTTTTTCAGAACAACTGAGTAGGACAGCTCTTGATAAGGAACAAACTGATCAGTTGAATGCTGTTAAGATATCGTCAGATCATTTATTATCGCTGGTTAATGATATTCTGGATTTCAGCAAATTGGAACAAGGTAAACTTAAACTCGAAAAAATTCCGTTCTCAGTTGAAGATGTAATGGCTGAAACCTACAGAACCTTCAGGATCAGAGCAAAAGAAAAAGGAATCGGGTTTGGCTATCATATTGAGTTTGATAATAACGAGAAATTAATTGGCGACCCATTGCGCCTGAAGCAAATACTTTTTAATCTGGTTGGGAATGCAATAAAGTTTACTGAAAGAGGAAAAGTCTTTGTGATCTGTCGTAAGACCAGCAGCACTTTTGTCTTGAAAAATCAAGTGAAAGTAAGGTTTGAAGTTCATGATACAGGCATTGGTATTCACCCCAAAAAACTTAATAGCATTTTTGAAGGTTTTACCCAGGCTGATTCTTCTCTGAGCCGTAAGTTTGGTGGCACAGGTCTGGGGCTTACTATCAGCAAAAGCCTTATCGAGATGCAGGATGGACTTATTGGTGTTGCTTCAGAAGAAGGCAAAGGCTCTGTTTTTTATTTTGAGATACCCTATACGTTTGCTGATGCTGACGATTTATTGCTTTCAATGGAAATGGAGAAAATAGAATCAGATGTATTGAAAGACAAATATATTTTGCTTGTTGATGACGATCCGTTTAATATAAAGCTTACAACCATGATCCTCGAGCGCTGGGATGTCAGGGTTGATTTTGCTTCAAGCGGCGAAAAGGCGTTGGAGATGATCATGCAAAACGAATACGATCTAATTCTTACCGATATTCATATGCCCGATATGAGCGGTATTGAGCTTACTCAAAAAATCCGTGCTATTGCAGATCTGGATAAAGCTTCAATGCCTGTTATTGCCATTACGGCAAATATTATGGAAGACGATCTTGATCATTATATGAAATCGGGAATGGACGATTATATACTAAAGCCTTATCGCGAAAGTGAACTGTTTATGAAGCTTGCCGAACAATTTGGATTTGATTATAAAACAAGCATACAAACTGTTGCTGAGAAGCCGGATGAACATACATCAGAAGATATGGAATTTGACCTCAGCGATGTTAAACGTTTTGCTGGAGGAAATAAAAAAGCTGTGGCTGTTATCATTAATTCGTTTGTGGATGAAAATACTAAAAACATTAAAACCCTTGAAGCAAATTTAAAGGAAAACAATTACGAAGCTATTTCCACTCTTGCTCACAGAATGCTCACTTCATATGCACACTTAGGCATGAAAGGCGTAACAGAAGATTTGCTCAAACTTGAAAAGATCAATGGAAATCCCCAGCATCGTGAATTTAAAAACCTTATAGCTTCAATCAGGAAAAAGAGTGCTTCTGTTTTTCCTAAACTGAAGAAAAAAGCCAAGGAATACGAATAATTTGAATTTTTAACCTTCGATGCCGTATAACCGCATTTTATTATAAAGGGTTTTGCGGTCAATATTAAGCATTTGCGCTGCTTTGGTTTTGTTATAATGGGCTTTTTCCAGTGTTTTTGTAATTAAATGACGTTCGTTGGCTTCTGATATGGCTTTCAGATCAGTAGTATCTAATGAGGTTTTGTCGTTGTTTTCAGCAGGCTGTAATATTTCTGAAGGAAGCAGGTCAATGGTTATTGTATGTTCCTGAGCCAGCAGAACAGCGCGCTTTATTACATTTCGGAGTTCACGAATATTTCCCGGCCATGAATAAATCATGAATTTATTCATCACTCTTTCATCAATAGAATCAATATTTTTTTCGAGCTCCTGATTTGCTTTTTTTAGAAAGTGCATGGAAAAAATCTCAATATCATCTTTACGATCTTTCAAAGACGGCATTTCAATTTTAAACTCGTTGAGGCGATGATAAAGGTCTTCTCTGAATGTTCCTTTTTTCACAGCCTTGTCCAGATCTTCGTTCGATGCCACAATAATCCGTACATCTATCTTTATATCCTGTGTTCCGCCAATTCGCCGGATCTTCATTTCCTGAGTGGCACGTAACAGCTTTAACTGGATTTCATACGACAGGTTCCCGATTTCATCCAGGAACAAAGTGCCTCCGTTAGCGATCTGGAACTGCCCTTCCTTATCAGTATGTGCATCGGTAAACGAACCTTTCATATGCCCGAACAATTCGCTGCCTGCAAGCTCTTTTGACAGGGCTCCGCAGTCAACCGCCACAAAAGGTTTGTTCTTCCTTTTACTTTTCAGATGAATGGTTCGTGCAATATATTCTTTTCCTGTTCCGCTATCACCATGGATTATTACCGATATATCAGTAGGTGCAACCAAACTGGCATATTGCATGATCCTTTGTGCTTCAGCGCTTTTACCCTCTATGAACTGAAAATCGGTAGATCTTATATTGAATCCCTTACTTATTCTTTCGCGCTGTTTCTCAGTTTCTTCTTTCTTTTTTAAAGCATTCCGGATAGTAAGCAGAATCTCATCAGGATTAACGGGTTTAGTAACATATTCAAAAGCCCCGAGTTTAATAGCATTCACAGCCATTCTGATATCAGCATACCTTGTCATAAGTATTACCGGTGTTTCCGGTTTCAGTGATTTGAATTCTTTAAGAAGTTCAATACCATCTTTATCAGGAAGGCGATAATCAGTAAGGACAATATCGAAATCAAAATCTTGGAATGCTCTTGACCCGCTTCCTGCACTGAATACTGCCTTAACCCCGAAGTTTTTCTGTTCAAGAAATGTTTTTAGCATCATGCAGAAAGTAGGATCGTCATCAACTATTAAAACCTGGTGCATTAATTAATTTTTGAAAATCTGTTTTTATCTGGTTTGAAATTTTTATAAAAACTTCAGATCCTTTATTATGTGTTTAACATGATAAGCTCTGATTTGTTGCGAGCTGTATTTACAAAAATAGATAAATTCAATCATTTATGTACTTTGCGGATAAATTCCTCAACCTCAGGAACTCCACCCTGATAAACAAGATAGCCATTATATGGTTCACGCAACGTAATGTCGTCATTTACAGGGGCTAACATGATCCTTTTTACTTCTTCAAGGTCGCTTGTCTGACCCAAAGCCCAGCCCAGTTTTATGTAGGCGACTTCGGGTAGCATATTCTCAGCAGGAATTACACCTTTTGCAATTAAATCTCGTCCTGTTTCATATACAAACATGTTTGCATAACCCCATAAGGTTTGAACCGTCATGTAAACAGCAATATTGTTTTTAACAGCTTTTTCAATTGCAGGATAAAGAGGTTTGTTTATGTGTCCCAGGCCGGTTCCGGCAATAATAATACCCCTGTAACCCCGCTCAATCATCATTTCGATAATATCGGGCTGCATATTGGGGTAATAATACACAAGTGCAACTTTTTCTTCAAAAAAGGGAAGGATTTTTACTTTTTTGTCTTTTCTCCTCTGGTTGTATTTTGATTTTAAAGGTTTAACACCATCAAGAGTAACAGTAGCAAGGGGATGGTCGCTGAGGGTTCGGAAAGTGGAACGACATGATGAATGCATTTTCCTCACCCTTGTTCCCCGGTGTAAAAATCCATATTTATCAGAAGTAGATCCAAACATACAAACCATAACTTCTGCAATATTGCCGTGGCCTGCGGCTGTGGTAGCATACATAAGATTCAGTGCGGCATCGGAACTGGGACGGTCGGATGAACGTTGCGAGCCTACAAGAACAATGGGGATTGGAGGGTTCTGAACCATAAATGTTAGAACTGCAGCAGTATAATGCATAGTATCAGTACCGTGAGCGATAACAATGCCATCAATGCCTGATTCAATTTCTTTGCCAATGGCTATTGCAAGCTTTCTATACTGATCAGGACCCATGTTTTCGCTGAAGATCGAAAATAATTTTTCTGTTGATAAATTACAAATGGATGCCAATTCGGGTACAGAACCATATAATTCACCCGGCGAAAATGCCGGAATTACAGCTCCGGTACGATAATCGAGACGGGAAGCAATAGTGCCTCCGGTGCCAAATAATTTTACGTTTGGTAATTCAGGAGAAAATGGGAATTTCTTTTCAGCAATTTTATATGATACTTTTTTATAGTCCGTTTCGGTCATCTCAATGATATTGGCAACATTGATGCCCAAATTATAACCGCTTGGGATCTTTAAAACAATATGGTTGCTGTCGTCATTTTCGGCTCGTGGCAGTATAGTACCATGAAAAACACCCCTTGTTGTGTTCACATGCACATGCCCCCAAACCCTGACCTGATATTTTTTTAGCGTTTTGAGTGCCTTGCCTTTGTATCCCTGAAAAAAATCATCGCTCATTATTATACTTAGTTGATAAGGACAAATTATTAATCAATCAGTTGTTTCAGTTTTTTGTGAGATCCTGCCTGTAAACTGCCATTTTAATTGTAGCTGAATTATTATCTGTTTGCAAGCGACAGAAATATATTCCCGAAGCCAGATCAGAAGTGTTAAAAATGATCTGATGTGTACCGGTTTCCTGCCATCCGTCATACAATACAGCCATCAAACGGTTTGCAGCATCAAATATCTGTAAAGTAACTTTTTCGGGTTTTGATAATGAATATTTAATTGTTGTATGACCCGAAGAAGGATTTGGAAAGTTCTGATAAAGCCTTGAACTAACAGATAAAATAGGAGCTATGCCATTTACATTAATTCCGGTACCGTTCTCATGCACCAGCATACCAAGTGATACTTTTGTTAATTCAGCAGCATAATATTTGTTTGTATTAACTACCAAGTCGTTTACCGAGTGATAGTATGGCGAAAATTCATGTTCATGAAGAAATACCGCACTGTATCCGTAATGATGAAAGGGCCAGCTATCAGTATTTGCAGAGGTATGAACAAACTCTTCAACATTTAATGTTGTGAAATTCAATGCAATATATTTGGCAAGTTCAGCCAGCCATTCTGCCTCATTATATTTATACAGCTTAAACCTCCAATCTTCCTCAGGTGCAGTATTATTACTGATCATATCGTTGTTGATCATCATTTTTATATCCGTATTATTATCAAAAGCCTTTTCAGCATAATTCCAGCTTCCTTTCAAACCTACTTCTTCGGCTGCAAAAGCTATAAATTTTATAGTTGCTTCGGGTTGATAATTATATTCTTTCATAACACGTGCCACTTCAAGGGCAACAGCAACACCACTGGCATTGTCATCGGCTCCGGGAGCTATTATGAACGGGTTACCCGGTTGTGAAATGATATCGTCATAATGTGCTCCAAGAATATAAATTTCGTCCTGACGGGAATGACCGGAGATAGAGCTTATAACATTGTATTGCCAGGTTTCATAGGAAATTCCCTGATAAGTATTGATCATCAGGAATGAATCCAGATAAGTGTCAGGATAGCCAAATGCTATGAATTTATTTTGTATCCACTCAGCTACTTCTTTTCTGTTTTCAGCAAGACAAAATCTGGTACCCATATTTTCCAGCTCCTGCATGTATGAAGCAATTTGATCCGGGTCAATTTTATCAGTATAATAAGCAATTACGCTGTCAATATCTGAATTATACACATATTGCTGCTGAGCATGCAATGTCGGTGCTGCAAATAAAAATAATGCAGCTATGAAACTTATATTCCTAATTAATCTGTTTTTCATTTTAAGTGCCTGTTATTTAAGATGTTGTGCTAATTCGGTTAAAGACATGTTACCAATGGCAGCCTGCCTTAATTGCCCCATTATCCAGTTGTTTTCATCATTTGGGTTACGATGGTTTCGTTTTGGAATGAATTTTTTCTTCAGAAAAGAAATATGGTCTATGATATTTTTTTTCTTAACCGGTTTATAATTTATGTTGACCAGCACCGAATCAAATTCCATTTTTGGATATTGATAAACCACTGGCATCATTTTCTTGGCAAGTTCAAAATCCAGTCCTTTTTCTTTCAGAAATTTAAAAAGTCCGTAAATAGTCTTATAATTAAATGCAGACGAGGGTTTGTAACGCCCTTCTATGTTTTTCAGAGTATGTCCGAAGAAAGTTCCACAGAATGATGGAGGTACATCTAATTCATTTACTATCCTTTCTGCAAGCGGAAAAAGATTTTTCTTAAAAATATAGATATAGGTGTCTTCCGGCACATTCCAGTTTTTAAGTTTATGATATCTGTCAATAACATCTTCGGGTAATTGTTTTCTTATTTCTTCAATATGTTCATCCTTTAGCGGGATGGGTGGAGAATCAGTATCAGGATACATACGGTTGGCACCCGGCAGCACTCTCTCAAAGATGGTTGTACCATCCTTAAATGATTTACGGGTTTCTTTCGGTACACCCTGAAAAGCAAGAATACATCGCTCTTCAATGGTTTCAAGAGCTGTAGGGATATCACCGGACGGTCCCCAGATTATAACCTGAGCATCATTTTCCTTAGCGTGCAGCAATGATTCGATTTTCTTAATGGTTTCCGGTTCTAAAACTGAATTGATCATTTCTGAATGAACCATATTAGGTTTGTCAATACAAGCGATTACCTTTATTCTGTCGCTTATCTCATCGGCGAATATTTTACCGGGTTGGGTAAAATGAGACAAAATACTTTTAAATCCGGGCAGATTAACAGCATAAACTGTTAGTTTGTCGCGTTGAGCAAAAGCCAGTGGTTCATATTTGAACTGGATGTCTTTGCGTGATATTTTTTGTGAAGATATTTTCCAATTTTTCCAATCGGGGTATGATTCAAGCAATCTGGCTCTGATATTTAACAATGCATACTGCCTGAATACCTCATTATGAGTAAGTTCAGGTATCCATTTGGTATGAGCCACTCCTTTTATTTCCACACGTGCACCGCCTTTGCAGCTAACGTTTACATCCTGCCTGGCGGCTCCCATTCCGGTACGAACCTTTCCGGTGCTGCGGTTCAAAAAACGGATATAATTGCAGGCTTCCATGACTTCGTCGGGGTTAACCATATCAGGATAGGTTACGATCTCAATGAGTGGCATTCCCATGCGGTCAGTTCTGAACACTCTGACATGACCTTTGTCAGAAACCTCGCGACAGGTATCTTCTTCAATACATAGCTGAATAACCCGAATGTTTTTGTCTTTCAGCGGGATTTCGCCTTCAACGCCAATTATTGCAGTACGCTGAAACCCAGCGGGGATACTTCCGTCAAGATAATGTTTTCGGGTAATATGGACTTCGCCAACAATGTTTAAACGGCACAACAGCGAAATTTCAATAGCCTGTGCCAGAGCTTCCTGGTTAATAAGAAATGGAGCTGCATCGTCAATTTCGTAAGTGCAGGCAGTAGAGCCTTTTACGCGGTAAATAATTGTCTTTCTGGTTTTGAACTCCATTAACGCCGTACTGTCGTGCTCGCCTAATTCACCAAGAGTGGGACGCATGTGGCGTATAATTTCAGCATCATAGTCATCAGGTTCCTGATATATTCCCGTTGGGCAGCGACAAAAAAGTTTCCGGGAGGTATTAAGTTGCTGATGTACTTCAAGACCCGACATGAAACCCAAACGGTCGTAATCACTTTGGGTGGCATTATGGCGCGAAACATAACCAATGGCTTCTTTGGTGGCTTCATAGTTCAGGCGGGGATCAAGTTCTGCCGGCATACAGTAAGTTATAGAATGTTTTTAAAGTCGTTACAAAATTAGGTATTTTATGTTGTCAATGACTGAAACAGGCTCATCAAAAAAGAATAAAAGGCTTTAAAAAACACCCTACAAATGTGAATTATCCCAAAGGAGTACAATGGTTTTACCGAATGCCATTATTTTCACATACACATCAACCCTCCATTCTCCATTGCCCATCTCTTCCTTTCAATTTTTATATTTTACGTTCAAAAAAGTTTTATCTTTACCTGCCTAAAAGATGTTGTGCATAAGCACAGAAAAAGAAACGATGCAGTATAACCAAGCATTAAAATAACCAACACAACCTCGAAGAGGTGATATGATTATAAGAGACACAATAACAAACATAACCCAAACCCTGAAGGGGTGGCATTATTACAACATGATAGGCTGTATTAACTATTTCACCCCTTCGGGGTTATAAACATGCGTAACCATTTTATGCTATAAATATATCATCCCTTCGGGATTCACCAATAAATATCGGAATTATAAAAAACACCAGACATTAAAATAACCAATACAACCTAGAAGAGGTGGTATGATTATAAAAGACAAAATAACAAACATAACCAAACCCTGAAGGGGTGGCATGATTACAACATGATTGGCTGTATTAACTATTTCACCCTTTCGGGGTTATGAACATGTGTAACCATTATATGCTATAAAAATATCATCTCTTCGGGACTTACCAATAAATATCGGAATTAAAAAAACACCAGATATTGAAATAACCAAAACCTCGAAGAGGTGAAATGATTATAAAAGACACAATAGCAAACATAACCCAAACCCTGAAGGGGTGTGATAACATCCATCCCGTCTTACTAACCAAGCCTTGCATTAATACTCATAGGCGTGTTAACACATTAGGGTCTGATTAAAACAGGCAATACCAAAACCCTTAATTTCGTTTACTCATATATCTTACCCGGAGCTTTATGTAATTTTGCCGGCAATGAAACAGAAACTTATTTTAAGTATAATTTTTGGAAGCCTTTTACTGATAATTGGTAAAAGCTTTGCTTTACAAGAAAAAAAGCAGGCTCCGGCAAGGATAAAGATCATCCAGGCTGATGAGTTACGTTTTGAACGCCGGGCTGGAAGAGATATCAGGCGTCTGGTGGGAAATGTTGTTCTTGAACATGAAGAGATAAGAATGTATTGCGATAGCGCCAACATGATTGAACTAGAAAACAGTTTTGAAGCTTTCAGCAATGTAAAAATAAATTCCGGTGATACGTTATTTTTGTATGGCGATTATCTGAAATACAACGGCAATACTCGTCTGGCTGAAATATTTTACAATGTTCGTTTGCATGACGGCAAAACAACCCTGACAACCAATCAATTAAATTATAATCGCAATACAGGTATTGCTTATTACGAGCAATCGGGGAAGGTAGTTGACGAGCAAAACGAATTAACCAGCCTTAGAGGTTATTATATGACATCAGAAAAGCGTGTTCATTTCCGCAAAGATGTTGTATTGATAAATCCGGAATATATAATGAATTCCGATACCTTGGTTTATCATACTACAAGCAAGGTTGCAAACTTTTTTGGTCCTACTGTGATAGACGCAGACGATACTTATATTTATTGCGAAAATGGTTGGTACGACACTCAAAACAATAAGTCTCAGTTCAACAAAAACGCAAATATTATAAATGGCGAGCACGATATTCGTGGCGATAGTCTTTATTACGACCGCAGCACTGAAGTTGCAAAAGCTTTTGAAAACGTTGTTATTGCTGATACCGTACAGCATGTTATATTAAAAGGTGATTATGCCGAGTATTATAAAAATCTGGGTTATACCTTTATTACAGAAACTCCTCTGGCTATTTTTATTGAAAACAATGACTCGTTGTATCTGCATTCTGATACCATACGGGCAATATTCAATGAAGAACAGGATATTGAGCTGATCAAATCATACAATAAGGTTAAATTTTATAAAAGTGATCTTCAGGGAATGTGTGATTCACTTATTTATAAAATGAATGACTCGCTTATCATAATGTATCGCGAACCTTTGCTATGGACTGGCGAAAATCAGCTTTCAGCCGATTCAGTTCACGTAAAATTAAATGGTAAAGCTATAGAAACTCTTACCTTACATCATTCGGCATTTATTGTCAACCGTAGTGATAGCCTTCAATTCAATCAGGTAAGGGGCAGGACCATGACCGGCTATTTTAATGAAGGAGAGCTTGATTATATCATAGTTTCAGGAAATGCCGAAACCATTTATTATGTAAAAGAAGATGATGGCAATTTGATTGGAATAAATAAAGCTATTAGTAGCCGTATGCGTATTGAGTTGGAAGACAATAATATAAAGAAGGTATTTTATTTTGAGAAACCTGATGGAACCATGTTTCCTGAGGTGGATCTTTTAGAACCGGAAAGGATTTTAAGAGGGTTTAATTGGTTGGAAAGTAAAAGACCGCTGGAATGGATCGATATTTTCAAAAAATAGCTGCTATTTTTCTTTTGGTGTATAGGGTCGTTTCGCAGCCCTGCTGCCAAAAGCTGAAAAATGAATATACCGACCCGGATTTAACCTCATATCTTCCAGCAGATCAGTTAATTCTTTTGATGCCGATTCAAGCGATTCGTATAATTGTTTATCGTTTATCAGCAAACCAAGACTTCCCTCACCGGTTTCAATTTTTCCGAGGATCTGATTCAGATTGTTCATTGTATGTTCGAGGTGACTGAAAGTTTCCCTGATATTTGAAGCTGCTAACGAGTCGCTGATAGTTTTTATATTTCTTAGTGCCTCAGTGATTTCTTTATTATTACTCCTGAGATTGGTAGATATTGCTTCAATATTTTCAAGAATAACTGTCAGCCTTCGTCTTTCGGTTTGTATGAGGGTGTCAATGGTGAAACTTGCATGTTCAATACTATGTATGGTAAGCTTAATGCTTTCAAAACTCTGTGCAATATTGATACGGGCTTCTTCATTAAAAATAGTTTGAATAGCTGTAACGAGGGTATCAATGGATGAAAGCAGTTCTTCGGCTTTCATTTTAATTGGCTGAACCTGACGGTTTACTTCTTCTTGCAGACTTGCCTGTATATCAGACTGAAGTGTGTCGTTCATTTCAACTATGAGATTGGAATTCCCAAGAACAATATCAATGGCTTTTGAGCCCATAAGGTCAGCACTGAAAATTCTGGCTATTGAGTTTTTAGGGATTATCAGATCACGGTTCAACATCATTTTCACAATGATACGTGCCGATCTTCCACCTTCAAAATAAACCTGATTCACCTGCCCTATTTTCAATCCGTTAACATATACCGGATTGGCGCTGGCAAGCCCTCCGACTTCATCATATTTGGCATAAACAATTAACTTCTTGGTAAAAAGATCTTTTCCCTTAAGGTAATTATATCCCCATATAAAAGCTGTGAGCGCAACAATTAATAATGCGGCTATTTTTATTTCACTTCTTATTTTCATGGGTCTGTTTGTTTCTGTTTATTGTAGACTATGCAAAAGTAATAAATGAATGCTGAATTCGGGCTTATTCTATGGTTTTTAATGATGATTTAATGGCATTTTAAACACCAAAATAAAGTAACTTGTTTATGTCAGCTTGTTTATTCAGTTTACCAGCATTCTTTTCTGAAGAATCTCTACAGCTTTATCAATTGCAATTCGTTCTTCGTTAATGAAAGCCACCACAAAAGCATCCTTAAATCCTTTTTTCACAACATATTCTTTGTGTTTCAAAGCTGCTTCGAGGCTTGTTTCATCACCGGAGGTATATTTGTACATTCCCTGATGTAAATATTTCTTAATCTTGCCAAGGGATTTAAAACCCGGATCATTTAATGGCAGATTTTCTTTTGAAGCTGCAAATTGTACCCTGAACGCAATATTACCATTCAATTCAGGTTCTTCAGTTTTTTGTTCAACAACCGGTTCATTAACTTTAGCAAGCTCCTGTACGTAACCTGCTTTCTCAACGTTTTGCTTATATTCTTTAAAAGCTCTGTAAATAGCCGAAGCAATAAAAACCTGCCCTTGTTCCGAAGCCAGATATTCCTCTTCATTTGCATTACTTATGAATCCGGTTTCAATCAAAACACCTGGCATCGCAATCTTATACAATACCAGGAACCCGGCTTGCTTAACACCGCGGTCATGCCTTTTAGCGCGGTTACGTAGCTGATCCTGTACCAGCATCGAGAATCCGAGACTTTGTTCAAGATAGGCGTTCTGATATAATGTAAACACAACATGTGCCTCCGGCGAGTTGGGGTCAAAGCCTTCATACACAACTTTGTAATTATCTTCAAGGAGGATAGCTGCATTTTCTTTTTTTGCAACCTCAAGGTTTTCATTGCTTTTATGAAGCCCCATTACAAAGGTTTCAGAACCATAAGCCGAAGCGCTTTTACTTGCATTACAATGAAGGGAAATAAACAAATCGGCATTGCTTTCATTTGCTATCTGGGCACGTCTGAAAAGTTCGACAAAAACATCAGATTTACGGGTATAAATCACCTGCACGTCTTTATGATTCTCTTCAATATATCTCCCAACCTTCAGTGCAATTGCCAGTACAATATCTTTTTCTTTGCTTTTCCTGCCAACGGCGCCCGGATCCTTACCTCCATGACCCGGGTCAATAACAACTTTTTTTATTGAATGGTGATGGCGTTGCCCCGAAACTTCAAAAGAAGAAAGCAGAAACATTGCAATACCAAAAAATAAAACTGTTCGTTTCACAAGAGTTATGTATTTTATTTAGTTTTGAAACGTCAAAATAGTGGTTGCTGTTGTTCTGTTTAATGGTACAAATTTAAAAAAATTAGTATTTCTTAGGGATTTATAGCAGGATAAAAACTGAACAAAGCACATATTGACCTGGTAATTCTGATTTAAATCATTCATCTTCAGCAAGTAGGCATAGCTAAAGTGAAAAAACCCCATTTTACAAATGATTTTTCTTACATATGCTTTTCAAGGCATTTATGTAATAAATTGTTTTGGCTGCTGCTTATTTTCATTTGGTTTGGACCGCAAATAACGGATAAAGTAATAGGTCAGGAAATACCGCAAAGTGCAATTCCCGACACTATAATTCAGGTTCGTGATACAACAGGGGTTTTTGTTAATCAGAACGATACAACAGATTTAAAACAGACAGAATCTGGAAAAAAGAAATTTGCGTTTGAAGCCAAAGTTGTGTATAAAGCTGCTGATTCATTGTATTTTGATCTTGTAGCCCGAAAAGCCTACCTTTTTTATAATGCGGAAATTGAATATGAGAATATTCATTTGAAAGCTCATTATTTTGAAATAGATTTTGTTAATAATACTCTATTTGCCAGTGGTTTGCCTGATTCTCTCGGAGTAATTCAGGGTATTCCTGAGTTTATTGAAGGGCAGCAAAGTTTTATTGCCAATACAATGAGTTATAATTTTGAAACTAAACAAGGCTTCATACGCGAAGTTATCAGCCAGGAGGGTGACGGATTTTTGCATGGTAACACCGTGAAGAAAATGGAAAACGACATTACCAACGTCAGCAAAGGCAGTTATACTACCTGCAATCTCGATCATCCTCATTTTGAGTTTCGATATCAAAAAGCCAAGGTAATTCCAAATGATAAAATTGTTACAGGTCCGGTTTATTTGGTTATAGAGGATGTTCCATTGCCACTGGCAATTCCTTTTGGGTTTTTTCCTAACAAGAAAGGGCAAAAATCAGGAATTCTTATCCCTACATATGGAGAATCAAACAACCGTGGATTCTATTTTGAAAATGGCGGTTATTATTTTGGTTTGAGCGATTATGCTGAACTATACATCAGAGGCGATATTTATACACGGGGAAGCTGGGCAGTAAAACCTAATCTTAATTACAGAAAGCGTTACAAATACAATGGAAGCCTGAATCTCAACTTTGCAAATAATATTACTGGGGAAGAAGGAAGCCCGGATTATCAGAAAAACAAGGATTTTGCTGTAAGATGGACTCATAGTCAGGACCCCAAGGCTCATCCAACCCAGCGTTTTACTGCGAATGTTAATGTGCAGTCGTCAAAATATAATCGTTTTAATCCGGTTACAACCCAGAATTATCTTTCAAATACTTTTCAGTCGAGTATTTCATATCAAAGATCATTTGCAGGAAAATATTTTTTAAATGCAAGCGCCACACATAGTCAGAATACATTGAATAAATCAGTTACTATGACCCTGCCGGATGTTTCGTTCAATGTAAACAGGTTTTATCCTTTCAGGAAGAAAGACAGGGTTGGTTCATTGCGCTGGTATGAAGACATAAGCGTTAATTACACCATGAACAGCCGTAATCAGGTTACAACAACTGACTCATTACTTTTCAGACGTGAAACTCTGGATAATTTCAAAAACGGGGTAAAGCATTCGGTTCCGGTTTCATCGAATTTAAAGGTACTTAAATATTTTAACCTGACTAATTCAGTAAACTATAATGAGCGCTGGTATTTTCAGCGTCATGAAAGGCACTGGGTTGGTAATACGGTAAATGAAACGGGGGATGTAATTCCGGGATATGTCAAAACCGATACGGTAAGAGGTTTTTTTACTGTTCGTGATTTTGATTTCCGCACTGCCCTTAATACTACTTTATACGGATTAGTTCAGTTCAAAAAAGGACCTTTAAGAGCTGTCAGACATGTTATGAACCCATCGGTAAGCTTTGGTTTCCGCCCCGATTTTGCTACTGATCGCTGGAAATATTATGGTCAGGTACAGGTGGATTCAACGGGTAAAACCCAGCGGTATTCATATTATCAGAATTTTATTTGGGGAACGGCTCCGGAAGGAAAATCAGGAAGTCTTAATTTGGGAATAAGTAATAACCTTGAAATCAAGGTAAGGTCGAAGAGTGATACCATAACCGGAATGAAAAAAGTCAAGTTGCTTGATAATCTGTCAATCAGCGGATCATATGATATAGCCCGCGATTCCTTAAAATGGTCGGCGGTTAATGTTTCTGGTTATACTACCTTGTTTAAAAATTTGCAGGTGCGTTATTCAGGGAGCTGGAGTCCTTATGCTGTTGACAGTATCGGGCGACTGATTAATAAATTTGTTTGGGAAACGGATCGTAAAATTCTGAGACGGGAAAATATGGCATGGAATTTCAGTATGCGATACAGTCTGAGTGCCAATGATGTGGGTAAAAAACAGAAGTCCCGGCAATCTCCTCCACCGTCAGAAGCAAGAGAAATGATAGGTGAACATGATATGATGCTGTATAATATGGATGATTTTATTGACTGGAATCAGCCATGGAATTTTAGCTTCGACTACAGTCTGGCACTTACCAACCGTTATTCGGCTGTCAGACAAAAATATGAAAACCAAACAATACAAACCCTTTCTTTTAACGGAGATATTAACCTGACACCAAAATGGAAAATTGGATTCCGGTCAGGTTATGATTTTGAAAGCAAAAAGCTTACGTATACTTCCTTTAATTTTTATCGCGATCTGCATTGCTGGGAGATGCGGTTTAACTGGATTCCCACAGGAGGAATGAAAAGCTGGAATTTTCAGATCAACGTAAAATCAGCTATGTTGCAAGACCTTAAGCTGACACAGAAAAAGGACTTCAGAGATTATTAATTGAATACTTTCTAAATCTTTATCTTAGCTAGTTCTATTTTTAAATATGATCATATAGTTTTGATTATTAAATTATACGATTTGTATTTACAAAATAGTCCAAACTGTTTTGTAAATCTACAAACGTAAATGCCGATGGTTTAAATATATAGAACAATCGAGCAGAGCGAAAATTGGTCTATTATATTTTTCCAAT
>JAAYJT010000045.1 GCA_012522795.1 Bacteroidales bacterium | reverse complement strand
TCTTCCACACATGATTTCTAGGATAAAAAAAAATCTCCCTTTGGGTATTTTTATCCAAAGAGAGATTGTTGAAAGCTGTTTTTAATCCCAAAAAGTAGAAATTATTCTATTTTCTGAAAGTGCCTAACTACTACACTTCAAGATAACAGCTAAATCCATAACCCCCTATATAAAAGCAACATATACAATTTGCATAAGAAATTCCCAGTTGACCATGTACATATGCACATGCGGAACAACAAAGTGACTTAAGTAGTGCAGTAGCATTTTGCTTTTGACCTAACGGAGGGAAAACTGTAGGAGTTATTCTTTCACTTGAAAAAGTTAATCCTGTGATTTCCCTATCTCCATTATAGAATTTTCTGTTTTCAAAATCCTCAGTAAAAATGGATTTCCACATTGTTTAATTACAATTTTATGGATCAGTTACAACTAAAATATGAGTATTCTTGTTGTTTTCTGAATCATAAGTAGAAGAAGACAATGTTAACTGCGTAGGATAAACACATTTATCACAATCAAAAGTTAAATAACAATGTAACTTGTCTTTCTCAAATACAATTATGTATTTAACCGTAATAATTATTAAAAAGGCTCCGTTGCTGTTAGCAATATACTCGTGCTGCTGTATTGTCACAATCCAAAATGATTATTTTGGGTTCTTTTGCATAGCTTGCAATAAACTGATCTGCAAAAGCCTGAGAAATTTTGTATAATTTCTTTTTTGTAACACAAATCTTATTACAGTAAATTGTAAAGAGATTGAAAAGCTTCTCCAAGATTATCAATGATATCTCCTGCTATCAATGCTTCATAACCTTTGCTTTCGGCTGCAATATCACCGGCAAGTCCATGCAGGTACACTCCGGTGATACAAGCTGAAAAAGGCGTATAACCCTGTGCGAGCAATGAAAGAATGATACCGGTAAGAACATCGCCGCTGCCACCGGTTGCCATCCCCGGATTACCCGAAGGATTAAAATAACATTTGCCGTCAGGTGTTGAAACTGAAGTGAAAGCACCTTTTAAAACCACATAGACATTATATTTCTTTGAAAACTCAATTTGCATCTGATTCCGCTCAAGTGCATCATTGGCTTTTGTTGTAAGTCGCTCAAATTCTTTTAAATGTGGTGTAAGAATAGAACCCGGAGGCAAAAACGAGAGCCATGTTTTGTTCTCGCTTAGAATATTCAGTGCATCAGCATCAAGAACCAGAGGGAATCCCGAGTTTTGTATCAATAATTTAAGAGCATTCCGGGTTTGTTCATGTGTATCTAAGCCCGGACCGATACCAATGGCATTATAAGCTGAAAGGTCTTTGATTCCGGAAAAACACATTTCTTCCTCATCCACTGAAACCATTGCCTCAGGAAAACCGGTTTGCATAATTTCATAGCCTTTTTTAGGAACATGGGTAGTTACCAAACCGGCGCCGGAACGCAAACATGCTTTGGCAGCAATTATTGCAGCACCCATTTTCCCATACGAACCGGCAATAAGTAGAGCATGACCAAAATTTCCCTTGTGTGAAAAACGATTCCTGGTTTTAAGCAGGCTTCTGATGTCCTCAGGTTCTGAAAAAAAATGAGTAGTATCATTTTTACTTATGTATTCAGGATGCAGGCCAATAGGCAAAACATGCCATTCACCAACATATTGTTCGGTTTCGGCAAAAAAGAGACTCAGCTTTGGGAACTGAAAAGTAAGGGTATAATCTGCCCTGATTATGCTTCCCGGATCCCGTGAGGGTAATTTATCGGCAAAAAGTCCTGATGGGATGTCAACAGCAATGATGACAGTGCCGCTATTATTAATATGCTCTATCAGTGCTGAAGGGAAATTCAGAACCGGTTTTGATAATCCTGAACCAAAAATGGCATCAATAACCAGCTCATCTTTTCCAATTTCAGGAAATTCATCGCCATCCTTTATAACGGTTACAGGCACTGAGGGAAATGCTTCCAAACGTTTTTGATTGATCAGGAAATCTTCAGTAAATCTATCAGAAAACCCTACTATAAAAACTTCGCATTTATAAGTTTCTGAAGCAAGAAGTCTTGCAATTACAAGTCCGTCTCCCCCATTATTTCCGGTTCCGCAAAATATTTTTATTGTTTTCCCATGAGGTTTTTTGTTATGGATCCAGTCAAAGCATTGGGTAGCAGCTCTTTCCATTAGGTCAACTGAAGAGATCGGTTCATTTTTAATGGTATAGGCATCCGCCTCTCTTATTTTTTCAACAGGGAAAATTTTTATCATTGTAGAAAGATTATAGATTAATCCCGTTAATCAACTGCCTGAATTTTTTAGGTTTGAATATTCTCATCGCAAGAACCTTGAATTTTGATCTTAGCAGATAGAATTGTTCCCGCCAATGAAAGACAAATATAGCACTTAATGGCAAAGTGACAAAGTATGCAAGAGTATGAAGCAAGGACCCGGAAATTATACCAAACAGAATGGTTTGAAGTATAAAGAACACCGGGAATGTCACTAAACCTACAACCAGCCTTACAGAAGCAATAAAATGATGATCCGGGAATCGCGAACTTGCATAACGAGTCAGAGCCAGAGGTAAAATCAGGTTCACAAAGGAAAAAGCAAAAACAGGAAATGTAACCAATAATATAAGTGACTGTATTACAGTCCACAACATACTGGTATTCACTGTTAGTAATTCAGCAGGCTTAAGTTTATTTTTCTGTAGGAACGTGTTGAATGACTTTGTTTTTTCTATTAGCGATTCATATCCGCCAGGTGAATTTTTGTTTAATTCTTCAAGTTCTCCAATCCTTTTCTTTTTTACATTAAAACCCTCAGGATCTGATACTTTCTTATTATTCAGTTTATACCTTATCAATGAAAGCTCAGCCAATGTAAAAACCTCATCATAATGGCTGTCATCTTCAATATGAAGCATAACATTTTTCATAGCTTCTGATACTTCCTGCAAAAGTGCATTATAAGCCTGTGCTGGGTTGTTACAGTACAGATCAATGAAAGGTGCAACTTCAACCGGCTCGCCGATATTTATTAATAAGGTGCTCCCAACAGTTTTATAATCAGAATAATCAAATCCTACAGGTATTATTTTTATTCCCATTTTGGACTCCAAAGCTTCTTCAGCCTGAAATGCAATACGTGCAACGCCTTTTTTCAACCTTCGTAACCTCCTTTTACCCAGATGATTACCTTCAGGCATAATGACCAGTCCATTATGATTTTGCAGAACATCTATGGTCTTCTTGAAAATGGCATCGTTTTCCTGCAATGCCGAAAAGCCATCTCTTATCCTAAAAATGGGGAGCATTTTCAAAAAGGTGAGGATTCTGGCGTGTAACTTATTTTTAAAAATGTCACTTCTGGCCAGAAATACTGGTTGCCAGTTATAGAGCGACAGGATTGCAAGATTGTCAATAAGGGCATTCTGATGGTTCCCAACGAAGATCAGAGGCTCTTTCAGATCGGGTTTTTCCTTGCCAACAGTGGTTATCCTGTAATAACAATTCAGTGAAAAATCTACATAATACTTCAGGCAATTGTATAATCCTGACCATTTTTCAATATTTTCTCTTTTAACAGACATAAGCAGATAATTCCGTTATTCAGTTTCCAGTTCTGGCAGTGGTCTTTTCGACCAGAAATACGACATGATAATACCTGAAATTATATGCCATATCCCCCACCATGCAGCAATAAAAGCCATACCACCGGCACCATCAAATAATCTTGGATTAAAAATAAGAACCAGACCTAAACCTGAGTTTTGAATTCCGGTTTCTATTGAAATAGTACGGCGGTCACGACGCGATGTACGCCCAAGCGAAGCGATTGAAAAACCAGTTAGTAAAGCCAGAGCATTATGTGCCAGAACTATAAGGATGATCAGATGAATATATTTCAGAAAATAGTTGAAATTCGAAGAAAAAGCAGCAACCACGAAGCCAAGGAATAAAGTCATAGAAATTATCCGCACAGGTTTCATGATTCTTTGGGTAGCATTAGGAAAGCGATTGGCAAAAGCAATACCTAAGATAACCGGAATGCCAAGCAGGATCACCACTGTTGTTAACATTTCCACAGGATCAATACTTATCGGGATCACCAGATTTGAAGCATCGGAATAAAGCTTGCCCCAGAAAGCAAAGTTTAGCGGGGTCATAAAAATAGCGACAATAGTAGCAATTGCTGTAAGCGTAACCGATAAGGCGACATTACCTTTAGCTATTGAAGTCATGAAATTCGAAATATTGCCTCCAGGGCAGGCTGCAACAAGTATCATCCCCATGGCAACACTAGGAGTCGGGCGGATAATTAGGACAAGCAGGAAGGTTATTGCAGGCAGAGCAATAAACTGAGAAACTACACCAAGAATAACCGGCTTGGGTTTTGATATCAGCATCTTAAAATGCCTTAGTTTGATGCCAAGAGCAACTCCAAACATAATAAAGGCAATGGTAATATTCATTACCAGAAGTCCGCCAGGGCTAAAGTTCAATCTGACCCAGTCAAGGGTTTCAAGAGAAGCTTTCAGATGTATATCAGCCCGGTAAAACACCCCGTCCATCATTTCAACCCTCTGACGACTACTATAGATCCAGTCCTCGCCGTCTTGAATGCGAAGAGGTTGCCCTGCAATCTCCAAAGCTTTATCAGCTTGCATGCCAATCCTTAATAATCTAACCTCATCTCCCGGAATACTTTTATCATGCTTACCCCTGAACCTGATACTTTTATCCTTTAATTCGGGATTCAACCTGATATCTGTAATATAGCCTTCGCTGACCACTACCTGATTTTCCTGCTCATAAAACCAGCGCTGAAGAATTATTTTTTCCTTAGGCTCTCCCACCTCTGATAATACTTCTGCAGCAGACATGCCAGGTTTGAGTGCTTTCAACTTTTGATTTAGGTTCTGAGCATTAATTGTTTGATTAACAGGAAAAAAGGAACTTACAAAAAAGAACAGTAAGATACTATAACTACTTAATTTTCTTAATTGCTTCATAACTGGGGTGATTAAAATGAAGCGGTGAAGATACAATTTTTATAAAAACAAGACTTTGAATAATTATTTATGATTTTTTAGGAAAACATCAAAACCAATGAATGACAAAATGGTGCAGGCTTTTATTTATGAACCAGATGGGAGTTGGTTTATTTTAACTTAAGAACATATTTTTAAGACTTTTCATGAACAATTCCGGCTGTTTTTAAGTTTATTAGTTCAAAAATCAGTGAGTTAGAATTTTGTTTTCACCCTCTTAAAAACTCTGTTTGGATTTTAACATATCATATTTTAAAACCGGAAAATTTATTATCATTTAATCAAATATTAAAACACATTAATTATGTCAAACCTAGTAAAGATCAAAAAAATTGAACATCTTACCCATGATGTTCTTAGAATTGTTACTGAAAAACCTGAATCCCTTAATTATCAGCCCGGGCAGGCTGCCGACATATCGCTCAACAAAGAAGGATGGGAACAGGAATTAAGAGCTTTTACTTTTGTTTCGCTTCCCGGTGATGACTATGTAGAATTCAATATTAAAGTTTATCCCTCACATAATGGTGTTACAAACCAGTTGCTTTCGTTATCTGCTGGCAACGAATTGTTCATTCACGATGTTTTTGGTGATATTGCATATAAAGGCAAAGGGATTTTTATTGCTGGCGGAGCAGGCATCACACCATTTATTGCGATAATGAAAGACCTTGAAAAGCAAAACAAACTGGGTGGAAACAAGCTGATATTTGCAAATAAAACAAAAGCTGATATTATTCGCGAAGATGATTTCAGAAAACTACTGGGAAACAATTTTATCAATATTCTCTCTGATGAAACCCGTGAAGGATACTCTCATGGCTTTGTTACAGCCGATCTTATTAAGGGCCAGATGAACAGTGATCTTAACTATTTTTATATCTGCGGACCTGACCCAATGATGGAGGCTATTGAAAAACAGCTTGTAACTCTTGGCGTATCTCAGGAATTTATAGTGAGAGAAGGTTTTTAAGAACAAAAAAACATTATGGCCCTGATTAACAGGCTTACAGCTTAGCACAATAACAAAAACCCGGGTTTCAGTCCGGGTTTTTGTTTTTATATCTTAAGGTTTTATCTTCCACCTCTGGCACCTGCCGAAGATCTATTATCAGAATTGGTTTTTGATGTTCCTGAATTCTGAGGGGTCAGGGTTTTACTTTCACTTTTAGCTCCCGATATCCTGCCTGTATTTCCTGATGGTTCATTTTTTCTGCTTTCCTTAACTGCAGGCTGTGGTTTAGGCTGAATACTTACAGATCTTGTTTCCTGCTTCGAAGTCGGAGGGGTGACTACAGTGCTACCCCTTGTTTCCTTTGTACTCTGACCGCTTGAAACACGTCCGGCGTTTTCATTGGCTCTTGTACCAATATTCTGCCTTTCAGAAGGTGTGGTAATGACAGTTCTTCCTGGTTGCTCTCTTGATGGAGGATTTGTAATATTCCTGTTTGTTTCACGACTGGCTGGAGCTGTTGTTCCGGGCTGAGAAGTACGTGGCGTTACCTGAGGACGCTGTGTTTCGTTCCTCTGTTCAATTGTTCCAGATGAAGAAGGTCTGCTTGTTGTCCGGCTTGCACCTGACTGACCATCATTTTGTTTCACTCTTACATCAGGAGATTGTCTTGCGCCGGCATCATTTCCTGAAGGTCTTCCTGTAGTCCTGGCACCGATTTGAGTACCTGTAGTTGAAGAACTGCGTGATGCCGGTTCGGCTCCTACCTGAGCATTACGTCTTGGAGCAGTTATTTCACCGGTATTTTTACTACGCCCTGCATCACTTACCCTATGCTGATATTCAGCTATTCCTTCGCTGCGAAGATCAGGACGGGAGTAAGTATAATTATACTTTCCTGCCTCTTTATAGGTGTAAACAGTCACCGAATGAGTACGATAATGCTTGAAATAATAGTTGTTGTAATAAGTATACCTGTAAAAATTAGCAGGACGGTAGTAAGTGTAGTAATATGTATGCCAGTTGTAATGGTATCCGTAATAGAAATCCCAGTAATATGCTCTCCAGGGTTTCCAGTAATAGGGATAATAACCCCAATACCAGGGTGAATGATAAACCACATAGGTAGGAAGGTAAATGTAACGGACTATAGGCCAGGTATGAACCTGAACATAAACGGTTTCGGTCTGAACGTTTTCTTTTTTAACCGTTTTATTGTTTCCTATATATCCCGGATTAGGAGTGGATGTATAATATGGCTCAATAATGTAGTTTTTACCATAAAGAGCCTCATCACCAACCATCTGGAGAGTTACATTGCCAAACTTGTCTTTATACACAGTGATAACAGCCACATCCTGAGTTTCCCTTTCATTAATTGCAATTCTAAGAACTATGGTATGGTTGTCGCCATCAACATAGTCAATTACATGAATATAATCAATATAATTATCACCGTTAAGGTCGAGGTTGTTGATGTAGGAATCTTCAGCGTTGAGATCCCGTTCAAAATCTTCAAGAGTTTCTGATTCCTGAAAGAGTTTCATCACAGCGAAAAGATTAAGGTTATCGCCGGGAAGATTAAGCCGTTCATTTTTGCCATTTGAGGCATTAACACCAAATAGCATGGTAAACAGCAGACCAGTTGCTAAAATAAATCTGAGTGTTTTCATGGCTTTATATTTTTAAAAGTGAGCATTAATATAATTAGGTTCACAATAATATGAGCAAACAGCATACCAGAAAATTAAAAAAATTAAATAATGTATTGATAAATTGCTGATTCGGCTTGCTATATCACAGTTACAGAGATTTGAAAAAATCGGCTCTGATGTCAATATTTACGAATTAATGAAATAGCTTTATTTTTGTCCTCTTTGAAAATCATCTTAACCAATGGTGTTCGAACCAGACAGAAAGGGAAATTATCCTTATTGATATTCAAGTAATTACTCTTTAGTGTATGAATATAAATTGTAATACCTTATTCATAGTACTGTTTTCTGCAGTAATGATATTATTGCAGTCATGCAATCATAAAGAATCTCTTTTTGAGAAATCTCTGACTTTTCCTGAGAATGCAACCCTGGAAGAAAATATTGACCTGGCTTCAAGGGTCACTCCTATCCTAAAACAACTCGAATGGCAGAAACTGGAAATGACTGCATTTATTCATTTTGGAATAAATACATTTACAAACCGGGAATGGGGAGACGGAAAAGAATCTCCTTCATTATTTGATCCGGTGGAATTTGATGCTTTTCAATGGGTAAGGGTCTTACAGGATGCTGGTTTGAAAATGCTTATTATTACTGCTAAACATCATGATGGATTTTGCCTTAGGCCTACCTCAACCACTGAACATTCTGTTGCAGCTTCGCCGTGGCGTGATGGAAAGGGCGATTTAGTGAAAGAAGTAAAACAAGCCTGCGATTCACTGGGAATGAAATTTGGGGTTTATGTTTCACCTTGGGACATGAATGCACCTTCGTATGGGGATTCACCAAAATACAATGACATGTTCAACCAGCAACTTACTGAATTATTGAGCAATTATGGTTAAATTGATGAAGTATGGCTGGACGGAGCCTGTGGTGAAGGTCCAAATGGGAAAAACAGGAATATATTAAGATGGGACAACGTGTTGAAGAATTTAGAGTTGAAGCTTATATTAATGGAGATTGGCAGGAAGTTGCCAACGGAACAACTATCGGATATAAACACCTTCTACAATGTAAGCCTATAACAACCAACAGAATACGGTTTATAATTGAAAAAGCTCGTGGTCAGGCTCTTATCTCAAATTTTAGCTTGTACAAGGCTGAGAATATTAATTAAATAAGGAAAATATAAATCTTTAATAAACAAAAGGAATTACCAAAAGAATAAGCATTTAATAAGCAAATGGAAATGAAAAGATTAAGAAAATTCAGATTTACACGTATTGTAACTGTTTTTGTTATTTCGATATTAGTTATAGCCATTGACAGCATTGCCGGAGATATGACCAGAGTTACATTTTCATCAATAGATCTAAAGCAGAGAAAAGTACCTTTGTTTATTGGTCGTGAGAATGTTAGCATACTTCAGTTTAACCTTAAATCGAAGAATCAGAAATCACAGTTGCAAAGCCTTGAAATCATTTACAGTGACGACAGTCATTTAGAATTCCTGGATTCAGTGAAGATATTTGTTGTTAACAATAATGATGCTGAGAGCAAAAGGGAATTATTTGCATATTCCACTTCAGGTCACAGAAAGTTCACATCTTTTATAAAAATGAAAAACGGCACCCAGAACTATCAGTATCAGTACGATTTTGTTGTAAAGCAGGATGCAAGACTCGAACAGTCGTTTTGTATCAATTCAGTCCTACTTAATTTCTCGAACAATAAAACCATTGAGCTTAAACCAGAAGATAGCTTTCGCTATCGGCCCGCACAGGTTTTGCGTGCTATTGGACAGGATGGTTGTCAGGCTTACCGGATCCCGGGAATTGTAACAACATCACGTGGAACTCTAATTGTTGTTTACGATAATCGTTATAACAACAGCAAAGACCTTCAGGAAGACATTGATATAGGTATGAGCCGAAGCACTGACAACGGGCAAAGCTGGGAGCCTATGCAAGTAATAATGGATATGGGTGAATATGGCGGTCTTCCGCAAAGGCTTAATGGTATTGGAGACCCAGGTATTCTTTATGATCCGTTTACAAACACACTCTGGGCAGCAGCGGTTTGGATGAGTGGGTCGAGCCATGAAAAAGCTCTTTGGTGGGAATCACAGCCTGGTATGCTTCCTAATGAAACAGGGCAGTTCATATTGGTTAAAAGTACTGACGACGGTTTATCCTGGTCAGATCCAATTAATATCACTGAACAGATCAAGGACCCTAAATGGCAATTATTACTTGCTGGACCTGGATGTGGGATCACCCTTGATGACGGAACTCTTGTTTTTCCGGCTCAATATAAGGCAGATATTGGCAAGCAAGCTATTGACGGAGGGAAATATACTCCTTTTTCTACCATAATCTATAGTAAAGATCAGGGTAAAACCTGGACAATAGGTGAAGGTGCCAGGTCAAATACTACTGAAGCTCAGGTTGTTCAGCTTGAGAATGGAAGCCTTATGCTGAATATGCGTGACGACCGTAACCGTGCTAATAAAAGTGAATCGAACGGCAGAGCTGTTTCAGTAACTAATGATTTGGGAAAAACATGGTATGAACACCCTTCTTCCAATTCTGCCCTGCCGGAACCTAACTGCATGGCAAGCCTGATTTATTATAAACCAGATTCTGGCAAAGACAGTAGACTTCTTTTCAGTAATCCTGCAGATAAGGAGAACCGCACGCATATGGCCATTAAAGTGAGTTATGATGAAGGACTTACCTGGCCTGAGAAACTACATATATTGCTGAATGAGGACTATGGCTTTGGTTATTCATGCCTCACTGTAACCAAAGACAAATGCATTGGAATTCTGTATGAAGGAAGCAGCGAACTATTTTTTCAAAAAATACCACTTTCAGAAACCGAATTATAAAAAATGCAATTCTCAAATGTAGTTTTGCATTGTTATAGTCTTCTTAAAGAAATATAGCCGGAAGAAACTTTTTATGGTTGTTTACACTTTTATTCTGAATATAGCAGGAGTTCATATTTTGTGAACCATCAGTTCAGTACCATAGGTTCATTATCCTTAGGATCGCGGTGCGGAACAAGATACATGAACAGGAAAATAAACAGGGTAAACAAAACTAGCCCCCAGTAAATATAATGCATAGAGGTGTTTATGGCTTCGCGAAGAAAGGCTTTTGATGATTCAGCTATTTCAGGGTTGCGCAGGATTTTAAGAATATCTTTGGTGGAAGCACTCAAGCCTTCCGGTGCCTGTTTCATCTGGTGCAGAAACGAGTTGTTAAAAATAGCACCAATAATAGCTGCACCAAGACCTTGCCCTAAGTTTCTTGAGAAAATATTGGCACCTGTGACCACTCCACGTTGCTGCCAAACAACCATTGATTGAATACCAACCAGTGAAGGTGTGGACAATAAACCAAAGCCGGCACCTAATAATATCTGATCAATAACAAGCAGATAAACCGGCTGAGGTCGGGGAATTAACAAAAACCCTATAAATGCCAGTAAAATCACTGATACTCCGATCAATGATGTTTCACGAAATCCAATTCTCAGGTATAACTTCCCTGAAAGCGCTGATGCAGTAGGCCATCCAATACTCATAGTTGCCAGTACGAATCCCGATGCAATAGTTCCCAATCCAAGAGAAGTCTGGCAAAATGTTGGAAGAAAAGTTTCAGGTCCCATCATTACTAATCCCATTCCAGCCATTGCCAGATTGGTGAAAGCAAGCGTTTTATTCCTCCAAACCCATATTGGCATGATGGCATGAGGTTGTTTTATTTCGGTTCGAACAGCCCATATTATCAGGATCACGATCAATCCCAACAGCACGAAGCTCTGCACTGATATCCATGGCCAGCTTTGACCGCTCTCAAGAAGATAAATGAACAAAAGGCTGAGAGAGAGCAGAATAAGAATCGCACCTTTATAATCTATTTTCGATTTTACCGAAACAATATTTTCCTTGAAGAAAGCGCTGAGAAAATAGATTGATACTGCTGCTATAGGAAGGTTTATTAGAAATATCCAGCGCCAGTTAAGATATTCGGCTAATGCGCCGCCCAGTGCCGGACCTAATATTGCGCTTATACCCCAGATGCTGGAAAGATAGCCCTGTATCCTTGCCCTTTCTTCAATGGTGTAAATATCACCCACTATTGTGTTGACGGTTGCCATGATAGAGCCTGCTCCCAACCCCTGAATACCGCGAAAAATAATTAATGAACTAATATTCCAGGCAGTTGCCGAAGTTGCTGAACCAATGAAGAACACTACTATCCCAAGGATCAGAATATGCTTGCGGCCAAAAATATCGGCGAATTTACCGTAAAGAGGGATGGTGATGGTTTGGGCAAGAAGGTATATTGAAAACACCCATGAGAATTTTGTAAACCCTCCCAAATCAGAAACTATATGAGGTATGGCGGTTGAAACTATGGTAGAATCCATTGCAGCCAGCATCATGGTCATCATAAGCGATGCCAGTATCCAGCCTCTTTTTTGTTCAACCGTTTTATTCATCACGCAAAAATAATTGTATAATAAGAAATACTTCTACAGATTGGCAACTGGGTTACAATAAATACCAAAACAAATAAAGATGCAAATTGTCAGAAAAAAAACAGGCAAATCTCCGAAAGTATTCCTTAGTAAAAGCCGGAATGGGCTAAAGTGCATTTTTTTGTGGTTAAGACCAATTATTTATTTCGCAGAAGTAATTATTCAATTTATTTATTAACATTCTGATGCACTGCTGTTTACCATATTGGCTTGTGTTCGAAAACTAAAATTAAGAAGCAATGAAATGTTAAAACAAGAAAAATTCATGCTCTGGTCGAAAATAAGAATCTGGTTTCTTAATAAAGTATTTGACTTTCAATTGTAAAAATTAATTAATGAGTAATTCCAATGAATTATTTTTCTATAAACAAACCGGATAGAGCCATAACTCCGGATGTGGGGACCTTTTGCATAGCTACTGACGGGAATCATGGAAAAACTGCGGCATGGGCTGCCCGGATTTCAGGAAAAAACTGCAACTTTTGTTCCTAACGATACTACTGAAAACAGGATCAGGACTAGAAGTGACGAAGGCACTGAAGTAATTCAAATGGCATTAAATTATGACATAACCTGAGTTATTGCTATTAAAACGAGTGCTAAAAACGGATGGCAACTGGTTCAGGATATAGCACTGGGGAATTACACAAAAATGCCAGCCCAAATTATGGCAGGTCTAAACTGTGGAATCCCACCGTTAACTGCATGGGATATTATTAAAAGTGGTGCTGATATTTCAATAAATGTTGATGATATATTTGCCGAACAGGCAATCAGAGAATTATACTATCTTCAGGGTGGCAATACCAGAATAATTGCTGGAGAATCTGGTGATGCAGGATTAGTCGGTCTCATTGTGATTATGAAAGCATTCGAGTTCAAACCTTTAATTAAGGAATTAAACATAAATCGCGAATCCCGGATTTTGTGTTTTAATACTGAAGGAGCAACTGACCTGAAAAATTTAAACAAAATAATTTCTCAGTAGTTTATTATTTATAGCACTGACGGAAATCTACTATGTCAAGAACCTTTGCTGATAAAGTTATTGAGTTTCATAAAAATCTGCACTATCCTCCGGATGATGTGCCTGAGGAGTTTCAGGTGCTGAACCCTTTTATTGAGAACCCTGAAACCATAGAAGTGATGGAGCGGTTTTACCGGAAATATTACAGCGATTCAAACATGCGGAGATTGATTTTAGGCATTAACCCGGGTCGTCATGGAGCAGGAACAACAGGTGTACCTTTTACTGATACCAAAAGACTGGAAAGCATTTGTGGAATAAAAATGCATACGGCCCATACTCATGAGATTTCTTCTGTTTTCGTGTATGATATGATTGCGGAGTATGGAGGAGCTGAGAAGTTTTACAGGGATTTTTATATCAATTCGCCATTTCCTCTGGCAATAATACGCCCTGCAAAAAATGGCAAATGGGTGAATGCCAATTATTACGACCACCCTGCCCTCTTTGAAAAACTGAAGGATTTTATGCTTGAAACCCTGAAAAAGTATATAAATAAAGGTATAGATACCAGGGAGGTTATTGTTCTTGGAAAGAAAAATGCAGATTTTATCAAAAAACTAAATGAAAAAACGGCTTTGTTTGAAATTATTACAACTCTTGAACATCCCCGTTACATCCAGCAATACAGGTCGAAAGAAAAGCAGATGTTTATTGACAAGTATTTGATGGCGCTGAGGAAAAAGAAATAATGGAAACAGAAAATAAAATAATATACACCATAGGGCACTCTACCCATAGTATCGAAGAATTTCTGGATATTTTAAAATCATTTGATATCAAGACTCTTGTTGATATTCGCAGCTTGCCGGGTTCACGCAAGTTTCCGCAATTTAATAAGGAGAATCTTGAAGTCTCGCTCCGGCAGGAAGAGATACAATATATTCATATGATTGAATTAGGCGGACTAAGAAAAGTCAGGAAAGATTCAAGAAATAGCCGCTGGCATAATGCTTCGTTTAAAGGCTATGCCGATTATATGGAAACTGAAGAGTTTGAAGCAGCTGTCGCCAAACTTCAGCGAATTGCTCATAAATCGTCAGTTGCTTATATGTGTGCTGAAGCTCTCTGGTGGAGATGTCACCGCTCAATGGTATCAGATTATCTAAAAACAAAGGGCTGGAAAGTACTTCATATTACAGGAAAATCGAAAGCTCAGGAACATAGCTATACTGAACCGGCAAGAATAGTAGACGGGAACGTGTGTTACTATGATGTTGACTAATGCAAAGAGCTGTGAATTCATATATGCAAAATGAACATACCAGAAGTTATCTTATTATAGTTTTAAAGTAGTAATTATTAAGAAATTGTTAAAATTAGTTACACCTGGCATTTTTTATGAGAGAGAAATATTGGTTTATTATTTGAAATAAACTATTTTTGTGACTTCAAAGAACCAAAGTGATTTCTAAACTTTTTTTAATAATTATTTTTACATGAGTTTTTTATTCTTGTAAAAAAGAATTTTAAGACTTAAACTTTTAAAATTCATTAATGGTTGAATATAAAGAAAGTAAGCATATAGTATTCCGGACTAATCACTTGACCATGAAAAATAATTAAGGAATCAATAATGTAAGTATTCAATTCTACTTCTTATAAACTCTATTTATTAATTAAATCAAAAAAAATGAAAAGAACAAAACGTCTTTTAGTAATTATTGGTGCTGCAGCTTTTCTTTCAAGCTGCGCAATGGTAAAATCGCCTTTGATCGCAACATTGTACACTGATGTTAAAGCTCCTGTAGCAGTAACAAGTAACTCAAATTCATACAAGGTTGGAACATCTGAAGCAACTTCAATTTTGGGAATAGTTGCTACTGGTGATGCCAGTATTGAAGCCGCTGCAAAATCAGCAGGCATAACTAAAATTCATCATGTTGACGAACACTCAACCAATATTTTGGGATTGTTTGCCAAATATAAAGTTTACGTTTATGGTGAATAAATGGTTTAAATGGGCGGGCAAATGCCCGCCCATTTATATTTTTGCGCTTGCATTACTTATACTCCTCACAGAAAACATCAATGCCCAAAATATTTCTAAGCATTATATTTCTACTCAATCGGAGCAGGGAATACTTTATTTCATACTTCCTGACAAACAATTTAAAAACAATGAAACCGAAAGTAAATTAATTTACGACATCACCTATATGACAATAAACGACAGCGTAACTCTGAATTTTTCATATTTCGATATGGCACAAATAAATATTAACAGTATTGTCTTTACTCTTGATGAGCATAAGTTCTGGAGTCCAGCAAATAAATTATTTATTGCAACAAAAAAGCTGAAATGGCATTACAGATATTCAGCTAAATTTCTGTTTGAAGACATTAATACCATTTTTAACAGCACAACTCCGCCTGAAATTACTATAATAAGTGATCAGGGAAACAAAGAACTAAAAACCAGACCCGGGAAATGGAAAAAACACTCAGCTATTGTTAAAAAAATAATAACCCTGATCAAGTATAATCAATAGTGGCAGCGGATACTGCACAATTCACATTCATCACTTATCAATTTCTTATAATCTTCAGTTGTGTTAATATTTAACAGCACTGTTTCATCGTCAACATTAATGGAATTGCTACGGAATTGCTGTAAATAATCTTTAAGATTAATATCAGCCTTCTGGCTTTTAATGATACTATTCATCACAGGTTTTGTGATCAGAACCGGATGCTCTCCCCTGCCTTTATATAACGGGAAAACATAATTGAAATCACCCAACCCAACAATCAGCAGATTTAAAGTTTTAGTATTAAGTAACGGATTATCAACATTTTGAATAAAAACAAGATATTCACTTTCTAAAGCAGCTATTCCTATCTTTACTGATGAAAGACGCCCGTATTCGGGATGGTAATTGAGTAATAATTTAGCATTATCAGGAAAATGCAGCTTCAGGTTCTCAATAAAATACCAGGTGCCCCCGGTTGTACTACTACCACAATGCGTCTGCAACCAAAATTATGGAACTAATATGCTAAATTTTCAAGAAATGTATTGTCGTTTTTTTAATTTAAGCGCAAGTTTATACAAGCCCATACGCTTTGAAAAGCCGGCTGCAAGTATCAAAGCCGAAGTTTTCAAATCAGAGGTCGTTTATAAAATCTCATTCAATTTTTTGGACGCCATCATCAATGCAAACCTCATAATACAAAGGTTTCTTACCAAACTGCATTTCAAAATCAATATTTACTGTCTGCCTGAACTTATCATATTCCATTATGGTGCGATTGAAACGATAACTTTCCAACAGTAACATAAATTTTTTAAAAAAATACAATTCCGCTATTCGTCTTCTTTAAGTCCGGAATCAAGCTCCTGCAGTATCTTATTTACGTCTTCTTCAGTAGTGCTGAGCTTAGTTTTGCAGATTTTGATAAGTTGTGCGGCTCGTTTTACTTTTTCTGAAAGCTCATCAACAGTGATCTCACCCATTTCAATTTCAGTAACTATCTTCTGAAGTTCCTCAAAAGCTTCAGTATAATCTATTTCCTTACTCATTTTTATTCTTTTTAGTTAAATTAACAATGCTGATAATTTCCCCTTCATACAGGGTAGTGTTTAAAATATCGCCCTCCCCCACCTGCATATAGCTCCTGACAGGCTTACTGTTAAGAAGCGTAATACTGTACCCACGTTTTAAAACATTTTCAGGACTCATATTCTGAATGTTTTTCTCAATACTATTCAATTTCGTTAAATTCTCCCTGAACACAAATCTACTCCTGAGTTGCAGACTATCTTTAAATTGAAAAAGGATACAGATAAAACGTTTTAACTGTGCCTTAGCGTCTTTACTGATTACAAGTGCAAAATCCTTAAGGTCTTGTCCGGCATCTTTGATGAACATATTCGTCCATTTAACAATTTCCAATCTGGCTGTTTTCAGGGATTCTTCTCTGGTCCTGATTATGAATCTGACATGCTGAAGCAATGAATTTGTAAGGCTTCTGACCTTGCTACGGTTCATTGAGAGGACATTTTCAGTTACTGAGCGAAATAATTTGATCTCAGATTGAAATCTGACATTTTCTTCATTTAAAATTCGCTTAGCTCTGTCAGTTATTATTCTTTCGGCTTCATGAACCGGCACTGAGAAATTATGAAACGCCTGCAGCAGATATTCTGCAAGTTTAGTCGGAGTAATGGCATTCATATATGATATCATTTCCGAAACTGTTTCATTTGTCGCATGTCCTATGCCTGTTATCACAGGTAATGGAAACAATGCTATCTCTTTTGCCAGTTCATAATTATTATAACATGAAAGTCCAACATCGCCCCCACCTCCGCGGATAATTGCAACAACATCAAAATGATCCCTGACTTTTTTGATCAGGCTCAACTGATATATTATACTTTGAACTGCATTATCGCCCTGCAACAGGGAAGGAAACAGATGATGAAAAAACTTATAATTCCATGAATTCGTTTCAATCACTTTTATAAAATCAGCGTATCCCTTACTTGTTTCAACTGAAATAATTGCTATACGTTGCGGAAGCAATGCAATTTTTAGAGATTTATTTTTATTGTAGATACCTTCTTCCTGGAGGCGTTTTATTGTTTCCTGTTTTTCTTTTTCCAGATCGCCAAGCGTATAGCCCGGGTCAATATCCATGATCCAGAGGGCAAGTCCGTAAACCGGGTCGTAAGATACTCTGGCAAGAAACAGAATCTTGATCCCGTCTTTTAATGGTTCATTTAAGACCCTCAGAAAGTTGCTATTCACTCTGAAATAATCGTCCCTCCATAAATGCGCCCTTATCTGAGCTATGACTTTCCCGTCCTTCTTCTCAACAAGATCAGGGTAACAATGACCGGAGTGCTTGTAAAAGTTGAGCTTGCTCATCTCTGCTTTTACCCAGAATGAACTTTTATATCTGTCGGCAAGAGTTCTTTCAACACTCTGAGTTACCTCAAGCAAAGAAAAGACCTTTTTATCATTAATTTCTTCCGGCATTGCAAGTTAGGTTTATAACAGCGCAAAATACAAGCATCAGTGCTATTCTGTTTCGCAAGCTTTGTAAAAAATCATCAAAATCTTTTTAAGCAAAAGTAAAGAGTTTTCAGAAAAATCTATTCAAAACGCCCGATTATCTTTTCTTATATTTTCAGGCTCATGGCTCGGAGATAAATGAAATCAGGATTTCCACTATAAAAATAGTAAAGATAGCATCATGGATTCAGGTTTGTGATATGACAATTATATAGTTGCAATGAAGCCTGAATCAAGTATTTGCATTAGATAAAGGCAGTAGTTACATGCATTTATACTTCCCTATACAATAAAAAGGGGTATTTTTGCAAAAATTTTTATCCGAATAAATTAAAATATCATAAATTTAAATGCTTAATTATGAGAGAAACCTTTAAAAGACTTAGTAAAATCAAAGCACCTGTTTGTGTTACTGTAATTCTGAAAACACATAAAACACATCCTGACAGTCAACAAGATCCTATTCTTCTAAGAAATTTAATTTCACAGGCATCCACACGTTTAACAAATGAATATGGCGCTGATATTTCTAAAAAATATACTGAGAAACTACAGAAGTTAGCAGAAGAAATAGATCACAGGCACAACGATCTGGGATTACTGCTTTTTGTTAATGATGATGTTGCAGAATATATTCGTCTGCCAATAAATGTAAATACACGACTGATCATTGACGATACATTTGCTACCCGCTCTATTGCAAGGGCGTTGAACAGAGATACAGACTATTATCTTTTAGCTCTTACCAAAGGAAAAGCAAGACTTATCCTTGCAAGCAGCGATGCTGTGGTAGAAGAGATTAAAAGGGATGGTTTCCCTTTTGAGGATAAAGCCCTGCTTTCCCTGTCAAAGGCTGAATCAGCAAATGCAAACAGAGTGACTAATTTAACTCAGGAGCTTTTTAACAGAGTTGATAAAGCATTAAATATAGTCAGGAAACAGGAGCCACATTCTATTGTCATTTATTCAGAAGAAACTAATTACCATCAGTTTTTAAAAGTAGCTGATTATCCGAACACCATTTTAGGTCATATTTTATTGAAAAACTTTGATGAGAAAGCAAGTAATTTGATAAAAGAAGTATGGACTGACATTAAAGAATTAGCCATACAAAAAGAACATTCCCGTATTTCTGAATTGGAAAAAGCTATGGGAACAGGAAAATATCTGGCTGATCTGAATGAAATATGGAATGCCACTCTCGAAGGACGTGGAAAAACAATTTTTGTTGAAGAAGGCTATTACCAGCCGGTCAGAGAAGATAACGGAATATTTACCCCTATCGCTTATGAAGAAATATCATCAAAAAATGATATTGATGATATAGTGGACGATATGATAGAAAACAACCTGAAGAATGGTGGTGATGTAGTGTTCCTGAAAGAAGGCAGTTTAAAAGACTTCAAAAAAATTGCGCTGATCACACGCTACTGATTTTTAAGTAATAACAGTATTCTGTAATAGTATAACACCCCGGATGATGGACATTAAACCATTGCCCGGGGTTTTGCAATTTATACGAATTGTATCTGTTAAGGTTTTCTTAAAAAATCAACTTTTGAGCCTGGGCGAATTTAAATTGCAGGATTTTGATGCCCAAATAGCAAGTACAACCATTTGCATGATGCAGTATAGCTTATTATCGGTGGCAAAACGGTTTACCGATTATGAACCGCTAGGAGAAATGTTTCGTAATACAAAAGCTGAAATAATAAAGCTTTCACTAGTAGAAAGCTTATGGCAATTAATCGTTGATGTACTTGCAGATTTAGCAGAATTGATTGAAATTGACACAGAAACGTTAATGAAAAATTTACTCTCTGATAATCAAAGTTTTATAAAATAGTTAAATTACAAAGCTTTGTTGCAGGCAGGGTAAACACAGCTTGCGAAAGTTAAATAATCTATTGATTAAAATTTGTCAAGGTCATTTTTATAATGCTCCATAACGCTCGGCGGCTTGGCGCTGGGCGGGGGAACACAAATGTTCGCACGGGTGTGAACGCTTGAAAGTCCGATAGGACTTTCTGCGGGCGTACACCCCGCCTTGTGCCAAACCGCTTGTTGTGCGTTCGTGTTTTAATATTTAGACTTCTCCAATACTTTATTTTTTGTTTTTGTTGTGAAGACTTTTACCCAAAAAAGAACAATGGCATCATATTCATATAATTCAACTTCTTCTTTGTCAAGAGCAAAAAGTGAAGTTTGTATTTTATTATTTCTTTCTCTCCATTCTTTTACATTCTCGAAATACTCTGTTTTTGAAGATATTGTTCCTCCATTACTACCTGTTATAAATAAAATCCTCTTATTATAGAAGTCAAAATCATTTCGATTTGCAATATAATTGTTTAGAAATTCAGCTTCAAAATTATTCAATTTAGCATTGTCATCTTTACCACAAAACACTATGTTTTGTTCTAATATGTTCGATATATGTAGCCGTTCTAAATATATATTTGCATTATTTGGGTTTTTGATTACAATTGTACTATACCCATCTTTAGAAAATTCAATGTCAATATCAGGTTTCGGAATAACTGGTCCGAATTTTCCACAAATAGAATATCTTCCAACACTATCAGAATAATATTCTTGTTCTGATTCCAATATTCTATATTTGACGTTTTCAATGGGAATTTGAATATATTTATCATAAATAGTTCCAACCGCACATCTATAGCCTTCACAGCTTACTAAGCAAAGAAAAAGAATTGGGAATGAAAAAAGAATTTGAATGAGTTGATTTATCTTGTTTTCTGATTGTTTCTTCATTTTATGTTTCATTTCAATGTAAAATATCATGACTGTCTATTTGCGCGACATGACGCCCAACGGTTTTGCGGCTTGACGCAGGGCGGATTTTAACCGATAAAGTTCAATCGAAGAACGGACTTTTATTTTATATAAAATGTTGAATCGAAGCACTTTACCCGCCATAACGCCAAACTGCTTGTTGGTGGTCAGTGCTATTTTTATTCTATAATCTTTTTAATTCTTGCCTTAATGTTATGAAACGTAGTATTTAGACTTTGTTTAGCAATTTGAGTTAGAATTGAAGTGTGAGCCATTGCATCTCTGATAGGTTTATAAACTTTTGCATCTCTTGAAATTCCTGGCTGCTTGTTCTGGTCATCAGGTTTATCTACAAAATTTGCTAAATCATCCATAGAAAAATACAAAAGGTCATTTGCATCTTTCCTGATTTCGAAGCTTATGTTTGCAACATCCTTAGCCCGTTCTTCTCGCTTTTTATATTCTATTAGCTTACTCTGTGCTTCGGTTGATAATGTTAAGTCATTATGTTCAATAAATTTCCTTAAAAGATTTTCCGAAACAAAACATTCTGCATAAGAAGATAGATTGAATTGTGCGTCTTCGCTTAATGTATTTACCCAATCATCAACTAAATTTCTGTTTGTGGAACTTGTTGGTGGAACATATTCATCAACAACAGTATTAAATAATTCTTTTGATTTTCTTTCTTTTTTTGTAAGTCGTTTGTTTTCTGAATCTCCATCTTGTCTTAGTTCAACACGCCATTCATCCCAATCCTCAATGATTTGATTCATTATTTTGTTTTTCAATGTATTCAAAAGTTTTTGGAATAAAGGATCGTCAGCTACAACTCCCTCACGACTACTGGTAAATCTGTCGGTTTCATTATCTAAGTCGTCATAGTGGATTTGACCATAGATATAGTTTTCAACAATTCTTGCCGATGGAATATGTTTTAATAAGTCTTTTTCACGTAATCTTCCATTTACATATAAGTCTAAAGTAACCTTTTCAGAAGTGTTTCTTATCTTTAAAAACTTGGGCTCTGTAACTGATGCGATAAAACCTTTTATATTTAGGTCAGTTGTGATTTTAGAATAACGTTTTATATGACTGTGCGTTGAGGAAATTTTATCCTTTAGATAAGGGTCATCTATGTCATTAATTTGCCAAACAAATTGTGTGCTTTGAGATAAGTCGTTTAATTCATTTAGAGTTATTGGGTCGTTATTCAAGATGATTTTAAACGTTTCATCAATTAAGGAAAATCGGAAATAAAGAGCAATTAACTTCCTGATATATTCTATTCTATTTTTTATACCATCATTAATGTTTTCGAAGTAGATTATTGTGCCTTGTTCAAAGTCATCGAGAAAGTCTTGCAAAACATCTAAATTAACATTCTCTAAAGGGTATTCATTTGGTGTTAAATCATCTTTGATTGCCGTGTCTAAACCTGAATTATCAATGATGCCTCCAATAATTTCTGTGTCTTTCTTTTTTGAAATTATGTGTATTTTTTCTGCACAAGAAAGAAGAGCTAATTTACCAATCCCTTTCCTTCCAATAAATGGACGGTCAGAATTAGATTTTGTTTGACCGTCTTTTCTTTTCGAATACCCAATTTTTAAAAACTTGTTTTGAAAATCCTCGGATGACATACCTAGTCCATCATCTTTAATGATTAAAGAGTTGTTCTCTCTGTCAATATTAATCCAAACATTTTCGGCATCAGCATCCCAAGAATTTGATATAGCTTCCCCAAGTACAGTAATAAAACTTCTATAAAGGTTTCTGCCTAGATGATTTAAAACGCTAAGTGATATGTTGAAAGTAAAATTACTCATTTCCTATACTTTTTAAATGTTCAATTATACTTTCTCCAATAATATAACCTAAATCAACTGGAACGGCATTGCCAATATGCACGCCTAATCTAGTAATAAATACTTCTTCACCTTCTTTTATGAATTTGTACTTTTTAGGAAACCCTTGTAGAATTGCAGCTTCCCTTATCGTAATTGCCCTGTTTTGGACGGGATGTCCAAATCTTCCTGTCCCATAGTTATAGAATTGAGTGGTGATTGTAGGGGACGGTTCATTCCAAGACATTCTACCGTAAACAGTTTTGAATGTTTTACCTGACTTTTTTTTATGACAATCTAGCCATAAACTCTTATCCCAATCCTCCCAAGTGCCGTTGGGTCTGGAAGCTTTAATTCGCTTTAAATTTAGTTCGGAAAGTTTTGAAGTAAAATGTAAAGGGTCTTTTTTGCTTTTTTGTCCATTTTTAAGAGGCTCTAAATCTCCGATTGCCTCTTTTACAGTTTTGTAATTTGTTTTATCGTGAGTTTTGGGTATTAATTGAATTTTTCCAAATTTTGAAGCTAACAAAACTAATCTTCTCCTTTTTTGAGCCATCCCATAATCAGGACAATAAACATTTTGATAGGTTACGGTGTAACCTAATTTTTCCAATTGATTATGAAAAGACTGGAAAATATTCTTATTGGATAAGTTTGGAACATTTTCCATTGAAATAATATCGGGATTGCTTTCCTCAACTATTCTACTAAATTCGTTCAATAGTTTCCATTTATCTCCTTTTTCCTTATTTTTTACTTTATTAGAATAGGTCGAAAAAGGTTGACAAGGGGCACATCCGACAAGCATTTTCACCTCGCCTTCTTTCCAATATTTTTTTATTGTTTCTCCATCAATTTCGGTTACTGATTCTCCTATAAACTCGGCATTATTATTTTGTTCGTAAGCATATTTACAAGTTGTGTCTATATCAACTCCTGCTCTAATTTCGATACCTGATTTTTTTAGACCATAGGTTAACCCACCAACACCGCAAAATAAGTCAACCCCTGAAATTTTGGGAATATTTTTATTGTTGTTTTCTGTAGAATTTGTTTTTTGCATACGAAAAAATAACTTATTTTACAAAGATATTAAAATAATGCATCAAAATAGAGTTTTAAGCTTCTCTATTTCCCTGATTTTCTTCGGTTATCTTCTCTACACAACATTTGACAGTTTTCAGCCGAAGTTTTTCCGCCTTCGTGCCACGGTGTAATGTGGTCGGCTTCCATTTCGGCAAGTTCAAAATGTTCTTTACAAACCGCACAAATTCCGTTTTGTCTTTCGTAGGCTTCTCGTTTCTGATTGTCGGTAAAAGAGCGAATGTTTAAATACTTTTCTTTGCCTGTTAAAACGTACCAATAAATGCCTTTTTTCTTGGTTACGTCATCGTCAATCATCAACGATTTAATTTCTTCTTCCAACTTTTTAGAGTCGAAGTTTTGACTTTTGTACTGGTTGTAAAGTTCACCCCATTCAATGCCTTTCATTTCTTTTCGATAGTTTGGGAAAACGGCTTGAACCCAATTTATTACACTCTGAAAATAAAGCCAAAGTTCATTTGCGTTTGGTTCGTTTTGATGTTTAGCCATATAGGCTTCAATTTCTCCGTTATTTATCCACTTTATGGTCGTTTCTAAATAATCTTGGCGGATTGCTGAACCGCTTAAATAATCGCTTCCGATTCCGTAAGCCGGACAACCATTTTTAGAAAAATAACGTTTGGCATCTGTAACCCAAGAGCCGGAATAAACAGCGTTTCTTAGTTCCTGCGGTGTGAGTTCTTCACCTGCAATATTGATGGTTTTAAACCACTCTAATTTTTCACTGTCTGTTCCCGAACAGAAATAAACCATTAATTTATAGTTTAAAATTTGCTCTTTTTCATCTTGTTGCAAGTTGTGGAAATAGCGACTATTAAAGGTAAAATCTCCGTGTACAAACTGGCAAATTGAAATTGTTCTTTGTTGACCGTCAATGACTTCAAAATTACCATCATCACGAACTGCCCAATACATAACGTTTAAAGGAAAATCTTTTGTAACAGTATCAATAACGGCATCTCGTTGAGCATCTTTGTAGATAAATTCACGTTGATAGGGTGGGCGGATGTCTAATTTTCCGCTATAACCGATAACTCCGTTTTCTTCATTATCTTGATAATCGTTGGTTAATTCTCTAACGGTTACTTCTTTAAGTTCTATTTTCATAATTAAATCTTCTTGTTTCTGATGAATAAACGCTTAAAAGTCTCTTTACCATTTAGGTAAGAACCACATCCATAAATTACGTTTGGGTCTTGATTTACGCCCCGATTACTTCCTGAAATTTCAAATTGGTCAGGGTTATATTTGTCCATAAAGGAAACAGGAACGCCCATAACACCTTTATAATCCATTGGTATATTTCGGGTTTCGCTGACTTCTATTGCATCGTAATTATCGTATGTCGGATATTTATCTTCATTGCCTTCATATTTTTGATACAATATTAAATCTTCGTGTCTCTTGTTCAAGTCGAGATTTGAGTACCAAACAACGCCCGAAACTCTAATCATTCCTTCTCTATGGTCTCCTGCGGTTGCGTAATCTTCATAATGTTCGTTTATAAAATGTGCCGCACCTCCTTTAAAACCATAACCTAACCACATTTTATTATCTCGTATTAGAGGAAAAATGTCAACATAAGTAGGCACTTTCAGAAAAGGCTTAAATATTTGATTTATAAATAATTAAGTTGTATCTTTGCAGAAACAAAACCCCGAAAACGAGCATAAAGTCTCAAAATCGGGGTTTCTCAAAAAAAGCGAG
>JAAYJT010000044.1 GCA_012522795.1 Bacteroidales bacterium | reverse complement strand
CTTCTACTTGTGTTACTGTTACTGAACAGTTGTCTTCTGCTATAGGAATACTCCAGATTGCTCCGCCTTCGCAAATACCATCAAACAAGCCTACTGTAAAGGTCTGACCATCTGGGCAGTTTACAAATATAGGAGGTTCGTTATCTTCAAACGTCAAAGTCATTGAACTTACCGCTGGAACACATGTAGAACCACTTTCAGTATCGGCTGTTAATGTTAGTATCACTGAACCAGCAACTATATCATTACTGCCGGGAGTGTAAGTCGGATTCAATGCATTTTCGTTATTGAAAGTTCCATCTCCGCTTGTTGTCCAGCTTAAGCTTTCGTAATTAGTTGCTGTTGCTCCTGTAAGCACAAAATCTTCATTGGGACAAATTGCTGCATCAGGTCCTGCATCTGCTGTGGGTTGCTTCGAGATGTATAAAAACATTAAATCATCATCACCATGATCGCAAACTCTACCATATAACCCGATAATTACCATTCCGGCATTAATATCTGCATCACTGAATTCATAGGTAGGTTCAAGTGTGTTTTCGTTTGTGAACGTACCACTGCCTAAACTAAACCACTCAAAACTTACTACGTTTTCAGCTATGGCTCCAGTGATAGTATATGACCCTTCGGTTTCACAAACAAATTTATTACCTCCGGCATAAACTACCGGATCATGTGGTGTATTTACAACAACATTTTGTATGCAAGTACCAATGTTTCCTGATTCATCTTTAGCAAACCATTCAACCAGATTCCAACCATATGGAAAAGTTTGCTCAAGTTGAGTAGAAGGAAATGGTTCGGAAGTACCCGGAAAATCATGTTCAAAATAGTCATTGGGCGCATAATGAATGATGTAAAAAAGTTCTGGTGATGTAGTACAATTATCCGTTACCGTAGGTAGATCAAGAGTTATTGATGTTGTACATGTACCGACATCTAAAGTTACTTCCTGGAAACCAGAACAAGCAATATACGGAGGAGTAGTATCAACTACCTCTACTGTAAAAGCACAACTCCAGGTTTGACCACTGTCTGTCTCAGTGATAGTATAAGTTACTTCACTTATACCTAAATCAAAGGCTACTCCGCTGGCATCATTTATACCGCTTGTATTAGTCGCTCCTGTTATTTCATAAGATACGGTTGCAGGGCAGTTGCTGTTTGCAAGTAATGGTGTAAGGCTACCTGCAGGCGAAACCCAGGTGCAGCCATCATTGGCAGTTTCTACAAATATATTACCTGGGCAAACAATCAGTGGTCCTTCAGTATCTATAATTTTGAGTGTGAAGGTACAGACAGCAGTATTATTACTTCCATCCGTAGCAGTATATTCAATAAGGTATTCACCAACTGCATTGACACTTCCGGGAGCAGGTCCTTTTGTTTGTGTAACTACAACTTCTCCGCAATTGTCAACAGCAACCGGAATACTCCAATTAGCTCCTCCTTCACAAACACCGGGGAAAAGAGATACTGTTATTGTATTACCCTGAGGGCAATTAATAAATTCAGGTGGCTCATTATCAATAACTGTTATTTCAATTGTGCAGGTTTTAACATTACCGGATGCATCGGTAGCAGTCCAGATAATATCAGTTGTTCCTACCGGTAATAGCTTGTCTTCAAGAGTATGATAGCAGCAAGCTCCAAAATCATGTCTAAGACTGACTAGATCACAATTTGTTTGAGCTGTTGCATCCAGACTATTATCCGGAACAAGATAACCGCAATACCCTGGTGTAACATTAAATATATAAGGGCTACCGACCGGACAATCAATTGATAGATCACAATCTTCAAGGACAACAGGAGTTGGATCATTATTATTTGTAGGATCCTCATCACCATCTGGATCAGGATCACTGCCATTTTGTGAAGTATCGGTTACAGTACCTGCTATACTTTCAGCTCTGGCAAAAACAGAGTTTTCATATTCTCCGGCACTTAAAATCCTGAGATTAAGCACTATATTGGTAGAAGCTCCAGGTTCAAGAATATTTGAAGTACCTCCATTATCAAGTAGCAGGGTATCAGGCTGTGTGCCAGTGTAAGCCATATTTACATCAAATGATGTACTGTAAAGCTCAAGTACTTCAAAATTTCCAGAACCAAAAATATTATCAAGATCTTCGCTAACCTGAATATCATATAACTGGACATTCCCATAATTCTGAACCCTGATATTGAATTTAACATCATGTGTGCCATCCCCGTTTTTAGTAACGTTGACAAGCTGTTTTGCAACACCTATGACAGGATCACAATTGACAATATTTACTTCAAGATAGAATGGAGGGCCTGCACAGGTCTGGGGGTCCGGACCTATGGGTTGAATGCTGTAAATAACAACCCCGTCAGCCTGGTCAATATTAGTAAGCAAGTCGTTTATATATGTGCCCGTAACCGTACCGACAGGCCAGCCTGCAACTGTTCCTACTGTATTTTGCGCAGTCCAGGTGAAGGTTGTACTTTCAACATTGGAAGTAATCTGATAATTCACATTTTCATCACTACATATAGTAATAGAAGATGGACTTGTAACAACAGGAGTAGGATCAACTGTAATGGTAAATTCCTTTGACTCACCCTCACATGAAATACCTCCATTTTCAAACAAAGGTATTACTGTAATGGTTGCAACAACAGGAGTATTTCCATTATTTACCGCCGTAAATGAAGACATGTCGCCTGTCCCGTTAAGAGGGCTGCCTATGTTTTTGTCAATACTCCAGGAATAAGTTGTATTGCCTCCAGTGTTAATTGTTGTAAATGTAACCGCATCCGTAGTTTCTCCATTGCATAAACGCTGATGATCAATTTCATTAACCTGCCCAGCCGGATTTACCCAAATCACAAACTCTTCTGAAGGACCTGTACAACTCTTACCTGAATATGTAAATGTTGGGGTAACAGTAAAGGTTGAGCTTACCGGTGCTGTAGTATTGTTAATGGCATCAAAACTGATATCTCCATTTCCTGATTCACCCAGCCCTATTGCCGGATTAGAGTGCTTCCATTCATAGGTAGTGGTTCCGCCTGTATTTTCTGATGTAAAATTCACTTCAGTAAGATCATCGTGGCATACTACCTGATTATCAGGCTTATCCACCTGACCAAGTGGATTCACAGTGATAGTAAATACTATAGATTCGCCCTGGCATGTTACGTCATTATTTGTATAAAGTGGTGTAACCGTAACAATCCCTGTTATTGGCAACGTAGTTGTGTTACTTGCTGTAAATCCGGGAATATTTCCGTTGCCTTCTATATCTAAGTCCCATATATCATTATTATCTATTGTCCATGTATAGGTAGTAATTCCATCTATTCTGTCAGTAGTGAAATTAACACCATCTGAAGGTTCATTATGGCATAAAACTATGTTTTCTGGTTTATTTACCTGTGCCGAAGGATTCACTGTTAACGTAACGCTTACCGGACTACCTTCACATTCGCCTATCCACGGTGTGATTGTATAAGTGATTGTTACAGGATATGCTAATGGATTATTGATTGTTTCCTGAATTAATTCTCCACAGTTAGCATTACATGATTCTGTATAATGCTCTCCAGCGGTCAATTCACCCGATGAAGCTTCCCAGGTATATGTAACTTCAGGTGTAGTACCAGTAACATTTGTTCCCAGTTGGATTTCTGTTTCATCTCCATCACACAGAGTATAGGTTGGTGTTGCCAAAGCCACCGGTGTTGGTTGCACTGTTACTGTTATTGTATGAATACTTTCCATGCAATCCGATATATTATCACCCTCTATATCAGGATCATAAGCTTCCACAACAATTTTGTAACAATAAACACCCTCATTCAGACTTCCGGGAGAATATGTATTACCAGTAGCAGAAGGTATATTATTCCAATCGTCATCACAATCATCACTTTGCTGCCATGTATAGGTATAAATACCGGAACCCCCGCTAACAGCAACTTCCAATTCAGGTGAATCGCCGTTACATACAGTGATAGCATCAGGGGCTGTAATAATAATAGGGCTGCGAATGATAATCCTTACGTCATCTATTTTTGATTTGCATGGTCCTTCATTTTCGTCGGTAACCCAAGGTTCTTCAGTGGCACTAATAACCCAGGAAAAAGTATATGTTCCGGGTATTAATCCGTCAACTGTCGTTGTGTAGGAATTTGGAGTATTAATAGTTGGAGTATTTGGTCCTGCTGTTAACTGCCATTCTCCGGTTCCTACTACAGGTGTGTTCGCTGTAAGAGTAACAGTACCCACATCGCACACAACCTGATCTTCTCCTGCATCAGGATCAGTTAATGGCTCCCAGTTCCGTATTTCTATCTCATCAAATTTCTCACAAATACCATTGGCAACTGTCCAGCGTATTTTATATGTACGTGGAAAATCGGGTTCAAGACCATTAATATCAGTGATGGCACTATGTTCATCAGTAAAAGTGGGTAAAGCTCCTCCCTGAGGGTCTATGCTCACAACAGTCCATGTTCCGGTTGCAAACGATTCAGGTTCATTACCTTCAAGTTCCACTGTTGTAACGCCGCATAAATCCATGTCCCCACCCTCTATAACAGCTAGTTCCGGTTCCTGATTTATTGTAATTGTTACAGTGCTTGATTTTGTATCACAACCATCATTGCTCACTGTCCACACAAATTGATAAGTTCCGGTAATTGTGCCCACTACCTGAGTTGTAGGTGAAGCTGTATCAATAATATAAGGAGTGTTTGGACCTTCTAATAACGTCCATTCTCCAGTACCAACAAGGGGCGGCGTTGCATTCAGAACAAGAGGATCAAACTGGCATATCTCGGCATCTTCACCAGCCTCAGCTTCAGAGGGCTCTTCATAGTTAGTTATTGTCATGGTATCAGTAGAAGTACAGAACTCGGTTTCTGTTCTCCATTCCAGAACATAAACACCATATCCCAGATCGGAGATTACCGCATCATGGGTGTTGATATCCGGTGTAAATACAGGATCTCCTGCAGCAGGAGGTTTGCTGAGAACTGTCCATGTTCCAGTACCAACGTCAGCCTCAGTTGCGTCTAAAGTTGTGGAAGTCTGATCGCAAAATTCCTGATCTTGACCTGCTATAGCCGGAGTAGGTATCTGGTACACAGTTAATGATGTATAACTTATAGTAGGGGTACATACGTTACCATTGCTGATAGTCCATGAAAAAGTATAAACACCGGGACTACCATCTGACTGGGGACCCAAACCTGTTACAGGTGTATTATATAAAATAGGAGATACTATGGTAGGTTCAGGAGCTGTTTCCGATTTCGCAGTCAATGTCCATGTGCCTACACCTATTTACGGATCATTTCCTGCCATAATAGTTTCAGTACTGCAAACCAGATTCTGAGGTTCGCCGGCTACAGAAACTGAAGGTTTAGCATAATTCTCAATTCTCACCTGATCAGCATTACTGCAGTCGCCATTAGCAACAGTCCACTCAAATACATAAACTCCGGGTTCTGCACCTATATATGTTGTCTCTGGATCATTGGCATCAGTAAAATCACCGCTTTCAGGGCCAAATAATTTAGTCCATGTGCCGGCACCATCCACTGGAGGAGTTGCCTGCAAATAAAAAGCACTCTCATCACATAATTCCTGATCATTTCCGGCAGCAGCTACACTAGGTGGATGCCATAGTGTTACCTCCATATCATCGTAACTTTCACATCCATCAGCAGAAATTGTATATCGAAAAACATAAGTTCCCTTTTCCGGATCTGTACCCGGCGATAAACCCGAAGCTATTGCTGTATTCGCGGATGTGGTAGTAATTGTAACTGTTGATACCCCATCAGGCATTGATACAACCGACCATTCTCCTTCACTTGTGGCATTACCGGTAAGGTTCACGGCAGTTATTTCTTCACAATAAGCCTGATCAGCGCCTGCATCGGCTTTTTCAACAACTGTGAATGAAGCCGTTGCAACTGAGGGGTCACAAAAGAGTCCACCTTCAACAGTCCATTTAACTACATATTCACCGGTTATCAGCCCTGTAACTTCAGTTTGAAAAGAGTTTGGACTGGAAAAAACAGGGGTGTTAGGTCCGCTTACTGACGACCACTTACCACTACCTGTCGTTGGGTCTTCAGCTATTAAAGTATTGGTTGTCTGTCCACATACATCATCTGCCAGTGTTATTGTTGCAGTTGATGGTGGATTATCTGATACAAATACCTTAACATCATCCGAACTTATACATGCGCCATTGATAATAGTCCATCTAAAGGTATAGAAACCATCAATCGCAACCGACACATCTGTAGTTGAAAATGTAGGACTTACAATTTGTACTCCGCCCGGACCTGAAACCTGGGTCCATAGCCCAGATTCCCCGCTAGCAGGTTCATTACCCTGTAATTGAAATTCTGAACTACAAGCATCTATATCATCACCTGCAACGGCTTCAGTAATATCAGCCACTGTTATCAAAATAGTATCCCTTGTAGGAGTACAGCCTTCTTCAGTAGTCAGCATCCACTCAAGCATATAGGTTCCTTCTTGAAGTCCGGAAATTACAGCATTATGATTATTTTCGTCTGGTGATAATGTTGGTGTAGTTGCTCCATCCGGAATACTTATAAAACTCCACGTTCCTGTTTCGTCACTTTGCGGGGCATTGGCTGATAAAGTAGTTGATGTTTGCCCAACGGTAATACATTCATCTGGTCCCGCATCAGCCATACCGGGTCCAAGTTCATCACTTACTGTAATGGTAACGGTACTTGTTGCTGAACCACAACCGTTAGTTACAGTCCATGTAAAGAGATACACAGTATTTTCCTGTAATTCTGTAACCACAGCATTTGGATCATTTATGTCAGAAATCATTACTCCTTCGCTAGGTTCAACACTCCATGTGCCTACCTCAAAAACAAAGTTCTTTGGCTGTGCATTAAGAAAAACGGGGCTGCCATGGCACACAGTCTGAGGATCTCCAGCACCTTCTGCTTTAGGCTTTTCATCTGAAACAAGCACTGTAGTTTCACTTGATTTAGTTTCACACATCGGGCCTCCCGATATACACCACCTGAAAGTATATAAACCTGGTTTCAAATCCTCTATGTCTAATTCATAAGCATGAATATCAACCAATGTCACTGTTGAAGGACCATCCACCTGCGACCATGTATGACAATATTGTTCTCCAGCCTTGTTTCCGGCAAGAGTGGTAGTTGTAACATTACAATTTAAAATTTGGGGTGTACCGGCATTTGCTTCAACGCTTTCAATTGACACTGTAACAACAACATCGTCAAATGCAGACTCACAACCAACATTTACAGCAGTGTAACGTCTCATCTGTATATGATATTCGCCTGGCTCAGTAAGGTTGGGAATAATTGCCGGGCTGGTACCTCCGGAGCTTGTCCATTCAGTTGGATAAGTAAACACTCCTTCCGGGCCATTGAAAACCCTGTACTGATTAACTCCTGAACCTTCAAAAATAAACGGTATTTCAGCGACCGTAATCCCACAAGGAAGCAAAATTGGTTTTTGAATAATAAACAATGAAGGTGGATCTTTAAGATACGAAACTGTTACAGTTTCGGTGCTTGAGCAATTGGTTTCTGAATTTGTAATAGTATATCTAAAAGTATATGTACTTTCTCCATCAAGCCCTGTAACCTGTGTTACCGGTAGATTAGGGCTTACTATATTTATATCTTCTTCAGATCCTTCAGGACCATCAATTAGCTCCCATTCTACAGTTTCATTTATGTAAAGCGGCGCATTACCACTAAGCACTGTCGTATTTCTGGGATCACAGAAAACCTGGTTTGAACCGGCATTTGCCCTACTAATATCGGCAGTGGGGGGAGGTACAATTATATCAACTTCGGCATAACCTGATGCACAGGCACCGGTAACTGTCCAGCGAAACCGGTAAGTACCCTCTATCAGGTTTTTAACTTCTGAATCATTTGATCCGGGGTCTACTATAAGAGGAACATTAGGACCGCTTATAACTGTCCATACTCCTTGCTGCCCATCAATTCCACAACCGGCAAAAGAACCTTCTAGATTAGTACTTTGCGTTGTTGAATAACATTGAGAAAGTACTTGATCAGGTCCGGCAGAAATATCTGTAACCCCACCAAGATTGGTAATCACTATTGTATCCTGTGAAGTACATCCATTGTTATTAATTATCTGCCATACAAGCGTTGATGAACCACATGATGTTTCTGCAAGATTAATCCCGGAATTTGGATCGGAATTATCATCAAATGTTACTCCTGCATTATCATCTCCACTAATGAGCCATTGTCCTATTTCATTTGTATCCGGATCATTTGCCGATAAACTGCCAACATTTAAGCCAGGGCATGAGGTAAATCCACTGCCTGCATTTGCGGGCGTAATTCTATAAACTCTTTTTATAACATCCTGATAAACCAATGAGCCATCCAGACATTTACTTGAAATTCTAAACCTATAATCAATAGAATCATTGCCTCCGCTTATTCCAATTACTTCAGTAGTAAGTTCATGTGGATTAACAATGATCACGCTGGGACCTGCTACCTGCGACCATGTAGTTACTGAACCTTCCGGCCACAAACCAGTTCGTTCACCGTATAAAAACAATTTTTGATTTTCGCATATTCTTTCAAATATACCAGCATTCACCGAACAGTTCTGAGCATTCAGTGAAAAATTGTTTGCGAACAAGAAAAATATTGCAAACACCACAATAAAACTCTTGAAGTTAACTTTAAATGTAACTTCAAAATTGTTAATGAGTAAAATTCGTCTCATAGTTCAAGATTTATTTATTTATTAATTATTATTGAAATCTATTAATTACAATATTTTAAAAAGGTGATTTTCAATCACATATATAAAAATCTCTAAAACAAATTAAGATTTACTACCTTTAATTGGGGCGGCTAATATACAACGATATTTAAAAACCAATCCTTTTTTTATTGTTTTTTTTCACAACACTGAATTCAATTAATTATAATCTAAAAAAACATCATTCTTTTTAGACTGTATTATTATCTGACAATTTAGTAATTCCACTATGTAAATCCAAATAGAATTAAGCCATTTATTACCACTCAAGATGTTGGGAATTGAAAAACAACTCAGATACTGAAAACACAATGTTCCACCTCCTTTAGATATACAGATAATGCTCTTGCGAAACTAAAAGCTCCGGTTTTATTGAGAAAACAACTTTCTGATTTAGTTTGCATATGGAGAATGTTTTTAGATTTGTGTTAGGAAAAAATCATAGAACAAGGCAACATGCTGATTAACAGTAATATAAAAATAAAGGATTTTAAAAAAAAGGAAAACAAAACATAAGGTCACTGACGTACTGAATCACAATTTCATTTGGTGGTTTCGAAAATATTCGTAAATTTGCGCATTCAAATACCTAATTAACTACTTTCATATTTTATGGCTTCATTTATTGGTATCTCAGAGGCTGCATCGCTTGCAATCCATAGCATGGCACTCATTGCAGTTAGTGAGGAAAGAATGAATGCTGGTCAGATTGCCAAAACAACGGGTGCATCACGTAATCATCTGGCTAAAGTACTGCAAAGACTGGTAAAATACGGATTTTTAGATTCGAACCGTGGCCCAAAAGGTGGTTTTGTTCTGAAACGTGATGCCAGTAAAATAAACCTGCTCGAAATTTATCAAATAATTGAAGGCAAAATCGAAGAAAAATACTGTAGTATAAAAAATATGCCCTGCCCCTTTACTGAATGTATATATGGTAGTGTAGCACAAGACTTTACTACGCACTTCGCTGATTATCTGAAAAACAAAAAATTATCTGAAATAAAAATTAAATCCTGAAGAGTTGAAAAGAACGATTATAAAAATTGATGAGGATTTATGCAATGGCTGCGGCGAATGTATCCCAAACTGCCATGAAGGCGCATTGCAAATAATTGACGGCAAAGCACGCCTTGTTAGTGATATTATGTGCGATGGACTTGGAGCATGTATAGGGCATTGCCCACTTGGTGCTATCAGCATTGAAGAGCGCGAAGCTCAGCCCTATGACGAAATTCTGGTAATGGAACAAATGGTCAAAAAAGGCAGAAATACTATTCTGGCTCATTTGCAGCATCTACGTGACCATAATGAAACAGAATACCTGAAACAAGCTATTGACTATATCAAAACAAATAATATTGACCTCAGTCCTGAAGCAAAACCTGAAAAAGGTATCGGGCAACCCACCCTTAAACAGGTTATAAAAGAACAGAAAAAAGCCAATCATACCGGCTGCCCGGGTCTGGCTTCAAAAGATTTCAGTAAAATAACGCCAGAACCCATTGCCAATGAGCCAAAGATTCAAAGTAACGGCAGTTCGGAACTACGCCACTGGCCTGTCCAGCTTCATTTACTCAATCCCAATGCTTCATATTTAAGAAATGCCGATGTTGTACTTGCTGCTGATTGCGTTGGTTTTGCTCTTGGCGACTTTCATCAGCGCTATCTGAAAGGCAAAAGTCTTGCTATTGCCTGTCCAAAGCTCGATTCAAATCTTGATGTGTATGTTGATAAGCTGGTTGCCATGATTCAGGATGCCAATATCAACACACTTACTGTTGTAATTATGGAAGTACCATGTTGCAGCGCACTTCAGCGTATTGCGCAAACAGCCATTGCAATGGCAGACAGAAAGATTCCGCTGAAACTCGCCATGATAAGCCTACAGGGTGAAGTTTTAAAAGAAGAATGGTTATAGTCTCAAATAAAATCCCCAAAACTTAAGATTAGACTCACAGAACTCAGTTAAACTAAATAATATTTAATCACACAAAAAAACAAATTAAAATGAGTACAATGTTTTGTTATCAATGTCAGGAAACAGCAAAAGGAACTGGATGTGTAACACGTGGTGTATGCGGAAAAACAGATGATGTTGCCAATATCCAGGATTTATTGATTTTTGTTTTAAAAGGGCTTTCAGTTATCCACAACAAAGCCCGTGCTAATAATCTTGCAAACAGAATGGCTGACAGGTTTGTAACCGAAAGTTTGTTTACAACCATTACCAACGCCAATTTTGATTTTGATGTCTTTACAAAAAGAATTTTTAAAGGCATAGAGCTTCGTAAGGAACTCGAAACCAAGCTTAAAGAAGCCGGCATCGAACTCAATCCTGCCACTTTGCATGAAAGTGCAACATGGGAAGCTAAAACCGTTGAAGAAATGGTTGCCAAAGCTCCTCATGTAGGCATACTTGCCACAAAAGACGAAGACATAAGATCATTGCGCGAACTCATTATTTACGGACTCAAGGGTATGGCTGCCTATGCAGAGCACTCCATGGTACTTGGCTATGAAGATGATGAGATTTATTCTTTTATGCAAAAAGCACTGGAAATCACCCTTGACGACAGTTTAAGCCCTGAAGACCTTGTAACATGGGTTCTTGAAACCGGAAACTACGGAGTAAAAGTTATGGCACTGCTGGATAAAGCCAATACCAGCACCTATGGTCACCCCGAAATGACTAAAGTAAATATCGGAGTGGGTAATAAACCGGGTATCCTTATCAGCGGACACGATTTAAAAGATATGGAAGAGCTTCTGCAGCAGACTGAAGGAACCGGCGTTGATGTTTATACTCACAGTGAAATGCTGCCTGCAAATTATTATCCTGCTTTCAAAAAGTACAAACATTTTATAGGTAATTATGGAAATGCATGGTGGAAACAACGTGAAGAATTTGAAACTTTTAACGGACCTGTACTTTTCACTACTAACTGTATAGTGCCCCCATTTGCAAAGGCAAAATATAAGGACAAAGTTTTCACCACCGGCTCATCAGGATTCCCCGGATTCAAGCATATTCCTGACCGTGTTAATGGCAACCCCAAAGATTTTTCAGAAATCATTGAATTAGCTAAAACATGCCAGCCCCCAACAGCTATCGAAGAAGGTGAGATCATCGGAGGATTTGCTCATAATCAGGTGTTTGCAGTTGCCGACAAAGTAGTTGAAGCAGTAAAATCAGGTGCTATTCGTAAATTCATAGTGATGGCAGGTTGCGACGGACGTAATAAATCGCGTGAGTATTATACCGAGTTTGCTCAAAAACTTCCAAAAGATACCGTCATATTAACAGCAGGTTGTGCTAAATATCGCTATAACAAACTTCCTCTGGGTGATATCAATGGCATTCCACGTGTACTCGACGCAGGTCAGTGCAACGATTCTTATTCACTGGTTGTGATCGCATTGAAACTGAAGGAAATTTTCGGACTCAATGATGTTAACGAACTGCCATTGGCATTCAATATTGCATGGTACGAACAAAAAGCCATCATTGTGATCCTTGCCTTATTATCTCTCGGTGTAAAAAATATTCAGCGCGGACCAACAGTATCGGGATTTTTCTCACCGGCAGTAAAAGAATTACTGGGCGACAGATTCAACATATCAACCATTGGTGATGTAAATGAAGATATAAAATTGCTGGCTTATTAATATTTATGATAATTTACGGGTGTTTGTGCGTGTTCATGAACACCCGTTTTTTTAACTCTACCAAAAAACAGAAAAATGGAAAACAAAGGATTTGAACACTCAAAAATAATGAATTTCAGTGAGCTTATTGAATATTCAGCTAACGGAATAATAAGCAAACAAATCATTAAGAAACCTACAGGCAACGTAACTCTTTTTTCATTTGACCGCGGTCAGGGTCTGAGTGAGCATACTGCGCCATTCGATGCCCTTGTTAATATAATTGAAGGTGAAGCCATTGTTATGATCAATAAGGTAAGTTATAATCTGAAAGCCGGGGACGCAATAATTATGCCTGCAAACGTACCTCATGCAGTATCAGCGCTGGTGCAGTTTAAAATGCTGCTTACAATGATCAAAACCTGATAATTCCGAACCTACGGGATTTTTCCATAAAAATCCGTGGTTTATTTTTTGTGAACCCGACCTTGTATTTATCAAAACAAGAGAAATACAAAAATTTGAACAGTAATGTTATTCCGGCTGTTTATCCCGAAATAGTAACTCTACCCTGAATGACAAAGAATCATGTTCAGAATACAAAGATCCAGACATATTGAAATAGAGAAAAGAACTGTAGCTGCAATGATTACGATATATTGTCGTGGTCATAATCATGAAATCCCCTGCTCTTCCTGTATCAAGATCAGGGATTATGCTTTAAAACGTCTTGAGAGATGCCCTTTCGGCGAAGATAAACCTTCGTGTAAAACTTGTCCGGTTCATTGTTATAGTCCTGCAATGCGCGAAAATATAAAAACAGTCATGCGTTATGCTGGTCCACGCATGATATGGAAACATCCGTTACTTGCCACACGGTACAAACTAAACCAACTATTTTATAAACCAAAATCCTGAATAAAAACTCAATCATTTACCATGCTCAAAATTACCACAGTAGAATCAGCTCCTAAAGTTCCGTTTCAGTTGGACGGAAAAATAATGTATTCAAAACCCGACCTTGAAATTATCCATCTTACACTCAAACCCGGAGAGATAATTGCAAAACACATTAACGATTTTGATGTGATAATGTATTTCATACAGGGTGAAGGTTTAATTGAAACTAAATCATCATCAACGGCTTTTTTTCCAGGAATGATGGCAGAAATAAAAAGCGGAGAAGAAAGAGGCCTCACAAACAAAGGTTTAACTGATGCCAAACTGCTTATCTTAAAGCTGTTACAATCAAAATAGATACTAGCCCATTCTCGGTTTTATTTCCGGAAGAACACAGTTTGATTTCGGACAGGGATCAAAACCAATAAAGATATAACAGCAAGTATTCCTTTCTCAAACGCAGCATCATATTACCCTGATAATCAAAATATTATTTGATTTTCAAAAAGACAAGGGCTGTCTGCCAGAATAGTATTTTGTAAATATTCACGAATGATTTACATTTGTTGCGTGTATGGAACTGTTGAACAACGTCCTGACTAACAATTTGCAATGAATTAATTATATGAGAAGACCAAGAGTAAAGATTTGCTGTATCAGCAGTGTTGAAGAGGCAAAATTGGCCATAGAATATGGTGCTTCAGCATTGGGTCTGGTCGGGCATATGCCAAGTGGTCCCGGCGTGATAGAAGACAAACTAATATACCAGATAGTTAGAATGGTTCCACCTCCAATTTCAACGTTCTTATTAACAAGCGAAGCGAATTCCAGAGATATAATTTCGCACTACAAAAGAGTTCAGACTTCGACAATTCAAATTATGGACGAACTGGTAAATCGTGATTATGAGCTGATACGAAATGAGTTGCCTAATGTGAAACTGGTTCAGGTAATTCACGTTATTGACCACAATTCAGTAAAAGAAGCCATTGAAATTTCAAAATATGTTGACGCAATATTACTGGATAGCGGGAACCCTAATTTATCAGTTAAAGAATTAGGCGGAACAGGCAGGGCTCATAACTGGGAACTGAACCGCGAAATCATAAGATCAATTCCTGTTCCAGTATTTCTTGCCGGAGGACTTAACGAAGATAATGTAAGGAAAGCTATTGAGACGGTTGAACCATTCGGGCTTGACCTATGCAGTAGTGTCAGGACTGATGGGAAACTTGACCGCCAAAAACTGAGCGATTTTTTTAAAGCAATTGATAAACAATCATGAAACAAAAGTGTAGTTACACAACGAACAAATAGGCAATAAACAGGCTAAATAGCCTGAAGTCAGCGATAATAAAAAAATCCCCCAACTAACACATTGTATCAGTCAAAATAAAATCTGAAAATGGAATTCCTTAAGCCAATAAAATTTGTTTAAAAGCTTAACCGCAAAAAGTATGACCCGGCTAAATATGATTTCACCTGAGATCTGAAAACTAACAAAATTGATATTCAGCTCTTTAAATATAAAAAGTAAGGGCTCGAAGAAGTAAAGAATATCACAGCTGATGATATACAAAAGTTTGAAAAAGATGGAGAAAATTACTGGCTGAATATTTATGGATTACACGACACTGACACTATAGCATCAATTTATGAAAAACAGGGAATTCACAGTTTAGTTATCCAGGATATTCTTAATATAAACCAAAGACCCAAATTTCAGGAGTATGAAAACTTTTCCTTTTTGACCTTAAAATCAATTGTTCCTTCTGAAAATGAAATGATTACGGAGCAAATAAGCTTTATTTTCAGTTCACATTTTTTAATTTCATTTCAGGAGAGAAAAGCAGATTTTTTTGAACATCTTAGGGTCAGGTTAAGAGAAAATAAAGGTATTATAAGGGAACGCACCGTTGATTATCTGCTGTATGCAATGCTTGAGTCAATTCTTGATAATTATTTTAAAACCCTTAATAAGCTTGACTAAGGTTCTGACTCTTATTGACAGCAGTGATATGATCCTTGCCTCACTCGAAAGCGCAACAAATATGTTCTTTTCGATACAGGGACACAGAATGAATAAGGTAATGAAAAACCTCACAGTTGTTGCAATCATATTTATTCCGCTGACTTTTATTGCTGGTATCTACGGAATGAATTTCAAAAATATGCCCGAACTGGGTTGGAAGTATGGCTATTTTGGCGTCTGGCTGATCATCATTGTAACATTTTTAGGAATGGTGATTTATCTGAAAAAGAAAAAATGGTTCTGATATGATGTATAAATAACCTGAAATTGATTTTTTTAGTTCAATTGCTATAATTACTGCCTACGCTATCAAACAAACTATTATTTATCAAAATTCTTTGTACAACATACGTTTCTTAGAGGCTTCATCCCGGTTGTTCTACTAACGCTTATTATAAATCTCTCAAGTGAAAAATTTGTATTTTTACACTTTTTAAGGGATTTGCAATTAAGGTATACTGCATTTTTTTGAAACCCGGGACAAGAAACAAATAACAGTTCTTGTATGTGCCACATTAAATCGGTTGTTGTATTGTTTTTGAAAAATAGGCATGGTGCACTCAGAGAAAAATCTTAAATCTTTATGATTAGACTTAAATGCAAACAGAATTCGACTAATGGGAAAAATAAAATGGAATAGTAATAATGTATAATTTATTCATTTAGAAAAGGTAAAATGGAGACACATCATAAATTAATATTTGGCAATTCAATGAGTATGATAGAAATCCCTGATGAAAGCATTCATTTAATTATTACTTCCCCACCTTATTTTAATGCGCCATTTGATTACCGAGGACTTTTTAACAATTACCAACAATATCTTGGTGTATTAAATAATATGGCTAGAGAATCCTATCGTGTATTGCAGCAAGGAAGGATATTTGCTTTAAATATTGATGATATGCTTGTAAATGGAGAAAAATATCCAATAACAGCAGATGCAATAAAAATTTTTCAGAACGCTGGTTTTAGATACAGAGATAAAATAGTATGGAAAAAACCAGATGGTTACTTACGAATCAGTAAACGAAGCGGAGTATTACTGCAGAATCCATATCCAATGTATTTTTATCCGGATAATCTTTTGGAAAGCATAGTCATTTTTCAAAAAGGGAAATTCAATTATCAATCAATGCCAAAAGAAATCAGAGAGAAATCAAAAATTGATAAGAAAGAGTTTCAAAATAATAATTGGCATAAAACTATTTGGGAAATAACAAACGTTCTACCAGGTTCAAAATTTGAAAAAGGAATTGCTGCATTCCCTGATGAATTACCCTACAGACTTATTAAACTTTATTCTTATGTTGGAGAAACAGTTCTTGATCCATTTGTAGGTAGCGGTACCACAATGAAAGTGGCAAATCTATTAAACCGAAATTCAGTAGGGATTGAAATAATTCGTAATTTAGAAGCAGTTATCAGGCAAAAAATTAATTATAATAACCTTGAAATATTAGAGAGAGATAAAGGAAGATATAGATTTGTAACATTGGATTATATTGAAAAAAGAAAAAATATCAATAACCCATTATGAGCAAGCTCTTTGCAGAAATAGAATTTAAAGCAAAATGAATATAACAGCACAAATAACCGGAATTGAATATAATCCAAAACTGACAGAGGATTTGAAAGCTTTTGATTTTAATAATTTTAATATCAATGAGTTACCTTCCTATTGCTTAATCAATTATGATAATTTTTTATTCGGGCTGTCAAAATGGGTTTCACCTAAAAGAACCCGGTCTTATCCTTATGAAAGAGTATACAACACTCTTGGAACAGCAAAAAGAATAACAGTTATTCCTATCATTAAAGATGAAGGGAAAAATGGTGACAGAGATTTTATTCAATGGGATACAATTTCTTTAATGAGCCTACTTGACGTTTTTGTAGTTTTTGCATACTACAAAACAGCAGATAAACATAAAAGAAGAATTGATAAAATAACAAATCAACAGTTTGATAATGAGTTGGTAAAACAAAAGATATCTGAAATCAAAAGATATCATAGTTCAGCACTACATTGGAATCTAAAAGAAATTACAGACTCTTTTTCTGATTTAATTCATAAAGCAAAAACAGCTTATAATACAATCGGAAAAAAGTTGTCTGTTAAATTTCACAATGAACAAGGCATAGATAAATTTTCCAATCAATTTATCCATGGAGTTGAAGGGTTTATGCAAACTTCGAGACAAAAAGCAAAAGAGGCACAAAATCGTGAAATGCATACTATCCAACCTAAAGAGGTTTTATCAACATCCACAAAAACATCAATAACTATAGAGAATTACCTTGGCGGGAAATATTATTTTACCGCAGATGAAATAATAATTCACGAAAATAAAGTATCCCTGATTGAATCCAAGCATTCTCAACATTTTATTTTACCAAGTAAAGGAGATATAAAGGACGGGCTATTAAAAATGATACTTTTTACAAATCTTAAAAACGTTTCGATAGATAACATCAATTATACGATAATCCCTGTTTTAAAATTGACTTCATCAAAATTAGAGAAAAACATTTTACAATCTGATATTGAAATAAATACAAGCTTGAACAATAAGCAAAAAAACATAGTTAAAAAACTATTTGAAGAGGCAAACGAAAACAACTTTAACGTAATAATTGAAAAAGCAAGATTAAAATGATAAAAAGCCCATTAAGATATCCAGGCGGAAAAAGTAAAGCTATAAAATTCATAGCTCCTTTAATTCCAGAATTCGACGAATTTAGAGAGCCTTTTGTTGGTGGTGGTTCCGTTTTTGTTTATTTAAAACAAACACACCCTCATAAATTATTTTGGATAAATGATATTTATGAAAATTTATATTATTTCTGGAAAAATGTAAAACAAAACCCTAATGAGTTAATAAGACAAATTCAATGTTGGAAGGACAAATTTAACGAAGGACAAAAATTGCACAGATACTTGCTTGATAATATCAGCAATTTTGAAGAAATAAAAAAAGCGGCTGCATTTTTTATTTTTAACCGAATTACATTTTCAGGAACTACTGAAAGTGGAGGCTTTTCGTCAGCTGCATACAAAAAGCGCTTTACCCAATCAAGCATAGAAAGAGTTAAATTATTATCTCACATTTTGAATGACACAAAGATTACAAATAAAGATTATCAGTCAGTGATTGAAAAACAAGGTAAAAATGTTTTTCTTTTCCTTGACCCACCATATTATTCTGCTACGAAATCAGCATTATACGGTAAAAATGGAAATCTGCATAAATCATTTGACCATAAACGTTTTGCTGAAATTCTAAAAAGGACAAATCATAAATGGCTTATAACCTATGATGATAGTGAATACATAAGAAATCTTTTTTCTTTTGCTAATATTCGGGAATGGAGCTTGACTTATGGCATGAGAAATGTTGGAGTCAATGGTAATCAAAAAGGCAAAGAATTATTTATATCTAACTATTCAATGCCAGTTAAAGAAGAATTAATACAAGGATTATTATTTGAATAATATATATAAATATTTCATATAATATCTAATATAAACAATAATGATTATAGTGTTGATTCTGAAGTAATAATAATAGGGTTAACAATAGTATTTAAATAAATAAGAGCTTGAAATAAAATGCACAAGTTAATATATTTTGCCATTATGTATCATTTTGAATGGAATACTTATATACTATCCTTTTTAAAGTGAATAATCAAGATATATAAGAAAAATGGAACATTTTCTTTATAAACGTAAGCTAATTAAAAATCCACAACAATTTATCCTGTATTGCAATTACACACAAAATTGTATCTTTATCGCGCAAATTGATTGCCGGCTTTCGTATAACTGGTTTAGCCCCCTTAAATTCGGACAATTTGATTTAACGATTCAAAGATAAACATATTTCATTTTAAATTTGCATCAGCAAGGAACGACCGAAGGTGACCTTTGAACCGATGGTTGTTGAAGTGTTTCGGGCCCGATCGCTTCATT
>JAAYJT010000043.1 GCA_012522795.1 Bacteroidales bacterium | reverse complement strand
TCTTCCACACATGATTTCTAGGATAAAAAAAAATCTCCCTTTGGGTATTTTTATCCAAAGAGAGATTGTTGAAAGCTGTTTTTAATCCCAAAAAGTAGAAATTATTCTATTTTCTGAAAGTGCCTAATTATCAACAAGATATAGTAAAACTATTTTATGAAATTTACCGAAAATCGGATTTTTTCTGGAACTAATGGATTAAAGACTTTTTAATCCCGCCTTCCCATGAATATCATAATGTAATAAATCAGCGTTGCAAGCGACGAAAGGGCTGCAATTACATATGTATAAGCTGCCCAGCGAAGAGCTTCCTTTGCTTTTGGATAAGTTTCTTTATCAGTAATTCCGGCACCGCCAAGCCATACAAGAGCACGTTGTGAAGCATCAATTTCAACCGGCAATGTGATGAAACTAAATAAAGTTGTCATTGCAAAAAGAACGATACCCGCCAAAAGAATAGCAGGTACGGTTTGAACCATTAAAATTCCTGCAAGTAGTACCCATTGCATCCATTTTGATGCAAAACTTACAACAGGAACAAGTCTCGACCTCATTTGCAGAAAAGCATAGGCACGATTGTGCTGGACGGCATGACCGCATTCATGAGCTGCTACTGCAGCAGCAGCAACACTTCTACCGCTATATACTTCCGGACTTAAATTTACTGTTTTATTTACAGGATTATAATGGTCAGTTAACTGCCCCGGAACTGATAATACCTTTACATCATTTATTCCATTTTCGCGAAGCATACGTTCAGCAACTTCCTTTCCGCTGAGACCGTAGTTAATGGGAATTTTTGAGAATTTACTGAATTTTGACTTAAGTTGTTGTCCAACGATCCAGCTTAAAATCGTAAAAACGATAAAAATAATCCAAATTGAAGCCATAGTTTAAATAAATTTTCCGCTTTATGAATTTTGGTGGCATCAAACTGTTTGCCACAATTAATTTTGAAATGATTAACGCCAATTTGTCATAAAAATTTTAAAAACAAGTATTTCCGCATGTTTTGTCAGCATAACGGTATAAGCGACAGAATAAAACTTACAGGATTTCAAAAGCCGTTTACGAAGCAACTTTTAATAGCAGATTTCATCTTGCATAAATGGCTCATGAAGAAACAGAAATTGGAAAAATCAGTGTTAAAGTGGTGAAGAATATCATTGCAACCCGCTTTGTTTATCATGATATAAAAGATTTTTTAGTAGCAGGAGTGATATCTTCAGATCATTTGAGCGGTATAACAGAGATTACCTGTTAGCTGGGGGCTGGTTTTTGCAATTTCGGAAAAAATGATTATTTATAAGCTTTCTTTTATTTTTTCAAGCCAGAATAATGCCCCTGTAACGTCTTTAATTTCTTTAAAAGTAAGGCTTAAGCGGTTTCTGCTTTCCTTGAGTTTACATGATCGGGGATTTAACTGAATAAAATTCAGAACACCAGTAAAATTTTTACTTTGAAAATATTCTGATTCCTGATTCCTGATAAAATAGCAAACAAACAAGTCGTTTTTAAGCATTATTTTTTCGAAGCCAATATTCCTGGCTAAATGCCGCAAACGTATGGTATTGATCAGATCATCAGTTTGTGGCGGTACTGGTCCGAAACGATCGAGCAATCTTTCTCTGAAAGCTTCTAATGTTGCTTCATCTTCAATGGCATTTAATTCTTTATATAGGCTGAGACGTTCAGTAGTATTAGTGATATAATCATTGGGGATAAGGATTTCCAGATCAGTTTCGATCTGACATTCCTTTACATAATTTTTTTCAGTTTCTTTTCCAAAAACAGCACTGAATTCGTCTTCTTTCAATTCTAAAATTGCTTCATCGAGAATACGCTGATACATTTCAAAACCTATTTCCGAAATAAAACCGCTTTGTTCTGCGCCAAGAATATTACCGGCACCTCTTATATCCAGATCGCGCATTGCAATATTCAAACCTGAACCAATATTAGAAAACTCCTCAATGGCACGGAGACGTTTACGGGCTTCATCGCTCATTAAGGTAAAAGGAGGAGCCAGCAGATAACAGAAAGCTTTTTTATTGCTTCGCCCTACACGACCGCGCAACTGGTGCAGGTCGCTCAAACCATAGTGATGAGCATCGTTGATAATAATGGTGTTAACATTTGGAATATCCAGTCCGGATTCAATAATAGTGGTTGCAACCAGTATATCGTAACGTCCTTCAATAAAATCGAGCATGATACGCTCAAGTTTAGCACCTTCCATTTGTCCGTGTGCAATTGCAATTCGTGCATCAGGAACAACCCGTTGAATTACACCGGCAATTTCCATGATATTCTGAACCCGGTTATTCACAAAAAAAACCTGTCCGTTCCTTGACAATTCAAGATGAACAGCATCGCGTATAAGTTCTTCATTCCATGGTCTTACTTCGGTTTGAACCGGATATCTGTTTGGAGGAGGAGTATTCATGATACTAAGATCGCGCGCACCCATCATTGAAAACTGAAGAGTACGGGGAATTGGGGTTGCTGTCAGCGTTAAAGTGTCAACATTGACTCTGAGTTTACGCAAACGTTCCTTAGCAGAAACACCAAATTTTTGTTCTTCGTCAATAATCAGCAGACCAAGGTCTTTGAACTCAACATCTTTGCTCAGCAAGCGATGAGTTCCGATAAGAATATCAATACGTCCTTCTTTTAGTTCCTGTAAAGTTTTCTTTTGCTTTGATGCTGATTTGAAACGGTTCAGATAATCAATTTTACATGGAAAGTCAGCAAGTCGGTCGCTAAAAGTATAATAATGCTGAAGCGCCAGAATAGTGGTAGGAACCAGTACTGCTACCTGTTTTGAATCAGCTACGGCTTTAAAAGCGGCACGTATGGCAATTTCAGTTTTACCAAATCCCACATCTCCGCATACAAGTCTGTCCATTGGCGAAGGTAATTCCATATCACTTTTAACATCGCTGGTGGTTTTTATCTGATCAGGGGTGTCTTCGTAAATAAATGAAGCTTCGAGTTCGTATTGCAAATAAGAATCAGGGGAGAAGGCAAACCCTTTGGTAGCCTTTCGCTGTGCATATAACTTTATAAGTTCACGGGCAATGTCCTTGACGCGCTTTTTAGTTCTGCTTTTCAGATTTTTCCATGCGTTCGAACCCAAACGGTCAAGACTGGGAGCAGTGCCATCCTTACCAATGTATTTTGAAATTCTGTGTAATGAATGAATACTGATATAAAGCAAATCATTGTCTTTATAAATTAACCGGATAGCTTCCTGATACCTTCCATTTACTTCGATCATTTCCAAACCATCAAATCGGCCAACTCCATGATCAATATGAGTTATGAAATCACCGGGCTTTAGATCATAAATTTCTTTAAGTGTAAAAACCTGACGACTTGCAAACCCGTCACGAAGCCGGAATTTATGGTAGCGGTCAAAAATCTGATGGTCGGTATAACAAACCAGTTTTAAATCCGAATCAGAAAAACCTTCATGTAATGCCATATTAATTGATTCAAAATCAATCTGTTCAAGATTGCGGTTTTGAATCATATCATCAAAAATCAACTGAATACGCTCAATTTGTTTGTTGCCGGCCGACAAAATAATATTGCGGTATCCTTTTGTAGTGTTTTCAGTGAAATGATTGAAGATCAGGTCGAAATTTTTATTGAATGATGGCTGAGCCTGTGTATTGAATATTATCGGATCATAACTGGCAAACATTGCCAATCCTGTTTCGATTAGCGGAAAACTATTTATATCATTAACAAAATCATTCTTTGAACAGAATAGTTGTGTAGGTTCAATATGCTTTACTTCTTTACTGAGGCTTTGAAAAATCTCTACAGCCTTGTCAAACTCTTTTTCAATTTTAATAAGTGCTATTTCAGTATCTTCAATCCAGATCAAAGGCTTTCCCGGCACAAATTTGAAAAAACTTTCACGATTTTCCCTTATCATCCTATCCTGAACATTGGGAATAAGTGTAATATGATTAAGCTGATCAATTGATAGCTGGGAAGAGGGATCAAAAGAACGGATACTCTCAATTGCATCAGGACCAAACTCAATACGATAAGGATAATCGTTTGAATAGGAGTATACATCAAGTAAGCCTCCGCGTATTGAAAACTGCCCGGGTTCAATCACAAACTCAACCTGATTAAAATTATATTCAATCAGTATATCACACACAAAATCCATGTCCACCTGATCATTAATATTAAGTCTAAAGGTGTTTTTTTTAAGATAAGCCTGAGTTATTACTTTTTCGCTCAGAGCCTCGGGATAGGTAACAATAATTGTAGGCTTTTGTGAATTACCAAGGCGTTTCAGCACTTCAGTCCTTAACAGGATATTGGAATTGTCAGTTTTTTCAAGCTTATAGGGACGACGGTATGTTGTAGGGAAAAACAGAATCTGTTTTTTATGAAATGGCAATTCTTTTTCTTCAAATATATTTTCAAGGTCATTAAGAAAATAAGCAGCCATTTCCTTGTCAGGGATGATAGCAACAATATTGTTTTTTTGCTTTTTAAAAAGCGCAGCCAGTACCAGTGCCTTAGCCGATCCCGTAATACCTTTGATCTGAAGGCGGTTTTTACCGGCAGCAAGATTTCCGGCAATTAGTTCAACATTGTTGTGATTAAGATAGTATTTTAAAATATCTCCTGGCTTCAAAGCGATTAATTTTTGAAGAGGCAAAATTAGAAAAAGATATTCAGAAAGGAGGTTTTGCTGTTTATGTAAGCTTGTGTAATTAATGAAGCTGCTGAATAATTCTTGATGAAAGAATGTCAATGGCAACCTTGTTTGTTCCACCTAATGGTACTATAATATCTGCATACCTTTTTGAAGGTTCAATAAAAAGTAAATGCATAGGTTTGACAAATTTTTCATAATGATCCAGTACCTGCAGGAAAGAACGTCCGCGTTCTTCAATATCACGCCTGATAACGCGCATAAGTCTGTCGTCGGCATCGGCGTCAACAAATACTTTAATATCCATTCGTTCACGAAGGCGTGGATTGGTAAGAACAAGGATTCCTTCAACAATAATTACTGATTTCGGATGAATTTCAATAGTTTCTTTTGCTCTTGCACATGTAAGATATGAATAAATAGGCATCTGGATATTGTTGTTTCCGCGGAGTTGATCCAGATGTCGGATTAGCAGATTAAATTCAATGGATGAAGGGTGGTCAAAATTTATTAATGCTCTTTCTTCGGGCGAAAGATGCCCATTGTCTTTATAATAAGCATCCTGTGGTATGACCACAACAGAATCTTTTGGCAGTAGATCTATGATTTTTTTTACTACTGTTGATTTACCAGATCCTGATCCACCGGCAATCCCTATTACTAACATATTTTATACAAACAAAAAGCTCAGCAAAATACCGGCTGCCACAGCCGAACCAATTACGCCTGCAACGTTAGGTGCCATTGCATGCATAAGCAGGTGGTTTGTAGGATCGTAACGCAATCCTTCCATCTGTACCACACGTGCACTGTCAGGAACAGCCGAAACACCTGCTGCACCAACAAAAGGATTAATTTTATCTCCTTCCTTAAGGAATAGATTCATAATTTTTGCAAAAATTATTCCTCCGGCTGTTGCAAACATAAATGAAATGGCTCCCAGAATAAAAATAAAAACTGATTGTTTTGTCAGAAACACGTCTGCCTGTGTAGAAGCTCCTACAGTGATTCCAATTAAAATGGTTACAATATCAATCATGGCATTTCGGGCAGTATCGGCGAGCCGCTTGGTTACACCGCTTTCTTTAAGTAGATTTCCGAAGAAAAGCATACCAAGCAGAGGTAAGGCGCTGGGTGAAATGAAAGTTGTAAAAAGCAAACCAATTATTGGGAATAGAATTTTTTCAAGTTTTGATACAGTGCGCGGAGGTTTCATTTTTATAACTCGCTCTTTATCAGTTGTGAGTAACCGCATTATTGGCGGTTGTATTACCGGAACCAATGCCATATAGGAATAGGCGGCTATGGCAATGGGCCCTATTAGTCGTGGCGATAGCATTGACGAAAGGAATATGGCAGTAGGACCGTCAGCACCACCGATAATTCCGATTGAAGCAGCATCTCTAAGGTCAAATCCAAAAGCTAGCGAAGAGATAAAAGTAATAAATATTCCAAGCTGTGCAGCAGCTCCCAATAATATTAGTCGCGGATTGGATATAAGTGAGGAAAAGTCAGTCATAGCGCCAATTCCAAGGAAGATAAGCGGTGGATAAACCCCTTTTATCACACCAAAATAAAGGTAGTTTAATACACTTCCTTCCTGGTAAACGCCTATTTGTAAGTTAATACCTCCATCCTGGAAAAATGGAATATTCCCAAGCAGGATACCGGTACCTATTGGTACAAGTAATAAAGGTTCGTAATTATACTGAATACCAAGATACAGAAAAAACAAACCAAACAATATCATTATAAAATGGCCATATGTAAGGTTTCTGAATCCGGTATATTCCCAGAATTTTCTAAGTCCTTTTTCGGCAGCTTTTGTTGTTTCCAGCAATACTTCTTCATTTACGCTTTGTTTTGATGCCTCGTATTTGGCACTGTCTTCGCTATAAATAACTGAATGTATGGTGCTGTCGTCTGAAGCAGAGTTAATTTGTGCGGCAATAAAATTTGCCAGCATAACAATAGCAAATATTGCAATGAGCGTCAGAGATCTTTTCATTTTTTATTAGTTTATTATCAGTCGTATAAAACCCTAGGTAATAGTTAAGTATATTAAGAAGTGGTGATTTCAAAAAGCACATCTCCCTGCAGAAAATTCTCACCATCTATAACTTTAACAGATTTAACAATGCCATCTTTTTCAGCCAGGATACTGTTTTCCATCTTCATTGCATCATAAACCAACAGTGTTGCACCTTTTTTTACTTCATCACCTTCTTTTACCATAATACTTAATACAGTTCCGGGCAAAGGAGCAGTAATTGTATATGTGGAAGCACTGATGGTTTTCTTGATCTTGGTTTCTGAACGTGTTGGTGGAGCAACAGCAGATCTGACCAATTTCGGAGTCTTGGATGTTTTAACTTCTCTGTGCACTTCAACTTTGTAAGGAGTGCCATTAACTTCAATATCAGCGATGTTTTCTTCAAATTGCTTGATTTCTACATCGTATTTATTTCCACTGATTGTAAACTGAAAATTTTTCATTATTTTTATTTTAAAATTCGTGGTTCTTTAATTAACGACGGGTATAAGTATTAAGTCCATAAATTTTTGAACTCCAGGGTGAATAGCGTTTACTCACTCTTTTGATAGTCATTACATTGCTTTCTTCATCATGAAGTTCACTAAAGTAAAGATGAAGTGCCATGCTAATGGCAGCATTTACTTCACCAGGCACATCTATTGATTCTCCTGCAGCTTCCTCATGTTTTCCCTGACGCCGTAATTTTTGGCGTATATTTAAATTAATGATCTTGGGTAACATGGTAAAAACATAATACATAAAAGCAAGTGCAAGAAATACAACAGAATAACCTACAATAGTTATTGTAAGAGCAAATCCGTCAATTGCAGATAGGTCAAATAATATGTCAGCGATGTGGATCATTGTTCTGTATGTTTAGATATTTTGCTGTTATATGTTTGAAGATCTTTATTATTATTGTTTTTAGAAATTTTTGTAATATACTGATTAGTTGTCGTATTGATTAATATTCATTAAAAAATTTACCAGCAATGCTAAATTTCTATAATGGAATATTACAATGTTTTTTTGGCGGATTTGTATCTTTTTTGGTTGCCAGAGCCTGTAAAGCACGGATTACTCTGAAACGGGTATTTCTTGGTTCGATTACGTCATCAATAAAACCAAATTTTGCAGCCTGATAAGGGTTGGCAAATTTTTCAATGTATTCTTCTTCTTTTTGTGCCAGATATTCCAATTTTTTTTCTGGATCATCCATCTTTGCAATAGTTCTGCCTTCAAGAATTTCTATAGCACCTTTTGCACCCATAACTGCGATTTCTGCAGTAGGCCAGGCATAATTGATATCGCCGCGCAGTTGTTTTGAACTCATCACATCGTGAGCTCCACCGTAAGATTTTCTAAGTGTAACGGTAACCTTGGGAACTGTGGCTTCTCCATATGCAAACAATAATTTTGCACCCTGAATGATAATACCTCCGTGTTCCTGCCGGCTACCGGGAAGGAAACCGGGTACATCAACAAAGGTGACCAGAGGAATATTGAAAGCATCGCAAAATCTCACAAAACGAGCAGCTTTACGCGAAGCATCAATATCCAGAACACCTGCCAGAAACATTGGCTGGTTAGCCACAATACCTACCGGCATACCATTGAATTTAGCAAACCCAACTACTATGTTTTTAGCAAAATGACGGTGCATTTCCAGGAATTCACTGTCGTCAACTACTGCATGAATAATATCTTTTACATCGTAAGGCTGACTGGCACTTAACGGAATAATCTCGTTAAGCATATCTTCTTTGCGGTGTATAGGGTCATAACATTCAGTAGCCGGAGGATCTTCAAGATTATTTGAAGGCAGATATTCCAGCAGCTTTCTGATAAGCATTATTCCTTCTTCTTCACCTTCGGCTTTAAAATGAGCAACACCAGATTTTCCGGTATGAACATCAGCACCACCAAGATCTTCAACAGTAATATCTTCTCCAGTAACAGCTTTTGTAACCTTGGGTCCGGTAACGAACATATAGCTGTTTTTTTCACTCATAATGATAACATCGGTAAGTGCAGGAGAATAAACGGCTCCGCCGGCACAAGGACCAAAAATTGCTGATATCTGAGGAATTACACCGGATGCCATAATGTTTCGTTGAAAAATTTCAGCATAGGCTGCCAGGCTTTGAACACCTTCCTGAATACGTGCGCCACCGCTATCGTTGATACCAATAACAGGTGCACCTACTTTCATTGCCTGATCCATTACTTTACAGATTTTATTTGCATGGGTTTCAGACAAAGATCCTCCCATAACTGTAAAGTCTTGTGAAAAAACATATACCACCCGGCCGTCAATTGTGCCATGACCGGTAATTACTCCATCGCCAAGAAAAAGCTGATCGGCTAAACCAAAATCAGTGCAACGATGAGTTACAAACATGTCGAATTCTTCAAAACTACCCTCGTCGAGTAGCATTTCAATACGCTCACGTGCAGTATATTTGCCTTTGGCATGTTGAGATTCAATTCTTTTAATACCACCACCTAATTTGGCTTTTTCTCGTAGTTCAATAAGATGATTAATCTTTGCCTGACGCTCCATGTTGATCGCTGTTAAATAAGTTATTTTACTAATTGATTATAAATAGTTTATGAGATAAAGTTTTAGAAATTGCAATTTCATAAAAACTTTTGCTATTCGTTTTTGTTTTCACAAAATTCAATAAGAACCCCACCGGTTGATTTAGGATGTAAAAAGGCTATATCCAGACCTTCAGCTCCAGCCCGTGGCGCTTTGTCAATAAGTCTTACTCCCTTTTCTTCCATTTTTGAAAGAGCATCTTCAATTCCCTTTACGGCAAAAGCAATATGATGAACACCTTCACCACGCTTTTCAATGAATTTACCAATAGGACCTTCAGAGTCAGTAGATTCAAGCAATTCAATTTTGGTTTGCCCTACCTTAAAAAAGGCTGTTTTGACTTTTTGATCTTTAACTTCTTCAATGGCATAGCATTGAAATCCAAGTACATCTTCATAAAATTTTATACTTTCTTCAAGATTGCTGACAGCAATACCAATGTGTTCAATATGAGTGAGTTTCATAAAAAATAAAATTTTTTGCAAAAATAGTAGCTTATTTTGGTTTTATTGCTTTAAATTCCGTTTATCAGCTAATTTAGAATGATTCTAAAGAACAATAAAAATATGTTAAGTGCTCTTACCTTGAAAATAAATGCTTAGAATATTTTTTTGTTTAAGTTTGACATTGTAATTTTATCGCTCAAAGAAAATTTTCAATTAATAGTATAGTGTGTAACCGAAGAATAAAGGTAATGAAATAATAGTTTAAAACACTAAAAAACAAATAATTATGAAGAATGTAAATCTGTTTTTAAAGATTTTTATGTTGTCGGCATTTATAATTGCCACAACTATGTTTACTTATGCGCAGGTTGATAATGAACAAAAGATCATTGAACTGATAAATCAAAGGTTTGAAGATCTGGGCCACCGGCTTGATATGATTGATAAATCGATTGACGACCTGGCATGGTATAACCGTATTGGCGATATAGCCTATATTGACAAAGTTTATATTACCGGACCGCCTCCGGCTAATATTAAAGATCCTCTGGTTATGGGCGCTGCGAACCCTGTCAGATTTTATACTTATGTTTTCATACCGCGTGATATTGATCCTCAAAAGAAATATCCGCTACTAGTATTGCCTCATGGCGGGGTCCATGCTTTTTTTAATACATATCATATTCATATTCTTCGTGAAATGATGACTCAGCAATACATTGTTGTAGCCCCCGATTATCGTGGAAGTACAGGTTATGGTAGAAAAATGTATGAGCTTATTGATTATGGCGGACTTGAAAATCAGGATGTTAAAGCTAGCCGTGATTATATGATAGAGAATTATGAATTTGTTGATTCAAAGCGTGTCGGCATTATTGGATGGAGTCATGGCGGGATGATCACATTAATGAATATTTTTGAATACCCTAACGAATATCAGGTTGCTTTTGCCGGTGTGCCTGTAAGTGATGTTGTGGCAAGAATGGGATATGCTACTGATGGTTACAGAGAACTTTTTTCGGCTGACTATCACATTGGAAAAACCGCACGTGAAAATATTGAAGAATATCGTCGCCGTTCGCCGGTAAACCATGCACATAAATTACAAACCCCCTTGCTTATCCATACAAACACCAACGACAATGATGTTTATGTGCTTGAAGTAGAAAATTTGATACGGGCTTTAAAAGCAGAGGGTAAAAAGTTTGAATACGAGATATATAAAGACATCCCCGGAGGCCATGGATTTGACCGTATTGATACCAGATTTGCCAAAGAAACACGCCTGAAGATATATGCTTTTCTGGCAAAGCAACTTAATCCGCCAAGGCTTCTTAAAACCATAAAAGACATTGACAAAGCTGCATACAGACCTTTAGAATTTGAAAAATAAAAAATAGCCCGGAACTTCTGCCCAGGCTTGTATATAATATCAGGTAAGCAGGGAAATGTAAAACAGCTAGGCTAAAAAGGTTTTAATTACAGCCTCCAAATTTATCTTTTGAATACCAAACCGGGATTTTAGCTCCTAAGTAAAAATTTGTACCAAAAGTATTATTTAGTAATCCTGAGAAAATATTGTTTATTCCAAAATAAACATAAGAAGCTCTGACGCCAAGACCTAAGTTCAATTTTCCGTATTGATTAACAGTAAGGGGCAGCATAACAGAATACCATTGTTGTTCAATACGCGGAGTAAGGCTATAAGTGGAAATATAATGCGAATTGCTTGTGTTTCCGTATGTTTGATGCAAAGCGGTATAAGTGGTAAGATTAACATAAAAACATTTATACGGATTAACATCAACCTGAAGACTGAATGCAGTTGGTAATTGAATATCAAATTTTTCCGATGATTTTTTATTGAATTCCACACCTTTGATTGATGATTCTCTTAAAGTAAGTGTATCGTAAAATATGTAATAAGGTGGAAAGTCCATAGAGACATCTCTGATGTTCATCCAGTATGTATTATTGGGAATGCTATTATCACCATTATCATATCGTGATTTATAATCAGGGGTTGAAGCTATTTTAAAATCATTGCTATAAAACCTGTCATAACGTAATCTGCCAATATCAATAACAGATACTCCAACCTTTAAAAAATATTTATTTACATTTGATGACCCATTGTAGGAGCTTTCAGCAGTTTTGTTACCGGCTTCATCTGAATTCTTTCTGAATTCGTAAACAGCTCCAAGATCAAGCCCTAACGAAGGTTTTGATATAAATTTATATTTCCAGTCAAATTTAAAATCTCCGGGAGCATTGTAATGTCCCCAGTTGTCAGAGAATCCTAAATATGCATATGAAGTATTCCATGAAACATAATCAGCTTTTGAAGCAGAAGAATTTGGCTGATGGATCATATAATAAAAATCATCTATTTGCATATGAGCAGCACCTAAACCCTGAAGAAGCTTTACTGTAATTCCTCCTTTTACCTGATGATTTTTATCAGAATATAGTTTACGTGCGACGGTCAGACCATAATCGGCATATAAATGATGAATAAAACGAATGTCTTTATCATGATGCCAGATATTCCATGCAGGTTTGTAGGCAAAATCCTCATAAATTGACCTTCCCAGGGCATCACCTATACCATCAATATTTATGATATTACGTAGTTTAGATGTAAAACCAATGGCAAAATCTTTTGGTAGCGAAACCATAAAACCCGGACCCATTACCGTAAGGTTGAAAAAAGCATTTCTGGCTTCATCTGAAGGGTTGGTTAAAAAACTATAATCATCCCACCAGTTTTTATTTGTAATGATCCCCAAAGGGTTAATTATACCTTCGCGTTTAAATTGAATAAAATCGTTGTAAAGATCACCATTTATACCCACAATATTTATATCAATTTTAAATTTACTGTCTGCAATTGATGCCGGCTGAAGCACCACCTGATTAATTCCCATGTAATTGTCGTTCAGCATAGGTAAAAAATCCTGAGCCTGAATGTTATACAATGCAAAAAGCATGAATGATAATAGGATAACTGTTTTCCGGGCTTTCATAAAAAATTAGATTAAAAGTGGCTAATTGAAACTATTTACTTTAAACGACAGAGCAAAAATATTATAAAAGCCCAGAAAATGAGTCTTAAATATAAAATAAATCACTGATTTTTCTGGTAGGGCTGTAAATTGATGAAAAGAAATCAGCCTCCAAATACTTGCTTGTAGATTTTTATTAATTGCGCTTTATTTTTTTAAAAATATCAGTTCGTATTTTAGTCTCATTTAATTTGTTAGTAAATCCCGACCCGGAAATTACATTTTCACAACTGTGTTCTGGCATAAATAAGCTAATTTTGCTGTTTTAAGAGAAAGGAATATTGTGGATAAACTTTTTGATGGTTTGAACAAAGCGCAACGTGAAGCAGTCATGCATACCGAAGGTGCCAGCATGGTGATTGCAGGAGCAGGGTCAGGGAAAACCAGGGTGTTGACTTATAAGGTTGCCTGGCTAATAAAAAAAGACACAGATCCTTTTAATATTCTTGCATTGACCTTTACTAATAAGGCTGCCCGGGAAATGAAAGAGAGGATAGTACAGCTTGTTGGCGCTGATGCACGTAATGTGTGGATGGGTACGTTTCACTCTATTTTTGCTCGTTTGTTGAGAGTTGAAGGACACAGGCTCGGTTATCCATCAAACTTCACAATTTATGATACCGATGATTCAAAAAATCTGCTGAAAAACATAGTTAAGGAGTTAAACCTCGATCCAAAAGTTTACCAACCCAATTACTTACTTGGCAGAATTTCAATATGTAAGTCGAATCTTATCTCGGCTCAGGAATATATTGATAATGAGGAGCTTGTTAATAGCGACAAGATGGCTCAAAAACCTGAAATCGCCCGTATTTTCATGATATATCAGCAGCGGTGCTTCAAAGCTTCGGCAATGGATTTTGATGATTTGCTTTTTAATACCTATATTATACTTCGCGACTTTCCGGATGCACTGTATAAATATCAGCAAAGGTTCAAATACATCCTTGTTGACGAATATCAGGATACAAATTATGCTCAGTATCAGATTATTAAAAAGCTGGCTGCCAATAACGAAAATATTTGTGCTGTAGGCGACGATGCTCAGAGTATTTATGCATTCAGAGGGGCAAATATTAAAAATATTCTGAATTTTAAATATGATTATCCCGATCACAAAATTTTTAAACTTGAACAAAACTATCGCTCAACAAAAACAATTGTAGATGCAGCCAATTCCATTATCAAAAATAATAAAGATCAGATTTTCAAAGAGATATGGACTGAAAATGAGGAGGGTTATAAAATAAGGATCTTCAGGGCGCAATCTGACAACGAGGAAGGCAATTTGGTGGCGGCTGCAATTTTTGAGAATAAAATGAATCAACATCTGCCTAACAGCGCTTTTGCAATCCTGTACCGTACCAATGCCCAGTCGAGGGCAATGGAAGAAGCGCTACGCAAGTTGAATATACCCTATCGTATTTTTGGAGGTCTATCATTTTATAAACGCAAGGAAATTAAAGACTTGCTGGCTTATTTCCGTTTATGTGTCAATCATAACGACGAAGAAGCTTTTCTCAGAATTGTGAATTATCCGACAAGGGGAATTGGAAAAACAAGTGTTGAAAAACTAATCGCTCTGGCAGGTGAAAACAACAAAAGCATCTGGGAGGTTACTGATGATATGGCATTGCTCAGAAGTGTCCTGAACCAGGGAACAATACAGAGGATACGTGATTTTACCACTATGATCCGTAGTTTCTCGGTTCAGCTAAAAACGCGTAATGCCTACGATCTTGCTAAGCATATTGCTGTGTCATCCGGAATAATACGAGAGCTGAATGAAGATAAAACCCTGGAAGGAGTAGCCCGTCTGGATAATATTGAAGAATTGCTTAATGCTATCAGGGAGTTCACAGAAAAAACCCCTGAATTGCCTCTGGAAGATGGAAATACTAAGAAAGCCTCACTTGACGATTTTATGTTAGATATAGCCTTGCTTACCGATGCCGACAATGAAGACGACAAGGATGACCGGGATAAGGTTTCTATGATGACTATGCATCAGGCTAAGGGGCTGGAGTTTCCCTATGTTTTTGTTGTAGGGCTGGAAGAAAATCTTTTTCCATCGTTTCAGTCGCTTTCCTCGCGTGCTGATATTGAAGAAGAACGGCGTTTGTTCTATGTTGCAATAACACGTGCCCGCGAAAGACTTTTTCTTTCCTATGCTGAAAATCGTTACCGTTGGGGCGATCTTTTAGCCTGTGAACCAAGTCGTTTTATTGATGAAATTGATCAAAAATTTATTGAAAAGCCATCGTTAAGAGGGGGAAGGCATTTTAAAATGACCAGGCATCATCATATTTCCAGTGATAATACTCAGTTTCCGGTTTCTTTGCCGGCTAACAAAAAAATAAAGCCATTAAGACAAGCTGAGCGTATGGCAGTAAATCCGAGTACATTAAGTTATGATTTCAGCGAACTTCAAACCGGTATGGAAATAGAACATGATCATTTCGGGCGGGGTAAAATAATAAGTCTTGAAGGTATTGGTTCGAACCGGAAAGCAACAATATTTTTCCCTAACATAGGGCAAAAACAACTTTTGCTGAAATTTGCAAAATTAAGGATCATCAAATAGTTTTTTTCCAACGGAAATAAAGCTATATTCGCAGGACTGAAGCAGAATAAGCACTTTTAAATAATAGCACAGAAATATGTATTTGTTTGAATTCAAAGAGATTTGTTAACTTTGCAGCCAAATGTATGGCTTCTGTTATAGAACCAGATAATCTCCATCAGCACATACATTATTTCCAGTAATAATCCTTTAAACTTTTTTATGGAATACAACACACAACGATCAAAATTAGTCGTACCTGAATATGGCAGAAATATTCAGAAAATGGCTATGCATCTGTTAACTATTGACGATCGTGAAAAACGCAGCCGTATGGCAAAAACTATAATACAAATAATGGGAGTTATTCATCCTGAAGCTAAAGACGCTCCTGATGCACGTCAGAAACTTTGGGATCATCTGCATATAATTACTGATTTTCAGTTAGATATAGATTCACAATTTCCAAAGCCTTCGAAGGAGATGCTTGAAAAAAGACCATCTCCCATGCCCTATACTCAAGAAAATATTGAACTTAAGCATTATGGGAAAAATATAATCCGGATTATTGAAAAAGTGGCAGAACTTAAAGAAGGACCGGAAAAAGAGAATCTTACCAAAGCTATTGCTAATTATCTTAAAAGATCATACTTAAGCTGGAACCGTGAATCAATTACTGATGAAATCATTTCTGATCATCTTTCACTTCTTTCGGATTCAAAACTTAAACTCAGCGATACAATCCGTCTTACTGAAACCAGCGATATTCTGGCACGTCAGCGTAAAAGGAAATTTAACGTTAAATCGCAATCAAAGAACAGAGGTAGAAGAAAATAATTCATCTCATGAGCTCATTTGAAATTAAAGGCGGACGCCATTTAAAAGGAGAAATCACACCGCAGGGTGCTAAAAATGAAGCATTACAGATATTATGTGCAGTATTGCTAACCCCTGAAAAAATCACTATTCGCAATGTCCCTGATATTCTTGATGTAAATAAGCTTATGGAAGTGCTTGGCGATCTGGGTGTTCGGATCCAGAAGCTTGACCAGCAAACCTATACTTTTCAGGCTGATGATATTGATATAGAAGTACTTAAAAAAAAGGAATTCAGAAATAAAGTTGCAAGCCTGCGTGGTTCTGTCATGATAATGGGTCCTTTGCTGGCTCGTTTTGGCGAAGCATATATCCCACAGCCGGGAGGAGATAAAATAGGACGCAGAAGGCTGGACACTCATTTTATTGGTTTCAGGAATCTTGGCGCAAAATTTAGCTTTGACCCCGATCTGAAAGCTTACCATGTAATGGCACCCAAACTGCAAGGTGCATATATGCTGCTTGACGAAGCTTCAGTTACCGGTACAGCCAATATTATTATGGCGGCAGTTATGGCTTCAGGTAAAACAACTATTTTCAATGCAGCATGCGAACCTTATATTGTTCAGCTTTGCCGCATGCTGAACTGCATGGGTGCAAAAATAAGCGGTGTAGGGTCTAACCTGATTACTATTGAAGGAGTTGAAACATTAAGAGGTTGTGATCATACCATGCAGCCCGATATGATTGAAGTAGGAAGCTTTATAGGGCTGGCAGCAATGACCCGGTCAGATATTACAATTAAAAATGTTGATCACAGGGAACTGGGCATAATTCCTGAAGTGTTTGGACGTCTTGGAATAAAAATGGACCTGTCGGGTGGCAATATTCATATTCCTGCTCAGGAACATTATGAGGTAGAAACCTTTATGGATGGTTCGATAATGACCATTGCCGATGCACCCTGGCCCGGATTTACTCCTGACCTCATAAGCATTGCTTTGGTTACTGCCACACAGGCAAGAGGTACGGTTCTGATACATCAGAAAATGTTTGAAAGCCGCTTGTTTTTTGTTGACAAACTCATTGATATGGGCGCACAGATCATACTTTGTGATCCGCACAGGGCAACGGTAATAGGTTTGAACCGTCAAATCCCGCTGAGAGGGGTGCGTATGGTCTCTCCCGATATCAGGGCAGGAGTGGCATTGCTTATTGCTGCATTATCGGCAAAAGGAACAAGCATAATTGAAAATATTGATCAGATTGACAGAGGTTACCAGAATATTGACAAAAGGCTCAGAGAACTGGGAGCAGAGATTTATAGGTTCTAAATTCCAAAGCCTGTATTCAGAATAGTACTTAAAAAAACGCTTATTTATGACATTTTGGCGCAATTTAAGTACTGGCAGGCGATTTGATAACAATAAAAAGCCACCTTAATAGTGGCACTATTTTTATTTGCAAAACGATCATTTAGTGGAAACTAAAAGAAATACAACGATATAATTATGAAGAAATCAAAAAATATCGAAAAAGAAATGTCAGAAAAAAATACTGATGGTAAACAGCAGGAAGAAGTAAAACATCCACAGATGGAAACTGTTGAGGATGAGATAAATGATAACGGAGAGGAAAAAATAAATGAACTGGAACAGAAGTTACGCAGGCAGATTGAGGAGCTAAAAGATACCAATTTAAGGCTGCATGCTGAGTTTGATAATTATCGCAAGCGTACGATTAAGGAAAAGATAGAATTAAGCAAAACTGCATCTGGGGATGTGATAATTGATTTGCTTCCGGTACTTGATGATTTTGACAGGGCTTTGAAAAATATAACCGATGCCGGTGCCGAAAATGCTTTTACCGAAGGTATAGCACTTATTTATAATAAGTTGCTTAAGGTTCTTTCACAAAAAGGTGTTGAAGAGATACAGGCAAAAGATCAGATTTTTGATACCGATTTCCATGAGGCAGTAAGTCATATTCCCGGCGATGACCCTGACGGTGAACAAAAGATAATAGATGTGGTTCAGAAAGGATATAAGCTTAATGGCAAAGTAATTCGTTTTGCAAAAGTGGTGGTGGGTTCGTAAAATGAGTAATTATTGGATCTTATAACTGAATAACGGATAACAAAACAAGAAAAAATAACCATAAATAAACCGTGGCTAAAAGAGATTATTATACAGTATTGGGCGTTGATCGCAACGCTGATGAAACAGCAATTAAAAAGGCTTATCGTCAGTGTGCATTGAAATATCATCCTGATAAAAATCCCGGAAACAAGGAGGCAGAAGAAAAATTCAAGGAAGCTGCTGAAGCCTATGAAGTGTTGAGCAACCCTGAAAAGCGTGCTAAATACGACAAATTCGGGCATGACGGGCTTAAGAACATGGGCGGTGGATTCAGTGGTGCTGGAATGAGCATGGAAGATATATTCAGTCAGTTTGGCGATATTTTTGAAAGTGCTTTTGGCTTTGGCGGATTTAGCGGATTTGGCGATTTTAGAGGTAGACAATCTCAGCGCCGTAATGTGAAACGTGGTACTAACCTTAGAGTAAAGGTAAAACTGACCCTTGAAGAGATTGCTAAAGGTGTTGAGAAAAAGATAAAGGTTCAGAAGTATGTAAGCTGTAATGAATGTAGTGGCAGTGGCGCCCGTGGCGGAAGTTCTTTCAATACCTGCTCTACCTGTCATGGTACCGGACATGTAACGCGTGTTACAAGTACGTTTTTGGGTCAGATGCAAACAACAAGTACCTGCCCGACCTGTGGTGGCGAAGGGCGTATAATCAGCGATAAATGCCCTGCCTGTTCCGGCAACGGTGTTGTTAAGGGCGAAGAAATAATCACGGTTAAAATACCTGCTGGAGTTGCTGAAGGCATGCAATTATCAATGAGCGGAAAAGGTAATGCAGCAGCAAGGGGTGGAATTCCGGGTGACCTTATCATTCTTATCGAAGAACAAAAACATCCGAATCTGGTAAGGGATGGCAGCAATTTATTATACGAACACTATATAAGTTTTCCTGAAGCAGCTTTGGGTTTGAGCCTTGAGGTACCTACTATTGAAGGACGTGCCCGTATCCGTATTGAACCGGGTACACAGTCAGGGAAGATATTGCGTTTGAAAGGAAAGGGATTGCCCTCAATTGAAAATCATGGACGCGGCGATTTACTGGTAAGCATAAATGTGTGGACCCCGGAAAATCTTACAAAATCAGAAAAGGAAATCCTGGAAAAGCTTAAGGAATCATCAAATTTTCAACCTAAGCTATCAGGTAAGGAAAAGAATTTTTATGAGCGCATGAGAGAGTATTTCTAATTATTAACCTGATTCAAATTACTTTGCAAACATAAAGTTGCACAATTAAACTCTCATTAATGGAACTTTTTATAGCTCAAAACATTAAAAAACAATATGCCAATCATCTGGCATTGAACAAAGTAAGTATCAGCGTTAATAAACAAAGGATATTTGGTTTATTAGGACCTAACGGAGCCGGAAAAACCACACTGATACGTATTATTAACCAGATAACTGCCCCTGACGATGGCAAATTATTTTTTGCCGGCGAGCGCCTCATCCCAAAACATACTGCAGAAATTGGCTATCTGCCCGAAGAACGCGGACTTTATAAAAAGATGAAAGTCGGTGAGCAGGCTCTTTATCTTGCACAACTTAAAGGACTAAGCAGGCATGAAGCTTTGATACGTCTGAAAAAATGGTTCGAAAGAATGGATATACAGGCGTGGTGGGATAAAAAGGTAGAAGAGCTTTCGAAAGGTATGCAGCAAAAAGTTCAGTTTATTATTACTGTTATTCACGAACCTCAGTTACTGATATTCGATGAGCCTTTCAGCGGGTTTGACCCTATAAACGTGAATATTCTGAAAGAAGAAATACTGCAGCTACGCGACAAAGGAGCTACCATTATTTTCAGTACACATAACATGTCGTCAGTTGAAGAGCTTTGCGATGATATAGCATTGATTGATAAAGCTGAAAAAATCCTTGACGGTGGGGTTAAGGATATTAAACAACAGTATAAAGACAATATTTACGAAGTACTTTGCAATTCAATGAATGACGAAATTAACGATGTACTGAAGCCCGGATACAGGATGATTGAAAAGGCTGAAGAAGGATCTCTTACACGTTTAAAGATAAAAGTGCCGCCTCATACACACTCAAATGAGTTACTTCAGAACCTCATACAATATGTTGAAATTCACGAATATCGTGAGCTGCTGCCCTCAATGAATGATATTTTTATCAGAAAAGTAAATGAGGCTTCAGGAAATGAAAGTATGAACCAGATTGCCAATAACCTTTAAGCGCTCCGGATTATGAATAAAATTTCACTTATCATACAACGTGAATATCTCACAAGGGTTAAGAAAAAGTCGTTTATCGTAATGACTATCCTTGGACCAGTACTGATGGCTGCTTTGTTTATTGTGCCTGTTTATCTGGCGCAGATGGGCGGAGAAGTAAAAACCATACAGGTAGTTGATGAAACTGGAATGTTTTCTCACAGGTTCGAAAATACCAAAGAGCTTATTTTCAAACCCCTTGACCTTGATATTGAACAGGCTAAGGCTATTTTCCCAAATAGCGGAGATGATGCCCTGCTGTATATTCCAATTACTGAACTAAGCGTGCCATCATCGGCTTTCCTTTATTTTGACAAGCAGCCTACCATGATTATAAAATCGCATATTAACAGCAGTATGCGGCGCGAGGTTGAAAGCCTGAAACTTGCAGCATCTGGAATTGACCCTGACATAATGCGTTCAATAAAAAGCAGTGTTAATCTGGTAACCATCAAGCTGCATGAAGGCGGAAAGGAAGAGAAGAAATTTTCAGAAGTGGCTACAATATTAGGATTTGTTTCGGCAATACTTATTTATATGTTTGTTTTCATGTTTGGAAGCCAGGTAATGCGTGGTGTTATCGAAGAAAAAACCAGCCGTATTGTTGAGGTGATTGTTTCGTCAGTAAAGCCATTTCAGCTTATGATGGGTAAAATTGTAGGAATAGGACTGGTAGGGCTTACTCAGTTTTTATTATGGGTTGTGCTTACTCTTATGATAGTTGTAGGATTTCAGACTGCATTTCCTGAAAAGTTCAGGGCTTCGGAAACCGAAAACAAAATGATAAGCAATACCAGAATTACCGATGCCAATCAATCAATTGAAGAAACACTTCAGATTGACGAATCAGTTATGGCTCAGGTAGCCGAAGGGATACGCTCAATTAATTTTTCAGCGATCATCTTTTCATTTCTGTTCTATTTTCTTGGCGGTTATCTGCTTTATGCTGCCTTGTTTGCTGCAATAGGAGGTGCGGTTGATAATGAAACTGATTCACAGCAATTTATGCTTCCTATTACTATTCCGCTTATTATAGCCCTTGTTATGGCACAATATGTTATAAATGAACCCAATGGTCCCATATCTTTCTGGTTGTCAATTATTCCGCTTACCTCACCAGTGATCATGATGATACGTATTCCTTTCGGGGTTCCGTATTTCGATCTGGGATTATCGGTAGTGTTGCTGATACTTGGCTTTTTGGGTACTACATGGCTGGCAGCAAAAATTTACCGTACCGGAATATTGATGTATGGCAAAAAGGTTGACTACGCCGAATTATGGAAATGGCTTAGATACAAGGGTTAAGCCAACTGGTTTTTTAATAGAGTTTGGAAATTTCTATGATGTTATTTCGCATGCTATGAGTTCTGCCTGTTTTAAAACTGTTTCCGTAGCAAGCTCCTGCATATCAGGCGGGTAACCGTAACGGCGGAGCAATCTTTTAACGGCAACTCTCAGCCCCGCTCTCACACTTTCTTTGATAGTCCAGTCGATTGTAGCCTTTTTCCTTATTTCCTCAGTAAGAACAACAGCCAATTCGCGCAGCGTGTCTTTCTGCATCAGTTCGCGGGCACTCTTGTTATCGGCTACGGCTGTATAAAAAGCATATTCAAAATCGGTAAGCCCCATTTCCTGTGCCTCGTTATCCATTTTCACAATATCATTGCTTATACCGATAAGTTCTTCAATCACTTCTGCAGCAGTGATAATTTTATTATGGTATTTGCGAATTGCCTCCTGCAACATTTCCATTAATGTTTTACTTTTTACAAGATTCTTTTTACTGCGTGCCTTAATTTCATCGTTAAGCAGTTTCTTCAACACCTCTAAAGCAATATTTTTATGCTCCATTCCTTTCAGTTCCAGCAGAAACTCTTCAGAGAGAATTGAAATGTCCGGCTTTTTAATTCCGGCGGCATCAAATACATCAATCACTTTTTCAGAAACTAAAGCTTTGTCGATTACCTGCCGGATAGTGGTTTCAATCTCTTCATCAGTGCGTCCCGTACCGGTCATATCAAACTTGGCAAGACGGGCTTTCACTGCCTGAAAAAATGAAATTTCATCTTTTACGTTCATCGCCTCATCGTGTGGAACGGCAATGGCAAAGGATTTGGAAAGTGCGGTAACTTCATCGATAAAACGTTTTTTGCCGTCTTCCAGTCCGAGGATATGTTCTTCTGATGCCAGAATCAGAGCTAATTTCTTTGATGTGTCGGCTTTAAAGAATTCCTTATAATCGAAACTATATAACATCTGTGAAACTACTTCAAATTTTTCAAGCATTAATTCCACAGCCTGCTCCTGCAAAATAGTCGGGTCGCCTTTACCTCCGGAATCGGAATAGAACGAGAGAGCCTGTTTTAAATCGGAGGCAATTCCGAGATAATCGACAATCAATCCGCCGGGCTTATCCTTATATACACGGTTTACCCGTGCAATTGCCTGCATCAGGTTATGCCCTTTCATTGGCTTGTCGATATAGAGCGTGTGCAAACTGGGTGCATCAAAACCTGTGAGCCACATATCGCGCACGATAACCAGCTGCAATTCATCATCGGGATTTTTCATTCTGTCAGCGAGTGTTCTGCGCTGCTCTTTTGTTGTGTGGTGCTTTGCAATCTGCGGACCGTCGGACGATGCCGATGTCATAACTACTTTGATAACTCCTTTTGTAAGTTCATCCGAATGCCATTCAGGTTTCAATGCTATAACAGCATCGTAAAGTTCGGCGGCAATGCGGCGACTCATGGCAACAATCATCGCTTTGCCCTCAAAAACCTCCTGACGCTGCTCGAAATGGGTGATAATATCTTTTGCAATAAGGTTGATTCGCTTTTTACTGCCCACAAGAGCTTCAAGCTGTGTCCATTTCGCTTTTGCTTTTTGAGTGGAAGTCAAATCATCTTGTTTGAGTTCCTCATCCAGATCATCAATCAGTTTTTTGCCCTCGTCGCTCAGACTTACTTTTGCCAAACGGCTTTCGTAATAAATACGCACTGTGGCACCGTCTTCCACTGCCTGAGCAATGTCGTACACATCCACATAGTTGCCAAAAACAGCCGGTGTGTTAACATCAGTACTTTCGATTGGCGTACCGGTAAAACCCAGATAAGTGGCATTGGGCAGGGCATCACGCATATATTTTGCAAAGCCGTAAACAATTTTTTTACCTATTACCTCTCCGCTTTCATCTTTATCGTCGATTGTTTTTGCCCTGAATCCGTATTGTGTGCGGTGTGCTTCGTCGGCTATCACCACAATGTTTTCACGCTCAGAGAGCAGCTCATATACATTACCTTTATCCGGTTGAAATTTCTGAATTGTAGAGAAAACAACACCTCCTGAAGCTACTTTCAGCAGCTCTTTCAATTGCCCGCGGTTATCAGCCTGTACCGGTTCCTGACGCAGCAACTGTTTTGATGCCGCAAAAGTATCGAAAAGCTGGTCGTCCAAATCATTTCGGTCTGTAATTACCAGAATTGTTGGATTATTGAGTTTAAGCACAATTTTTCCAGTGTAGAAAACCATTGACAATGATTTACCACTGCCTTGTGTATGCCATACCACACCTGCTTTTCGGTCGCCTGAAGGTTGTATTTTTACACCCGGCAAGCCATAACTTTCCGGGGATTCCTGCACTATGTTCCCCTCCGCTGGAGGGGTGCCCGAAAGGGCGGGGTGGTTATAGTTATCCTCTGCCGGAGAGCTGCCTTTTAAGGCAGGATGGTCATAAAGCCATTGCATTGTAACATCCATATTTTTCAGGATATCCTCAACCGGAATATGAATAACTTCTAACCCCAGAGATTGAAGATAAGCATCTCTTTTTGCATCATATTCCTGCTTATTATCATGGCTGCTGCCATCAATTTCTATTACTACATTACAGTTGCTGCAATAAAAATCAACAATATAGTTTCCAATGATTTTTTGACGATCAAAATCATAACCTTTGAATTGCTTATTTTTTACCTGATTCCAGAATAATACCTCTGATAAATTTCCGGCTTTTCTAAGTTCACGGGCCCTTTCCTTTAATCTTGGATTATATGGCAGATTGAAGTAGTTTTGAGAGTTGCGGTATTTTAGCACTTTGTCTTCCTCCGTTGTCGGAATCCACCCCTCCGCGGGAGAGGAATCTACCACCCCGGTCTGCGACCACCCCTCCAAAGGAGGGGAATTTAAGCCGACTGCCCGCAAAGTTGACTCTACTGCCCGATTTACTGCGTAGTATTGATGATATGCTGCCAGTTTTTTCACTGTTTCAATGGTGATGATACCCGTTTCGGAATCTTCACGTTTCATTTTTTCAAAAACGATAAAATGACGTATTAAATCTAACAAAGTAGCAGGATTCAACATCCCCAGAACAAGCGTTTCCAGCTCGCTGGTCAGATGTGATGCCTCGATTTTGCCATCTACTGTTTTCCATGCCATATAACGGCTGAAACCTGCCGAAATGGAGCCCGCCTTTGCTTCCAGCCCGTCTGAAATAACTACCAGTCCGTTGTAGGTAAAAAGCGTTGGAATGGCTGATTTGTAGGTTTCTATTTGCCGAAAGGCGGAACGAACGGTAGTGCTTTCATCGGCTGCATTTTTCAGTTCCATCACCACTAAGGGAATACCGTTGACAAAAAGCAGCACATCAGGGCGTTTGTTTACCCCGTTTTCAATCACGGTAAACTGATTGGCAACTACAAAATCATTGTTAAGCGGATTGTCAAAATCTATCAGCCATAAACGGTCTCCTCGCTCATCACTGCCGACACGCTTAATTACCGGGATTCCCTCGGTCAGATAGCGGTGAAATGTTTCGTTGTTTATCAGCAAATCGGGCGATGCAATGCGCTGAATTTCTTTCAATGCCTCTGCTTGTACAGGCAGCGAGATATCCGGGTTGATGCGACGAACAGCGGTTTCCAATGCGTCCATCAGCAGCACTTGCTCGAAATTTTCACGTAAAGGATTGTCACTATCAGGTGCAATATCAGGAGCATAAATATAGCGGTAGCCCATGTCTTCCAACAATTCTATGGCAAATTCTTCGATGGTATGTTCAGTCAGTCGGGTCATGGTTTATTTTGGATTTATTGATTTTAATGTATCATTTTCCCATTTTGCAGGATTATTAATGATGTATTTTTTTATACGTTGATATTCTGAATCGTTTCGGATGATATGGTCATGATAATTGGGTTGAAAAAAATGATTATTACGATTGTATTTTGGAATATTCAATCCATTTTCATCAATGTAATCATCAATTTTTGAATTTACCGCCGATTTAAACCCTGCAATGAACGATGATATTGATTTGGGTTTCCGGTAAAATGGTCGGTTTTCCGATTGGGCGGATCGGTTGGATTGTTGTGGGGCGTTGGATTGTGGGGCGTTGGATTGCGGGACGTTGGATTGTGGGGCGGTGGATTGGTTGGATTGCGGGACGGTGGATTGTGGGACGTTGGATTGTGGGACGGTGGATTGTGGGGCGTTGGATTGTTGTGGGACGTTGGATTGTTGTGGGACGTTGGATTGT
>JAAYJT010000042.1 GCA_012522795.1 Bacteroidales bacterium | reverse complement strand
TCGCTTTTTTTGAGAAACCCCGATTTTGAGACTTTATGCTCGTTTTCGGGGTTTTGTTTCCGCAAAGATACAACTTAATTATTTATAAATCAAATATTTAAGCCTTTTCTGAAAGTGCCTAGTTAAGACCATTTCTGACAGAAAGGATAGTTTAGAAGTGTCTATTTGAATTAGTATCGTTAAAATTTATTATAACTCAGAATAAATCATCCAATGCACTTTTGAGGTCAGGGAAAAGAAAACTATAACCAGCTGTCTTAATTTTATCTGATGAAACCCTGCTCCCCTGTAGGAGCATTTCTGCCATTTCACCAAACATTAATTTCATTGCAATTGCAGGAACATTGGGAAACCAAAAAGGTTTTTTAAGAGCATGAGCCAATGTCTCTATAAAATCTCTGTTTGTTTTGTGGTCAGGTGCAACAGCATTATATGCTCCTTTTATTTGTGTGTTTTCAATTGCTTTAATGTAGATGCCGCATAAATCATCAATATGTATCCAAGGCAGATATTGCCGTCCACTACCAATAGCTGAAGCTATTCCTAATTTAACTGGTGCTATCATTTTTGCTAATGCTCCTCCTTGTTTTGTAAGAACAACCGCTGTTCTAATTTTTACAGTCCTTATTCCCAATTTCTCAAAACTGTCTGCTGATTGTTCCCATTGTCGGCAAGTTTCACCAAGAAAGTCACTGGAAGGTGGGTCTGTCTCAGAAAAGATTTTGTCTGTTGTAATTGTTCCGTAATATCCAATTGCTGATGCCGATATAAATGCTTTAAGTTGGTTTTTGTTTTCTTTTAGTTTTTCAAAAATCAATTGTCCGGATTTAACACGACTGTCAACAATTAGTTTTCTCCTTTTAGCTGTCCACCTTTTGTCACTGATGTTTGCTCCTGCAAGGTGAATAATGTAGTCGGCTGTTTCAATGGCTTCTTTCTCAATTTCTCTTTTGTCTATATCCCAAGTGTAAGTTGGTATGTCTGTATCTTGTCGTCTTGCCCTGCTCAAAATAGCAACGCTATATCCTTTGTCCTTTAATTTCTTACAAAGTTGTTTGCCGACGAGACCTGTCCCACCACTGATTAAAATTGTCGCCATTGTTGTTATTATTGTATCAAGATCATTAGAATTCCAAATGTTTCAAGTTAGCACTGCTACCCACAGGTGACGCATAACTTGTCTATACTCTGCCAAAAAGTGGACTATATAGCAACGTCTGCTTAAATACCCAACTTTTATGGCAGATTTGAAAAGCAAATTTATATAGAAAATCTTATGAATGCGTGAAATTCTGCATTTTATATTGACAAAACAAAGGATAATTGATTGGTATTTATAAATATCTCGCTTTTTAACTCAATTCCATAAATTCCATTACGTTTAAGCCCTGATTATTACCAGTAGTGCTGTTATATCCCAGTTATTCTATAAAAGATTTCTCCAGTCTGGGCTGCGTGTCTTGCAAAAATTCTTAAATTTTTAAAGTTAAGTAAATACGTCAAAAACGAAAGGTCAAATTCAAAATTGAAATCAACAACCTTAAAAGCATTATCAGTTAGCCAAATATCCTCTGTAATATATCTTACATTTCCACATAAAGCACCGACACGTCCAATTATTACATTATTTCCTGAAAGGTTAAATTCATTATGATAACCAGCAATTCCATTTCTTCCAAAAACTGGATAACTCCCTTCAATCATACTTTTTGCTGTAAGATTATCTCCACTTTTCAATTTGAAACATTCCCCCAATTTCTTTCTTTCACATTCTCTATTTTCAACTGTCAATTTTTCATTGAGAACGTTTTCAAAAAGCTCTTTCACATTTTTTAAATTCTGCTCCGCATTGGCTTTAGCTTTATCAATAGCGGCAAAGCACTGGTCTAAAATGGAAACGATGTTGTGTTGGGTGGCGAGGGGTGGGATTGGGATTTTTGCATTTAAAATATCTTGTTTTCCAATATTTATTTGAAACTCTCCTCTACCTAATTTTTTGTAGTATTCATTTATTGGTTCACTTACTAAAATGTATTTTAAATATTCAACGTTGATAGTATTTTTATCTATATTGGTTAATTTCTCATCTCGTTGATTAAGCAACCAATTTCTATCATCTGCGGGAACGATTGTTGGAACTCCAAGAATTTTTGTTTCAGTAGCCATATCCGTCATAGCAATTACAATATCACCCTCATTCAAAATATAATCTTTGTATTTAAAGGCAAATTCATCAGGTAAATACTATGGATTATTTTCTATATCTACTTCACCACCAGGTCTAATTTGGCTCATTCTAAAATTCATAGTATTAGAAAGCTCAACATAGTCTGAAGATTTAAACGCAAAACCGTTTTGTAAATCACAAACTTACCCTAACTTTTTTATTTCCCAACCTTGTTTCATATTTTGTTTTTTAAGGACTTCAACGACAGGCAGGCCGTTTATTTGTCGTGCGAGTCGTTATTGTCCTTAATTATTTTTGTTGTTTCTAATGTTTATTCTTGCTCTTGTCATTCTTTCTCGCAATCCACCTTCTTCTAAAAAGGCTTTTTCCAAAGATTTTATTTGCTGGTTTAACAAATAGCTCACTACTATTATTAAACCAATCATCGCATTGGCGCAAATTTCAGGACTTTCGTTTTCAATGGCTTTTCTAAAAGTCTCATAAGTGGCATTGGGTATTTTATTCAACTCCCGTAATCGTTTTGTCAATCTATGTTCCTTATCCCAAAGTGGCAGCTTATTGGTTCTCAAAAAATCTTTGTAATCTATCATCAACTCTTCCAAAGAAGCACGAGCTACATTGGTTAGTTTTATTTCTGTTTCTTTTGAGGTGGCAGATGCCATACTTGCTTCTGCTATATTTTGTTTGCCACTGCGGGCAGCCTGTACCATTTGGTCAATAGTTCTATCGTATTTTCCAAAAAAACGTTTTGTGAAATATACCGTGCCATCATAAATAATTTCAGCCTTTTGGTAAGTTATCAGTTTTTCATAACCTCCGTGTTTGGGTATAAATCCTTCGATATTTTGTTCGTTGCTCATATCAATTCCTTAATTGTTGCCAAAATTCCTACAACAAAGCCACCAATAAAAATTAAAAACTTCTTCATATTCATATTCGTGTTAAATTCCTTGTAAACGGTCGGTTAATTTAAACTGCCTCATAACTTGCTAATACCCAGCCAAAAGGTTGGACCATATAGCAACTTCTGCTTAAATACCCAACTTTTGTGGCTGATTTTAAAGGCAAATTTATGAAAAATCTTATAAAACCTCAAAAGGACTTTTTGTTTTTTCAATCGATATTAAGCTGCCGGATCAAATATTTCAATACCTGTGAGATATTTTGAGCACAAATTAATATCTTTGCACCATAACTTTAATTTTTATTTAAGTGACAATGTTTCAAAAACTCATACAAACCCGTGGTGTAAAGCAAAAATGGCTTGCCAGCCAGCTTGGAGTAAGTGAAGTTTCTGTTTCAAACTGGATGAGAGGCAATCATAAACCAACGGAAGAGAATTTAAAAAAGATTGCCACCCTGCTGAATATTGACATTCAATTACTAAAACAAGCCATCAATGAAATATAAACTTTCATATACAGCAGCATCACTGCGCATTCACGATACATTGCTGGTTGCTGAAGCTATGCAAAAAAACAATTTTGAGAATATAGACCAGCAGATTGGAAATGGTAAAACATCTACCGGAATGCGTGTACGTAAAGAGCTTGTAAAAAGATTGAATAACCTTACCGAACCTCAGCTAAATTATTTATTGGACGCAGGGATTGATAACGCTAAAAAAATGACTTTTGTGGCTGTTTGCAAGACTTATGCCTATATCTATGAATTCGTGGTGGAGGTTTTGGGTGAAAAAATGATAAACCTTGACTATCATATCAGAGAAGCTGATTATCTGATGTTCTTTAACCGTAAAGCTGAACTACATCCTGAACTGGAAAAACTGGCAGAGACATCAGCATATAAAATAAAGCAGGTGTTATTCAGGATGCTGGAGGAAACCGGTTTTATCAACTCAGTACGCTACAGGATGCTCCAGCCTCAATATATACCTCATTCAATGGAAACACTTATCAGAGAGGACGACCCGAATTTGTTACGGATATTTTTCATAAAGGATGAAGTACTAAACCAATAATAGCTAATATTAAGTTAATATTATGACAAACCTCACTACATTATTTAAACAGGCCTTCGAGAAAATACGCACTACAAAATTCCTTAATAAAGAAGGACTTGGAGGTGAAATACCTTTCTTTATTTTTCCTTATAAAATAAAGTGGGAATCAGAAATTAATGGCGAAATAACCGGATTGAAAAAAAGGCTGAAGCGAGAGGGTATTGAAGTGCTTGAATTAAATCTTTATGATATTACTATTGATATTTTGGAGAAAAAAGGCGGGATTGAAAAAATGTTCAGCCTTGAGGAGAGGCAAAAGCACCGCCCCGGCTATTTCATGAAAGCTCTGCAATCGGCATTGAACATACAGGAGGTGTTTATCCCCTATATCAGGGAACAGATAGCAAATATACCTCATGATCTGATCTTCATTACTGGTGTTGCTCCTGTATATCCCTATATTCGTTCGCATGTAATACTTAATAATCTGCACAGTATAACTGACAGGGTCCCAACCATAATGTTCTATCCCGGCGAATATACCGGTAACACGCTGCGATTGTTCGAAGCTCTGGATAGCGACAATTATTATCGCGCCTACAACTTAAACCATTACCAATTGTAATAAAAAGATCAATATTATGATAAAAGACTTATTTCTTCAGGATGTAAACCGCGAAATAGAAACCGTGGTAAAGGCTGATGACAGACGTAACATTGACAATGAGATAAGAGAATATGTTATCACCAATGAGATTTCCCGAAAGATCGGTAGTCTGTTCTCAAGCTACGGACATGCTGGTACCATTAACGGAGTGTGGATACACGGCTTTTTTGGCTCCGGTAAATCTCACCTGTTAAAAATGCTTTCATTTGTTTTTGGAGGGCATAAACTCAGTGATGGTTCGTTGGCAGCCGATGTGTTTGCAGGCAAAACAGATGATTCGTTCATCAAAGCCGATATAAACCGTGTGTCACGTATTCCTTCCGAATCTGTTTTGTTCAATATTGACCAGCAGGCAACCATTTCTAACAATGAGAACCGGAATTCGGTGTTGATGGTCTTTTATAAAGTGTTCTTTGATCATCTGGGCTTTTATGGTACTCAGCCTCATATGGCTGAATTTGAATGGTGGTTACGGTTCAGAAAAAATATTTACGAGGAATTTAAAGAGGAATTTGGAAGGATTTCAGGAAAAGACTGGACTGAAGCCCGAAGGGATTATTATGACCCGGATGTAACAGAAGCGGGAACAGAGGCGTTGAAGGCATTATTGAACAGCGAGGAAAGCGATTTTGAAACCATACTTGAAAATATTGAAAAACGTCAGAATTTATCGGTTGGCGATTTTGCTAACAGAGTGGCTGAATACATAAAAACCAAACCGGCTAATTTTCATCTTAATTTCTTTGTTGATGAAGTGGGGCAGTTTGTTGCCGGCGATGTGAACCTGATGCTGAATCTGCAAACCATAACCGAAAGTCTGGCTACTGCTTCCAATAACAAGTCATGGGTGTTTGCAACGGCACAATCGGCAATAGAAGGACTGGGTGAATACCTGAAACATACCCAGGATTATGCCCGTATTCTCGGACGTTTCAAGGTGCAGATCAATCTTACATCAGCTAATGTGGATGAGGTAATTGAAAAACGATTGCTTGAGAAAAGGGAAGAAAAGATCCCGCTGCTTTTGGACTTTTATAAAAAAGAAGAATCGCTGATAAAAACCATAATATCATCTGCTGATGGCGGAATGCCAATTATTGCCTATAAGGATGAAAATGATTTTATTCTGAAATATCCCTTTTTGTTCTATCAGTTTTCGCTGTTCCAGGAATGCCGTATTTCGCTGGCAGAACATGATGTGTTTCAGGGAAAACATGCATCAGTGGGCGAACGAAATATGCTGGGTGTGTTTCAAACGGTTCTGAAAGAAATTGAAAACAATGAAATACATACGGTGGCAAGTTTTGACAAAATGTACAAAGGAATAGAAAATGACCTGCGTGCTGAGTTTGTCAGCAGTATTAATAATGCTCAGTCAAATATACACGATCACTTTGCTGTGAAAGTCCTTAAAACACTGTTTCTGGTAAAATACTACAAACAGTTTCAGGCTACCAGAGAAAACATTGCAATGCTGCTTATTGATAATATTCATATTGATATTAAAGCACATCAGGAAAAAGTGAACCGCGCCCTTAATCTGCTGGAACACCATTCCTATATTGAGCGTAATGGAGAACGCTATGAGTTTCTTACCAATAAGGAAAAGGATATAGAAACTGAAATAAAGAACACCCGTATTGAGGAAAGCAAGATAAACCAGATGCTTAAGGAACTGTTCTTTGATGAAGTACTGGGCAGAAGTCGTATCCGTTTTAATGATAACAAACAGGAGTTTGAATATACTCAAAAGCTGGATGGCGGGATCTTTGGACGTGAGAAAGAACTGGCTGTCGAAATAATTTCGCCAAACAATCCTACGGTAAACGATATTGATGCCTTAAAAATCCAGACCATGGGTATGCCTTTGCTGCGATTGGTAATGAAACCTGACAAAGAGTTCATTGACGATGTGAGAATGTCGTTGAAAATTGAAAGATATAATGCTATAAATCAGGCAGAAACTAACAGCAGTGAAACACGCAGCATCATAAACCAGAAATTAAGCGACAATAACCGCCGGAAAAACAGCCTGCGAAATCGTGCCGACCAAATGTTAGGCCGTGCAAAAGCTTTTGTTGACGGCGAACAGCTTGACGTACTGCCACGATCATCGGGTAAGGATCATGTGGAAAGCTGTTTTCAGCAGCTTATTAAGAAAACATATCCAAATCTCAGAATGCTGGGTAATGTGAACTATACCGAAGATACTTTTAAACATATCATTGATGGTTTTTCTGTTGCTGAACTGTTTGAGCCTGGTGATCCATCATTGTCAGAAGCTGAAATGCAGATAATCAACCTCGTTGACCGAAGAAAAGCCAATAATGAGCGCAGCTCGGTTTATGACCTTAAAACCCATTTTGCCAAAAGACCCTTTGGATGGCACGAAAATGCAACATTCACTGTTTTGGCAAAACTTTATAAGAAAAATAAAATTGAAGTGGTGATAGTCGAAAATCCGCTGGATAACAATGGACTTAAAGATGCATTGCTTAACTCAACGCAGCATTCCCGTGCATATGTGATCGGACAGACGGTGTATTCATCGCAGCAGATAAGGGATATAAAGGAGCTTTACCGCGATCTGTTTGATACCAATACCACAAATAATGATGCTAAAGATATTGGTAATGATTTTAAAGAAAAGCTCAGAGAATTTAAAAGTGATGTGGGAAACCTGCTGGCTCAGAGTTCTGAATATCCGTTTGTAATTGCTTTGCAAGATTTTTATGATAACCTAAGCCAGTGGACAAACAGAAATTATAAGGACATTATTGAAAATGTGCGGCAATTACAGGATCTGCTGCTCGATGCCAAAGAAGATGACTATGATCCAATAAAATCTTTTATTAACGGACAACAGGGAAGTGTGTATAAAAACATTGCAAAAACAGTTACCGGAAATACAGCTAATATTGCTTTTGTTGAAGGTGATGAGTTCTCACGCCTTGAAGATTTCTTAAAACTGCCTAAACCATACCTTGGAAATGCGCTGCGCGAAGCTGAAACATTACGCAGCGCACTTGTTGAAAAAGTGAAAAAGCTTATTGAAGATGAGAAATTAATTACTCAGCAGGCTTACACTGAAGAGCTGGAAATGCTGAAAGATCATCCTGAAATAAAAAAGCTCAGCGAAGCCGGGCGCGAAAAACTTGTTGAACCAATTGAAAAGAAACTTGCTGATATCAAACGGCAAAATTTCATTGGAAATATCCGCTCCGCCAGAACAGAACTGCCGAAGCTGACAGAGCAGGTGCTAAACAAAGCCGTAGAAATAAATATTTCTACCACCAGTCCAATAACGCCGTATCCCGGTGGTGATACTGTAAAACCGGATAACTGGAAAGAACCTGTTCACGTTACCTATATAAATAAAGATAATGTACTGATACCTTTTGATAAAAACGAACTTGCTACTGAAGATGAGGTAAGGGAATATGTGAAGCTTCTGGAAGAGATATACCTGAAAGAAATTCAGCAAAACAAAAGAATACGGCTATAATATGAACCTGATAAAAGTTAAAACATGGTGAATGATGAATGGTGGATATTGGTTAGTGGTTGGTGATTAGTGAATGGTAAAACCTAATGTATATGGCAAAAGATTATAAAGAACTTAAAATATGGCAACAAGCAATGGACCTGGTGTTAATGGTATATAAGGCAACGGGCAATATGCCCAGGGAGGAAAATTATGGTTTAACAAATCAAATCAGGCGTGCTGCAGTTAGTATACCGAGTAATATTGCCGAAGGTGAATCGCGCGGCACAAAAGAATTTATTCAATTTCTTAAAATTGTACAAGGCTCAATGGCTGAGTTAGAAACACAACTTATTTTGACCAGTAGACTAAATATGATTGAAACAAACAAAGTTGAAGATATAATTGATTTCATGACAGGAGTAAAAAAACAAACATACAACTTGATAAACAAACTATCTAAAAAACTATAATTGTTGTGGATGGTGACCAACCACCAAAAACTAACCACTAACCACCAACCACTAAAAACTAAAAACTATTATGAATACAAACGATCTGAAACGCTTTGCACAGCAAGCAAGAATTCGCCTGATCAATACAGTAAGAGACAGGCTAAACTATGTACTAGAAACTGATACTGTGGATTTGCGCGATTATGCCATGTCAATCAGGGAGCTGAAAAGGCAGGTGGCAAGCCTGGGCAAAGAGGCAATTATTGACAAAGTAGCCTATACCTGGTTTAACCGCCTGATGGCACTTCGATTTATGGATGCCAACGATTATCAGCCTCTTGGAATAAAGGTGGTTTCACCAAAAGAGGGTTTTACACAACCTGAGATACTGAACGAAGCCTCGCGCGGTCATATTCCTGAAGAACTTAAAGTGGACAGGCAAAGGATATACGATCTGCTGGATGGTAAACTACCGGCGGCAAATCCGCAAAACGAGGTGTACCGTATGCTGCTCATAGCTTCGTGCAACCATTTGAATATTTTGCTGCCGTTCTTGTTTGAAAAGATCAACGATTATACCGAGCTGCTGCTGCCTGATGATCTGGTCTCGGAGCTTTCGATTATACATGATTTTGTGCAAGGAATGTGTGATGAAGATTGCCGTGAAGTGGAAATACTGGGCTGGCTTTATCAGTTTTATATTTCAGAATATAATGCAGAGCTTATTTCATCGAAGAAAGTTTATGATAAAGATGAAATTGCTCCGGCATCGCAACTTTTTACACCAAAATGGATTGTGCAATACATGGTTGATAATACCCTGGGGCAGTTATGGGCTGAAATGAATCCATCCACAACACTCCTTTCAAAACTGGATTTTTACATAACACCTGATTATAAATATAGTGTTTCGAGAGAGAAAAAGAATATTGAGAAAATCAGGTTCTTTGATCCTTGCGTTGGCTCAGGGCATATCCTGGTATATGCTTTTGATCTGTTTTACAAAATTTATGAGGAAGAAGGTTATATACCTTCCGACATCCCATTCCTTATATTGAAAAACAACCTTTTTGGTGTGGATATAGATGAGAGGGCAACTCAGATAGCTTCATTCTCTCTTTTAATGAAGGCAAGGGAGAAATACAGTCGGCTTTTAAAAAAGATTGATGAAAATGGATTTTCTGCTAATATATTCCATTACGAAGATTTTTTAGATGATGATAAATTTAGTAATGCTAAGGTTTTAGGTTCTCTGATAAGAGTTAAAAAAACAGAAGCAAGCGAAATAGAGGTGAAGGAGAAAACTATTTTTGGAGAGCAACAAAGCAAACTTAAAAATCTATATAAACTGTTAAGCGATAAGTATGACGTAGTAGTTACAAACCCGCCCTATTTAAATTCTTCACGCATGGAACCATCGCTGAAGGAATTTGTAAACAAAGAATATGCAAATACAAAAACTGACCTGTTCGCTACTTTTATTTTGCGTTGTCTGGAGTTTGCCACCGATGACGGACTTACTGGAAATATGACACCTTTTGTCTGGATGTTTATCACATCATACGAAAAACTAAGAAAAGAGATAATCAACAAGCATTTTATCAATAATCTCATTCAGCTTGAATATTCAGGGTTTGACGGTGCTACTGTACCTATATGTACATTTACTCTGCGAAACAAACCTATGGATGCAAAAGGCAGCTATATACGTTTGTCTGACTTCAGAGGCGCTGAAAACCAGGCACCTAAAACCCTTGAAGCCATTAGCGACCCCGACTGTGGCTGGTTTTATACCAAAAATCAAAAAAAATTCAAAAAAATACCAGGGAATAATATTGGGTATTGGTTGAGCGAGAAGATGATAAATCTTTTTGATCTAGAAAAAATTGATAAAATAGGAATTTCGGATGGCCAAAATATTACAGGAAACAATGACAAATATCTTAGAATGTTTTGGGAAATTAATAAGAACGAGTGTAAACCAGAATCAAAATGGCCATTAATAGCAAAAGGTGGTTCTTTTAGAAGATGGGCTGGGAATATTATGGAAGTAATTAATTGGTCTGAAAAAGCAAGAAATGAATACAAAGAAAATCCTGTCGCACGTATTCAAAAAGAAAACTTATGGTTTAGACGAGGAATAACATGGAATTTAGTATCAAGTATTGGTACAGGATTCAGACTATTACAAGAAAATCAATTATTTAATAAAGCTGCACCAACTATTCTATTTGATAAAGATGAAGATATTATTGAAATACTACTGGCATTCCTTAACACAAAAATTACAACGGTATTACTGAATTTGCTTAATCCAACTCTAAATACAAATATTAAGGAGGTTTTTCTATTACCATTACCTAATATTTGTCGAGTTGTAATAGTAACTTTAACGAATAAAAACATTTCAATATCTATAAAAGAATGGAACTCCCGCGAAACATCATGGGATTTCACGCAAAACGAGCTGATACGACTTAAAGGACAGGATATTGAAGAAGCAGTGGAGCTATATAAAATGTACTGGACAAAGCAGTTCAGGCAGCTTCACCAAAACGAAGAGGAGCTTAACAAGGAGTTCATCCATATCTATGGTCTGGAAGAAGAACTTACTCCCGATGTACCTCTGGAGGATATTACAATACTAAGGGATGAGCTGGATCAAAAAAAACTGAAAAAGCTGTCTGAGCAGTATCGTTCAGGCTGGAAGTTGGAGGATGGTAAATGGGAAATAGTGGATAGTGACCAACCACTAACCACCAGCCACCAACCACTAACCACCAACCACCAACCACCATTGCCATTTAACGAAAAGGAACTGATACAGCAGTTCATTTCATATGCCGTAGGCTGCATGATGGGACGTTATTCCCTTGATAAGGAAGGACTTATACTTGCAAATCAGGGTGAGACCTTTAAGGATTATCTTCACAAAACCGGGAAACAGGCAAGCGAACTAAAATACATACCCGATGAGGACGGCATTATTCCCGTTCTTGAAAGTGAATGGTTTACTGATGATATAGTTACCCAGTTCAGGGAAGTGGTAAGGGCAGTGTGGGGTGCGCAGGATTTTCAGCGTAATATTGCCTATATTGAAAAAGTGCTTGGCAAACCGCTGAGAGCATATTTTTACAGGGATTTTTACAATGATCATATCCAGCGCTATCAAAAACGTCCGGTTTACTGGATGGTCTCATCACCCGGCGGAGCTTTTGGGGTGCTTATCTATATGCACCGCTACAACGAAGATATGCTCAACAATGTATTGAACAACTATTTGCGTCCTTATATTCAAAAGCTCGAAAATCACATGGATCATCTTGATCATGTGGCTGTTGTGGGTTCGGCACGTGAGCAGACACAGGCAAAAAAAGATATTGCAGCCATTGAAAAAATGATTGACGAGCTGCGCAGGTTCGATCGCGAAGTGTTTTATCCGCTTGCTACCGAACGCATCAGGATTGATCTTGATGATGGAGTACTGGTAAACTACAATAAGTTTGGCAATGCACTTAAAACCGTTGCCGGACTTAATGATGCTGCCACAAAAAAGAAAGTGAAAAAATTTGACTGGATTGACGGGGAGCTTATCAGATAAACAGAAGATTTAACATGAAAATAGATTCTTAGGTAAAAACCAATGAGTTTGTCAAACCATGAAAAATGAGATAGTATTGTATCAATCAAATGAATTGCCGGAACGGATTGAGGTTAAAATTGAGAAAGAAACCGTTTGGCTGAACCGTCAGCAATTAGCCTATTTGTTTGGCAGGGATATTAAAACCATTGGTAAACATATAAATAATGTTTTTTCAGAAGGCGAACTTGAACAAAGTTCAACTGTCGCAAAATATGCGACAGTTCAGATAGAAGGCGAAAGAAGCATTACCCGCAAGATAGAGTACTACAATCTGGATGTTATCATATCCGTGGGTTACCGTGTTAAATCAAAGCAGGCAACACAATTCAGAATATGGGCAACCAATGTGCTTAGAGATTATCTTTTGCGGGGTTATGTTGTAAATCGAAGAGTGGATTTAATTGAAAGCAGGGTAGATTCATTAACTGAAGCAGAAGTATATCATATTGGAGCTTCTTTAAAAGATTTGGGAAAGAAATGGTTTGCTTTTTCAAAAATGAATCATTATTCGGTAAAAAGTTTATTAAAAGAAATTGAATATTTATTGTATTCCGGGAAGCGCCTATCAGATGTTGACTGGTTTTAACCTTTAAAAACTGTTTTTCTAAAAAGTAAAAGCTAATGAGCGCATTAAATGATAATTTAAATAACGCATTTCGTCAGAACCGGGTGGTATTCTGGTATGATGAGCATGTTGAAAGCCGTGAGCAGTTCGATGAAGTAGAATTGCAGGATGTGGAAAAAATTGTTGCACAGGGCAATGTATTTGCCTTGAAATACCGGATATTGAAGCAGGAGCCAACACAAAAGTTTCTACTCTATTTCCCGCATAAGCGTCCTGATAATGAGTTGAACTGGTTGCTGGATATTGAACTTTCAAATTTTGTGTTCGACACGGAGCAGTCAGCCCTGTTCTTACAGGAAATGGAGCTGGATTATATATATAAGGATCTGGTAAAGCAGCATCTTACATTTTTTGCTGCCCGCGACAGGCGACAGCGGTTCATGGAACTCTTTAATCCAAACGATGAGCCGCAGGTATTGAAATATAAGATCCTGTCAGTAGTTTTCGGCACTGACAATTACGACCTGGAAACTCTGGTAATTGCTTATGCCAACAGTTATTTCAGCAATCTTGAAAAGCTTAACAGGGATCTGGAAAGGTATGACCTGAGGGAATTCATTTGGCAGGAAATAAGCAATAAGTATAAATATACCGGTAGCGGACAGAATATTTATGAGTTTATCATTGAAGTATTTGAAAACAGCTTCCCGCTGACGCAAAAAACCGGTCTCACTGCGGATGCACGTCTGATATTGTCGAGCTGGCGCGATTCAGTCACTATGCGTGAATCGTATGAGAAGATGTCAGAAAACATTGCCAGTGTTCTTAAGGTAGAAGATCTGCTGCAGGATGTTGAAACAGAACTTATAATGGAAGATGAACTATTTGAGTTCACTGACCAGAAGATGATCTATGAACTGGTCCATAGTCTTATTGATCAGGATATCTCATTTGAGCGTTTTCAGAATATTGTAAAAAGTCGTGAACCGAAATTCTGGTTTTCGGACTATAAAAATCTTTATTATGCTTTGGAAAATGCTTTTATGCTGTTTGAACAGATAAAAAAGATACATTACGAACACACTGATGCTGAAGCTGCTATAAAAGCATATATAAACAACGACTTTAAAATAGATTATCATTACCGGAAGTTCTATGAGCATTTTCATCTGTCGGAAAAGAAGAACATTATCAAGCATCTGATCGGGAAAGTGGAAAAGATTTATGTGAATGAGTGGTTGTTTGCCTGTGGCAATGCCTATCAGAAATTGCTGAATCAAAAAACAAGATGGAATTTCAGTGGTATGCTTATGCAGCGCGATTTTTTCAATACCAGGGTGCAGCCAATACTGGAGCGACAAAAGATAGTGGTAATAATATCGGATGCTTTGCGCTATGAATGCGGTGTGGAACTGGCAAACGAGATTAACCGTATAAGTAGGTTCAATGCTGTTTTGGAACCGATGGTAAGCACCCTGCCTTCTTATACCCAACTGGGAATGGCGGCGTTGTTGCCACATAAAAGCCTCAGTTTTGCTGATGAAAGCGATAATATACTTGCCGATGGAATGATGTCGGTAGGTAGCGAAAACCGTGAAAAAATATTAAAGAATAACACAAAGCGCGATGTAAGGACAATTAAGGCTCATGAGTTCTTACAGATGAAAAATCCTGATCGCCGCCTATTGATAAGAGATGTTGAGATCCTTTACATTTACAGCAATAAAATAGATGAAGCCGGCGACAATAAAATGACTGAAGATGAAGTATTCAAAGCTACCCGTGAAGAGATCGAACATTTGAAAAATCTGGTAGTAGCTGCCACTTCTGCCAATGCTTCAAGAGTACTGATAACCTCCGATCATGGGTTTTTATATCAGGATTCGGCTGTGGATGAAAATGATTTTCTGGAAACTAAGTTCATGGGCAATACTTTTAATAACCACAGACGCTTTGTGCTGGGCAGCAAGCTTATCAGCAACGATGCTACTATGCACTTTAGTTCTGACGACCTTTATTTAGAATCCGGTGTTGAAGTTTTGATCGCCAAAGGTATCAACCGTTTTAAGGTAAAGGGTGCAGGCAGCAGATTTGTGCATGGGGGAGCAAGCCTGCAGGAAACCATAATACCGCTTCTGGATATATCAAAAGGAAGGGAAGAAACGGTCAGACAAGTTGATGTTGACATTATTCAGTCGCATTCACGCATTACCACCAATTCGCTGCCTGTGGAATTTGTTCAGAAAGAACCAGTTTCTGACAAAGTATTACCCAGGGAAATAAAGGCATTTATTCAGGCTGATGATGGTAAAATATTGAGTAATACTTTCCAGTTTATTTTTGACTTTACCGGAAGCGAACATCGTCAGCGGGCAAAACGCTTTGTGTTCCATATGACATCCGAAGCATCACATAAGTACAGGAATCAGACAGTTAAGCTGATACTGCAGGAGCCATTGCCGAACACATCAAGATGGCGTGATTATAAGGACATTAGTTACAACCTGAATATTTCATTTACAAGTGATTTTGATTGATTATGAATAACCTGGATACAAAGATCAATAGTTTTTTTGCGGGCAAGGTCGTTCGCAAGGATTTAACCAAATTGGTAAAAGGTAATGCTGTAGTGCCTACCTACGTGCTGGAATATCTGCTGGGGCAGTATTGTGCTTCCGACGATGAAGCAACTATCAACGATGGTGTGGAAAGGGTGAAGGATATTTTAACACAACACTATGTTCATCGCGACGAGGCGCAGTTCATCATGAACGAAGTGAGACGAAAGGGTTCACACAGGATCATTGACAAGATCAATGTCAGGCTTAACGATCAGAAAGATCAGAATGAGGCTTACTTTGCCAATCTTGGCCTGAAAAGAGTACCAATATCTGATCAGATAGTAAAAGAACATAAAAAACTGCTTTCTGATGGTGTGTGGTGTATAGTTAATCTGGCTTATATAGCTTCAGATGAAAAAGGTGCAAGTCCCTGGCTTATTGAATCCTTGAAGCCCATTCAGATATCCAATGTGGATATTGAGGAATTTAAGTCTCTCCGATCTGATTTCACCTCTGAAGAATGGATAGATTTGTTAATGCAGACCATGGGTTTGAACCCTGATGAATTTACAAGACGTTCAAAGATACTTCAGTTGTGCCGCCTGGTTCCCTTTGTTGAGAACAATTATAATCTGATAGAGCTGGGACCCAAAGGTACGGGTAAATCGCATGTGTATAGCGAGTTCTCGCCGCATGGTATTTTGATCTCAGGTGGAGAGATATCAAAAGCAAAATTGTTTGTGAACAATACCACCGGCGAAATTGGACTTGTGGGTTATTGGGATGTAGTAACTTATGATGAGTTTGCCGGACGCTCAAAACGCGTTGATACCGCTCTGGTGGATATTATGAAAAATTATATGGCTAACAAATCTTTCAGCCGCGGCACACAGGTTTACGGCGCTTCTGCCAGTATGGCTTTTGTTGGAAATACCGATAGCAGCCTCGCATATATGCTTAACCATTCCAACTTGTTTGAAGCTTTGCCCAAAGATTATTACGATACAGCTTTTTTAGACAGGATACATGCTTATCTGCCGGGATGGGAGGTGGATAAGCTGCGTAACGATATGTTCACTCACGGCTATGGTTTTGTGGTAGATTATCTGGCTGAAGTGTTGCGGGAATTGCGTAAGGAAGACTGGACCAACGATTACCGGAAACATTTTGAGCTTTCGAACACTATCACTACACGTGACAAAACATCCATTATGAAGACTTATGCCGGTTTGTGCAAAATAATCTATCCCGATAAAAGTGCCGGCATCAATGAGTTAAAGGAACTGTTTGAGTTTGCTGTTGAAAGCCGCCGGCGTGTTAAACAACAACTACAAAAGATGGATGAAACTTTTGAAGATGTTGAATTTGTATATTCTGTAATTGGTGAGAACCGCTTTAAAGAGGTAGTTACACTTGAAGAGATCCAGTATCTGGGCAAGGGCAATATTTACATTGACAGCGATAATGAAGATGTCGTTGAACACAAAAATAAAGCAGTTCCTCAATTGGTAGGGAAACATGTTGAGATCTTTGACAATCAAAAAGGAGTGTCGTACAAAAATCTTTTTGGAGAATATTTTAAAGGCACAAAAGAAATAACGATCACAGATCCTTATATCAGACTGCCCTATCAGATACGTAATCTGGTAGAGCTTGTGAATCTTATAACCGGCTATAAGGAGATAGATGAAACAGTACGTGTAAATGTAATAACCGACTTTGCCATAGGTTATGAGGATGAAAGCAAAGAGCGGTTCCAGAATCTGCAGGATAATCTATATCCTGTTGGCATTGATTTTTCCTATCGTTTCGATGATTCTATCCACGACCGCTATATATTGATTGACAATAACTGGAAAATCTTGCTTGGGCGTGGACTGGATATATGGAACAAAACCAATGGTATGTTTGATATTGCAGAGACTAACCAGTTGTATAGAAGTTGTAAGGCATTTTCTATGACAGTGGTGTGGGTAGGAGAGGAGGAAGAAAATGCTGAAGCACCATGACCTGTATCAGCCGGGATTTCATCAAAACCGCTATCCCGCGATTATCTGGCAAAGAAACCCCCTTTTGCTTAATCCGAAAGAGTTCAGCGGCTTGCTTTTAAGACTAAAGACCGCCTGTGTGTTCACATCTCTTGATTTTGTAATTGAGCCGCTTGCCGAAGGCGAAGCCTCAGTTCAGCAGAGGCTTAAAACGCAACTCCGTAAACTGCACTGCGTTTAAGCCCTGATTATTATGCCCAGTGTTTTATTCAATCTTGGTGTATAATTTAGCTATTCTGTCAATGAGATTATCAATATCATTTGTTCCTTTCACTGCGTAGTCAATAAGAAGGTCGCAAATATTTACTAATTCGAATAATGCGGTTTCATCCGAGGGTGACCAACACTCTCCGCAACTTATTATGCCTGTTTCAGATTTTTTGTAGAAATAATATGTTACTCCGTCTAATCCCTCTATAATAGATGTTTTTTTAGTCATTGCAGAACTGGTCGCTTTATTAAATAGCTTATCTAAACTCATGGCAAGATCTTCATTTATTGATCTTTCATAAGGGTCAACCTTTATCGAGTCTCTATGATCTGAATACCAAAGGCTTTCTTGAAATAGTATTACCTTTAATCTATAAACAGTATGAGTTTCTTTTTCAATCTGAAATGCGGATTCTGGATCAAAAGAAGGTCGGGCAATAAATCGTATTAAATACTCTTGATTTAATTCAGTGCTAATTATCCTATCAAAATCTTCATTATATACTTTGATCGCTTCTATCTTCTTCCCCCAATCAACACAAGGATTCAAATAATTTGTTTGTCCATTAATTTTTATCGAAACCAATAACAACATTATTATGGTAATTCGGTGCATGGTTGATCTGTTAACATTGGGCATAACGTTCCGCAGTTTAGGTTTGGGCGGGTTTCCTGTCAACCCGTTTGTCTAAATACCGCAACCCAAATATAATACATTTTCGTCAAAAACAACACGTCCGCCTAAACCAAAGCCGCTGTTATAGTGCGTTTTTTATTTCTTTTTCAATTTCAGATATCATTTCAAGAACAGGTTCAAATAGAGGTTTAACTGATTCAGAATCGTAATCATACATGTTTTCATAATCCCCTTTCTGCCTCCAATCGTATAGTTGAGCAAGTAGTTTTCCGTATTTTATGTCCATTCTACCTGTCTTGATGAAATGTTGTGAGTATTGACTCTTCATACCAGAATGTGACTGCGGATATATTTCATTAACAACTAGAAGAGCATTCACAGCATAAAAAACAGCGTAGTACAAGCGGTTAATAGCAGAATTCCAAAATCCATTCTCAGCCAGTAATTTCGCAGCATCTACAGTTTTATATGCTGTTTCTATCCTATTTTTCGAGTATTCAAGTCGCTCTTCTCGTTTCATAGTTGAATCCCCTGTCTCATTACATTGAAATAGTATGGAGTGATTCTTTGCCTAGTATTCCACTCCTGTTTTGAGTAAACAAATATTGATAGGGGTTCACCCGTTTGAAGTTCGAGCTCATAGAGATGGTCTCTAAATACTTTCTCCTGTCTGATATCCACAGGGTAGTCAGTTAACACAAGTATATCCCAATCAGAATCACTTCTTGCGTCACCTCGTGCTCTGGAGCCATATAGAATTACTTGAGCATTAGGATCAATCTCAGAAATGTTCATCTTGATCAACTTGCTTATATGTTTTGACTTTTCGTCCATAAATGCAAATATACGAAAAATGTAGATTTTCTTTGTTTTCTTCAGATAAAATGCCCCATAACTTGTTCATACTCTGCCAAATGGTTGGACTATATAACAACTTCTGCTTAAATATCCAACCTTTGTGGCGGATTTGATAAGCAAATTTATATAAAAAATCTTATAAAACCTCAAAAGGATTTTTATTTTTCAATGCTTTTTGGGTAGGAGAGGAGGAAGAAAATACTGGAGCACCATGACCTGTATCAGCCGGGATTTCATCAAAACCGCTATTCCGCGATAACCAGGTAGGGTAAGACCCTTACTTGTCAAAAGAGATAAAATTTAGATTTTCTAATACTTGGAACTCAAACCACTTCTTCTTCGTAGCGAAGGTTCTGAATAATGAATTGCTGGCGTTCAGGGGTGTTCCTGCCCATATAAAATTCAAGGGTTTCCTGGATTTCTGCTGATTTCTTTAGTATCACCGGATCAAGGCGCATATTTGGTCCTATGAAATGTTTGAATTCATCTGGACTTATCTCTCCCAAACCTTTAAAGCGGGTAATTTCAGGGTTCTGACCAAGCTCCTTAATAGCATTTATACGTTCTTCTTCACTATAGCAATAGATGGTTTTCTTTTTATTCCTGACCCTGAACAAAGGGGTTTGCAGAATATATAAATGTCCTGATTTTACCAGATCCGGATAGAACTGAAGGAAAAACGTCAATAGCAGTAATCTGATATGCATTCCGTCAACATCGGCATCAGTGGCTATTACAATATTATTGTATCTCAGATTGTCAATATCTTCTTCAATGTTCAAAGCAGTTTGCAGCAAATTGAATTCTTCATTTTCATACACTACTCTTTTATTTAATCCGTATGAGTTCAGCGGCTTACCTTTAAGACTGAAGACCGCCTGTGTGTTCACATCTCTTGATTTTGTTATTGATCCGCTTGCCGAATCGCCCTCAGTTATGAAAAGGGTGGTTTCAAGACGGCGGTTATCATTGCTGTTGTAATGTATACGGCAATCGCGTAGCTTTTTGTTATGCAGACTGGCTTTTTTAACTCGTTCTTTTGCCATTTTTTTAATGTCTGCAAGCTCCTTGCGTTCTTTTTCTGACTGAAGTATCTTTCGGTGAAGTGCCTCCGCAGTTTCAGTATTGATATGCAGGTAGTTATCAAGATTTCGCTTTACAATGTCGTTTACATAATTCCGGATAGTCTGACCGCCAGGTTCCATATGAGTTGAACCCAGTTTTGTTTTAGTCTGGGATTCAAATACCGGTTCTATAATTTTAATACTAAGAGCAGCAATTATTGAAGAACGGATATCGGAAGCATCGAAATCCCTTTTATAAAAATCTCTGATAGTTTTAACAATAGCCTCGCGGAATGCAGCCTGATGTGATCCTCCCTGTGTAGTATGCTGGCCGTTCACAAACGAGTAATATTCTTCGCCGTACTGCTTGGAAGTATGAGTAAAGGCACATTCAAAATCATCTTCCTTGATATGTATTACAGGGTATAACTGGTTGCCGCCGTTAATGACATTTGAGAGCAGATCATGCAAACCGTTTTTTGAATAAAACGATTGTCCGTTAAACCGTATGGTAAGCCCATTATTCAGATAAACATAGTTCCATAGCTGTTTTTCAATGTATTCGCTAAGAAAATGATATTTCCCGAAAATAGCATCGTCTGGCGTAAAAGAAATAAGGGTGCCATTTTTATCAGTGCAATTCTGCTCAGGATGGTCGGTAACAAGGTTGCCATGTTCATATTCCACAATCTTTGTACGGTTATCCCTTACTGACTGGGCTTTAAAATATTTCGACAGGGCATTTACAGCTTTTGAACCAACTCCGTTCAACCCAACCGCTTTTTTGAACACTTTTGAGTCGTACTTAGCGCCGGTATTTATCTTTGATACACAATCAATCACTTTGCCCAGGGGCATTCCACGTCCGTAGTCCCTTACAGTAACCATTTGATCCTTAATACTTATATCTATTGTACGGCCATGCCCCATTACAAACTCGTCAATAGCATTGTCAATTACTTCTTTAATAAGCACATAGATACCATCATCCTGTGATGAGCCATCGCCAAGTTTACCAATATACATACCCGGACGAAGCCGTATATGTTCTTTCCAGTCTAATGACCGTATGCTTTCTTCAGTATATTTTTCCGTCATTCAGCTAAAATCCTTTCTGGTGCAAATATACTGAAAAGAAACGAAGCTGTAAGGGTTATAGACTCTGAGTTATGAAACGATAAGGGAAAGTTATTCACAATAAAGTAGTTTTTCTCTTTGGTGAAACATCACACATTAAATCTGATATGCAGTAAGTCGCCGTCTTTTACCTCATAATTTTTACCTTCGATAGCAAATTTTCCTGCTTCGCGGCAGGCATGTTCTGAACCAAGGGTAACAAAATCATGATATTTCATGACTTCGGCACGTATAAAACCACGCTCCATGTCGCTGTGAATAACTCCTGCAGCCTTAGGTGCAAGGGTGCCTTTACGTATAGTCCAGGCTCTCACCTCTCTTACTCCGGTGGTAAAAAAAGTTTCAAGGTCAAGGATCTTGTATGCAGCCCTGATGAGTTTGTCAACTCCGGGTTCTTTCAAACCCATGTCCTGAAGAAAAGCCATACGATCATCTTCGCTTTCCAGTTCTGCAATTTCGGCTTCAGCCTGTGCTGCTATTATAAGAATCTGAGTGTCTTCTCCTTCAACGGATTTTATAAAAGCTTCTGTGTATTTGTTACCTGCATTAGCCGATTCAGCATCGGTATTACAAACATAGATAACAGGTTTTTCAGTCAGCAGGAAAAGATCATCAATCACCTGACGGTCATCACCGGTAACTGGTGCGGTTCGTGCCATCCCGAATGACTCAAGATGTTGCCTGAAGATCATCAAAATATCAATTTGCTGTCTGTAAATTTTTTCTCCTGTTTTTGCCATCTTTTCAAGGCGAGCAATCTTTTTATCAATTGATTCAATATCCTTTACCTGAAGTTCAAGTTCAAGGGTTTCCTTGTCACGAACCGGGTCAACCGAGCCATCAAGGTGGGGGAGGTTGGGATCATCAAAACAGCGGACAATATGAATCAATGCATCTGCATTCCGTATATCGGAAAGGAAACTATTACCAACACCTTCGCCATGACTTGAGCCTCTGGCAAGACCTGGAATATCAACAAGTTCAATAGTTGTTGGGACTATCTTCGCCGCCTTAACGAAGTTATTAATTTCATGAAGACGGGGATCTGGAACTTTTACAACACCAATGTTCGATTTATTACTTGTATATGCATATGGGCTGGTAAGTGCCTTTGTATTTGAAACACAATTGAACAAAGTGCTTTTCCCTGAATTGGCAAGACCAATGATTCCACAATGTAAAGGCATAACTATAATTTAAAAAATGCAAAATTACTTAAAAAGCACTATCTTCAGGCGGTAGTAAGAAAAATAAGACGGAGAAAAAGTTAATGATCATTCTTTGGTCTTGACTGGAATGCGACTTTCAGGTTTTTGAAAATGATATAAATGAAGTGCAACAATTATTGCTGTAAAGCCCCAAAAAGGAACTGATAGTTTTTCGGTATCGAGAAAATTATTCAGAAAACCATGAGTAAGATAAGTTATAAGCCCGAGAGTGACTGACAGGCTGATAATACGTATCTCCCTGATATCAGATCTTTTGTATACATTCAGTCCTGTATAAATTACAGCAATTGCAAGCGCAACAAAGGTAAGCATACCTAATAATCCGGATTCAGCCATTGGACCAATATACTCGCTATGTGCATTTCCGACATCACCAAAATTAGTACTGATAATGGTTCTTTCTTTCGAACGCTGATACGGAGCATAAAGAAACTGATAAGTTCCCGCTCCGAAACCAAATACAGGCCGTTCTTTGAACATGCGTATTGCTGATTGCCAGCGGTTTATCCTTTCCAGATTGCTAGCATCAGACGAAATATTGGCAATTGACTGAACATGTTCAACAAAATCGGCTGAGCTATCCTGCTTGTTTTTTGAAAGGTGATCAATTATTTCAAACCTGAAAGTAAAAAAAACTGAAATCAGCACTATTGCACTTATCAGCAGCCACCTGAATTTGATTCTGAAAATAATTATGATGAAAACGCCAGACGCTACGACTACACTTAGCCAGGCAGCCCTGCTATAAGAAAATATCAATGCCATGACCATTATCATTGCAACTAAGAAGGCAGCAAATCTGATCCACGGCTTGTAATTTCTTAATAAACTGAAACCCAAAAAAACCGGAATGAACATTGACATTACAGCACCATAGGCTGTATGGTCATTATAAAATGGCTTCATGACCCAGGTGCCTGCTTTCTCACCAAAACCATAGGTATAATGCCTTAAAGTGGTATATCCTATTACTATAAGTAAAGGAATTGCATAAAGCCAGAAAAACTTTTTAATGTTACGGTAATCCTTAAAAAGCATAATACCAACAAAATACATTGGTATTACAAACCATAGTCTCGACAGGAAGGCTTTTGCTGAAACCAGAAATATCTGGCTTGTCAAGGTGGTAATGAACATCCATATCAGCCCTGCAATAATGAAAACACTTACACTGTGTTTCAGCACTTTTCTGTCGTATCTGTGATCAAAGAGAACTTTAAGGAAAAACAACACTAAAGCCCCCAGCATCAGTGGCTCTACAGGAAGTGAGATCCCTGCATTAAGCTCTAAATTAAGTAATTCTACTGATAAAGGAGTGAGAAAAATGATAAGAAGTATAATTTTATCGAATGCGAAAAGAAAAAACCAGGCAATGATCAAAAATAAGGGAATAGCTGCACCCCAGTAAAATTCCTTGTATATCAGATAGCTGTTCAAAGCAATAAAACAAAAACTCAGAAAATAAACCAAAAATAATCTGGTTTTATCTGAAAGACGGTTTAATGCCATCTTTTCGGCAAGAGTTTTTAATTGCATGTAGCCCAACATGAATCTGAAATTATATTTTTGCAATCAGGATCCTGATTCTGAAGCCAGAAGTATTTTTTGAGATTTCCTGTTAATTTCAATAAAAGCAATTATTACAATGCTGAATATCAATGTGGCAAGTATAATGTTAACAACGATCAGCCAGCGTATAGGGTATGATTTTTTATCGGCAGGAACAGGTTTTGTAACTACAGTAGTATATGTAATATGTTTTTCGGTATTGATCAATGCATTTTCATATTGAATTTTATAATTACCGTATTCAGCAATAAGATCAAAATACCTGTTATTGTATCTGGTCCAAACGTTTCCTTTTTCTTCAATATACTTTTTCCATTTTAGTACTTCCTGAGTATTGATGTTTGAAGCATTATTGCCGTCAACTGTACGCAGGTATCCGCGGGCGATTTCTCTTGACTGATTGGGATAATCAATTATGTCATATTCGGTGCTTAAAATATTTAATACGGCAGCAACCGAATCCAGCTCATGTTGTTTCAATGAGAGAAGATTCTCCATAACGATCAGTCCCTCGCGATATTTTTCGCTATGATTTTTTAAGATAAGGCTATTTGTAAAAGAAATAATTGAATCCACCATGCGGCAGGCTATAATAGGGTCACTGTCGTACACCTCAATCTGAATTGCTTCGTAAGGAGTTTTTTTGATACGCACATTTTTTTCATAAAGTGCCTTCATTACAGTATGGTAATATTTGTAATCAGGACTGATCTTATAGTGTGTGGATAAGTCAAAAGTTTCAATGATGTCATCCATAATTTCCTTTGATCCAAACCATTGCAGCATCTGTTCGGTTTCGCTTTCATCAGAGTAGGCACTCAGGTTAACCGGATATAGTATCGCAAACGATTTATATTTTGGAGTTATTACCAAAGAGCTTGATATAATCACAGCCGCAAGCCCGGCAATAACAGCAATTATCAGAAGATGCCATTTCCATTTCAGAAAAATAGTAATGAGGTTAGTATTACTAAAAAATTTTTCCATCACATCTTTTCAGTTAGTTTTTACTATGTTTCTTAAACGTTCTTTTTTGCTAACAATTGGTATTGAAATAGTCTTATGATGTTCGTCATCTTTCTTTTCCGAACCTTTTAAAACCGTCCTGAAGTTTTCAGCCACCAGTAATGTAATAATACCTATAAGCAGTGTACTGAAAGCAGAAAACAAAACAATAAGCCAGCGTATGGGATAAGATTTTTTTTCAGCTTTTATAGCTTCTTCAACCATAAATTTAAAAGGTAATTGCTGTTCGGCATCCACTTTAGCCTCATCGTAACGGGTTTTAAGAATGCTAAGCTGTTTCTGATCCAGCAATATCTGATCTCGTAACGACACATAAGCACTTCCGTACTTCGAAAGCACTTCAAGTCTCTCCTCCAGAGCCTTTATGCCCTGATTATTATTTCTTGCTATTTCAATTGCAAGTTGTTGGTTGAGCATTTCCGACTGCGATTCATAATCATGCACACCAAGTGTACGAAGCATTGTCAGAGAATCCTCTTTCAGTTTGATCTCATGCTTAAGTTCAAGGTATTGCTGTTCAACTATCTGAAAACCCGGAATTGCTATTTCTTTTCTCATTTCGTTACGAACCGAGTCAACCAGCATGGCTATATAATTGGCAATGTCGGCAGCAATCTGCGGTTCCTTGTCAAGAACAGAGATCTTTACAGCCATGAATTCAGTCCGTCTGAAAGAGATATTTCTTTCATACTCACGCTGTAACCTTGTTTGCTTGTATTTAGCTGATGGATTTATTTTATAATGCTCCATCAGATTGAATTTCTCAACAACATTATTTCTTATCCTGCCCGAATTCAGAATCTGAAGCATGTGCTCAGTCTGGGCTTCCTGCCCAAAATCCAATAGATCATGTTGTTGTCCGGTACGATCAGTAAGCAAAGCTTTTGAAATACTTCCCGATGAAGTAGGATAGAGGATTACAAATGATTTAAATTTCGGTGTTATAAAATAAGGAGAAGAAAAGATCACTGAACAGATAACAGCAATAATGGTAGTAAGAACCAAAGGCTTCCTCCATTTATAAATAAATAGTATCAGATTACCGGAATTGAATTTATTACTGTTTTCTAACGGGTCTGCCATAGCAGTCAGAGAATTAAAGGGAATTAATGAAAGGCAAAAGTATAAAATTTTATGATTCTAGCTTATTCATATTCTTTTAGTATCTCAAATAAAGTTTTGAAACTTAATATTCTGATCAAAAATGAAAAAGCTAAAATAAACAGCATTAGTACAGCAAAAGAGCTAATCCAGCTTAATCCTGAATTAATTGATATCCACCCCATTATTAAAGATCCAAGAGTAAATATTACAATCCGGGCTAAAAAACTGTAATTTATCTTAAACCGGAAGAAATACTGTGCAAGCAGGATCTGAAGCAATGCCGTAATACTCTGGGTAGTAAGACTTGTAATAGCTGAACCTACTGCAAATAATCGGGGAACCAGAACGAGATTCATAATAATGTTCAGGGTCATTCCAAAAGCAGCCACTATGTTCAAATGTTTGAGATTTCCGTTAGCAGTTAGAAGAGTACCAAAAATATAGGTTGTACTTATTGGAATGAATCCGCACATAAGTAATGAAAAAACCTGTGCCGACTGACTTATTCGCAACTCATAAACCTCAGGCAATTCCATTATTCTGGCTGGATAAAGCAGACGCATGATCGGCTCATTATAAAATATAGCTCCCATGGCAACCATAATTGCTGCTATGAATAATAATGAAAACGATAATTTTACAAGTTCATCTATAGGTTGCTTGTGTTTTATCATACGCGCAAACAAAGGCAGCAACAATATCGAAAACAGATAAGCAATCATGTTTACAGCGTCAAGAAGGCGGTAAGCCTGAGCATATACCCCTGATTGCTCATTACCTATGCTGTTTCTCAGTATCTTTTCTATCATTACACTGTCAACCCTGTTGTAAAATGCCATCAGCAAAACAAGTATGGCAAAAGGGAAACTTTTTTTTATTATCATTATGAAAAACAGGCGATTCCAGTATAATTTGCGAAATTCAGCCTTATAAATCACTATAGCAGCGGCTATTACAATAGTTACGAAATAAGCAGCCGTTTGTGAGTATGCAAACCATTCTATTTTGAAAGGTTGGTCGGTTACATTACCCCAAAGCAGAATGCCACAAAACAATATCATCAGCAAGCGGTCCATCACTGAAAGCATGCTGTCAGTTTTAAACATCAGCAACCCCGAAATATTCGATCGCAGATAAAGTATGAATGAAAGCAGGAACTGATTGAATCCCAGTACGGCTAAAAGCGTCATTTGCCGCGCATCGTACTTCATAATCAAACCGACAATGAAAATAACTGCAAAATACACCAGCGACAGTAAAAATTTCAGGATAACAAGTCCCGAAAAATGTTTATGCAGCAACTGATGATGTTGTGCAATATTGCGGTTATTGAAATTGGTGATCCCAAAATCAAGTAAAATATTAAAGATGAATGTAAAATTCAGGATAGTGAAATAAAATCCGTATTCCTCAGCACCTACAGCATTTTGAACTACGCGGTCAATGCCAAATATCCAAAAAGGTTTGACCAGCAGATTTAAAAATAACAGTAGTATAAGATTTGTAAGAAATTTTTTCCGCATGTCAGGCAGTGCTCAGAAGAGTTTTAACAATGAATTTGGTTTTGTGATATCAAATTCAGTAATTTTGTGCAAATGTATTGAATAAGTGTTTCCTATTATAATTCAGAAATTTATTATTTTCACTTTTTAAAACCTTTGTCAATTGAGAATTGCAGTTAATACGCGGCTTCTCTTGAAAAATAAACTTGAGGGAATAGGATGGTTTTCCTACGAATCGCTGAAAAGAATATGCACCCAACACCCTGAACATGAGTTCTTTTTTATTTTCGACCGCCAATGGAGTGATGAGTTTATTTTTTCTGATAATATCACACCTGTATCTTTGTCACCACAGGCAAGACATCCATTGCTCTATTATATCTGGTTCGAACAGAGTATACCAAAGATGCTGAAAAAGCTCAATGCCAATCTGTTTTTCTCACCCGACGGCTATTTGTCTCTTAAAACCGGTGTGAAATCAGTTAACGTATTTCACGACCTGAATTTTGAACATTATCCCGCTGATTTACCGTTTGCCGAACGATTTTTTTACAGGAGATATTTCCCCCGTTATGCACATAAAGCTGCCAGAATAGCCACTGTATCAGAGTATTCAAAACAGGATATCGTAAAAACCTATAAAGTAAACCCCGACAAAATAGATGTGGTTTACAATGGAGCCAATCAGGCATATAAACCACTGAATGATGAAGAAAAGAAGCAGACCATTGATAAGTTTTCCGGAGGTCTGCCATATTTTTTATTCGTGGGTGCTTTACATCCCCGAAAGAATCTGATAAATCTTTTCAGTGCTTATGATATTTTCAGAAAACAGCACACTGAGCCTGTCAATCTTATAATTGTAGGTGCTAAAATGTGGTGGACAAAAGCTATTGAAAAAGCTTATGAGAATATGGTTTTTAAAAATGATGTGATTTTTACCGGCAGATTGAATATCAATGATCTGAAAAATGTTTTTGGTGCTGCATTGGCTCTTACCTATGTATCATATTTTGAAGGTTTTGGAATTCCTATTGTAGAAGCCTTTTATTCTGATACTCCCGTTATCACATCAAATGTTACTTCAATGCCCGAAGTTGCCGGCGATGCTGCAATACTTGTAAATCCGTTCTCTCCATCTTCAATTGCGGAAGCAATGCTTGAGATAGCAAATGATCAGAAGTTGCGGGATCATCTTATTGATAAAAGCAGGCAAAGACGCAAACTTTTCTCCTGGCAACAGACTGCTGATAGAGTTTGGGCTACAATAGAAAAAGCTTTTTAGAAATCTTCTTTCTTTTCCCAAAACCTCAATAAGTCTGTAAAACTTTGTCAGGTAATAATCATCTTTCTTAACCCTCTGTCGTTTTAGTTCGTTTATTTTTTAATCCGGCGGAATTTTTAAAAATTACTTATAAGAACAATTGTTTTTCGATAATTTTATACCGATTGGAAAAATATAACAGACCAATTATCGCTCCGCTCAATTGTTCTGAATGTTTTAACCACCGGCATTAACGATTGTAATTTATAAAACAGCTTGGACTATTTTGTAAATACAATTCGTATTAGTTGTAATTTTACAGCCTTTGTTTTTAATTAAATTCAGTTTCTATGAAAAACAAAAATTACAGAAGCATTTTAATGATTTCTGTACTTGCGTTTTTAGTAATAAATCCGGCAAAAGCACAGGAATACATGCGTATCAACAAAAGCGACGGAACAGTAATGGAAATCGCTATTTCCGACATCCGCAAAATCACATTTGACAATCTCACAGCAGTGCCATTGCAGCACCCGGTTATGCAGCAACTGCTAAAGATGAAACTCTATCCTAATCCTGCAAATGAGTACGTGAACATTAATTACACTCTTGCCGGAACCGGAGTAGTACAAATTGATATTTATTCACTTGCCGGAAAACTTGTTTCAAGCCATTCTCCCGGTAACCGGCACAAGGGTAACTATACCCACCGCTGGCAAACCAAAGGCATTCTCACCGGAACTTATATCTGTAAAATAAGTCAAAATCAAATTACTATAACTGAAAAAGTAATTGTAAAGCATTAAAATCTAAAACTATGAAACACAAATTATTTACTCTTTTCATTATTGCTATTGCAATAACCGGACTTCAAGCCCAGGATTTACAAATTCACAAAACAGACGGAAGCATCATCACCCTGCCTTTGAATGCGATTGATAGCATAACATTTGCCAATAGTGGCATGGGTGGGCATTGGCAACCATGCCCCGGCACCCCCACAGTTACCGACATTGACGGCAACGTTTATAACACCGTGCTTATAGACGACCAATGCTGGATGAAAGAAAACCTGAAAACTACTAAATACCGCAACGGAGCTTCCATTGAATATCCCGGTACAAACAGCAGCGCCTGGCTATATAACACCACCGGCGCTTATGCCTGGTACAATAATGATATATCATGGAAAGAAAAATATGGAGCCTTGTATAACTGGCATGCAGTAAACAATACCAAGGGCCTTTGCCCCGAAGGCTGGCATGTGCCAAGCGATGCAGAGTGGACGCAATTGGTTGATTACGTGGTTTTACAGGGTTATTCCAACGATTATACTGATCCTAATGGTGCCGGCAATGCTCTAAAATCCTGCCGGCAGGTAAACTCTCCTTTGGGTGAAGATTGTGACACATCTGATCATCCACGATGGAAGGAAGATACTAACCATTACGGTTTTGATGAGTTTGGCTTTTCGGCACTTCCTGGCGGCAACCGTTTTAGCGATGGAAATTTCTTCAGCAATGGGTACTACGGTTACTGGTGGAGTTCTACTGAAATCTCATCTTTTTACTCCCGGAGACGGAGTATGAACTATGATCACGGAAACATCTACCGCTACTACGAATCCCCTAATGTCGGTTGTAGCGTGAGGTGCCTTATGGATTAAATTATATTTACCTCTGTGTCAAGATGAATGTTGAAACGGTTAAAAACTGATTCCTTAATTCTTTGAGATAGTTCAAGAATCTCCTTACCACTGGCATTTCCGTAGTTAACCAATACCAAAGCCTGTTTTGTATGAACACCGGCATCACCGATTCGTCTGCCCTTCCATCCGCATTTATCAATAAGCCAGGCTGCAGGTAGTTTTACTCTATCATTACCATTAGGATATGAAGGCAGATCAGGGTGTTTTTCTTGAAGCTCATTAAAATGTGTAACATTAATAACCGGGTTCTTAAAAAAACTGCCGGCATTACCGATTTGCATAGGATCGGGTAGCTTATTACGCCGGATTCTTGAAACCGTATCAGCAACTTCTCTGATGGTTATATTAGAACCGCTGTTCACAAGTTCATTTTTTAAAGCAGGATAGCTGAGATTAGGTTTTGGATGAGTGCTTAATAAAAAGCTAACCGAAATAATAAGGTATCTGTTTTTTAATTCATTTTTAAATACACTGTCCCTGTAGCCAAACCTGCATTCAGGTAAGGTAAAGCGCTTTATTGAAAAATCGCTCATATCAAGGGCTTCGAGATGGCTGAAAACATCTTTTATCTCAGTTCCGTAAGCACCAATATTTTGTATTGGCGAAGCTCCAACAGTTCCGGGGATCAAAGAAAGATTCTCCAATCCACCCCAGTTTTGGTTCACACAATACTGAACAAACGAATCCCAGTTTTCGCCTGCTCCGGCAGTAACCAATATACGTTCATTATCAATCAATTCTTGTTTAATACCTTGAATATCAGCTTTTAGAACAAGTTTTTCAACACTTTCTGTAAACAAAATATTGCTCCCACCTCCAAGTATCAGATATGGTAAAGACCGGACTTCCTTCCCGTTCAAAACTTCCTGTAATTGCTCCGGTTTGGTGATACTGGCAAAAAATAAAGCTTTCACATCAATGCCGAAGGTATTATATTTCCTTAATGAAACGTTATTAAGTATATCCATGCAACCATTGCTTATTAAATTGCATCAAAGATAAGTATTTGTCAAACGTTGGGAATGGAATAAGTAAAATGAAATTTTGGGCAATTTTATATTGATTTTTTGTGAAAAGAAGGGTAATTGTTTCGGTTATCAACGATTTATTTACTGACCGCCGTGTTGACAGAACATGTAAAACCTTGTGCAATATGGGTTTTGAAGTAGTTTTGATTGGACGCAGGTATAATGATAGCCCGGTTTTGCACGAAAGAAACTATATTACATTCAGAATGCATTTAGCTTTCAGGACGGGACCTTTTTTCTACGCCGAATATAATCTGCGGCTGTTTTTCTTTTTGCTTTTTCGCAAAGCTAATATGCTTGTTTCCAACGATCTTGATACACTTCTGCCCAATTTTCTTATACACAAGATAAAACGTATTCCGCTGATTTATGACACTCATGAGTATTTTACCGGTGTTCCTGAACTTGTGAAACGTAAGAAGGTCAGGAATTTCTGGAAAAATATAGAAAAACGGATATTCCCAAAGCTGAAACATGTTATAACAGTGAATGATAATATAGCCGGATTGTATAAAAAAGAATACGGCAATGAAATATTTGTTGTCAGAAATATTCCTGAAAGAATTGAGAATTTTAAAAAGCTTACAAAAGCTGAACTGGGGCTTCCTGAAGATAAAAAGATCATTTTATTCCAGGGAGCAGGGATCAATATAGAGAGGGGGGCTGAGGAAGCTGTTGAAGCAATGCAATATATTGACAATGCGGTACTTATAATTCTTGGAGAAGGCGATGTAATTGATCTGCTTAAAGTAAAGGTTGAAGATATGGGTTTGAACCAAAAAGTGAAATTCATTCCTCGTCAGGCTCCAGAACGTCTTCCTGCCTATACTGAATTAGCTGATCTGGGTCTTACCATGGATAAGGATACCAATATTAATTATCGCTATAGTCTGCCTAATAAGCTGTTCGAATATATCCATGCCGGTGTGCCTGTTTTGGCAAGTAAACTGCCGGAAATAAAAAAGATAATTGAGAAGTATGAAATAGGCGGTTTTATTGATAATCATGAGCCTGAACATATTGCTTTAAAGATGAAGGAAATGCTTGATAATGTACACCTGAGAGAGAAATGGAAACTGAATCTGCAAAAAGCTGCCTCTGAACTGAACTGGGAAAATGAACAAAATATCCTAAAAGAAATTTTTAGTGCTTATGCCTGATAGACATTTACATATCATTTCTTTTAATATTCCTTATCCGGCTAATTACGGAGGAGTTATTGATGTGTATTATAAGCTAAAAGCACTTCAGGCTCAGGGCGTCAAGGTTCATCTTCATAGCTTTAAATACGATCGTGAGGCAAATGGCAAGCTTGCTTCAGTATGTCATAAGGTTTATTATTACAAGCGCCGTATCGGTTTGAAAAGCACACTGAGTTTAAAACCATATATTGTTGCCAGCAGACGCTCTGATGAATTGCTCAATAATTTGTTAAAAGATGAGCATCCAATTTTATTTGAAGGGCTTCATAGTTGCTATTATCTTGACCATCCTAAGCTCAAAGACAGAATAAAAATATATCGCGAAAGTAATATTGAGCATCATTATTATTACAATCTGGCAGGAGCAGAGCGAAATCTTCTGAAAAAAGCATACTTTCTGGGTGCAAGTATTAAACTGAAGTATTATCAAAAAGTGTTAAAACACGCTGATTTAATGCTTACTGTTTCAAAAGCTGATACACAATATCTGCAAAAATATTTTCCAAACAACAGGATAATCCATCTGCCAAGTTTTCATCCAAACGATGAGTTGAATATCCTACCGGGCAAGGGTTCATATATTCTTTACCATGGAAACTTATCGGTTCCTGAAAATACTGTGGCGGCTGAGTTTCTTGTCAGAGAAGTTTTCAGCGATTCAGATCTTCCATTGTATGTTGCCGGTCTGAACCCTCCTGATTCATTGATTAAAACCATAAATAATTCCTCTAACACCAAACTTATCGCAAATCCTCCTGATAATGAAATGTTTGACCTGATAAGGAATGCACAGATCAATGTATTGGTAACATTTCAGGGTACGGGCTTAAAATTGAAACTACTGAATACCTTGTATAATGGTCGTCATGTGATCGTGAACAAAACCATTCTGAATGGTACCGGCCTTGGTGAATTTTGTACAGTAAGAGAAACAGCCGATTCAATTGCACAAAGTGTTAAAGAATTATTTGAAAAGGATTTTGATAATGGTGAAATAAAGCGCAGGAATGCCCTGCTTAATGGGGATTATTCCAATAAGCAGAATGTCAGGAAGTTAATCAATTATATTTTTGGGGATTAAATGCACTCTTCCATTCTCGCACTTCAACATTCTTGATGGATATTTTCTGATCAGGACATAATTATGAGTAGCCATCAAAACAGCCCTTCCTGTACTACTAATATCAAAAAGCAGTTCCATTATTCCTTCTGATGTTTCAGGATCAAGATTTCCGGTAGGTTCATCAGCAAGAAGTATTTCAGGGTCGTTGATCAATGCCCTGGCAATTGCAAGGCGCTGCTGTTCGCCACCAGAAAGCTGATGAGGCATTTTAAATCCTTTGGTACCAAGGCCTACCTTAGCCAATACATCATTAATTCGCTGTTCCATTTCAGTTTTATTCTTCCAGCCTGTAGCCTTCATAACAAAAAGCAGGTTATCGTTAACGCTACGGTCTGTCAGCAGTTGAAAATCCTGAAAAACAACACCTAATTTTCTTCTCAGTTGTGGGATGCTTTTACGTTTAAGTCCGGTAAGATCAAAACCGGCAACATTCACATAACCTTCGGCAGCAGGCAGATCGGCATAAAGTACTTTAAGCAGACTGCTTTTTCCGGTACCGGTTTTTCCTATGATATAAACAAATTCACCTTTATTGATTGTTAGCGAAACCTGAGAAAGAACCAAAATATTTTTTTGGAAAATAGATACGTTATTTAATTCGATTATTGTGTCAAGCGCCATGATAACAATTTACTAAAGCGGCAAAAATACAAAACGCAGAAGGAATTATGAAGTGCTAACAGTAAATTATGGGTCAAAATATTGAAAAACTGTATTTATTTGATTTTTAACCGAAATTTCCGGATTAGAACCCATTATTACAAAACTATGTCTGTGATTTTTATAATGTATATAAAAAAAGTGCCCAGGTTGTTAGTAAGAAGATCAGTAGTGATTTCCTGGCTCACTTCATGCTTCTTTGCAATTACTATTCAATAAAGTCATACCAGGTATCAATCCACCTGTCGCCGGTAATAAAGAAATTTCCGTAACTATCCCATTTTGAAAGTATTTGCTTTTCCTTCATTTGCTGATTCGTCAGCCCATTATTTTTTGCTTCTGTCATTACTTCAACCGATAGCTCAAGGTTAGTCAGCCATTCCCTAAGTTGCTCCATGCTATAAACAGGTCCGTGACCTCCAACAACGATAGCATCCGGAGGAAATTTTTCAAGTATCCATTTTATATTCTGCAGGTAAACCACTGGATTTCCTCCCTGTGATGTATCTACAAAAGGAAAATTATCGGCAAATAACAAATCGCCCAGAACGAGAACATTTGATTTGCTAAAATAAATGATGATGTCTCCTGCAGTATGTCCACCGGGCAGATGATAAATATTGAGGGTCTGACCGTTAAAATCCATATTCAGGCTTCCTTCAAAAGTAAAATTAGGAATTGCATGTTGCGGCATAGGTTCGGGAATTTTATCACCTTGTTTGCGGTCAAAAGCAAGCCATTTTTTAACTGAATGATGCGCTATGATAGTGGCATTCTTTCCAAGCTCTATATTACCTCCAGTATGATCAGCATGTATATGAGTGTTTATCAAATACTTAACAGGCTGGTCACTAATTCGTTTTAAAGTATCAATTAGTTGAGTAACAGTTTGCTCATACGCAGCATCAATAATCATAAGTCCTTCTTCTCCGGTGTAAGCTACAACAGTTACGACATCACCAACAAAGAGACGATGAATCCCCGGAATCAATTCTGAATGGCTAATATGCATTTTGGCATAATCATGCTGAGCCGCGGCAAATAAAGGAATTAACGTAAGAATTATAAGCAGCCTTTTCATGGTAGTTGGTATTTTTCTTTTTACAATATTTAAAGGTTCAACAAAATTAGTCATTTATTTAAATGGTCTTATCAAGTATTCAAATCAGATTTCAATAAGTCCTGATTTCATTTTGTTTCACGAAATCTGGTTCATAACGAAAATAAAACATATTTAACTTCCTATTCTGTATTTGAAATAGGGCAGTAGTGATTTTGGCATAAAATGTTTTTACACTTGAAATTGTTTAAGCCAGCATTATAAATGAAATTATAAGAACTCGAATTTTGAATTTTAATTTACAAATATAAAGGCAATCCAGTTTTCCAATATACATATGTTAATTAAAACAGTTTGCATTAATAACATTTGTAAAACACAATTGTAAACATAATAATTGAACACTATATCAATGTATATTAACGCATAAGGTTAGTTTATAAACTTTTTTGCCACTTTTTATTCTCAAGATCAATAAGCTACCTCAATATACATATGTTAATTATTATTTTTTAATTAACGAATTAATTATTACATAAACTTAATATACAGATTCTCAGATTTTTATATTAGTTTAGTGAAAGCATTCATTTAAAGTTAAGAAAGGATATATGATTACTTTGTATTCATAAGAAAGAATTTACTAATAATTGATAATCAATGATATAATATGAATCAGCAATTTACGGTCCGAATTATTAATCCAAATAAAGAATGTTACATTTGTAAACTATAAAATATTCTTAAGTTCTGAATTATTTTTTACTTTTGTGAACTCATTGATTATTTAAAAAGTTAACATTGTGAATAACAGGATTAAACAAATAATGGCAGAACTAAATCTCAGCCCATCAGTTTTTGCTGATACAATAGGTGTGAAAAGAGCAAGTGTTTCACATATACTTTCTGGAAGAAATAATCCAAGTCTTGATTTTGTTCAGAAAATCCTTGCTAAATATCCTGCTTTAAATCCTGACTGGATATTATCAGGCTCAGGGAATATCTGGAGAGAAGGAGAAATGCTGGATAATGTTACCAATAATAATATTACAACTAAATCCAGAGAAGCGCCAAAACTTGCTCATTTATTTAAAGATACGGAGGAACAAAAAAGTTTTTCCACAAAAACTCTGGCTTCAAAGTCTGTTGATACCAGACAGAAAACCGACAGAATTGAAAGCAAAGAAAAACCGAAAGAAATTCCAGCTAAAGAAGAACCATCTTCTAAATCAGGAAAAAAAGTAGTTAAAGTCATCATTCTATATAATGATAACACTTTTGAGGCTTTCACTGATATTTGACAGTTGGATGACTAAGGTTCAGATATTCAGTGCTTTGAAACTTAAAAAGTTTCTATCTTGATCACATCAATACCTTTCAAGAGCCGAGAAAAAATAATTACATTCACGATCAGCGCTTGCATCACTATCGGAACCATGAACTGCATTTTCCTGAACCGATTTGCCAAATAATTTCCTGATACTTCCTTCAGGAGCCTGCGCAGGGTTAGTAGGACCAATTAATGCCCGATATTCTTCAACAGCATTTTCTTTTTCAAGAATTGCAGCAACAATTGGTCCGGAAGACATAAACTCCACTAAAGAATCAAAAAATGGTTTCCCTTTGTGTTCGGCATAAAAACCAGAAGCAAGTTCTGAAGAAAGGTGAATTAGCTTTAACGCCCTGATCTTAAAGCCATTCTCAAGAATTATGGAAATAATTTTACCAGTGTATTGTGCTTCAACAGCACTGGGTTTTATCATTGTAAATGTTTTGTTGCCAGCCATTATATTATAAGATTTAAAGAAATAAAATATATTGTTTCAGAAAATTAGAATAACTTTGCAAATCTGGTATAAAACGTTGCAAACATAATAGATTTTATTTGTTCCGTTATATTCTCTGACTAATGCTTTCTTATGCAACTACCCAATCAATTTGATGAAACAAAGGCTTCTGTCCTCGCTGAAAAAATTAAACGATCGCAGTCTATCTTAATTACATCACATTACAATCCTGATGGTGATGCTGTTGGTTCTTGTCTGGCACTTTATCATTATCTGAAAACAGCTGGTAAAAAGACAAAAGTATTAATACCCAATGTTATACCTGATTTTTTGCTTTGGCTCGAAGGTGCAGACAAGATTATTATTTATGAAGACCATCCGGGAAAGGCAGATAAATTAATTGAGTCAGCCGATTTGATTTTTAGCGTCGATTATAATGATTTTAAAAGGACAAAACTTTTTGAGGATCAGCTTCATAATTCAAAAGCCTTTAAAGTGCTGATCGATCATCATTTAAGTCCTTCGAATAGCTTTGATCTTATACATTCACGAATTGAGGTTTCATCAACTGCCGAACTGGTTTATGAATTGATAGTTGCTCTTGAAAATGAAGATATTATCAACAAGAATATTGCAGAATCCTTATATGTCGGTATAATGACCGATACGGGTTCTTTTAGTTTTTCATGCAATTATTCTGCTACGTTCAGTATTATTGCCGGTTTGATAAAAAAAGGGATAAATGTTGAAAAAATCCATCAACTGGTTTACGATACTTATTCAGAAAACCGTTTAAGACTACTTGGATTTTGTTTGAGTGAGAAGCTGGTGGTACTGAAAGATTTTGCTACAGCATATATTTCTTTGGCAAAGCACGAACTGGATCAATTTCAGTTCCAGCCTGGCGATACTGAAGGCATTGTAAATTACGCTCTTTCAATTGAGAATATAGTTTTTGCTGCTCTCTTTATTGAAAAGGAAGATATTGTACGGATTTCTTTCAGGTCAAAAGGTGAATTCTCTGTTAATGAATTTGCTCGTACGCATTACGAAGGTGGCGGGCATAAAAATGCAGCAGGAGCTGATTCTGAAAGATCACTTGATGAAACTATTACTGATTTTGTAGAATTGCTGCAAGATTATAAAGAAGAGTTGCAAAATCTGGTTGCCGAACACAAACTATGAAATTAAACTATTATTTAAGTTAAAAGACCTATTTACTTTATTTAAAATTACTTGACATGATGAAAATTATAATTGTCGGCTCAGGTTATGTAGGCCTTGTTACAGGAGCTTGTTTTGCCGAACTTGGTATTGAAGTTATTTGTGTTGATATTGATAAAGAAAAAATAGAAAAGTTAAGGAACGGTATTTCACCTATTTATGAACCCGGACTTGATGATTTGTTGAAAAACAATATTAAACGTGATAGACTTACTTTCACTACTGATTTATCATCTTGTGTTAATGATGCTGACATAATTTTTTCGGCAGTAGGAACCCCTCCGGATGAAGACGGAAGTGCTGATTTGCAGTATGTTCTTGAAGTTGCCCGAACTGTGGGAAAATATATGAATAAGTATCTTATTGTTGTTACTAAAAGCACCGTGCCGGTGGGTACAGCTAAAAAAGTTAGAAAAACAATCCAGGAAGAACTTGATAAACGTGGTGAGAAATTAACTTTCGATGTGGTTTCAAATCCCGAATTTTTAAAAGAAGGTGCTGCAATTGACGATTTTATGAAACCCGATCGCATTGTCATCGGTGTGGAGTCGGATAATGCAAAAGAAGTAATGTCAAGGCTTTACCGTCCTTTCACACTAAATAATCATCCTGTTATTTTCATGGATGTTCCTTCGGCAGAAATGACCAAATATGCTGCTAATGCTATGCTCGCAACACGTATTAGCTTCATGAACGATATTGCAAACCTCTGTGAGCTGGTTGGAGCAAATATAAATATGGTTCGAAGAGGAATAGGAAGTGATACACGTATAGGGCAAAAATTCCTTTATTCCGGCATAGGATACGGTGGCTCTTGTTTCCCAAAAGATGTAAAAGCATTGATTAAAACCGGAGAAGAAAATAATTACAAATTGCGGATAATTAAAGCAGCCGAAGATGTGAATGAGGAGCAGAAAGCAATACTCTTTCGTAAATTCCAGGATTATTTCAAAGGCGATATAAAAGGCAAAACTGTTGCTTTATGGGGTTTGTCGTTTAAACCACAAACAGATGACATGCGTGAAGCTCCGGCTCTTGTACTTATTGACAAATTAATAAAAGCCGGTTGCAGTGTACAGGCTTATGATCCTGCAGCTATGGAAGAGGCTTATCGTCGCTTAGGCGATAAAATTAAATACAGTAAGGATCCATACGATGCTTTGATTGATGCAGATGCTTTAATGCTTGTTACTGAATGGATTGAGTTCAGATTCACGAATTATAAAGTCATGAATAAGCTTATGGCAAATCATGTTATATTCGATGGCAGAAATATTTATGATATGCATGAGGCTAAAGAAGCAGGTTTTGATTATTATTGCATAGGTTTAAATACCAATGAATAAGACTTAATTTTCAACGCATGAGAAAACGAATTTTAGTTACGGGTGGTGCTGGCTTTCTGGGATCGTATCTTTGTGAAAGATTACTTAATGAAGGCAATGATGTGGTTTGCCTTGATAATTATTTCACCGGGCAAAAACAAAATGTGGTTCATTTGTTAAATCACCCTTATTTTGAATTGGTCCGACATGATGTAACTATGCCATACTTCGTTGAAGTTGATGAAATTTATAATCTGGCTTGTCCGGCTTCTCCAATCCATTATCAGTATAATCCCATAAAAACTATGAAAACTTCGGTGATGGGTGCAATAAATATGCTTGGTCTGGCTAAACGAGTAAAAGCAAGAATTTTACAAGCATCTACAAGTGAAGTTTATGGCGATCCTGAAGTACATCCTCAGCCTGAAGAGTATTGGGGACATGTTAATCCGATAGGAGAGAGGGCTTGTTATGATGAAGGGAAAAGAGCTGCCGAAACCCTGTTTGTTAATTATCACAGGCAAAATGGTGTTAAAATAAAGATTGTCAGAATTTTTAATACTTATGGACCAAGAATGCACCCAAACGATGGGAGGGTAGTATCAAATTTCATTGTTCAGGCACTTCAGAATAAGGATATCACCATTTACGGTAATGGCCTCCAAACCCGAAGCTTCTGCTATGTTGATGATCTGATTGATGGAATGATAAGAATGATGAACACCGATGATAAAATAACAGGTCCTATAAATCTTGGTAATCCGGGAGAATTCACCATTCTTGAGCTTGCGCGCAAAATAATAAGTTTATCAGATTCAAAATCACAAATTAAATATATGCCCCTACCGGCTGACGATCCTATGCAGCGCCAGCCTGATATAAGCAAGGCTAAAGCCATTTTGAACTGGGAACCGGATCACAATCTTGAAGATGGTTTGCTAAAAACAATAGCGTACTTTAAAGAAACATTACAACTCTGAAGCTATGAAGCAGATCCTGGTAACTGGCAGCAACGGCCAGCTTGGCAATGAGATTAAGCATCTTGCCGGCTCTTTTGCCAATATGGAATTCATTTTCACTGATCTAAATGAGTTGGATATTAGTAATGCTGATGATTTAAAAGACTTTTTTAAGAACAAACACATTGACTTTCTGATAAACTGTGCTGCTTATACAGCAGTTGACAAAGCTGAATCTGAGCCAGAAAAGGCTTTTCTAATCAATGCTTTTGCACCGGCACTACTGGCTGAATGCGCTGTGGAATATGGATACACTCTGGTGCATATTTCAACGGATTATGTTTTTGATGGCAAAAGCTACAAGCCTTATGTTGATTCTGATCCCGCAAATGCTACTTCAGTTTATGGAAAATCAAAATTTGAGGGTGAACAGGCAATCCTGAAATCAAAAGCCAATGCATTGATCATCAGAACATCATGGATGTATTCAATTTATGGGCACAATTTTGTGAAGACAATTTTACGACTTGCCGAAGAAAAACAGGAGCTGAAAGTTGTTTCTGACCAGGCAGGTTCTCCAACTTATGCTACAGATCTTGCAAAAACTATCTTACAAATCATTGAATCTGATTCTGTTACTGGAACTAAAATATACCATTATTCCAATGAAGGCATATGTTCATGGTATGATTTCGCCAATGCTATTGTTAAAATTGCCGGTTTAAACTGCAAAGTCTTTCCTGTTAAAACATCTGATTTTCCCACTGCTGCTGCACGTCCACATTACAGTGTGATGGATAAATCAGCAATAAAAAGAGATTATAATCTGGAAATCCCATGGTGGTATGATAGCCTGAAAGTATGTATTGAGTTGTTGAAACAAGTAAAAGATTGAGTTAGTAAACTTTTAAGCAGTCTACCTGAAGGTTTGCTTAAACAATATAAGCGGTGATCAATAATAATGAGTTTCAACAATTGGTTGCCATAGTTGCCTGTACTTTTCATTTTCTTTTCCAATACACACCGCATCCAAAGCGCATATATCATGTGGATCGTGAGCCACTATCTGGTTGAATGTACAAGGATCTTTTTCGCATTTCCCAACCTGACATAAAAGATCATTATGGCAGCAACTTCGTCCCAATGACCAGAAAAAATCATTAAGTCTGACAATTGACATTCCTGACTCAGCAGCAATTATTCGTAATGCTTTAATACATGCCGTTCTGACTTTTGTATCAGTAGTCACTGGTTTACGCCGGCGAAGATTATTAGCAAGTCTTTGACTTAGAATATCAACACATCCAAGCCGGAGTAAAACTCTTTGCATGTGATAATCCATGATGGGTACAAAATTCTCAGGATCTTTTACTTTTATCAAACCTGCGTCACCTAACAATTTTATCAGAAAAGTACTTTTTTTCTTTAACGGATCGGAATAGGCTTTAAAATTTGATAATTGCTCATATAAACTATTATTGTTTTTTGAAATCAATGTATTTTTCGATGATAATATAAGGTTCTTAATGCTCCCGTTATACTTGTTCTCAAGAAAATAATCAGCTTCGGCAAGAAAAGATGCCCGCTCTCCAATACGATCAAGTGTTGTATTCAATGGATTGCAATCGTCAGAAAACAATGAAGCCAGACGATTACACAGATTACTAAATGACATTGAACATACTATTCCACGCTGCAAAAATGGTGAATTGCTTTTCCCAAGTTGAACAAACATATGTTCAATATATTCCCATCCCCAAAGATTGAGCTTTCTGTTATATAATTTATGGGTTTGGTGGCAAATGGCAACAGAATAAAAATAGGTTCTAAGCCTGGTTTCTTCAGGGGCTTTAAAGTTAAGGAATTCACGATCGTAAAATGATTGTCTGATCTTAATTCCTTTAATATGCTTAGCGACCTTTAAACACTGGTCTTTGTTTAGTGATACCATTGCAGCCATATTATAAAATATTTAATGTTTTGTATTAATATTCTCAGCCATTAAGTTGATGCTTCCCGTCCAGATTCTTCATCCGTTTTAATTGTACCATAATACAATGCCCTGTAATAATATTCAACTCATTTGCTTTGCCAAAATCTATTATCTCCTGATTTTCAGCTCCTTCTTGTAGCCAAAAGTTTTTTATTCCCAAACCTTTTGCCTGTTTAATCAACTCCAATGATTGTTCAGGAGGGGTTACAAGTACAAGAGCATCAATGTTTTGAGGTAAATCCTCAATACTGCGGTAACATTTGTAACCTTCAATTTCATCAGTATTTTTATTCACAGGGAAAACCTGATAACCATATTTTAAAAGCTTCTTGAAAACAATATTACCATACTTTTTTTTGTTTCTCGACACACCACCAACAGCCATTCTTTTGTAGTTAAGAAAAGCTTTGATACTCTCATTAACAGATTGAAGGTTTTCAGGTTTCATCGCCTATAAACAGATTATACTCAAATTCGGGTGCATTTATCATGTGACGCTTTACAGCACAATTATTGGCAGTATGAATGATCGCATCTCTGTATTTCTCCGGAAATCCTTCAGGAAGATGTATATCGAAACTAATTTTACCAATCAATCTAGTTTGTGGATTGGTTTCCATTTTCTGGGTTATTACAATGTTCTGAGTGTCAATATTACGTTGGGCACAAAACGATTTAATATATATACCAACGCAGGTTCCAATCGAAACAAGAAAGAAATCGAATGGGGCAGGAGCGCTTCCATCACCGCCTGAAAAAGCAGGTTGATCGGTCATAATATTGAACCCTTTGTACTCAGCCAACACTTTAAGGCCTCCGGGAAAAGTTATTTTCATACTAGTAATTTATAGTTTTAATGATTAGTGCTCAAAAATAATGATTTTAAATTAAATATTGCCTAGTTTTATAATATATTCAAGGCTGGCAGGGCCTTCATTAAAAAGCAGATCAAGAATACTAAGATCAGGATGAAAAGGATACTTATGACTGAAGACTTGAGTATAAACCGAAAAATAATCTTCTGAATGAAATTGCTTTCCAGGACTTATTTCATTCCGTAAATCAGTATAACTATCCGGATTATGGTAATAAGTATCAGTAAACAAAGCCTTTGGATCAAAGCCAAGCAATTCTGAAATTAAATTTAATAATGCATTATTCAGTTCTAAAAGTAGATCATGTGATTCATACAGAACTTTTTCTATCCTTTCTTTATAGAAAAGATAAAACGGGGACGAGTTATAGGCTGTTTGAATTGAGCGCATATGTTGTCGTTTCCAGTCGTAATGTGATGAAACTTCAATTTCAAGAGTTTTTGAATGATGCCCGTATGGTTTTTTAACTGGGATACTAAGTATCTGCAACCCGTTAGGTCCAAGGATATTACATCGGTTTCGGTAAGTTTGCTTTACATATGTTTCGTGAACTTCAATAGTTGTTGTGGTAGCCTGAAATACAGCCGCAATCCAGGAAATTGGCGGGAAATACGCAGTTGATAACAAAACATGATCTGACATAGTTTTAGTTTCATCCTAATGCAAAAATATCAAAATTGCTTATAATCTCGACCTTACCAGAGAATACAGTATTGCAGGTTGCTACAAAAAAAACAGAAAATCAATGGTACTGATTTTCTGTTTTTGATTTTTTAAATTATAAAAGTCTTAGCTTTACGGGTACAAACCTTTTCTCATTTCATTAGCTACTTGTAACTATAGTTTTATTTAAAAGAATTTCATCAATAGCTTGTCTCAATGTTTCTTTAGGCAAAGCACCTGCTGCCATTTGAGGTTGCGCATCAAGCGGGCAGAAAAGAAGTGAGGGAATGCTTCGAATACCAAAAACAGCTGCAAGTTCCTGTTCAGTTTCAGTGTCAATTTTATAGATATTGATTTTGCCCTCATATTCTTTTTCTAATTCTTCAAGTATGGGCGCAATTATTTTGCAGGGTCCACACCAGTCAGCATAAAAATCAATAAGAGCCGGCAATTTACCTTCAAATTTCCATTCCTTATTATTTTCGTAATCAAATACTTTCTCGAGAAAAGTTTTTTTGGTTAAAAATTCCATTTTGATCTATTTTATTGTTTTTCAATTAATTAGGGTTGTTATTTAATTATTATTCGTTAATCCTGTGAAAGTAAAAAGTTGTCAATTACCTGTTTTATAGTTTCTTTTGGTAATGCTCCCTGGCTCATTTGTGGTCTGCCCTGTGCAGGAATAAATAGCATAGAAGGAATGCTACGAATAGCAAAAGCGCGTGCAAGATCCTTTTCTTTGTCGGTATCAACTTTATAAATCACAATTTTTTCTGAATATTCTTGAGCAAGCTCATCCAGAATAGGAGCTACAAGGCGACAAGGAGCACACCAATCAGCATAGAAATCAACAATGGCAGGTAATTTACCTTCATAAATCCATTCATTTGGATTGGCTTCATAATTATAAACACGGTCAATGAATTCCTGCTTTGTGAGTTTTACTACCTTAACTCCTTCAGCAACAACGGATTTGGCTGTTTGATTATTTTCAGCTCCTGAACCGGCACAACCGGTTGAAAAAACTGCAATACTAAGGGCTAATGTTAAAAAAATGTTCTTCATTTGTGTTAAAATTAAATTTTTTGCAAAAGTATAAAAATTTAAATAAATCGCAATAATATCACTAAATTTGCAAAATAAACATGCAGAAGCTAATTTTGTTCATTAGCATTTATTGTGAATCAGTTTATAAAGCAATGCACAGGATTATATCTATATTTAGCTTTTAAACTAAAGCAAAGTACAAAGACTTGATATTATGCAACTTAAAGAATTATTTTCAACTATTGACCCTAACAAATTTACATCTAAGTTTTCAGCTGAGGAACGATGCCTTGAATTTCTTGCCAATGAAAAATGGGATAAAGGGTTCGTATGTAAAAAATGTGGCCACACAAATTATTGCAAAGGCAAAACACATTTTTCCAGACGCTGCACCAGATGTAAATCTGATGAATCGGCAACCGCCCATACTCCTTTCCATGGATGTAAAATACCCATTACTATTGCTTTTCAGATGGCATATCAGATTTGTATTCAACCTGACATATCATCATATAGACTTGCAGAAGAACATGATATCCGGCAAATGACCTGCTGGAAATTAAAAAAGAAGATATCTGAGTGCCTTACCCAAAACCCTGATTAATTCAATAAATCAATGTTTCATTTTTTGTTTTAAACTGCTTCAATATTGATAATTTTGTAGTTTTACATTATGAAAATTCTCAAGGCAATAACTTCCTTTTCAGTATTAGTCCTATTACTTGCATCTTGTTCCAGTCCTTTCGAGAAGCTTGATTCAAAACAAGTGTTTCGCTACAATGAGTCATCAAATATTACCTCGCTTGATCCTGCTTTTGCACGAAGCCAATCAAACATATGGGCTGTGAATCAGATATTTAATGGATTATTACAGCTTAATGAGCATCTTGAGATTGAACCTTGCATTGCTAAATCCTGGGAATTGTCAGATGACGGAAAGACTTATACCTTTTATTTGCGTACCGATGTTTATTTTCACGATTCCCCGTGTTTCACTGGTGGCAAGGGCAGAAAAGTAATTGCTTCGGATGTGGTCTACAGCTTTAATCGGATTATAGAGCCTAAACTGGCTTCACCGGGTGCATGGATTTTCAGAAATATTAAAACTGGTAGCGATGGCTTGCCAATGATTCACCGGAAAAATGATTCAGTACTTGTTATTGAGCTCCAAAAACCTTTCCCGCCGTTTCCCGGACTGCTTACAATGCAGTATTGCAGTGTATTACCTCATGAAGCTGTTTCATATTTTGCTGACGATTTCAGACGCAATCCTGTTGGAACCGGTCCCTTTTATTTTGCTATGTGGAAAGAAGGGGTGAAACTGGTACTTTTGAAAAATAATAATTATTTTGAATCCGAAAATGGAGTTGCATTGCCTTATCTTGATGCTGTGGCAATATCATTTATAGCTGATAAGCATACAGCTTTTCTGGAGTTCATTAAAGGCAAACTAGATTTCATGTCCGGAATTGATGCCGGATATAAAGACGAATTACTTACCCAAAGTGGGGAGCTTAATCCCAAATATGCCGGAAAAATTAAAAAGATTACCAATCCTTACCTGAACACCGAATACCTTGCTTTTCATATTAACCCGGATTTATCTCAGAATCAGAACAATGTATTGCTTTTACCTGAAATACGAAAGGCTATAAATCATGGTTTTGACCGCAAAAGAATGATACGATTTCTTAGGAATAATATCGGGCAACCCGGAATTTACGGTATGGTACCTCCTGGTTTGCCATCATTTGACAGTAATCTTGTAAAAGGATATGATTACGATCCCGATAAGGTTTTTGAATTGCTTGAAAAAAGTGGTTTTCCCGGAGGTAAAGATTTACCAGATATTACCATCGCTACCAATGCAACCTATCTGGATCTGACCCGATATATTCAGCATCAGCTTAATGAATTGGGGTTTAAAATAAAAATAGATGTTAGCCCTCCTGCAACTCTACGTGAATTAATGGCGCACGGAAGGTCTCCATTTTTTAGAGCTTCATGGATAGCTGATTATCCTGATGCCGAGAATTATCTTTCACTTTTTTATTCTAAGAATTTTACTCCGGTTGGACCTAACTACACTCATTTCAGATCAGATAATTTTGACCGTTTATATAACCTTGCTATGCATGAAACCAACGATAGCATTAGGTTTACCTATTACAGAAAGATGGATCAGTTGGTTATGGATCAGGCTCCGGTAGTGGTTTTATATTATGATCAGGTTCTTAGATTTATTCATAATAATGTTGAGAATTTGGATAATAATGCCATGAATTTACTTGTATTGAAAAGAGTTAAAAAAAATAATACCTGAGTCAAAAGCATATTTTTAGTTCTAATAGAATACATTGATCTATTGATGGTTACCACTTGATTTTACATAATTAATTATTATAGACTTTATTTGAATTAAAATTTTTAGATAATATTTAAAATTCTTCCTTATTTTTACAGTTTCTATAAAAAAGGAAAGGATTCAGATAGCACCTTTGTATATTTTATAACAAATCAATGGTATTGTGGGGCTTATAACGAAATTAAGGTTAAAACGCGGAATTAATATTTTAAGAAAGAACGCTGAAATAATTCAGAACGAATGGGAATTAATTAGCCTGTCGAAAGCAAGTTCTATTGTTTTGCTTTATGAAATTTCAGAATCAACCATTCCTGAGGCTATCCAACAATTTGCAAAATCACTGGTTGACAAAAATAAAAAGGTGTATCATGTAATTTATTATACAGGAAATCCCAAACTACTGACTTTATATACTAATTTCCGGCAATTTATCTTTACACGCAAGGAGCTAAGTTATTGTTTTTTACCACCTGCGAATATAATTAACATGTTAAGCGAAATTGACGCAACATATTATATTGATATTAATTTAACTGAAAGCTTTCCGCTCATATATATTACAGCATTGTCGAATGCCAGGCTTAGAATTGGAAGAGAAAGCAATTTGCGACTTGAATATTATAATCTGCTAATTGACCAGAAAACTGAGGATCAGCAGGCTTTTCTGGATCACCTGATACATTATTTAAAAATATTAACAACATCTTCAAATGACTAATTTTTTAATTGGAACCGGAGTTGCCATTGTTACTCCGTTTCACAAACATGGTACTATTGATTTTAGTTCTTTCGAAAAAATGATAGAACATGTAATCGCCAATAAGGTGGAATATATTGTTGTTTTGGGCACTACGGGCGAATCAGTCACACTGAGTAAAGATGAGCGTAATGCTATAATTCATTTTTCTATTGAAACCATTAATAAAAGGGTGCCACTGGTTGTGGGAATAGGAGGTAGCAATACCCAGTCAATTATTGATTCGATAAAAGAATGCCCTTTTGAGGATATTAATGCTATTCTATCTGTTGCCCCTTATTACAATAAGCCTCAGCAACGCGGACTTTTTATGCATTATAAGAATATTGCCACTGTTTCACCAGTACCAGTGATCCTTTATAATGTACCAGGGCGTACGAGTTTAAACATGAGTGCTGAAACTACATTAAAACTTGCGCATGAGTTAAAAAATATCGTTGCCATAAAAGAAGCTTCCGGGAATATATCGCAGTGCATGGAAATTATCAAGAACCGGCCTGCAGGATTTAAAGTTATTTCAGGAGACGATATTTTGACTTTACCTCTATTGGCTCTTGGCGCTGATGGTGTTATCTCGGTGGTTGCCAATGCCTTTCCTGCTGAGTTCTCAGAAATGGTACGACTTGCTTTAAAAGGAAATTTTGATAAGGCACGTGTTATTCATTATCAGCTGACTAATATTATTGAAACCCTTTTTGTTGATGGAAATCCTTCAGGTATTAAGGCAGCTCTTTCAATTTTGGGGCTTGTCCAGAATAATCTGCGTTTACCTTTGGTAAAAGTTAGTCAGTCAGTTTTCAGGCAAATCGAAAACCAGATTTCTGTAATAGTTAAAACCGGATAATTAACATTGCCATGAACCTAGGTTTCAACATGAAAGCATACAAATTGCAAAAACTAAACTTAATATTATTTTCGTTCATTATTTCAGTTTCACTTTATTCTCAGGATATTGATTCAATTTTTAGAGTGAGGGGAGAAAAATATTTTGGTTTTGTTTTAACATCTGAAATGAGACCGGATGATTTTACAAATATGTTTTCAATTGATGGGGCTAAAGGTGACACCATTATTGCAAATGCCGGCTTAGAGCAGTTTAAGAAATTCCTTGAACTTGGTATTCCATATTTCTTCCTTCCTCATCCATCTGAACAAATTGATTTTGACGCCGTTAACATTCATCACTCAAACCAGCACACTAACTGGAATTTTTACCCCGATTATGATTTCTATCTGGAAATAATGAGTGACTTCAGTGTTAACTATCCAGAAATATGTCAAATCCATGAAATAGGGACCTTAGTAAGTGGACGAAAGCTTTTAGCAGCACGGATTTCAAAAAATGTTGGTTCTGAGAGTGACAAACCAAGATTTTTATATACTGCTACCATCCATGGTGACGAGCTTACCGGATATGTTTTAAGTCTGCAATTAATTGATCATTTGCTCACAAACTATGGTACTGATGCTTATATTACCCGTTTAGTTGACAGTATTGATATATGGATTAATCCATTGGCTAACCCTGATGGCACTTTTCATTTTGGGAATAATACAATTAATGGGGCAAAGCGATATAATTCCCAAAATATTGATCTTAACCGTAATTATCCTGATCCTGAGGCTGGTCCACATCCTGATAATAAACCATGGCAGGAAGAAACTGTTTTTTTCATGGATTTTGCCGAAAGTATGAAATTCAACATGTCAGCAAACTGGCATGGAGGTGCTGAAGTATGCAATTATCCTTGGGATACATGGTACGAATTATCAGCTGACAACCCATGGTGGGTTTATACAATGCGTGAATTTGCTGACACAGTAATATCCAGAAGTCCTTCGCCTTATTTCAGATCGTTTGATAATGGTATTGTGCGTGGTTCAATGTGGTATTCAATAACAGGAGGAAGGCAGGATTATATGAATTATTTTCAGGGTTGCCGTGAATTTACTCTTGAACTTTCCAATAATAAAATTCCTCCGCCAAATAGATTACCTCTATACTGGGAGTATAATTATCCGTCATTCCTTAATTATATTGAACAATCTTTATACGGAGTCAGGGGGATTGTAAGGGATTCAATAAGCAACGAACCTCTCAGGGCTAAAGTATTCATTACCAATCATGATATTGATAGCTCGTTCGTTTATTCTCATCTGCCTGCCGGTGATTATCACCGCTATCTTTATGAAGGTTCGTACGATATTGTTTTTTCAGCACCGGGACATAATTCAAAAACATTTTACAATGTTAATGTGGGCAAGCGCCGGACCACCTGGCTGAATGTTGAATTATCACCTGTTGAGGATGGAATAGGAGCAGAAAATAACAGCTTAAACATTCGCATTTATCCAAACCCTGTTACTGAAGGTAGTTTATTCATCAGTTCTGAACGAAAACCCGGTTTTATTGAACTGATCAATTCAGCCGGGATAAGAGTATTTAATGATTATTCTGAAGAAACCGAAATATGCTTAGATACTTCTGAATTAGCATCTGGTCTCTATTTGATCAGAATACATAATGGCAAAGGTTATATTACAAAAAAGATCATAATTTTTTAATGCCTGATATTCTTACTTTACTACCAAATAGTGTTTTTTAATGCAAGATTTTGATTGTAAGGAAATAATTACATGAGGATGACCGTTGTTATTCGTTAACAAGAAAAGTATTAATTTTGCCGCATGATTAAAAAGATCACGGTTTTAGGTGCCTTGGCTATGCTGTTGTTTCCTTCATGCAGCAAGTATCAGCAGTTGCTGAAAAGCAACGATTATGAGGAAAAGTACCAGATGGCTTTTGTTTATTATAATCAGGGAGATTATTACCGCTCTATTCAGCTTTTTGATCAGGTGCTGCCATTTTATCGCGGAACTGATCGTGCTGAAACTATTGCCTACACTTACGCATATGCGCATTATAATCAGAAGGATTATATGCTGGCAAGCTTTTATTTTAAAAAGCTTACTACCAATTATCCGCGAAGCAAATACCTTGAAGAATGTACTTTTATGAGTGCATATTGTAAGCATCTTGATTCTCCACGACATAGCCTTGATCAGAGTAGCACCGAAGAAGCAATTGAAGAATTACAGTTTTTTATTAATAAATTCCCCGGAAGCGAACGCGTTGATGAAGCTAACAACCTGATAGATAACCTCAGAGCAAAGCTTGAACTTAAAGCCATGGAAATGGCAAGGCTTTATTACAAAATGGAGAATTACAATGCTGCGATTACTTCACTGAACAACATTCTCAAAGATTTTCCTGATACTGATTTCAGAGAAGAGGTTATGATCATAATTTTGAAAGCCCGTTTTGATTATGCTGATAAAAGTATTGAAAATAAAAAAGAAAGCAGGTTTAAGGAAGCTCTTGAAACCTATGATAATTATATAGCTCAGTTCCCTTCAGGGGATTACGAACATGAAGCAAACCAGATTCAACGAAATATCTTGAGATATTTAAATTCATATTCAAAATCTTCATTATAAATAAATATGGACTACAAAAAATTAAAAATTTCCACCAACACCTCAACAAGAAATCTTTCCGAATTGCACAATCCAACCGGAAATATTTATGAATCAGTTGTAATTATGTCAAAGCGTGCAAACCAAATTGCCTCTGAAATAAAAGAAGAGCTTGATCAAAAAATAACTGATTTTGCTATTCCAAATGATAATCTGGAAGAAATCTTTGAAAACAGAGAACAGATTGAGATAGCGAGATTTTATGAACAATTGCCAAAGTCCACACTTATTGCAATTGACGAATTTGTAAACGATAGGGTTTATTTCCGTAATCCTCTTAAAGACAATAGCTGATTATCATTTAAATCATTAAATAATCATTGATGACGCTTAAAGGGCGTAAAATATTAATAGGTATTACCGGAAGCATTGCAGCTTATAAAATACCTTTGTTAATCCGATTGTTGAAAAAAGCAGGAGCCGAAGTTAAAGTTATAATGACTGAAGCTGCTGTTGATTTTGTCACACCACTGACAGTTTCAACAGTATCGGGTTATCCGGTTTATATTGATCCATATGATAAGCGTACCGGAAACTGGAACAGCCATATTGAACTTGCCGGGTGGGCTGATGTATTCTTAATTGCGCCGGTTTCGGCAAATACTCTGGCAAAAATGGCGAATGGTTTTGCTGATAATCTTTTAATGACTACTTATCTGGCTGCTCGTTGCCCCGTTTTTTTTGCTCCGGCTATGGATCTTGATATGTTCAATCATCCTACTACACAGAAAAATATTGAAGTGATCGGGACTCTTGGACATCGCCTTATTGAATCACGTGAAGGTGAACTTGCCAGTGGTCTGACCGGACCAGGCAGAATGGAAGAACCTGAAAGGATATTTGAAATAATACATGAGTATTTTTATTCTGAAGCCAGGTTTGAAGATTTCAAAGTACTGATAACTGCAGGACCTACTTATGAAAATATTGATCCCGTACGATTCCTGGGAAATTATTCTTCGGGGAAGATGGGATTTGCTCTTACTGAAGCTATGAGTAAGAACGGAGCTAAGGTTACATTAATTTCCGGACCGGTGCATCTCGCAACTCCAGCAGGAAACATTGAAAGAATTGATGTTATTTCATCCGAAGAGATGTATGAAGCTTGCATGAAAGAAGCTGATAATTCCGATATTATCATTATGGCTGCTGCTGTGGCAGATTTCAGGGTTGAAAATTATCAGGGTTCGAAAATTAAAAAAAGCAGCGATACCTTTAATTTAAAGCTTATACAAACACCTGACATTCTCAGGGATCTTGGACAAAGAAAGAAGCCTGAACAAATAATAGTAGGATTTGCACTTGAAACCGATAATGAGCTGGATAATGCAAAAGCGAAGCTGCAAAATAAAAATATTGATATTATCGTTTTAAATTCGTTACGTCATAAAGGAGCTGGTTTTGCAACAGATACCAATAAAATCACCATTCTTGACCGTAATGGAGCTGTCAGGGAATACGAAATGAAATCCAAAAGTAAAGTGGCTGATGACATTGTGGCATATATTTCGGATTTTCTGAAACAAAAAAAATAATCCTTTTAATCTATTTGATCCTGTTATGAGATATATAATTTCCATATTCCTGTTCTTCATTGCTACGTCAGCATTCGGGCAAGAACTCATGATTTCAATATCAATTAATTCCCGTCAACTGGAAGGCACTGACCAAAGAGTTTTTCAGACTCTGCAAACAGCTATGGGAGAATTCATGAATAAACAAACATGGACAAATCTGAAATACAAATCGCAGGAAAGAATAGAAGGAACAATGATGATAACTCTTACTGAAAGAGTGGCAAGCGATGAATACAAAGGAAGGATGAATATTATCCTACGGCGTCCAGCTTATAAAACAAATTATAACAGTGTGGTTTTAAACTGGATAGACCGTGATTTCCAGTTTAAATACATCGAAAATCAACCTCTTGAATTTGTTGAAGGTACTCATACCAGCAACCTTACATCAACACTTGCATTCTATGCTTATTTATTCCTTGGTCTGGATGGTGATACTTTTGCCAAATTTGGAGGAACTCCATATTTTGAAAAAGCCAATGCAATTATATCTGCCGCACAAAGTGCTCCTGAAAAAGGCTGGAAATCGTTTGAAAGTCAACGCAATCGCTACTGGCTCCTGGAGAATATTATGAACGGCTCTTATTCTGCAATTCGTGAGGCTCTGTATGTATACCATCGTCGCGGACTTGATGTCATGTCTGACAATCTGGAGATGGGAAGACTAGCAATAATGGAAAGCCTTGAATTGCTTCAACGGGCGCAGAGAAGCCGTCCTGGATTGTTTTTATTACAACTTGTCATGGAAGCCAAGAAAGAAGAACTTGTAAATGTTTTTTCACAGGCAAGCCAGATGGACAAACCAAAAGCTGTAAACATCCTTAAAGAACTTGATCCTTCACAGGCATCAACCTATGATAAAATCCTTAAAAGCAAAGATGGGATTTGATCTTGAATTTCTGGCAATTCTCTCTTAATGTTCTTTTTACTGGTTCGCTCTGTTTTTTGAGAAATAAGAACTTTCCATCCCTTTTTCATGTTTAATCACCGGTACTGGAAATAGTATTAATTTAGCCGTTGCTATAATCCGAAAAAAATGTTGCAGCAACTTACAGTAGAAAATTATACTCTGATCCGGCGACTATCAATAAATTTCAATTCCGGCTTCACTGTTATTACTGGCGAAACCGGTGCAGGTAAATCAATACTTATTGGAGCTTTATCATTGATCCTTGGGCAACGTGCCGATTCAAACCTACTTTTTGATAAAACAAAAAAATGCATTGTTGAAGGTTTATTTCTTGGAAAAGACTATCAGCTTGAACCTTTTTTTATTGACAATGATTTGGATTACGATGATCAAATCATCCTTCGTCGTGAGATTTTGACTTCCGGAAAATCCAGGGCTTTTATAAATGATACTCCAGTGAATCTTAACGTCCTGCGCGAACTGGGTGAGTTTCTTGTTGATATTCATTCTCAGCACGCCATTTTATCTTTAAATGACCCTGCTTTTCAATTAAACATAGTTGATGAATATGCCGGCAATATGAAAGTATTGCAAGAATACAGGGAAAGCTATAAGTCATTGCAACAGATGATGAATGAACTTGAGCAGTTGCAACAGGAAGAGTTGAATGCAAAAAAGGATCAGGATTATTTTCAGTTTCTGTTGACAGAACTCATAGAAGCGCGTTTGAACCAGAATGAAAAGGAAGAACTTGAAAGCGAACTTGAAATTCAGACCCATGCTGAGGAAATAAAAAGCAATTTACAGCAAATCAAATACATGATGAGCGAAGGCGATATCAACCTGATTGGCAGCATTTCGGAAACTATGGGAATTCTGAGAAAAACTGCTGCCTATCATAAAGATTTACAACTCCTGTTTGAACGCTTTGAAAGTATATGGTTTGAAATGAAAGATATTGATAAAGAAGTATTCAGGCTCGAAGGGTCTCTGATATCTGATCCTGAAAGAATTGAATTTCTTAACCGGCGTTTAAACCTTATCTATCATCTGGAACAGAAGCATCATGTACAGGGAATAAATGAATTGCTACAAATTGCACGGGAACTCGAAGAAAAAATAAGCGGAATTGTTTCGCTTGAAGGAAAAATCCAGGGACTTCATAAGAGTATTGAAAATAAGAAAGAACAACTTAATGTGCTGGACAGTACAATGAGTAAATCCAGACTCTCTGTCCTGAAAGCAGTTTCCGATGAACTTACTGAACTTGTAAGCCAGCTTGGAATGCCAGATGCCAGTGTTAAATTAATTGCTGAAAAGTTGTCTGAGCCTGGAAATGACGGTTCCGACAGAATAAAAATATTGTTTAATGCCAATAGGGGAGGGGAGCTGAAAGAAGTGGCAAATATTGCATCCGGCGGCGAATTATCGAGATTAATGCTATCAGTTAAATATTTACTTTCAAAAAACAAGAAGCTGCCTACACTTGTTTTTGATGAAATTGATGTTGGTATTTCAGGAGAAATTGCTGCCAAAATGGGTACTTTAATGAAGAATATGTCAAAATTCATGCAGTTGCTCACTATTACACACCTACCACAAATTGCCGGAAAGGGTGATAATCATTTGCTGATCTATAAAGAAACTGAGGATAAATTCGTAAGGTCAAATATTAAAAATCTTGACTATGACCAGCGAATAATGGAGATTGCAAAAATGCTCAGTGACGAGAATATTTCAGAAATTTCAGTAATGAAAGCAAAAGAACTTATTGAATTCCAATCATGAAAAACTAAAACTATTTATTACTATGGGACATAATTTATTAAAGAATAAGAAAGGTTTGATTTTCGGTGCGTTGAACGATCTTTCAATTGCATGGAAAGTAGCCGAACGTGCTCATGATGAAGGAGCCGAGATTGTGCTTACCAATACCCCGATTGCATTGAGAATGGGTACAATTGATGAGTTGGCTCAAAAGATATCAGCCAAAGTCATTGCTGCCGATGCAACAAAAATCAGTGATCTTGAAGAGCTTTTCAAACAAACAATGGAGCATTTCGGAGGGAAAGTTGATTTTATACTTCACTCAATAGGCATGTCGCCAAATGTAAGGAAGAAGATACCTTACGATGATATCAATTATGAAAACTTTTTGAAAACTATAGATATTTCAGCCATCTCTTTCCATAAAATGATACAGGTAGCTAAAAAATTTGATGCTATCAACGAATGGGGTTCTATTGTTGCACTCACATACATAGCAGCCCAGCGTACCTTGTTTGAATACAATGATATGGCTGACGCAAAGGCAGCACTAGAATCAATAGCAAGGAGTTTTGGTTATATTTATGGGCGGCAGAAAAGAATAAGAATCAATACCATTTCACAGTCACCAACTCCAACCACTGCCGGTATGGGCGTTAAAGGTTTTAGCGGGTTAATGGACTTTACTGAACGTATGTCGCCGCTTGGCAATGCCAGTGCTCAGGAATGTGCCGCCTATTGCATTACTCTTTTTTCCGATCTGACCCGAAAAGTCACTATGCAAAATCTGTATCACGATGGAGGATTCAGCAGCATGGGAATGAGTGCAAGAGCTATGGAAATGTATAATAAAAGCCTTGAATGCAAGGACTGCAAAGAGAATCCTCTGAATAAAACTGAGTGATTAGTATTGGAGATTAAGTGACGCCCTGAATTTCTATTTTTGCAAAAATTAATTCAAACAAAAAAAATCTTCTATGAGTTTTCGAATAATTTGTTTAGCCAAACAAGTACCTGACACCAGAAATGTTGGAAAGGATGCGATGAAAGCTGATGGAACGGTGAACAGAGCCGCTCTGCCTGCAATTTTCAATCCCGAAGATCTTAACGCACTTGAACAGGCTTTACGTATCAAAGATACCAGACCTGACGCTGAAGTGATATTACTTACGATGGGACCAGCACGAGCTGCAGAAATCATCCGTGAAGGCTTATACCGCGGAGCAGATAAGGGTTATCTGATAACTGACCGTAAATTTGCCGGAAGCGATACTCTGGCAACATCTTATGTGCTTTCGCTCGCAATTAGAAAACTTGCGCCTTTCAACCTCATTATAAGCGGTCGTCAGGCTATTGACGGAGATACTGCACAGGTTGGGCCTCAAACAGCCGAAAAACTTGGAATTCCGCAGGTTACTTATGCTGAAGAAATAATTTCACTTACCGATGATGAAATTGTTATAAAAAGAAGACTGGAAAAAGGAGTTGAAATTGTCAGAGCAACTATGCCACTGGCAATTACGGTTCACAACTCTGCATCTCATTGCAGACCAAGGATAGCCCGACTTGTAATGCAAAACAAACATGCACGCTCTGTTACTGAGCTGCAAGCTGAAACACGTGATTATACTGAACTTTATCAGAGCCGCCCTTATCTTCAGATCAATGAATGGGGATTTGAAGATATACAAGCTGATGTTGAGCATCTTGGATTATCAGGAAGCCCTACTAAAGTAAAAAAGATTGAAAACGTTGTTTTACAGCATAAAGCTACCCAGGTAATCCGTACTGATCAGGAAATAGAGGCTTTGGTCAAGGAATTACTTGATGCTCATATAATCGGTTAGAAAATGTGGTTGTTTTGATGATAAATTTCATATTGGATCAAAAAAATAAATATAACAGACGTGAATAGTGTTTTTGTATATTGCGAAGTAACAGAGGATGCTCAGGTAGCTGAGGTAAGCCTTGAACTGCTTTCGAAAGGAAGAAAACTGGCAAACCAGTTGAAAGTCAGACTCGAAGCTGTAATAATAGGAAGTTCAAAATCGGCATCAATTGCTCCGGCAGTATTTCCTTTTGGGGTTGATGTGGCTCATATAGCGTCTCATGATAATTTGTTTCCCTATCTTACCCTACCTCATGCCTCTATCTTAAAACATGTTTTTGAGAAAGAAAAACCTGAAATAGTGTTGTTTGGAGCCACTTCAATTGGGCGTGATCTGGCGCCACGCATTGCTTCCGCCCTTAAATGTGGGCTTACAGCCGATTGTACAAGTCTTGAAATTGGTGATCATACCGAAAATCGAACTCAAAGAGAATACAAGAATTTGCTTTATCAGATACGGCCTGCTTTTGGAGGTAATATAATTGCTACCATTATAAATCCTGAAACCCGTCCGCAAATGGCTACAGTGCGCGAAGGTGTGATGAAAAAAGAAATTTTCAATCCTAAACATAAAGGTACGGTCAAAAAAATTGATGTTAATTCAATATTAAGCGACAATGATTTTAGTGTAAGTATCATTGAACAACATATTGAAAAAAGCAAAGTTGATTTTAAGAATTCACAGATCATTGTTGCTGGAGGATATGGTGTTAGTTCGAAAGAGAATTTTGATCTCTTATTTCAGCTTGCAGAAGTGCTTGGAGCTGAGGTTGGTGCATCACGTGCTGCCGTTGATGCTGGTTACGCTGAACCCGAAAGGCAAATAGGGCAAACCGGTATTACCGTTAGACCCAAACTCTATATTGCTTGTGGAATTTCCGGTGCAGTCCAGCATAGAGCAGGAATGGACCAGTCAGCCCAGGTTATTTCAATAAATACGGACCCAAATGCACCGATTAATGCAATTGCGGATTATACAATCATTGGTGATACAGCCGAGGTTATTCCTAAAATTATCAGTTTTTATCGTAAGAACTCAAAGTAAAAGATTAAAAATCAAACATTTGAACAATGGCAAATTTTTTTAATGATAACGAACATCTTAAATTTCATCTCACCCATCCTTTTATGCAGAAAATTGTCAGCCTGAAAGAAGATAATTTCTCAGAAAGAGAGCTTTATGATCATGCACCTCTCGATTATGAAGATGCCATTGATAGTTATGAGAAGGTTCTGGAGATTATTGGTGAAATCTCAGGCGAAGTCATTCATCCTAATGCTGAAGAAGTTGATAAAACCGGACCGGAACTAGTTAATAATGAAGTTAAATATGCTCCGGGAACAAGGGAAAACCATGATGTTCTTGTAAAAGCAGGTCTGGTAGGACTATCACTTCCAAGAAAATATGATGGGCTGAACTTTCCCATAGTTCCTTATGTAATGTCTGCCGAGATAGTTTCGCGCGCCGATGGCGGATTTGCCAATATTTGGGGATTACAGGATTGTGCTGAAACCATTCATGAATTTGCATCTGATGAGATAAAAGAACAATATTTGCCGTGTTTCAACAAAGGAGCCACCGCAGCCATGATACTTACTGAACCTGATGCAGGCTCTGACCTCCAGTCGGTGCAGTTAAAAGCTACATACGACCAGGTTTCCGGTAAATGGTATCTGAACGGAGTAAAACGTTTTATTACAAATGGCGATGCTGATATTTCACTGGTACTGGCTCGCACTGAAGAGGGTACTACCGATGCCCGCGGACTTTCACTTTTTATTTACGATCGCACAGCTAAAGCTGTCAAGATCCGTAGAATAGAAAATAAACTTGGTATTAAAGGCTCACCAACCTGCGAAATAGTGTTCAACAATGCACCTTCCACACTGATTGGTGATACCCGTATGGGTTTGATAAAATATGTTATGTCGCTGATGAATTCAGCCCGCCTGGGAGTAGGCGCACAGTCAGTGGGAATAGCTGAGGCTGCTTATCGCGAAGCATTAAAATATGCCGGTGAACGCGAGCAATTTGGAAAACCCATTATCAAATATCCTGCTGTGTATGAGATGCTTACTATGATGCAGGTAAAAATTCATGCGGCAAGATCATTGTTATACGAAACATCCCGGTTTGTTGATATTTATAAGGCATACAACTATCTGGCTGAAACTCGCAAGCTGACAAACGAAGAAAGAAATGAACAGAAATATTATAGTCGTAATGCTGATATTCTTACTCCAATGATAAAGCTGTTTGCAAGTGAATATTGTAATCAGATTACTTACGATGCCATTCAGATACATGGCGGTACCGGATATATGAAGGATTTCCCTGTTGAGCGTCTCTACAGGGATGCACGTATTACCACTATTTACGAAGGAACATCGCAACTACAGGTGGTAGCTGCTATTAAGGGTGTAGGCAATGGTGCTTATCTAAAACTGATGCAGGAATATGCATCTCGACCTATACATCCTGAATTGGAATATATTAAAAACATTTTGCTAAAAATGACTGATCAGTACGAGAAAGCAGTGAACAGAGTTAACGAATTCGATGATAACGAATTATTTGATTTTCACGCACGCCGCCTTGTTGAAATGGCTGGTAATATTATAATGGGATACTTGCTATTACTTGATGCCGAGAGGAATAGAAAATATACTTCCCCTGCCGAAATTTTTATTAGAAAAGCCAGATCAGAAAATGTAGCTAATATCAGCTTCATTAATAACTTCTCAGCTAATGATCTAAGTGGTTATAAGAACCAGAGCTATATTGAATAGAATAATGCGGCAAAAACGCCGGTAATTGCCTTTTTTAGTTTTTATGAACTAATCTTTCAGAATTTCTATTTTTCTTTTTCCTTTTCGATAACAATTTCTTTCTTTATGACCGTAAAGTCGAGCTTTTCTTCACCTTTACGGTGATCCACAAGAATATGATCTCCAGCTGTGGCTTTTGATGTAATAATAGCCTCAGCAAGTTCATCTTCAATATATTTTTGGATCGCTCTTTTCAGTGGTCTTGCCCCATATTGCGAATCCCAGCCTTTTTCAACAATGAAATCCTTTGCCTGCTCAGTTACTTCCACAGTATAATCCATTTGTTTTGTTCTTTCAAAGAGATTATTGAGTTCAATTTCAATGATCTTGTGAATAGAATCGCGTTCCAGAGGATCAAAAATGATAATATCATCAATACGATTAATAAATTCAGGAGCAAATGTCTTTTTCAGAGCGTTTTCAATGATACTTCTTGCATAATCAGCCGAAGCTCCACGACGTGCTGTAGTTGCGAAACCAACACCCTGACCGAAATCCTTCAGTTGACGTGAACCTATGTTGGAAGTCATGATAAGGATTGTATTTTTGAAGTCCACCCTTCTTCCCAGGCTATCAGTTAATTGTCCATCGTCAAGAACCTGTAGCAGGATATGGAAAATATCCGGATGAGCTTTTTCAATTTCATCCAAAAGAACAATTGAATAAGGTTTGCGTCTGACTCTTTCAGTTAGTTGTCCACCTTCTTCATAACCAACATATCCCGGAGGGGCTCCAACTAGCCTTGAAACTGAAAACTTCTCCATATACTCACTCATATCAATCCTTACCAGGGCATCAACACTGTCAAACAGGTATTTTGCAAGTATTTTGGCCAGATGAGTTTTACCAACTCCGGTAGGACCAAGGAAGATAAATGTTCCTATCGGTTTATTAGGATCTTTAAGTCCTGCACGGTTCCTTCTTATAGCTTTTACAATTTTCTTAATTGCATCATCCTGTCCTATAACCGAATTGGCAAGTTCTGATTCCATCTTTATCAATCGTTCACTTTCGTTTTGTGCTATTCGCTGAACAGGAACCCCTGTCATCATTGCTACTATCTCAGCTACATCTTCTTCTTTAACTGTTTCGCGATGAGTTTTTGATTCTTCTTCCCATTTCTTTTTAATAACCTCCAGTTCCTGCTGTAATTTGCGTTCAGTATCTCGATATTCAGCTGCCTTTTCAAATTTTTGACTACTTATTGACTTAACCTTCAAATCTTTTACTTCATCAATACGCTCTTCCATAGTAATAATGTCGTTCGGAACACGAATATTGGTAATATGTACTCTTGCCCCGGCTTCATCAAGGGCATCAATAGCCTTATCGGGCAGATATCTGTCACTGATATAACGCTGTGTAAGTGAAACACAGGCATTGATGGCATCATCAGTATATTTTACAAAATGATGGTCCTCATATTTTTCCTTTATATTCTGAAGGATGTCAACTGTTTCTTCAGGAGTGGTAGGATCTACCATGATCTTCTGAAAGCGGCGTTCCAGGGCACCATCTTTTTCAATATGCTGACGATATTCGTCAAGGGTTGTTGCACCTATACACTGAATTTCACCACGGGCAAGAGCAGGTTTGAACATATTTGAAGCATCCAGAGATCCGGAAGCATTTCCGGCTCCTACAATGGTATGAAGTTCATCAATGAAAAGAATAATATTACGATTCTTTTCAAGTTCACTTAATAAAGCTTTCATACGCTCTTCAAACTGTCCGCGATATTTTGTTCCTGCTACAATTGATGCCAGATCAAGAGTAAATACACGCTTATTAAATAAAGCCCTGCTTACTTTACGATCAATAATCCTAAGTGCGAGACCTTCGGCAATTGCTGATTTGCCCACGCCGGGCTCACCAATTAAAACTGGATTATTTTTCTTTCTACGGCTAAGGATCTGAGCTATTCGTTCTAATTCTTTTTCCCTTCCAACAATGGGATCAAGGCGCCCTTCTTCAGCAGCCCGTGTTAAATCTCTGCCAAAATTATCCAGGACAGGAGTTTTTGATTTTGAATCTCCCGGTCTTCTACCTCTTCTTTCATAAGGTTTATCTTCAGGATCATCATCTGTAGTATCTCCAGGATATTTTAAAGAAATATCTGGTTGGATATCATCCTCTTCTTTAATCTTTTTTCTTCGCTTAACTATACGTTCTAATTTTGATTTAAAATCCGTGTATTCATAGTTGCTTCTAAGAAAAATCTGAGATACAATATTGTCTTCGTCTTTAAGTATTGCCAGCAAGAGATGTTCAGTGCCAATAAGTTCACTGTTTAATAGTTTAGATTCAAGATAAGTGAGCTTCAATGCACGCTCAGCCTGCTTTGAAAGGGGTAGATTATCATGCGAGCGTACTTTTCTGCCTGAAACAGAAATTGAATTTTCGATTTCTATTTTTAAAGAATCCAGATCAAAGCTCATTTCTTTGATAACTTGTATAGCCAAACCATTACCTTCACGAATGATACCAAGAAGGAGGTGCTCTACGCCCACGGTATCATTTCCAAGTCGCATGGCTTCTTCTCTGCTATATGACAAAACGTCCTTTACACGTTGTGAGAATTTCGCTTCCATTTATTTACAATATGTTATAATATACTTATTTACAATGAATTAGACTTAAAATATCAATTAGTATTAAACTATCCTTATTAGTTAATATTATTATTATCAAAAGCCTTGCCGAAATATTGAAATCAACCAGACTGACATGACAATTTGTACCAATCCGACACAAAGTTATAACAATTACATACTATCAATGTTTCAAACAGCTATAAAACGAAAAACAGTTTTCATTTGTTTTGAACAGCAATGTCGTAGCTCAATTTTGTTTTTATTGGTTTGGCAAATTAATATGCTGATTTATAATATAATAACTTGTTAATAATCTATCAATTATATTTTGGCTCTGATTAAAAAAAAATCCGTAAATTCGTGTTTTAATATAAGTTTATATAATTATTTGATAATAAGCTTGTTAGGATTTGCTATTAGCAATATTTTCAAGAATTCTAACATAAAAAGGAGAAAAAGAAAGATTAAAAAAAATGAATGAAGAATTAAATCCAACTACTGAAAGAATTATAAGGGTAAATATTGAGAACCAGATGAAGGCAGCTTATATTGACTATTCAATGTCAGTAATTGTGTCACGAGCGCTGCCTGATGTCAGGGATGGTTTAAAGCCCGTACATCGCAGAGTTCTGTTTGGAATGCTTGAATTGGGAACTTTATCGAACAGACCTTATAAAAAATCTGCCAGAATAGTAGGGGAGGTGCTTGGAAAATTCCACCCTCATGGTGACACCTCTGTTTATGATGCAATGGTGAGGATGGCTCAGGAATGGTCGTTGCGTTATCCTTTGATTGATGGGCAGGGAAATTTCGGCTCAATTGACGGCGACAGCCCTGCAGCAATGCGATATACAGAAGCCAAACTAAAAAAGATAGCTGAAGAAATGCTTGCCGATATTAATAAGGAGACAGTTGATTTTCAGCTTAATTTTGATGATAGTCTTTATGAACCGGTAGTACTGCCTACCCGTATCCCTAATTTGCTTGTGAACGGTGCTTCAGGAATTGCTGTTGGAATGGCAACCAATATGCCACCTCATAATCTTACTGAAGTAATAAATGGAACAATAGCATATATTGATGATAATGAGATAAGTATTCCTGATTTGATGAAGATCATAAAAGGACCTGATTTTCCAACAGGTGGGGTAATATATGGGTACGATGGGGTTATTGAAGCTTACGAAACAGGTAAAGGAAGAGTTATAATAAGAGGTGAGGCAAAAATAGAAGAGGATGCTAACGGGCGTGAAAGTATAATAGTTTCATCAATTCCTTATCAGGTTAATAAAGCCGAAATGATCCGGAAAACTGCTGAATTGGCTGAAGACAGAAGAATTGAGGGAATATCAGATATACGTGATGAATCAAATCGCCAGGGTCTACGCATTGTTTACGAACTCAAACGCGATGCTGTTGCCAATGTGGTTTTAAACAAATTATATCAATATACTGCTCTGCAATCCTCATTTAGTGTTAATAATGTGGCTTTGGTGAAGGGCAGACCTAAAACCTTGAATCTTAAAGAGATAATTGCTGCATTTGTTGAACATCGTCATGAAGTTGTAGTCAGAAGGACCGAGTTTGAATTGAAGGAAGCTGAAAAGCGGGCTCATATTCTTGAGGGTTTGCTTATAGCACTCGATCATCTTGATGAAGTAATAGCGCTTATTCGTGCGTCTCAAACTCCGGATGAAGCAAAAAATGGGTTGATGCAGGAATTCGGTCTTACTGAAGTACAGGCAAAAGCTATTCTGGACATGAGATTGCAGAGATTAACCGGACTTGAGAGGGGAAAGATAAAAGAAGAGTATGAAGAATTGATGAAGCAAATCGAATATCTGAAAAGCTTGCTTGCTGATGAAGGCTTGAGAATGGAGCTTATTAAGAATGAATTAATCGAGATAAGAGATAAATACGGTGACGAACCCAAAACCGACATAGTTTATTCAGCAAAAGATTTCAGAATTGAAGATACCATAGCCAATGAAAGTATGGTAGTTAGTATCTCACACCTTGGGTATATCAAACGTACTTCGCTGGTGGAATACAGGGTACAGCACAGGGGAGGGCGCGGCGCGAAAGGCAGTGAAGTAAGGGATGAAGATTTTGTTGAACATTTGTTTGTAGCTACAGCACATAATTATATTTTATTTTTTACTGAAAAAGGCAGATGTTTCTGGCTAAGGGTTTTTGAAGTTCCTGAAGGAACTAAAAGTTCAAAGGGAAGGGCAATGCAAAACCTTATTAATATTGAACCTGACGATAAGGTTAAGGCATATATAAATGTTCACAGCCTCAGCGATGAAGAATACATCAACAATAACTACATTATTCTCTGTACTAAAAAAGGAATAATCAAGAAAACATCGCTTGAAGCCTATTCACGCCCAAGAGTGAACGGAATAAATGCTATCACAATACGTGAAAATGATGAATTAATTGAAGCGCGGCTTACAAACGGAAGCAGTGAAATAATTCTTGCGACCAAAGAAGGAAGAGCTATAAGATTTAATGAAAATACTGTCAGACCAATGGGTAGAAATGCCAGTGGAGTAAAGGGAATTACCTTGTCAGAACCTGATAATGAGGTAATTGGAATGATTTGTTTAGAAGATGACAAGTATGATATTCTTGTAGTTTCTTCAAACGGGTATGGCAAAAGGTCAAGGGTTAATGATTACAGAATTACAGGAAGGGGAGGCAAAGGTGTAAAAACAATTAACATAACTGAGAAAACTGGCAAGCTAATTGCGGTAAAGAATGTAATTAACGAAAATCATCTGATGATCATAAGCAGGGCAGGGTTGTTAATTAGACTTCCGGTTTCATCGTTACCGGTGATTGGAAGAGCAACACAGGGCGTTAGGGTGATAAATATTAAAGAGGGTGATAGTATAGCGGCTGTTACTAAAGTAGATCAGGAAGAAGACGAGGATGTGAATGAGAAAAACACCGTGAATGATGAACTAACAGATGAACTAACAGATGAGAATTCAGATATTATTTAAAACTTAAAAACAATATTTGTTAACTAATTAATCAGAATTTTGGAAATAAAAGCAAACAGTGTAGTTTTGCAGCAAACTTTAACCACTCTAAATTACGAAACAATGAAAAGATTAGGATTATTTTTAGTTTTTGTTTTCATCACCGGCATTGCTATCGGTCAAAGAAACAACCGAACCTCTGCCTTTAATTACCTTCGTAATGGTAAATTGGACAGAGCGAAAGAATTTATTGACAAAACCATTGAACATCCAACAACCAAAGAAGACGCCAAAGCCTGGTTCTACAGGGGTAATATCTATCTTTCGATTCATATGAGCGAGAAACCTGAGTACAAAGCACTGGATGACAATGCTCTTGAAACTGCTTTGGAAGCCTATCAGAAAGCTCAGGAATATGACAAATCAAAAGAGTTTTATACTGATATTCTCACAAATCTGTTTGTGATAAGTGAGCAATACTATATACTTGGCGTTGATGCGTACAATTCAAAATCATTTAAAGATGCTATGCATGCTTTTCAACATTCGGTTGTTGTAAGTGAAATGATGGGAAGCGCTGATACCATGGCTTTATATAATGTTGCTCTTACCGCTGAACTGGCAGATGAAAATGAAGTTGCTGAAAAAAGCTACAAAGACCTCATGAAGATGGGCTTTAACACACCAGAAGTCTTTGTTTCATTAAGTAAGATCCATATGGCTAAGGGTGATACCGTTGGAGGTTTGAACTACATTAAAGAGGGAAGAGAAATTCATCCTGATGACTTCAACCTGTTAATCAATGAGATAAATGTATATTTACTAACAGGTGATGTTGAAAAGGCTCTTGAAAATCTGGAAATAGCTGTAACAAAAGACGACACCAATCCAACTATCTTTTTTGCTGTTGGGGTAGCTTATGATCAGTTAAGGAGCAAATATTCCGATTCTGGCAGTGAATATTTTGCTAAGGCAGAAGAATCATATAAAAAAGCCATTGATCTTAATCCTGAATACTTTGATGCAGTTTATAACCTTGGCGCACTTTATGTTAACTCGGCAGCTATACTTATTGAAGAAGCTAACAAGCTTCCTTTATCAGAGCAGGAAAAGTATGATGAGTTATTAGGACAAGCTAATAAGTACCTTGAACTGGCGATGCCTACACTCGAAAAAGCTATTGAACTTCAGCCGGATGATTTTAGTACAATGGTTTCATTGAAAGAGATTTATACTAGAATGAATGAGTATGATAAGCTTAAAGAAATAAATAAAAAAATTGAGATGCATCAATCAAAAGACTGATTCTTGAGATTTTAATATAATCAGTATTTAGCAGTAAGAGGGGGAATACATATTTCCCCTTTTTTTTATTTCAAAAACCATATTTAACATAATAATAATTATATGACTTTATCTTTAGATAATCCTAAAACGGCTATTTCTTACAGTTTATAAAAAATATGGATTCATTAAAAACTTTACAAAAAAATTTAAGAAACATTAAAATATTTCAATTTCTTATGTATTATTGCCGCGAAATTTCGATTAAAAAATGAATCTGAAAAAGAAAGTAGTCATCAACTACGAAAACCTTGAACCTGAAGTGATTCAGGCGATTATGAAAAAATATCCGTCAGGATATGCTAATCATGTTGTTAAGGTAAATTTATCGAATAACAAGTTCTTTCATGCCATAACAGTAGATACTGAAGATACCAGCTATTTGGTAAAAGTAAAAGTGAAATTGGACAAAATTGATAAGCTCGAAGAAGATCTTTTTAGCAACGAAGCTAACAGAATTCCTGATGAGTCTGATACTATCAACTCTGATACCGTCACAACAGATGATTCATTTACAGACGAAAATCCTGAATAATTTACATTTTGATTTGAAGATTCCGGTTTAATTATCGGTTTTCAAATTTATCACAATTCCGGCACTATTTTACTATTCTGGTTTTATATTTTTTCTACTTCAATAAGCTTTGTAAACATAAATAAACATGGTACTCATTCTGTATTTCATAAAAAATAATGAAGCAGCAAAACAGCATTATAAAAACCGCTAGTTTCTCCTGACGATGCAACACATTGACAAAACCATTAAATTTGCACAAAAATGAATAAAAAACGCATTGCATTCCATACCCTTGGCTGTAAGCTGAATTTTGCTGAAACATCAGGTTTATCGCGCGATCTTGAAACTGATTATCAGATAGTTGATTTCACCGATAGTGCTGATTATTATGTAGTTCACAGCTGCTCTGTTACAGCTATGGCAGAGAAAAAATGCCGATCGTATATCAGGCAGGCTCATCAGCGGAACCCCGAGGCAGATATAATAGTCATTGGTTGCATGGCTCAGCTTAGGTCAGAGCAGTTATCAAAAATTGAAGGTGTGAAGCTGGTTTTGGACAATTCTGAAAAATTCAGTTTAAAGGAATATCTTCAAAATAATTCAGTTAAACTAAATGATCATATAAATATATCCAATATCCTGAAAAGCAGAGAGTTCTATCCATCTTTTTCAGGTTCTGACAGAACGCGGACATTTGTTAAGATCCAGGATGGCTGCGATTATTTTTGCTCTTATTGCACAATTCCATTTGCGCGTGGCAGAAGCCGCAGTAATACCATTTCGGAAACTATGGTTCAAATAAGGGCAGCAATGGAAAATGATCCGAAAGAAGTGGTTCTGACAGGAGTGAATATTGGTGATTTTGGCAAAGGCAATAATGAAACCCTCTTTGCTCTACTCCAGGAAATAGAAAAAAGTGATTTTAATATACGTTTCAGGCTATCGTCAATTGAACCTGATTTACTATCTGATCCAATAATTGATCTTGTTGCCGGTTCAAAAATATTTATGCCACATTTTCATATTCCTCTTCAATCGGGCTCTGACGGAGTTCTGAAACGCATGAAGCGACATTATGATTCTGAACTTTTCAAAAACCGCGTAAATTTTATAAAAAGCAAACTGCCTCATGCATGCATAGCAGCCGATGTTATTACAGGATTCCCTGGCGAAAACGAAGAAGAATATGAGGAAACTTTTTCGCTTATCACTCAGCTACCGATCTCTTATTTGCATGTGTTTCCATTCTCGGAAAGGCCAGGAACCCTTGCAAGCAGCTTTCCTGATAAGATCAATCCCGGAATCATCCGTGCAAGAGTTGGCAAACTGCTTGAGTTGGGTGAAATAAAGAAAACAACATTCTTAAAAGAGAATTTTGGGCGGATTGAAAAAATATTGTTTGAATCAGAAGATAATAATGGTTTTATGAGCGGATTTACAAGTAATTACATTCGTGTCAGGACTCTCTTCAGAAAGGACCTGGTAAATAAAATTGCTGAGATCAGACTGGATACTTTGGATAAGGAAAATGTTTATTGTTATTCTCCTCTTTAATATTTTAGAAAAAGATCAATATAAAAAAAATAGTCAGCATGTATCCACGACTTAGTGATATGATAAATGATCTGTTTGGAACTTCCATCAGATTACCCATACAGACCTATGGTTTTTTTGTTGCCCTGGCTTTTGTTGTAGGTGCATTCATTCTTTATTTAGAATTAAAACGTAAGGAAAAACAAGGAATTTTGAGCCCTGTGAATAAAAGTATAACAAAAGGTAAACCTGCAGGTATAAAAGAATTAGCCGGAAGTGGATTGCTTGGTTTTTTAATAGGTTTTAAAGGGTTGGCAATGATCACTAACTATTCATTTTTTGTAGAAAATCCTCAGGAGTTCTTGCTTTCAGGCGAAGGAAGTATTATTGGAGGGCTACTGCTTGCTGCAGCTTCAGTGTTTTCTACCTGGAGGAGTTATAATAAAAAGAAGCTTCCAAAACCTGTGGTTGAAAATGTAGAAGTGCATCCTTACGAGCTTACCGCTAATTTCATATTGCTGGCTGCTGTTACAGGTATTATTGGTGCAAAGATTTTTGATATTCTTGAAAATCTCTCAGCATTTCTGGCTAATCCCATAAAGACATTATTTGCTTTTCAGGGTCTTACATTTTATGGTGGTTTGATCGTAGCGGCTATAACCCTTATCTGGTATGCCCGTAAGAATAAAATACACTGGCTCATTTTTGTAGATTCTGCTGCCCCTGCCCTACTGCTTGCCTATTGCGTAGGGCGACTAGGTTGTCAGTTTTCTGGCGATGGTTGCTGGGGTATTGTGAATGTGAATCCCAAACCTGAATGGCTGAGCTTTTTACCCGATTGGGCTTGGGCATTTGATTTTCCGCACAATGTCATACGCGAAGGCGAATTAATAGAAAATTGTTCGGGGCAGTTCTGCAGGGTTCTTGAACAGCCTGTATATCCAACATCTTTGTATGAGAGTGTAATGGCACTGATTTTCTTTATATTTGTTTGGCTCATCAGGAAGAAAATCATGATAAATGGCTTGTTATTCTCTATATATTTGGTTATCAACGGTATATCGCGCTTTCTGATTGAAAAGATCAGGGTAAATCCGCCTTATCACATTGGAAGTCTGGAAATCACACAAGCTGAAATAATCTCTTTTGTCCTGATAATTATAGGAATTACCGGTTCCATTTATCTGATACTGGATCACAGAAAAAAAACAAAGAAAAAATGAATTATAGACAATTAGAAGATATTTGCCATCAAACTATTGAATTAGCTAAGAAAACAGGAGCTTTCATCAGGGAGCAGGCATCGGCCATTAACGAAACAGATATCATAGAAAAAGGACCTAATAATTTTGTAACTTTTGTTGACAAACAGTCCGAATTAAAACTTGTAGAAGACTTAATGAAGATTCTTCCAGGATCAGGAATACTAGCTGAGGAAAATGTTGCAAACACTGATTTGAAAGAATACATGTGGATAATTGACCCACTTGACGGAACTACTAATTTTATCCACTCAATTCCAATTTTTTGTATCAGTATAGCTTTGATAAGAGGTAATGAAACCCTGATGGGAGTGGTTTATGAAATAAATTCCGGAGAGTGTTTTTACGCGTGGAAAGAAAGCAAAGCCTATCTGAATTCCGGAGAAATTCAAGTTTCAAGGACTTCAGAAATGCATCAGGCTTTAATCGCCACAGGATTTCCTTATTACGATTTCAGTCGTTTACAACCCTACATTGACTTGTTTTCGTATCTCATGCAAAATGCAACAGGTATAAGAAGGCTGGGGTCTGCAGCCCTTGATCTGGCTTATGTTGCATGTGGGCGTTTTGAAAGTTTTTACGAATATGGCTTACATCCATGGGATGTAGCTGCAGGGGCGTTTATTGTGCAACAGGCGGGTGGCAGGGTTTGTGATTTTAAAGGGCGGGATAATTATATCTACGGTAAGGAAATAGTAGCTACCAATCTGGCATTATTTGATGAATTTATGTTGCTTATGAAGAAATTTTTTAATTAAAGAAATATTATAAAGACATGAAATACAAGTTTTTATTACTATTTGCAAGTATATTGCTTATATTTTCAAGTAGGCTTAACGCAGACGAAAGCCTCAGAACCAAAATTGACAGTAAGAAGCTGATAAGGGTTTATAAATTTGATATCAAAGAACCTATTGCTCCGCCTATCTGGCGTTCGACCCAGAAAGCAATGAAGGAAGCTAATGAAAAAGAGATGGATCTGATAATGATACATATGAACACTTATGGAGGCACTCTTGAAGCTGCTGATAGTATCAGAACCATTATTTTGCAATCGAACATACCTGTTTTTGTTTTCATTGACAATAATGCAGCATCAGCAGGTGCTCTGATAGCAATAGCCTGCGACAGTATTTACATGCGCCCGGGAGCTAACATAGGTGCTGCAACTGTTGTGGATCAGACGGGTGCTCCCCTACCCGACAAATATCAGTCTTATATGCGCTCGATGATGCGTTCGACTGCTGAGTCGAAAGGACGTAACCCTGATATAGCACAGGCTATGGTTGATCCGCGTATTGCTATTGAAAATGTTACTGATACAGGACAAGTTGTTACATTTACAGCTTCAGAAGCCATTCTACAAGGATTTTGTGAAGGTAAAGCTGAGAGTGTTGTGGATTTACTGGAAAAAGCAGGTATTGATAATTATGAAATTACTGAGCAGCAATTAACCACACTTGATAAAATAATTGGATTTCTTATCAGCCCTATTATAAGTGGTTTGCTCATCATGGTAATAATTGGAGGTATATATTTTGAGCTCCAGACTCCCGGAGTGGGATTTCCGCTTATTGCTGCCATTACGGCTGCATTACTATATTTTGCACCATTATATCTTGAAGGCATAGCTGCCAATTGGGAGATAATTATTTTTGTTATAGGATTGATACTTATTGCTATAGAGATATTCGCCATACCAGGATTCGGGGTTGTTGGCATAGCTGGGATCATACTGGCTTTTGCCGGACTTATGCTCGCTATGACTGACAATATGGATTTGAATTTCGGTCCGCAATATTTTCAGGAGATTATAAAATCGTTTTTCATTGTATCAATAGCAGCATTTCTTTCATTGATCGGCTCTTTTTATCTAACCCGGAAAATGTTCACAACAACAATATTTGGACGTCTGGCACTTGATGCTGTTCAGGATGCCAAAAAAGGATTCACATCTGCTGATATCAGTTACAGCGGCTTAATTGGTAAAACAGGGCGCGCCCATACTGTGCTTCGTCCTTCAGGAAAGATTATTATTGATAATGAAATTTATGATGCTTCATCCGATAGTGATTTTATTGAGAAAGGTGAAGAAATAGTGGTTGTAAATTATGAAACTGCTCAGCTTTTTGTAAGAAAAATATAAGACATCCCGTAAAAACACATTTAGTTTTTGTAAAGAACTATGCCCTATTTTTTCAAGGATAATTATTTTCACTAATAAAGTATCAAAATTAAGGGTCGCATTTAGATGATTGAAATTCAGATCATTAAATAATTATTAGTTTTTGAAATTGAGCAAATCTGCTTTTAATAAAAGTGTTTTATTATTTTTGCAGAAAATCAGATTCAAATGAATCAATTTATCATTCACACCCTATACCACAATAACGGCAAAGGCCTGTTTGCCTGCTGGATTTGCTGATCAAGCATTTTTTGTTTTCAGCTTCTTCAATATTCAATTGATAAATTCTAATTCAACTGCTTACACGAAGCTTTATAAATCTATAAATGCTGGGGCTTATATTCGATATACGAAGTTTCTCAGTCCACGACGGACCAGGTATCAGGCAAACTGTCTTTCTTAAAGGTTGCCCGTTGCGTTGTGCATGGTGTCATAATCCGGAGAGTCAGAAAAATGAAACTGAAACTATCAGAAAGAATAAAAAAATCGGTAATAAGGTATTCTCCTCAGTTGAAAAAGTTGGAAAATGGATGGGCGTTGATGAGGTTATGAAAATTGTTAAGAAGGATATTCCTTTTTATGAAGAATCAGGCGGTGGTGTAACTTTATCGGGTGGCGAACCGATGATGCAGGGAGAATTTGCGGGCTCTTTGCTCAATGCCTGTAAAAATGAAAATATTCACACAACTATTGATACCTGCGGATATGCTGAACCTCAGGTTCTTGAAAGCATTCTGCCATTTACTGATTTGTTTTTATATGACCTGAAAATTGCTGACGAACAAAAACACACACAATATACAGGAGTGGGTAATCAGTTGATTTTAAGCAACTTAAAGATCATCAGCAAAAACAACAAACCAATTATAATCCGAATCCCGTTAATTCCTGATATCACTGATAATATAGCCAATCTTGAAGCACTCAGAAATATTATTGAGTCAACACCCGGAATAATCCGTATTGATCTTTTGCCTTATCATTCTTCAGCATATAATAAATATGAACGAATGGGCAGGATACCGGTTTATTCGGTTTCGGAAAATTATGATTCGCAGAAAGCTGCAGAAATAAAAGATTTTTTTAATAATTCAGCTCCATTTATAAGTATTGGAGGATAATACAGAATAATAAATGAACCATCGAATACAAAAATTAAGAAATAACAGTATTAACGCTATCAATACACTTTCAGCAGAAAGAGCACTTTTAGTCACTGAGTTTTATAAGTTTGCTGAAATACAGGAAACGCCTGTTCCGGTTTTAAGGGCTAAATGTTTCAGACATATAATGAGGCATAAAAAAATATGTATCCTTCCCGATGAATTAATTGTTGGCGAACGCGGTAATATGCCCAAAGCTGCCTCTACCTATCCTGAAATTTGTCTTCATTCTTTGGAAGACCTTGAAATTATACATAAGCGCCCAAAAGTTTCATTCAAAGTGGATGATAATACCCGTAAAGCATATCAGGATGAGATAATTCCTTTCTGGAAAGGTAAAACCCAGCGCGACAAGGTGTTTGAAAACATGACTGAGGAATGGAAAAATGCATATCAGGCAGGAGTTTTTACTGAATTTCAGGAACAACGAGCCCCCGGGCATACTGTAGCCGGCAAATCCCTGTTTCAGAAAGGAATGGCAGATCTCAAAAATGAGATAGGAAGTGCTTTGAAAAAACTTGATTTTTCCAATGATCCCAAAGCAAAAGACAAAAAACACGAACTTGAGGCAATGGAAATAGTTGCTGACGCTATTGTCGAGTTTGCAAATCGTCATGCCGATGAGCTTGAAAAGATACTACTTGCTGAGAAGAGTGAGGCCCGTCAGAATGAACTACTGGAGATGATAAGGATATGCCGGAGGGTACCTTTGAATGCACCCCAAACTTTTCATGAAGCATTACAACATTACTGGTTTATTCATCTGGGTGTAATTACAGAACTTAACCCCTGGGATTCATTCAATCCAGGCAGACTTGATCAGCATTTGCTGCCATTCTACAGAAGAGAACTTCAGGGAGGTTCCTTAACTACAGAAAAGGCTAAGGAATTGCTAATGGCTTTCTGGGTGAAATTCAACAATCATCCGTCTCCTCCGAAAATGGGAGTTACAGCTCTTGAAAGCAATACCTACACCGACTTTTCTCTTATTAATTTAGGCGGGGTGAAGGAAGATGGTTCGGATGCAGTTAATGAACTTTCATATCTTATTCTCGATGTCATTGAAGAAATGCGCATACTGCAACCAAGCAGCATGGTTCAGATAAGTAAAAAAAGCCCTGATAAATTTTTGAAACGTGCTTTTAAAATAATAAAAACCGGTTTCGGGCAACCTTCGATTTTTAACACTGATGCTATAATCCAGCAATTGCTCAGTCAGGGTAAATCATTGGTTGATGCTCGTAACGGCGGCGCAAGTGGTTGTGTTGAAACCGGTGCTTTTGGAACTGAAGCTTATACTCTCTCAGGATATTTCAATTTGAACAAAGTACTGGAAATTACGCTTTTTAATGGGTTTGACCCAGGAACAAAAAAACAAATCGGTATTAAAACCGGTGAAGCAAGCAGTTTTCAAAGTTTTGAGGAATTTTATCAGGCATTTGAAAAGCAATTGAATTATTTTATTGACATTAAAATAGAAGGCAATAATCGTATTGAAAAACTCTATGCTGATCATATGCCCGCTCCTTTCCTGTCTCTCTTAATTGATGACTGCATATCAAACGGCACAGATTACAATGCCGGTGGCGCACGCTACAATACAAGTTATGTTCAGGGAGTAGGATTAGGCAGTATAACAGATAATCTTAGTGTTCTCAAAAAATGGGTTTTTGATAACAGAATGCTGTCAATGAAAGAGTTAACAGATATTTTAGAGGCAAATTTTGATAATTTTGATCAGTGGCGCTATAAATTTGTTTATGAAACTCCAAAATGGGGCAATAATGATGATGAGGCAGACCAGCATGCTGCAAGGGTTTTCAATAGTTTTCATAAAGCTGTGACCGGTCGGAAAACATACAGAGGCGGAGTATTCAGGATCAACATGCTGCCTACTACCAGCCATGTTTATTTCGGAAGTGTTATAGGCGCAATGCCTGATGGGAGGCTTGCAGGCGAACCCTTGAGTGAAGGTATTAGTCCGGTTCAGGGGGCTGACCATAATGGTCCGGTGGCAGTACTTCAATCAGCGGCAAAAATTGATCATATTAAAACCGGAGGTACTCTGCTAAATCAAAAATTTTCGCCTTCGTTTTTCAATTCTGAAGAAGCAATTACTAAATTGGCAGCTTTGGTTCGAACCTATTTTAAACTTGACGGACACCACATACAATTTAATGTTGTAAATGCTGACACTTTGAGAGATGCTCAAAAACATCCGGAGAAATACCGGGATTTGATAGTTCGTGTAGCCGGTTATTCTGATTATTTCAATGATCTCAGCGAAACACTCCAGAATGAAATTATTGAAAGAACCGAGCATGAAGGAATTTAATCCTTAACTTGTAATTTGTTTACAACTCATGTTTAAGTATTTTTGTATTTTTTTAATTGAAATTTTAGCATTATGAAAATCAAATCTCTTCTTTATCTGCCATTAGTTGCAGTAATTACATTGAACCTAATGTGTTCAAAGCCTAAAAAAACGGACGATGTCCCTAAGAATATTATTGTTTTCATTGGTGATGGCATGGGTTTTAACCATGTGGATGCAACAAGCATGTTTATGTATGGCGAAGCAGGCAAACTTGTTTTTGAAGGTGATGAATGGTTAAAATTAGCTCAAGCTACTTATTCTGCCATTACTAATAAAGATTCAGATGATGGATATACCACAGGTTATAGCCCACGTTATGCCAGGAATGACACCGCCTATCTTAAATCGAACTTTACTGATTCAGGAGCGGCAGCAACAGCCTTATCAACTGGTTATAAAACTTATAATTCAGCTATTGGGCTTGATATTCACGGCGATACACTGAAACACGCTACTGAACTTGCAAAAGAAATTGGAAAATCAGCCGGAGTTGTTACAAGTGTTATGTTATCACATGCAACCCCTGCAGGATTTTCAGCCAATAGTGTGCACCGTAACAGATATGAGCAAATAGCAAAGCAGCAAATTCTGAATACAAAACTTGATGTGCTGATGGGTTGCGGACATCCAGAATTGAATAATGACGGTGAACCTGATGAAGCTAATTACAAATATGTGGGTGGTTCACAATTATGGGAACAACTTACGGCAGACAAGTCAGTAACAAAATTTGTAATTGACAGTGTTGAATATACGGTAAGCGACATTAATGGTGATTCAAAACCAGATGCATGGGCTTTAATTACTGACAGCACTGATTTTGCAGCGATTGCCAGAGGAGAGAAATTACCCCACAGGCTACTAGGTATACCGAAAGTACATTCCACACTTCAGCAAAGCAGAAAAAATGATGATGAGGAAATTCCATGGAAGCAACCTATGAATACAGGTTTGCCTGATTTGGCACAAATGTCACTGGCAGCTCTGAATGTTTTAAATCAAAATCCTAAAGGATTTTTTGTTATGATTGAAGGAGGCGCAATTGACTGGGCTGCACATGCAAATCAATCAGGAAGGGTAATTGAAGAAACTCATGATTTTAACAAAGCAATCGCTGCTGTGGTTGATTGGATTGAAAAGTATAGCAGTTGGGATGAAACACTGGTAATTGTAACTGCTGATCACGAAACCGGTATGCTTTGCGGACCTGTGGAAGGAGATCAGGTTGTTACTCAGGTCAAGTCGAACGGAAAAGGCAATTTACCCGAAATGAACTGGTATAGCAAAGATCATACTAATTCATTGGTGCCACTTTATGTACGTGGAAAAGGAAGTGAGATTTTCAGATTTCTCGCTGATGAGTTCGATCCGGTTCATGGACCATTTGTGCAGAATACAGAAATAGCAAAATCAGTATTCTTGTTTTGGGATCGTTGATCAGTAATTAGCTTCTCTGAAACAACCGGCTCAAAGAAACTTAGTCTGATTATTTTATATCGCAATATATCATTGGTTTACCTTCGAGGTAGCCCTGAAGTTTGTCTCCTATTTTCACAGAGCCAACTCCTGCAGGTGTTCCGGTAAAAATAAGGTCACCGGCACGTAAAGTCATAAAAGATGAAACATAGGAAATAATTATATTTATCCCGAAAATCATATCGGTACTTTTACCATGTTGTACTGTTTGCCCGTTCATTACAAGATGAAATGAAATATTTCCCGGATCTGATAATGATTCAATAGGTATGAACTCACTTATTGCTGCCGACTGATCAAATCCTTTGGCAATTTCCCAGGGCAAACCTTTTTCCTTACATTCCTGCTGGAGATCGCGGGCTGTAAAATCAATTCCAAGTCCGATTTCATTATAATAATCCGGAGCAAATTTCTCTGAAATATTCTTTCCATTTTTCGAAACCTTGAAAACCAGCTCAAGTTCGTAATGAATATCATTTGAAAAATCCGGAAAGAAAAATGGTCGGTTACGAATAAGTAATGCGGTATCAGGTTTCAGAAAAAAGATAGGTTTTTGGGGAATAGGGTTTTTCAATTCATTGGCATGTTCTATATAATTACGTCCTATACATACAATTTTCATGACGGGGTGATATTAAATTATTACTTTTATTAGCCTGGCTTAATTCACTTATATATAGTTCTTTAGAATCTTAATATATTACTTCATTTGAGCTGAGCCTTTGTTAAAACCTCTAAGTTTTATAGCTGTAATAACTTTCTTAGTATAATTTGGAAATTGTGCATTCATCATCCAGTCGTAATATGAAGGCTCTTTTTTGAACACCTCTTCAACAGGTTTTCCTTTGTATTTTCCAAAATTAAAAGTCTCCCTTCCCTTATCGTCAAAAATAAGATGTCCGGCAAGATCGCAAAATTTATGATAAATTGAAAACGTATGTAAAAAGCCAATATCATTTTCTATAGGATATGAAGTTTTTGATTTTGTATCATTATACTCAGCATTTTCATATTTTTTGACCTGAGCATCCAGAACCTCGAATGTTGCAATTGTATCAGCCTCGGCACTATGGGCATTTTCAAGGTCTTTACTACAATAGAACTGATAGGCAGCCCTAAGGTTACGTGGTTCCATTTTATGAAAAATATTCTGTACATCCACTATACGTCTTCCTTTCAAATCAAAATCGGTGCCTGCACGTAAAAACTCTTCGGCAAGCAAGGGAATATCAAACTTCAATGCATTATAACCGCACAGATCACAGCCGTTAAGCATTTGAGACAACTGGTGAGCTAAGTCAGCAAAAACAGGCTCATCTTTTATATCCTCATCACTAATACCATGAATGGCTATAACCTCGGCTGGTATTGGAATTTCAGGGTTCACCCTGTGAGTTTTCACTTCTTTCTTACCATCAGGGTAAACTTTCAAAATGCAGATTTCAACAATACGGTCTGTGCCAATATTGGTACCGGTTGTTTCCAGGTCAATAACGGCAAGCGGACGGGTCAGGTTCAGATTCATAATCAAATAAATATACTGCCAAAACTATCCTAAATAATAAGGTTTCAGGTTCAGACAAAAAGATTGATAAAGGTTGTGATACTATAGACAATTAAATAGTTATATAGTCATTTCAGTATCAAAATTTTCGAGCAATTGTGCAATTCTTCTTATAAACATACCACCCAAAGCTCCATCAACAATCCGATGATCGTACGAGAGACTAAGTATCATCATATGCCTTACAGCAATTACATCGCCGTCTTTGGTTTCTAGCACAACAGGTTTTTTCTTTATTGCGCCGATACCTAATATTGCTACCTGGGGCTGATTGATGATTGGTGTTCCGGTAATACTGTCGAAAGTGCCAAAATTGGTAATTGTAAAAGTGCCACCCTGAATATCATCCGGATTAAGTTTACTATTTCTGGCTTTATTTGCAAGGCTATTAACATCTTTTGCAAGCCCAATAAGATTTTTCTGATCAGCATTTTTGATGACCGGAACAATCAGATTACCATTTGGGAGAGCGGTTGCCATTCCTATATTGATCTTTTTTCGCCGTATCACTTTATAACCATCAACTGAAGCGTTCACATTGGGAAATTCTTTCAGTACCTTTGCCGTAGCTTCAATAAAAATAGGCATATAGGTTATCTTCTCACCTTCACGCTTCAGGAAACTATCCTTGATGCTTTCACGCCATTTCACAACGTTAGTAACATCTACCTCAATAAAGGAAGTTACATGAGGAGAAGTATGAACTGACTGCACCATGTGATCGGCAATCAGACGTCTCATACGATCCATTTCAAAGACTTCATCATCACCTGAAACTGTAACCGGAGGAGTAACAACTTTTGGCGCTTCCAGTTTTGAAACTGCTGGTGGCTGAACTACAGGCTGCTGACGGTTTTTAATATACTGCAAAAGATCATCTTTGGTTAGACGTCCGTTTTTGCCCGAACCGGGGATAGTTTCAAGCTCGGCAATGCTGATTTTTTCTTCTTTGGCAATACTTTTTACCAGAGGAGAGTAAAATCTGGTAGACGTAACCTGCTCATCAACAGAAAGTGCCGGTGTTCCAACAGGCTGAGCAGTTGTTTCAGTAACAACTTCTTCCTTCTCCGCAGGTTTTTCTGGCTTGTCTGCTACAGGTTCCTCTGCATCTTCACCACCCATATCAATAATGGCAATAGCTGTACCAACAGGCACCACATCATTTTCAGCAAACAGGATTTTCTTCAGAACCCCCTCAACAGGGCTGGGAATTTCAGAATCAACCTTATCAGTGGCAATTTCACAGATTGGATCGTCTTCTTTAATAATTTCACCCTCTTTTTTCAACCAGCGAATAATTGTGGCTTCTATAACACTCTCGCCCATCTTGGGCATTATAATTTCAAAATTTGTCATTATTGGTCTTGTTTAAAGATGATTTTATATGTTTTATAACTAAATATGTATTAATGATTTCTGAGATTTTATCGTGTTCATAATAGGTAACAAAGATAAAGTTTATTTGTTTGTAAGTCAGCAATACACTTGAATAACAATAATCAGATTTTCTATTGTTATCATAACTGATTTAAGAATTCTGCCTAACAAACCAGCGCATCATCTGCCAAGTTCTCTGAAGCCTTTCAGTAATATCCTGAAATCATTGATCACCTTATAATTACGAGCATATAATATGTTCAGCCTGCTAATATCATCAGGACTGAGAACCTGTTTCTGCAAAACATCAATGGGATGTAAAACGCCTTGGCGAATTTCAGGAAGGCGCATTTCGGGTCTGGACTGTGTGGTTTCGTAACCTACCCATGAACGCTTGCCAATGAGTACATAAAATATATTCCGAATGAATCCCAGAGGTTTTTTAACAATAAATACAAGAACAGGCAGCATTACGAGCATTACAAGCGATGCGATCACATCAAACAGGCGTTTGGTCCTCAGGTTGCCGGCACTCGCAACGGAGTTAATTTCAATCATATACAAATCGCCGGTTGCATTAATTGAGTTACTACCAATAATGAAGAGGCTTTCAGGCGGTGCTATTTTATATTCTACCTGTTCCTGTCCCAGTTCTGACATGAGGTCAATCATATTGCTGGCAGGTATGTCTTTTGCACAGAAAACCACTTCATCAATCTTATAAATTGTAATAATGTCCTTTATTTGACTTAAACTTCCTATGAAACCATTACCCTTTGATCCGGAATTACTTACACTTACCAATCCAATGAAGCTTGGGTTAAGTTCAGTTTTTCTCAACAGTTCTGCTACCCGTTCAGCCTCTTCTAATTCCCCGGCTATAAGATATCTTTTATTTTCAGCCGATCCAAGCCTGAAAAACCTGATATTGGTAAGATGTAACAATAGCCTGATGCCTATCATTGATATAAGCCCCCAGAAAGCGCCAAGAATAATGAGTGCCCGAGAAAAACGAAAAGCTTCTGGTAAAAGGGCATAAATTACGAGTATGGTTATGGTTCCGAAAAATAATCCCTGAAGTATTTTTATGAGTTTTACAGGTTTATCGTATCCACCGCTGTAATACGTTGAAAGTAACCATATTAAAATATATACAGGTACCAGTATCCGCATGAACTCCGGAGGGTAATTCCCCCCTTCGAGGTATATAAATTTATCTTCCCAATAGTTCTTTAATACATAAACACCTGTATATATGAGTGTTGCATCGAGCAAAGGCATAAAAGCACTTCGGATAAAGCGCCAGAAAATTGAAATTCCTGCTCTGAACCAGATTGCAAGATTGATTAGAAATGAAAACAACCTTGCATTTTGTTTTGAGAAATGTTTGGTGGCAAAAATATTCATAGCGTTATAAAACGTCAGAACATAATTGACACTGGTTTTCTTTGTGCTTTCGCCCTTGTAATGTATTATTCTTGTCTCAGGATAGTAGTAATTTTTGTAACCGGCCAGAATAAGGCGGTACGACAGATCAATATCTTCGCCATACATAAAGAATGCTTCATCTAGCAATCCTGTCTTATCAAGTGCTTCTCTGCGCAAAAGCATAAATGCGCCGCTAAGCACATCCACCTGATGAGTCTGGTCTTTATCAAGATAAGTCAGGTGGTACTGACCGAAAACCCTGGATCTTGGAAATAATTTTGCTAGCCCGAATATCTTATAAAACGAAACTGCCGGAGTTGGCAAGCCACGTTTTGATTCTGGCAGGAAGCGGCCTTTACCATCAATCATTTTCACACCCAGACCACCGGCATCAGGATGATTATCCATAAAGGAAACTACTTTTGAAAGGGTGTCATCCTCAACGATAGTATCAGGATTCAGTAGCAGCACATACTCCCCTTCCGATATCCTGATTGCCTGATTGTTAGCTTTTGAAAAACCTTTATTATCTTTATTGGCAATAACTTTAACCTCCGGAAATTTCTCTTCCAGCATACTCACCGATCCGTCAACTGAATTATTGTCAACTACAAATATTTCAGCATCAATATCTTTAACAGCTCTCCGAACCGAAAGCAAACATTGCTCAAGAAAAAACCTGACATTGTAATTAACGATAACAATTGAAAGCTTCATCAGTGGTTAATTGACTTACAATCGCAAAAATACGTTATTAAACCTTTATAAAATGAAAACCTGACAGCTTGTTGATAAACTGTCAGGTCTTTTCAAGTGATATTTATATTAATATTACTGGCATTTCAGCACATGCTGTATCTGATAATTTGCAGATTCGGCATAATTACCGTGAGCAGCATTTTTAAATGCCTTGCAGGCTTCGGCAGTATTACCCTTTTCACGATAGGCATTTCCCATTTCAAAATAGATCTTTGCCTTGTCAGTTGGGGTATCATTTTCAAGAACCAGGGCTTTTTCAGCAGCTTCAAGGGCATTATCCCACTGTTTCAGGTTGTTATATGCCAGAGTAAGCAGGAAATAAGTCTGAGCCTCTTCGCCATATTTAAGCGCCAGTTGCATAAATTCAACAGCTTCAGCACCTTTGTTAGCCTGAATACTTTTATTTGCCCTTACTGCAAGATAATCCCGCATACTTTTCTCGGCAGTAGCCTTAGTTTGATTATCATCGGCGTTTTGAGCCAGAACTATTGACTGATCCATTGCAGTAGTCATTTCCTCAAGGTTTTCAAGCTTTCTGTATGCCAGACCCATCAGTAAAAATGTTTTGGCATTTTCAGGATCGAAGTTCACTGAATTCTTCAGATATTCAATTGCTTTTTCATTTTCCCCGCCACGATAGGCATTGTTGCCCTGCATGAGATACAAACGTCCGAGGTTAGCCTGGGACCTGGATACTGTATGTGGGTCGTTGTATTCAAGGCCAAGGTCAAAACTTTTACGAAAAGCTTCAATTGCAGCATCTATATCTCCATCTTTCTGGTGCTGACCGGCTATTTTGAAATATACTGCCGGAAGCTGACTTTCAGCCATAATTCTCAATTCATCGGCTTCGGCACCTACCTTATTTGCCAGATCAACGGCTTCTTCTAAAAGTCCTGCTGCTTTTATTGCATCAGAATTTACAAATTCAGCGGCTGCATTATACTTACTGACAACATCATCCAGGGTTTGGGCATTTAGTGAAATAGTTGCCAGCGAAAAAACAAAGAGTAATGTTACGCCCGAAATTAACTTAATTTTCATCTTTCTTGATTTAGTTAATAAATTAATATGATTGAGATTCATGTTAAAAAAATTAAGTGGCAAAAATAAAAAAATCAAAATATCTTTGGATACTTCACCGGATTGTATTCATGCATCAGGTTATAAACCGCATCAAATACATCTTCGGCATTGGGGTTAGAAAAATAATCACCATCAGTACTATAAGCTGCACGGTGAGGTTTTGAAGTAACTGTTGTAGGCTGGGCATCAAGATAGCGATATCCACCCTGGTTTTCGAGAACCTGTTGCATCATATATGAAGTTGCACCCCCCGGAACATCCTCATCAAAGAAAATTATTTTATTGGTTTTCTTAAGAGAATCCACGATCACATGGTTCAGGTCAAAAGGGAGAAGGCTCTGAACGTCAATCAGTTCAACACTAATATTGAAATCCTTAAGTTGTTGAGTTGCATCCTGCGCTATTCTTACACATGAGCCGTAGGTTACCACAGTAACATCAGTGCCTTCCTGTAGTATCTCAGGTATTCCGGGTAGCACACGGAATTCACCTATGTTGTCAGGTCTGGGTTCTCTTAGTCTGTATGCGTTGAGTGGCTCAATTATCAATGCGGGTTCGTCAGAAGCAAGCATAGTGTTGTAAAACCCTGCTGCCTGTGTCATATTTCTTGGAACCAGAACGTAAACACCTTGTACTGAATTAATTACCATGCTTAATGGAGAACCGGCATGCCAGATACCTTCAAGACGATGCCCTCGTGTGGTAATAATCATAGGAGCTTTCTGCCTTCCAACTGTGCGATATTGCAGCGTAGCCAGATCATCGCTGAGAACCTGCAAACCGTAAAGCAGATAATCAAAATACTGAATTTCGGCAATAGGTCTGAAACCCCGCATTGCCAGTCCTATCCCCTGCCCTACTATTGTTGCTTCACGAATACCGGTATCAAAAATCCGATTTTCGCCGTATTTTTCCTGCAAACCTTCATAAGTCTGGTTAACTCCGCCTATTTTACCGACATCTTCTCCAAAAATAACCACTTCCTTATATTTATCCATTATCCTGTCAAAATTATCGCGAAGAATTTCACGACCCGGTACAGTTTTGGAAGATTCAGAAAATATTGGTTTTATTTCCTGAACTTTAAGAGCAGAATATTTCGATTCGCTATACAAGTGTGAGTTATAACGCTGATAACTATCTGCCATAGCATCGTCCAACCATTTGGTAACATTGATCTTTAATGAGTTTTCGGGGTTGGAGCATGAATCGCAGATAAGTCTTAAAATGCGTCTTGCCGAAGCATAAATGTCTTTACGTATGGGTTCGGGAATACGCAGCAGATCATGTTTAATAGCTTCAATTTTAGAGGTCTTGGCGCAATTGCAAGTGGTAACATCCACCATTCTGATGAATTCATCGCGCATCTTCAGGATCGGGGACATAAAAGTTTTCCAGGCATTATTGCGTGCCTTACGGGCTGTTTTTACAGCCTCTTCTTCAATCCTGTCAAGTTCTTTAGCACTTGCAATTTTTTCATCAAGCATCCATTTTCTCATCATCAGCAGACAGTCATGACTATTTTCCCAGTCAAGCTGCTCAGGACTTTTATATCTTTCGTGCGAACCTGAAGTTGAATGCCCTTGTGGCTGAGTAAGTTCTACAACGTGAACTATTGAAGGGATATGATACCTTCTTGCAAGTTCAGTTGCCTGAAAATAAACTTTTAGAAGTTCAGGATAATTCCAACCAACGATTTTGAAAATTTTAAATCCATCTCCATTCTCATCAAGCTCAAAACCCCTTAAGATCTCTGAAATACTATTTTTAGTGGTCTGATATTCTCTTGAAACCGAAATTCCCCAACCATCATCCCACACTGACATAACTACAGGAACTTTAAGTACACCAATGGCATTAATGGTTTCAAAAAAATGCCCTTCGCTGGTGCTGGCATCTCCAATGGTTCCGAATGCAATTTCGTTACCATTGTTTGTAAACTTCTTAAAAACTTTCAGTTCAGGATTGTTCCTGTATAATTTTGATGCCAGTGCAAGTCCGAGCAAACGAGGCATTTGTCCGGCAGTTGGTGAAATATCGGCTGAGGTGTTTTTTTGTTTTGTCAGGTCTTTCCATTCTCCATTTTCATCAAGAAGCTGAGTAGAAAAATGATTATTCATCATTCTGCCGCCACTTCCCGGGCTTGCCTTTCGGTCAGTATCGCCGTATAGCTGTGCAAAAAACTCTTCCAGGGTCATCATTCCTGCAGCAAGCATAAAAGTCTGGTCGCGGTAATATCCTGAGCGCCAGTCGCCTTCTTTAAAATAGCGCGACATAGCAAGCTGCGGTACTTCTTTGCCATCACCAAAAATGCCAAATTTTGCTTTTCCGGTCAAAACCTCTTTACGACCCATTAAACTTATCTGGCGACTTTCGTGCCCTATACGATAATCCCTTAGAATTTCGGTTCGGGAAGGAAGTGAAAACTGTGTTTCAGATCCATGTATAAGACCCTTTTTAGATTTTTTAGCCATTTTAAAACCAAATGGTATTTAGTGAATTAACAAAACATTTTACGTTTGGGTTCAAAACAATAACCAGTTATTTCAAGCCCTGCATATCTACCGTAATAAATATGTATCTATTCTGATTAATGATAAACCGCAAATATTTATCATTAATTTAAATTGTTTTTACGATCTAACAATAATCAATCCAAAATGATTATATTTTTGGATTTACTATTTAATATTTTCTGACAAAGGCAGTCCAAATTCTTCTACCATCCTGATATTCAGGTCTTCAAGGCGGTTCAGAATTGGATTATAAATTCCAGGGATGACCGGAATATGAACTCCTTTTTCAGTTATCTCGCCTTTTAAGATCATTTCCACTCCAATGGCAGCGGGCAGAGCTACCGTACGGGCTATTGCAGTATCAGTAGCCAGTGTTCCAAAATCAAGCATTGACGATTTGATGATTTCCTGCCTGCCATCGGGGTATGAAGCCAGGAATACATGCTGCATTGCAACCATATCGCGCTCAGTACGACCTAATTCCATTTTTGCAATCATCACATCACTGGTAATCTCAAAAGGAGTGTCTTCTCCCCTGTTCATAAGTTCGTCGCTGAACAGTCCTAACCATTCGATAGCATCAAGAGCATAGGATTTTTCATCTATTTTCAGATAGTCAGCAGCTTTTTTACGGATATTGGTAGCATCCTTCGCACCAATCAGCATAGCTACGAACTCAGCATAGATTTTTCCGGTAAAATCATATTTATCGCTGGTAATGAGCTTCAGCGCCTTCATAACATCAATGCTTTCGCACCATCCGGGGAAACGGAAGGTACCGCGCATCATGGTTTTGGTTTCCGGAATACCATAAAGCTGAATATAAGGTAATGAATCACGGTTCGGATAAATCTCAAGCTTACCAACTTCAGGGAAATCAACTGAAAGAGGATTTTTGAAGAGATCTTCAGTAGGAACTGTAACTATTTTTCCATAGCGCAGATATTTTCCGTCATTATTCCCTGCCATTACCACACCTTTGGGACTCCATGAAAACTTGTAACGGAATGGATTGTCAGCAGCTTCGGGAGCCGGTAAAGCACCGCAGATTGAATAAAATTCTTCAATTTTGCCACCCTTACCATGAACATGGTCAATGATGCGCATAGCGCCCATGTGGTCAATTCCGGGATCAAGCCCCAGTTCGTTAAGAATAATAATGCCTGCATCTTTTGCTGCCTGATCAAAAGCCTGCATTTCAGGTTTAACATACGAAGTCGTTACCATGTTCTTTTTCAGTGCAATACATTGTTTTGCAACCATAATGTGATGTATCCATGGTAAAAGACTTACCGTAAGATCATGCTCTGCGATAAGTTTTGCCAGGCCTTCTGTATCATCAATTGTCCATGCTATCGAGAAACCATTTTTATGTGAACCAATCATGGCATCGGCTTTCGATTTTGTACGGGTGGCTACTGTTACCTGATAACCTTTTTCAAGTAAATAGGTAACTATGGGTTTTACCACCATCCCAGCTCCTAATATTAAAACTTTTTGCATAAAACTAATTTCTAAAATTTGGTTTATAAGTATTGCTCAATGTATTTATATTCAGGTGTAAGTTTGCCCTTGTGAACTATAAAAGCTCTTTTCAAGGCAGAAGGCAAGTTCACATCATTGAAATCCTTACTGAAATCGGCTGTAGCCAGTGATTTTATAAAGGGCATCAGTGCATCGGCAAAAGCCATTGATGAATCGCGGGGAAGCTCGCTTGGCAGGATATCAACAGCCATAACCAGAATCCCCTCTCCGCTGAATCCTGATGTGGGTTGTCCGGTAAATGGGTTATATACAAATACCGGATCTTCAATTTCGGTGCCTTTGTGAGTACATTCTATTGAGCCATCGGGATCGCAGGTAATATCACCAATAACGGTAAGCTTCGGCGTTCCTTCGGAATACAGTTCCTTGAGATATTCCTTGGTAACAATACGCGGGAAACGCTCATCCCAATACATGCAATTCATCAGTACGGTGAGGTGAGGAATGAATTTATCAAACTGATTCCGGTAATTTTCAGGATGCCTGCTATATTCGTAAACATCAAATTCCTGACCCGGGTTTTTGTGTTTCGAAAGGTCATCTTTTCTGAATATTGTTTTATAAATGATATTGTTTGGCAGGTCTTTCCTATCCTTTAATTTGAGCAGCTCAGCCGATGAAATCTCAATAAGGGGTAATAAATGAGCTATTTCCTGTGCCCCATCCGAAACATTGCCATAGCCTGTAAAACCAATTGTAAGAGGGAGAAGTTCTGTAGGCAAACCATGTCTGGCTATTTCCATCCCTACCTTTGATATTTCCTGTTTGGCTTCAGCAAGCGAATCATAGGTACATGCCTGTCTGATTTTCAGAAAAGGAGTGTTGTACCCGTAATGATGCAGACGTTGCCCAAGGCTCCATAACGAATTTATCATGCCTGCCAGCCCTGCAAATTTCCCAAAGAATATCAAACGTTTATTTCTTTCATCTACAATACGTTCATAATCAATGAGGTTGCATTTCAGCTCCATCATTTTTCTGAGCATTGGCATGTTGTAAGGTTGTCCTTTAATGACATGAGAGAAAAAGACATAGGTTTTTTCAGGCTCGAAAAAGGACTCAGGCATTTCTTTAACGCCAAGTATCACTGAGCAATCTTTCAGTGTATCTTCAACTCTGGCACCAGCGTCCAGATATTCTTTTTCGGTAAACACACGTTTAGCCGAACGCTGAATAATAAAATTCAGTTTTTCATCTTTAATCAACCGCGCTATATGTCTGGGAGTAAGCGGGGTCCGACGTTCCATCACGTACTTATCCTCGTGTCGGATTCCAATAATGTTATTCATATCAGTATATAATTAGTTTGTAGATAGTGCTACTTGGGGCTGCAAAGGTAGAAATTTAAAATATTTATTTAAAACAGAATAATGAACAAAATTTTATAAAACAGCGATTTGACATCCAAAGCAGTTAAAAAGTATAAATACATCAGTTTTAGAGAACCGAAGAATGACTTTAAAATTAAACAAAAATTTTTATTCGTAACTGTTTCCTGCCGCTTTTGCCAAGCGAGCTGTAACAGGCTGCCCTGCTGTTATTTTCGTTGGTCTGTTAGTCTATGGTTCGGTAGGACAGACACACTCTCTGCCAAGTTTTGGTTAGCGAGATGGCTTGTGTGGTTGGGCAATGTGTATGGCTGTTAGTGTGGGTTGTCGATGTTTAGTTCTTAAATATTTTTTCTTCAAAGTTTTTTATGGCTTGTTCTTTCAACTCGGATACTTTTACTTGCTTTACTTTTCTGTCTGCTATGAGCTTGTAAAGTTATTTTGAAATTTCTTTTTGGTCGTCAATGCTTGGAATGGGAAATTCAAGATTCATAAATACCTTTTCATTTATTCTCGGCGTTCTTGCACCGCTTGTTTTATCAGCTATTTGTGTTTGTATTATTTCAGATGATAGAACATATTTAAAAAAATCTTCAGTTACTAAACTTCTGTCAATATCAAGAACAAGTAGCTCAGACGAGCAAATTATATCTTCAAAATCAGTTTTATTAATCCAATATTTATTCAGATAGGCCTTAATTTATCAAGCAAAAAGAAGTCTGCCATCACTTGAAATTTGTTAGCTTGTAAACTACACTTCTACTTTTTTATTCCCAAAGTCAGAAAGACTAAAAAGTATAGGTTGAGAATTTTTTTGCTCAAAATTATAAGGGGATGACTTTTTTATTTTATCTTTTCTTTGCTCATAATGCGGAGTGTTGTAATGCAAATATACTGTTATTCAATGTAATAGTGGTATATTTGCCCGCATTTTTCTGTTTTTATGAATAATTCAGGTTAGATTTTCAAGCACAAAATTACTGCAATATATTTTTATTTGTTCTCTTACTTGCCTGAATTGTTCAGAAATCTCATCTACTGATCCGGTTGCTTTAGCCGGATCTGGAAAATTAAAATGAAATTTCCTTGCTTTGCCGGGAAAGATGGGACATTGTTCCTTTGCATTATCGCAAACAGTAATGATAAAATCGAAATTAACATCTAAATATTCATCAATATTATTAGATGTTTGATTGGATATATCTATTCCGTCTTCCTGCATTGTGGCTATTGCTTTTGGATTTACTCCGTGTGCTTCTATACCTGCACTGTATATATCAGCCTTGTTCCCAGTAAAATGGCGTAAATATCCTTCTGCAATTTGACTTCTGCACGAGTTCCCTGTACATAAAACTAAAATCTTAGGTTTCATTTCAAATAGTATTTCTTATTGAACTTCAAACTTACTTTCATTAAAAATATAAGTACCGGAACTCCAAACAAAGTGCCGATCACAGCAGCAAATGCTTGTGGAGAGCTTAATCCAAAATTAGCAATTGCAACGGCAATCGCTAATTCAGAGTAATTACCTGTTGCTGTAAATGCAATCGAAGCATTTTTGTCGTACTGGATTTTCAGTGCTTTATTGATGAGAAAACTAATGAAAAACATCAAAACAAAATAAAGAATAAGTGGAATAGCAATTTTCACCACTTCTAAGGGTAATTCAATGATTTGACTGCCTTTTAAACTGAACATTAAAACAATGGTTGCCAATAGAGCTATCAATGTTATTGGTGAAATTTTCCGAATAAAGCTATTTTGATACCAATCATTACCTTTCTTCTGGGTTAAAAAATAACGACTGAGAAATCCTACCATAAATGGAATCCCCAGTTAAATCAATACGCTTTCAGTAACATTACGCATTGAAACGCGTACATAATTATTTTAAATCCAAGGTGTTTAGGCAAGAAATTGATTAATAACCAGACAAAAAAGCTATAGGATGCGACTTGAAAAATGCTGTTAAGGACAACCAATACAGTTGTGTATTCCCTGTTGGTTTTGGCTAGATCACTCCAAACAATGACCATAGCCATACATCTTGCTAAACCTATTAATATCAGTCCAGCCATATATTCAGGCTCGTTACTTAAAACAAAACTACTAAACCAAACATAAAAACCGTTCCAACTACCCAATTCAGGATTAACGAAATGGTAATTGCTTTTTTATCTTGCAATACTTTAGGCAAAAGTAAATAATCCACCTTTGCTAATGACGGATACATTATTAAAATCAAGCCTATCAATAAGAGAACAATCGTTGTGCCTACAGAAAACTTATCCATATTGAAAAAAATGGGGGAAAAGATAACCTAATCCCACACCAAGTGCCATCGCCAAAAATAACCAAACCGTTAGACAACGGTCAATAAACTTCATTCTTACGTTCATCTTTTTCTTTTATGAACAACAACCTCCTGGTTTTTCAGCATAAATCGTCAGGCTCCTAATAACTGTTTCTTTTGAATTATATTCTTTGATTTCTTCTTCAGTCAAATAGTCTTTTAAAATACTGTCAGGCACAATGATAGGTTTATCTTTTTGAATGGTTAAATTGGAGAAACCTGCCTGAGTGATATAGCCTAAGTATTCATCTTTATCAATGGCACTTGCCACACAACCTGCATACATTTCAGCTGCATCTTTAATTTTGCCAGGTAAATTTCCTGTCAAAACAATATCCGAAACACTAAAATGTCCACCTGATTTTAAAACACGAAACATTTCTGCAAAAACAACAGCCTTATCAGGCACGAGATTGAGCACACAGTTGCTCAGGATTACATCTGCACTATTTGAAGCTACAGGTATTTTTTCAATATCACCTAATCTGAATTCTACATTGTTGAAACCTAACTTTTCTGTATTGGAGCGAGCTTTTTCAATCATTGCTTCAGCAAAATCAATTCCAATAACCTTTCCCGATTTGCCTGTTTCTGCTCTGGCTACAAAACAATCATTACCTGCACCGCTTCCTAAGTCAACGACAGTATCGCCTTTCTTTATTTTCGCAAATGGTGTCGGTAATCCACAACCCAAACCTAAGTCTGCATCAGGATGGTAACCGTCTATTTCACTATAATCTTCTCCCATAATGTGATACACCTTGTTGCTATATTTTCGGAAACAACAGCAGGATGAAGTAGCAGTTTCGTGACCATGTAATGCGATCTCGTGGTATTTTTGCTTTACCATTTCTCTGATTTCTTCGTTTTTATTCATTGTATTCATTTTTAAATGTTTAACAATAATCATTTTCTTGTTTGATCAGTTGAGATGAAAAAATTGAAAAGTAATGATTCAGCTTTTCAATTCCTTTTTCGTTGATACAATAGCAAATTGTATTTCCTTCAATACTTCCTTTTATCAATCCAGCATTTTTTAGTTCTTTCAAATGCTGTGAAACAGTCGGTTGAGCCAAAGGCAATTCATCAACGATATCATTACAAATACAAGCGTTTACTTTTAACAAATGCTCCATAATTGCTACCCTGGCAGGGTGCCCCAAAGCTTTTAATAATACTGCCATTTTCTGCTGAGCATCTGTGTAACTACTCTTTCTTGAGACTCTCATTTTATCTATTTATTTATTGCAATATTACAATAAAGATTTTAAATTCAGCTTTAATCTTTACTTTATACGAATTGTATTTACAAAATAGTCCAAGCTGTTTTGTAAATTACAATCGTTAATGCCGGTGGTTAAAACATTCAGAAAAATTGAGCGGAGCGATAATTGGTCTGTTATATTTTTCCAATCGGTATTATTTTGAAAAATCAATCTTTTATGAGATGGTTATTTTGCTAAGGGAGTGTTTTTGGGAGTTACTAATAAACTAACGTTAGTTCGATTTATCGGATTTCTGAATTTTGTGGTTATTATCAGTTTTAAAATATTTTACTAACAAGTTGATGTTCAATTAAATAATAGAGAAAGTCTTCCTATATTTATGTCGACAAACTAAAAAAAACAAACCCCTTTCAATGTCGAATAGTGAAGTTATTACAATCCTGATACACTTTCCATTTGGGAAGTTTCTGAAACTTTAAGCATTTCCAACTTTTCTATATTAAAACTCATCTTTAAAATGACTTCCCTAAGTTGGTTTCCTGCAACCGTTTTGTTGAATTCATGCAAAAAGAAATGTTGCCTATGACTCCATACCTTAAAATGATATGTATGTATGGGCAATTATACAGGTACTTCATTAACATTGAAAATGTGTAACAAAGGTATTCAAAGGTATTGCACAGAGGGGTAAAAGGAGTATGGTCTGGTTTTAATGTTTTAAACTTCATCTAGTTGTGAACGATAAAGGTGAAATTATTGACTTTATCATAGCCCAGGGTAACGTTGATGATTGGGAACAGCTATTAAGAAGCAGTTTACTTGATAAAGTTCAAGGAAAACTATTTGGCGCCGGGATATATATCACAGAAGCTGTTTGAATTTTTATCTGATAGTGGTATACACCTGATAACAAAGGTCCGTAGCAATATGAGAAACTCCCTACTTAGCTTTGAAGATAAACTACCGTTGCGCAAGAGAGCAATAATTGAATCTAACAACGATGAACTGAAAAACATTTACCTAATTGAACATTCAAGACATCGTTACTTTACAAATTTTATTGTAAACTTCATTTCATCATTGATTGCTTATAGTTTATTTCCTAAAAAACCAGCTATCCAGCTTGAAAAAGTTTACTCACAGCAACTTACACTATTCAAAAATATGTCGAACCTACGTTAAAATAAAATTAACCAAATAGCAAAATCTTTAATTGAAATCACAAAAAAACCACGAATGCAGAACCTGAATTTCCATTCCCCGCATTCGTGGCGTTTATAATTTCAGTTGAATTTATAATCCCATAATAAGGTTAATTGTCAACACAAGGTCATTTGCGTCCACCGCACCATCGCCGTTAAAATCAGCATTATCAAAGCAGAATGGTATAGGGCTCATACCCAGGATATAATTTACTGTATGTACAAGGTCATTAATATTTACAACACCATCGCAATTTGAATCGCCGGGCAATACAACATCATAGTTAACAATGAGATTCACAGGGATTTCCACAACAGGGTTTAAAGGATCATTGCAATACAGTTTTATTATTCCGCTATGTACACCTATTTCAAGACTTTTAGTTTTAAAATAAATCGGAAATTCCACACTCGAATTTGCTTCGATCAGGGTAGTGTCATCTAAATAATAAAACCAGTCCTGCACCCCGTCTTCAAAACGATAGAGCTGATTGCCAAGTCCGCTCCACCATAGGTCAGTGCCATCATGCCCAATAGAATAGCTAAGACTTGTAGGAGCATTGAATTCTTCAATTACCTCAAACCTGCCATCGTCAGTTTCAGCAAAATGAAGTATTTTGCCCAATGAGCTCGCCCATAGATTTCCTTCGGCATGAGAAGGTACCCAAACTAATTGTGTAACGCGGTCTTCAAAACTTGTAGTTAATAATTGCAATATATTTCCCTGATTATCAACTCTGTAGAAATTAGGGCTTGATGATCCAATAAGATTGACAATAAAATAATTTCCATCCCATGTCAGAGAATAAATATCACTTGTAGGCAACTGAAAAGAAGCACCTGTTGCGACACCATCAAGAGTATATGCGAAAACAGTCCCATTATTTTCTCCTATCCAGAGATATTCACCGTCATAGGCTATACTAAATGGTTGTGCGTGAATGTCAAATGTATTGACAATTTGTTTCTGAACTGTATCATAAACGTTTAATGTGCCATTCAGCCCAACAATATACAATGAGCCGTCAGCCCAGGTGATACCACTACGGCTGAAGGATACATTTCCATAGGTTCCGAGTATGGTTCCCACTTCACCAGCAGCGCTTATAAATTCTTTTTCAGATGAATAGCGCAGCCAGGTATTACCTGTGTTTGTAATTTTCAGATCAGCTATTCCGTTTTGATTGGGTGCAAGGGTGATATTTAAAGCTTCAGGTGTAACCTGAATTTCAGGATCGCCAACAATGATAAAGTTTTCCAGATTTATCTGAGCACTTCCAAGACTATTTGAAACTTCAAGGCTTACATCATAAATACCCAGTGTTTCATAAGAAACGGTCGGATTTGGCTGTGTGGATGTTGCCGGATTGCCACCAGGGAAACTCCATAACCATGAAGTAGGATTATTTGAAGAGTTATCAGTAAAATAAACTGAACCACCAAGAGGAACTGTTGTCACATCAGCGATAATATCAGGAATGATCTCGGTGCCCATTAAAACATCAAATGAAATTGTTTCGCCTGCCTGTCCAATATTGAAAATGTTCAAACCGCCCGGACTACCATTCTGCAAAAAGCTGCTCGGGTTGGTTTCGTCATTGATAGCAGTACGATTAACATTTGCAGCAAAATATGCTTGGTTTACAGTGCCGTTATTTGTTGTAGTGCCATTGGGGCGATAAACATATACTTCGTCCGGCGGACCATCGGCATTGCCATCACCAACTGTTACATCAATCCGATAAACCAAAAGTCCTGAACCCGGTAGATTCATTTCAAATGTTCCTGGAACTTTTCTTCTATATTCCACAATAAAAAATTGTGTTGGCGAATTTGGCGAGGCAATTTTGTAAATATTATTTGAGGGTGAAGTTAAAGGATTGAGCGTATAAGTTCCTGCTGTCGTAATTTCAGGTATTTCTGTGATCCATGTGTGGTTTGCATATTTGTATTTCATATATCCAAGCATATGCCCAAAACCACTTTCCATTAAATCCCACGGTCCGGCAGGTGCAATACCATTACTTGTGTAGTGATACAGGTCAGGAGCACCGAGAGAATGAAACATTTCATGACAAAGAGTCTGAACATCATTTTGATTTTCAGGCTGGAATGTGTAATCATATACCTTTTTCCCATGAATATGAACATTATAGGAATAAAGCACCCAGCGATGTGCCCATAACAGATCAGCCCATGCACCGGAGTTTCCGCGGATTACAAAACACATGTTATCAACATATCCGTCGTTGTCGGCATCAATATCTAAGTCAAGCGGTACTTCATCATGAATGAAAGCAATGGCATCTTTTAATAAAGTATGCTCCCTGTTGGTACGTTGTGAAGAGTTTTTATAACCATCAGGATTATTGACTGCATGATATGGTTCAAAATAACTTCTATTATGCGGATCCTGATAGGACAGGTTAACCGAAAGGTCACAGATTGGATAATGATGGCTGTCAATCAATAAATTATCATACGAAACCTCAGTATAATATGTTTTTAATGAAGATCCATTGGTATTGTTAAAACGACCATCGTAAACTGAACGTGGAAGCGTAAACTCTGGCTGATCGTTAAATCTGATGTAAACAACCAAATTATTCAATGTTCCGGCATGAGGTGCGCGGGTTGAACGGTTGGCATCTTTCCAGAACTCATCCCTTTTATTCTGATACTCTCTTTGTGAAATTTTAGCCCATGGCTGCAAACCTATGCTTTCAGGATTTACACTATTAACTCTGTAGGCAGTAGGAACAACTATTTCACCTTCAACAGTGCCATAATAGTAAAATCCGTCATCACCTACAATGATCGTATAACCAGCATCGTCGTGAAGCCAGTTAAAAAACTCATCACCCGATACAAAGCATTCAATTGTACTTCTATCAGGTTGGGTAACAGTGTATGGCAGGCTGTCGAACCAGGCGGCCGTGAGAGCAAATGAGCTCATAAAAAATAATAGAACCAGAGAAATCTTTAGTTTTTTCATCAGATTCCCGGATTTAGTAAAAACAGTTTTCATGTTTAAAAAATTTAATGAGAATAATAATAGATGGCAAAGTTAATACTAATTAAAAAAGCAGGGGCTACTGAAAGGTATAATTTATGGCTTTCTTACCCAAAACCCATAATAATTTACCATTTCGGAAATTTGAATTTCCAGCCAATTTTATTTCAACATATCCTTGTTCATTATTGATTCTGCCAGCTTTAACATATCGTTAAAATCATTGATCTCCTTAGTTGTAGAAGCAAAATACAAATCCCTGGCAAAGAGGATCATTTCTTTTGAATAACTGAGTCTCAGATAAGCCGGATCGAGGTTGTTCTCACCTAATCTGATACGATCGAGCGCATCAGCATCTTTAAGTAAAGCTGTTGTTTTCCAGAATTTATTATTTTTTTCCAATTCAAATCTTTCAGAATGGTTCTGAACAGCTACTCCTATCTCTTCAATCTCATAATTATTAATTCCCTGACTTTGAAAAAACTCAGTAAACTCCGGTAATTTATTTTGTGCTGCCCACAAGCCATGGTTCGTACAATAACCATCGTGAAGGCGCGACATATCATGGATAAAGGCAGCACAAAAAGCCAGGCGAGTTTCTCGCTCCCATTTCATTTTGTTACCCAGAACCAATACATGACACATTACCCTGTATGTGTGTTTTATGCCATGCAGCGAACTTTTCGATTCAAAATGGCTCTGGTGTAATTTGAATTTCCCGGGATTGAAAGTCGGATTTTCCACTCTGTTATTTTACCTTTTCAAATACTATTTCAAGGATCTGAGCTTCAAGATCTTTTGCCTCTTTCTCTATAACAGCTCCTTTGGCAATTATATCATTTATAAAATCTTTGTCTTCAAGTCCTGATGCATTGATCCTGACATTCATAAAAGCTCCCATAACGGCAGTACGGGCACAAAGCGCACCAACTCCGGCATCAGATACCGAACTTGGATTACCATGCTCAGTCATTGCTTTTATTACCTCCATTGATTCAAAAGCTTTTTGCATAACCTTAAATGGGATCTCAATTGCATAACGGGTAGCATCCTGAATTGCCTTTTTACGTTCGGCAATTTCCTCCGGAGTGCCTTTTGGCAGTTTAAAAGCTTCAATAATAAGATTATATGATCTGGTATCTTCATCAACCAAGAACAAGAGTTCATCCTTGATTTTCTGTCCTTTCTCTGCCCAGTCAGAAAACTCTTTCCAACGATCATCCCATCCTGCCTTATGTGCTGATAGATTTGCAACCATGGTTCCTAAAGAAGTACCTAAAGCTCCTATATATGCTGAAGCTGAACCACCACCCGGTGTTGGTGACTCGCTGGCAGTTATATTGGCATATTCCATAAGGGTAAGATCTACCAACCGTTTCTCAGTCTTGTCACGAAGTATATATTCAATTATTTTTTCTTCAGGCTTAAAAGGTTTCAGCTCGTCAAGCCCCATAGATTTTACTGCAATTTTTATTATCTCTTCCTCCGATACTCCAAGCGAACGTTTTTGTTTACGTAAAAAATATTTACCTGCATCAAGCATTGCTTTCAGAGGGATCAAACCTACAATTTCAGAACCTGTTACCCTTAATCCACGCTCATTGGCTTTTTTACATGTTTCCTCAAAAGCTATATGTACCGGAGTAACACTTATGTTTGTAAGATTAATTGAAATTTGGGCTACACCATATTCTTCAATGAACCATCCAATTGCCTTACATTCCTTTAAAGAACCCGGGATATAAACATCATTCCCTTTCTCATCCTTTACAATTTTCCCTGTAATAGGGTTTCCTTCACGCATGGGACGTCCTCTCTCTCTTATGTCAAAAGCAACGGCATTAGCCCTTCGTGTTGAAGTGGTGTTCAGGTTTATATTATAAGCTACAAGAAAATCTCTTGCTCCTACAGCTGTTGCGCCTGCTTTAGCGTTGAAAGAAGCCGGACCAAAATCTGGTTTCCATTCAGGTTTTGCAAGCTTTTCAGGCAAGCCTTCATATTCCCCTGCGCGGCAATTAGCCAGATTTTTTCGTTCAGGTGTAAAGGCTGCATTTTCATAACAATAAACAGGAATACCCAATTCATCTCCAATCCGTTCAGCAAGCTTACGGGCATGAACCACAGTTTCCTCCATGGTAATGCCTGATATTGGAACCAACGGACAAACATCTGTGGCGCCAAAACGCGGATGCTCTCCTTTATGGTGACGCATATCAATTACCTCTGACGCTTTTTTAACAGCCCTAAAAGCAGCTTCAACCACTTCATCAGGAGTTCCCACAAAAGTTACAACAGTTCGATTGGTAGCCGCACCCGGATCTACATCAAGAAGCTTGACACCTTCAACAGTTTCGATCTGATCAGTAATTTGCTTAATAACAGCCATATTACGGCCTTCACTAAAATTAGGTACACATTCAATAAGTTGTTTCATAAAAAATTTAATGGTTTATTTGATTATTATTTAATAAAATATTTACAAATTAATAGCGGATCAATACCTTAACTTAATTTCTGTATTTCGCCATTTAATATCACAGTGGCCACTTTATTGCTACCGTAGGCGTAAGGTAAAAAGGAATATGTTGGGACAGGTTTGGTAATGAACACATTGGCTTTTTTACCTACTGCAATACTTCCCAAATCCTCGCTTAAACCCATGGCATAGGCGCTGTTTAGAGTAACGGCATTAATTGCTTCCTCAGGAGTCATCTTGTATTTTATACAACCCATTGATAAAACCAGTTGCATATTTCCTGATGGCGAAGATCCTGGGTTAAAATCGCTTGCCAGAGCAACCGGCAAACCTGCGTCAATCATACGGCGGGCAGGTGCGTATATCAAACCAAGAAAGAATGATGCTCCGGGCAATAATGTTGGCATTGTTTCCGAACCAAGTAGGCATTTGATCTCTTCTTCTCCGGTATATTCCAGATGATCAACTGACAAAGCATTGTATTTTACTCCCACCTGTATCCCACCAGAATAATCAAGCTCATTGGCATGTATCTTTGGGCGCATCCCATGTTTGATTCCTGCCATAAGTATTCGCTCTGTTTCTTCAACCGTAAAAAAACCTTTATCGCAAAACACATCTATATAATCAGCAAGCTCTTCGGCAGCAACCAAAGGTATCATTTCGTTTATTATATGGTCAACATACTCGCTTTGACGACCTTTATATTCAGCAGGAACTGCATGAGCGCCAAGAAAGGTTGATACAATTGTCAGCGGCGAAGTTTCTTTAAGCTTTTTAATCACCCTGAGCATTTTAAGCTCATCTTCTGTGTTCAAACCATAACCCGATTTAATTTCAACAGCACCGGTTCCCAGCTTAATGATTTCATTAAGCCGCTCAGTTGCTTGTTCTACAAGGCTTTCAAATGAGGTGTCATGAAGTTTTCTGGCTGAATTGAGTATTCCTCCCCCACGCTTTGCAATTTCTTCATACGACAACCCCCTGATCTTATCTATATATTCAATCTCACGACTTCCGGCATACACAAGATGAGTGTGTGAATCGCAGAATGAAGGAAAAACCATACGTCCGCCGGCATCTATTTTTGTAATTTCACGAACCGGATCATTAACAACAGAATTATTTAATTCTTTCATCTGTCCGAATAATGATATCAATCCGTTTTCAATAAGTAAAAAAGCATTCTCAATAGTTTTAAGAGTTTCCATTTCAGATCCGCACAACCTTGCTTTTCTTTCATAATCAACACCTACAAGCTCTTTTATATTTGTGATAAGTATAGTCATTTTACATTTTTTAATTTGACTACGAAAGTACTAATTTTTGTTCTTATGAGCCTAAGTATTACTTTTTGAAACAGAAACTCAGTTTTTGAAAGTCGGGTTTAAGTTAAAAATTGTATTTTTGTAGCCTTTAAAATGTAATATTCATCAAAAAAATCCCACAATGAAAAATGCTAACAAATTGATCAGCAAGGTGATAACTATTTTATTCTTTACCTTAATGCTGACAGGTTATGTCGCTAACGGACAAAATTTCGAAAAAGATTATGTTGACGGACAAATCTTTGTTAAATTCCACGACGACTATGATCCGCAAATTTCCGTAGCACCTGATTATACAGTAAAAAAGGAAGATGCTGGTTATTTTGCTGATATTTTTAACAAACATGAACTTATCAGCATTAACCGTCCCCTTGATGCCAATAATGACATCAAGTTATTAAGGACCTTCCTTTTAACTTTCACCGATCATAAAGCGCTTAATAAAATAATTTCAGATCTTGAAGCAAAACCCGAAATAGATTATGCAGAAAAAGTACCTTGCTACTATCCCGATTTCAAGCCCAACGACAGCCTTTACAATCTGGTCAACGGACCCTATAAATGGAAATGGCATCTTGATGTTATCAATGCTGAACAGGCATGGGAAATTACAAAAGGCGATCCTGAAATTAAAATTGCTATAGTTGATAATGCAGTATGGTCACATCACCCCGATCTTACCAATAAAGTTGTTTTGCAACGTAATGTGGTAAACAACACCCCGGATTCAAACCCTCCAAATACTGGTGATCCTGGCGACTGGTCGCATGGAACTCACTGTGCCGGACTTGCTGCAGGCGAAACAAACAATCATCTCGGAATTGCTGCAATTGGCTATAATACAAGTTTAATTGGCGTAAGAGCTTCCAATCAGGCAGTAGCAATTACTCACTCACAACAGGGTGTAAACTGGGCAATTAATAATGGCGCCGATGTTATAAGTATGTCATATGGAGGTTCAGGATATAGCCAAACCTATCAGAATATTATTAATACAGGTGCTGCCATGGGAATTTCGTTTTTAGCTTCTGCAGGAAACGAATCTGACAATGCAATAAGATATCCTGCAGGCTATGCCCACGTTATTGCTGTTGTTTCAACTAACGATAATGACGTAAAAACTGACTTTTCGAACTGGGGTACCTACGTTTCAGTGTGTGCTCCCGGTGGTTATGCTTCACCCGGTCCTATGGGACTTTTAAGCACTGTTTTTGAAAACACGTCAATGGGTTATTACGATTCATATTTTGGTACTTCAATGGCTACCCCTGTGGCAGCAGGACTTGCCGGATTGATGAAATCAATTAATCCCAACCTCACAAATGCTGATCTTAAAAGCGTTATGGAAGCTACTTGCGTTAATATTGACGCTTTGAACCCACAATGGGCAGGACAATTGGGTGCCGGAAGAATTGATGCATACGCAGCTGTAAAAGCTGTTCCTTTTTCTCCACAACCTGATTTCAGCACTCCCGTTACTATTATTCAACCTGGGCAGTCAATTAATTTCACTGATCTCACAAAAGGGGTTCCCAATTCATGGAACTGGACATTCAACGGAGGTGTACCTGCTACTTCAACTGTTAAAGATCCCACAGGTATCACCTATTCCACTCCCGGCACATATAATGTTACCCTGACAGCTCAAAACGCATACGGAAATGAAACCCTTACCAAACAAGGCTTCATTGTGGTAACAAATAATCCCGCTCCATATCCGCAGTTTGAAGCCAGCTCAACAGCAGGTTGTATTTATGACCCAATAACAATTGAAGATAATACTCTTTATAATCCGACAAGCTGGCAATGGAGCTTTACACCTTCAACATATATGTTCATTAACGGAACCACATCAGCAAGCCAGCATCCTGAAATTATTTTCACTGCTCCAGGTGTTTACAGTGTTCATGTTACCGTAGTTAATGCCAATGGCACTACCACTGTAGTATTTGATGATCATTTTTCTATTGACGGAAGAAACCTCCCGCTTGAAGATGATTTTGAAACCGGGGAATCAGATAATTTCATTCTTTCCTCAAACTCAAAAGCATTTGTAAAAGTTGACAGGCGTTCGGCATATGAAAGTGAATTCGGATTACATTTCACCGGTGCTGGATTATTCACTGGCTGGTCAGGAACACCTACAGGAACAACACCAGAGCAGGCATGGAATTCAAACGTTGATTTTCATGGTTTTGCCGAAATATGTAATGTTGACGCCACTAATATGCCCGAAGTATATCTAGCATTTGATCTGCGTCAAACCTATAGTTTGGGAATCAAATTCTCATGGTTCAGAGTTCTTATCAATGATACTGTTCAGATTGCTGATATTGATGGTGTTATGGATTTTAATCCAACCACAAATGCTGATCCGTTTTCTAAAAAGATATTTGATCTTTCTGAATTCAAAGGCACGGCTTTCACAATAACACTTCAATCAAGCTGCCGCATTCATGATAAGATCAATAATGAAGGTGATAATGTGTTTATTGACAATATTTTCATTGGAAGTATGAGCCTGCCGCTACTGGGCGATTCAAACTGCGACGGAGTTGTGAGTGTACTTGATATTGTTACAACTACCAACTATATCCTCCTTCAGAATCCTACTCCTTTCTGTTTTGAAAATGCTGACGTTAACGGCGACAATATTATCAACGTACAGGATGTTGTTGGTACAAACAGTATAATTGTTGGCGAAAGAAAACATGGTTCGCAAATAGTGAATTCAGAAACTGGTTATATTTATCTGAATAATGACGGAATCGATCTAGCAAATGATGGTACTTTAGCCGGATTGCAGTTTGATATTCAGGGATTAACAATGAAGGATGTGGAAATAGCTCTGAGAGGCTATGAATTCAGATGTGCTGAGATTGGCAACAGCCTGCGCTGTATTATCTTTAGTTTCGATAATTCGCCCCTACCTGCAGAAAGAAAAACCATCATGAAATTCAAGACCAGACTGAATGACCTCACCTGGGGTGATGTAGTTGCTGCCAATGTTAATGCAATAGAAGTGCCGATGATTAAATATCAGTATAATGAAAATTTAATGACAAAAATTTACGAACCTGCAGTTTATCCTAATCCTTTCTCAGGTTCAACAATGATATCCTATTCATTACCGGTAGATTCACAGGTTAATATTGAATTGTTCAATTCTCAGGGTAAAATGATCCTATCATTGAAAGATACTTATGAACCAGCCGGCGATTATCAACTGCCCGTTGAATCAGAAGATATGTTACCCGGAATTTATTTCTGCAGAATCAGTATTGGTAATGAAATGTTTATTAAGAAAATAGTTTCGATGAAATAATTAAACTCCGGATGTATAGGGAAATGAACCCCTATACATCCGGTCTTTTTATTATCAGCCTGCATAAGTCCCTGCCCACTTAATTGGGCTTCAAATTATGACAACCAGTAAACATGCTCTTTCAAAATCAGCTTTTATCAGAGGCTGGCAATGCCATAAAGCGTTGTATTTATACAAAAAACGCTATTATCTTCGCGACAAGCTGACTCCAGAACGACTTGTCAAATTCAAACGTGGAACTAATATCGGATTGATTGCCCGAGACCTGTTCCCCGAAGGTGTGGATGCATCACCTTCTACCCCTTTTCAATATGCTAAATCAGTGGCATATACACAAAGTCTTATTTCTCAAAACACTAATACTATCTATGAAGCAGCATTTGTATATAATGGTGTATTGGCAGCTCTCGATATCCTGGCGTATCAGGATGGGAAATGGTACGGCTATGAAGTTAAAAGCTCACTTGCGATCAGCGAAACATATTTAATGGATGCCGCTCTGCAATATTATGTGATCACCGGCAGCGGACTGAAACTGGATGGTTTCTTCATTATTTATATGAATGAGGATTATGTCCTTAATAGTGAACCAAAACTCAACGAGTTGTTTATACAGCAAAATGTTACAAAAGATATATTGAAGTTGCAGTCATTTGTGCAACAGGAGATTGAAGAACAGCTTGTAGTGATAAAACTTGATAAATCACCCGCAATTGACATAGGTACTTATTGCGATTACCCTTATCCATGTGATTTCAAAGGACATTGCTGGAAACGTGTACCTCAGAACTCGGTTTTTAAACTGCAATGGCTTGATGAACTTCAAAAATTCGACCTGTATTATAAAGGAATACTAATCCCAGACAATATTCCATATGATTTCCTTACCGATCCAGTGCAAATCAGGAAGCTCAAGGCTCATAAGGAAAACATTGTTTTAACTAACAAAGCGGCTTTAAAGGACTTTCTCGGAAAAAGAAATCAACAACTATGTTTTTTGCGGGTTTGGTATCATAAACCTGCTTTGCCTTTGTTTGACGGCTTAAAGCCCTACGAACAACTTCCGTTTTTTATTAGTTCCGGAATACTCGGAGAAAAGGATATAAAAATGGAAATAAATCATTATTTGCTTGAACCTGATATTAACCCCCTCATACAATTCAGACAAATACTATCAGATGTTGCTGCTAAGTGTAATTGTATAGTTACATTTAATGATAAAGAAGTCAGATTGATATATGATGAACTTGCCTCATCTAGTCCGGAAATTAATCCTGTTTCTTTTATAGATCTTGAAAATATCCTTTCACTGAACTATTATTATGACCCTATTTTTTTCGGACAAAGTGATATTCTAGATATAGCAGCTCATTTCAACAACGAGCTCGCTAAAGAAAAGGTTTTATCTGATGCTGAAGCAATACTTGAATATAATGAAGCTGTTGCAAATCTGCCGGAAGCTGCTTCTTTCATGAACAAGATAAAAAAATCCTCGGATCAGTATTTAATATCCATAAGATCCTTTTATAATTTCCTGCATGATATATTAGAAACTGACTGAATGCAGTTTCTAATATCTGCCCAGAATAAATAATCAAACTGATACATCATTTAGCAAACTTATGTGTATTTGCAGTTCAACTATAAATATACATAAAAATGTATCTACGAAGAGAAATAGAACCAGAAATGCAGGAAATGGCTGCACAATACCCGGTGCTCACTATTACCGGACCCACGGCAATCTGGTAAGACAACGCTGGTAAAACATCTGTTTGGGCATTTGCCGTATTATAATTTTGAAAGCCCAGATACCGGAGCTATAGTGGAATCAGATCTGCGTTCGTTTTTCAAACAGAATCAAAACGGTGCAACCCTATTTAGGGAAGCCCCTGTAGGGCTTAGGGTTGGAATTTGTCAAATTTTCTATAAACATACCACCCCTTCAGGGTTCTCTATGGTAGAGTGGAAACATGGCGGTTATAATAATTTCACCCCTTCGGGGTTTTTATGTGTTTTAGAGTACCATAGGCATTATAATCATAGCACCCCTTATGGGGTTGATAAAGGGATATAGGATTAGCTTTTTGAATGCTGAAGCTCTCGAAGCGCCTGATTATTATGACTCTACGAGATTTTTATAGCAAATTAGCTTTTCATGGTTCAGCCAGGGATGATTTTTAGAGAGGAATAAAGGTTTATGACACTTTTCAGATTTGTGATGTGATTTATCCGGTGTTAAAAACTTTTTTATAGTTAATTCTGCAGGGATATAATGTAATTACTTATTTTTGGGTCATGGAAGAAACTAAAACACCTATAATTGAAAAAACTACCCGAAGAACGGCTAAACGAGTTATTGTCAGTGATATAAGCGAACATGGGAAACTGCCGCCACAGGCTTTAGATCTTGAAGAAGCCGTACTTGGCGCTATCATGCTTGAGAAAGATGCTCTCACAGCTGTGATTGATATATTAAAACCGGAAACCTTCTATAAAGAGATACATCAGTATATTTTTGAAGCTATACTACAATTATTCCAAGAAACTCAACCGGTTGATATTCTCACAGTTACAAACAAACTTAAGACTAATGGTAAACTTGACATTGTTGGCGGACCATTTTACATTACTCAACTTACAAATCGGATATCATCGGCAGCCAATATTGAATATCACGCACGTATTTTAATGCAGAAATACATACAGCGTGAATTGATCCGTGCTTCATCCGAAATAATTCATGACTCTTTTGAAGACACTGTTGATGTTTTTGATCTGCTCGATAAGGCTGAAAGGAATTTGTTTTCGTTAAGCGAAACAAACATCAGGCGAAGCGTTTATAATATGCCTGCACTTATCAGAGAAGCTGTTGAAAACATTGAAAAAGCAAGAAATACAGAAGGTGGGCTTAGCGGAGTTCCATCAGGATTTTCATCGTTAGACCGCATAACTAACGGCTGGCAGCCTTCTGACCTTATCATTATTGCAGCCAGACCAGGTATGGGTAAAACAGCATTTATGCTGTCAATGGCTCTTAATATTTCAGTTGTTTATAATATGCCCATTGCTGTATTTTCTCTTGAAATGTCAGCTATCCAGCTTGTTACCCGTCTTATTTCAGCAGAAACCGGATTGCCTGCTGATAAACTTAAAAAGGGCAATCTCGAAAATCATGAGTGGCACCAGCTAAATGCAAAAATCAAAAATCTTGAAGACGCCCCGCTACTTATTGACGATAGTCCGGCTCTTACTATTTTTGAATTAAGGGCTAAATGTCGTCGACTCAAAGCTCAACATAATATCCAGCTTGCTATGATCGACTACCTTCAGTTAATGTCGGGTGGTGGTGAGGTTAAAGGAAACCGTGAGCAGGAAATAAGCAATATCTCGCGTTCACTAAAAAGTCTTGCCAAAGAATTAAATATTCCAATCATAGCTATTTCTCAGCTAAGCCGTGCTGTTGAAACCCGCGGAGGTTCAAAAAGACCTATTCTTTCCGACCTTCGTGAATCAGGAGCTATTGAACAGGATGCCGATATGGTGCTATTCTTATATCGTCCTGAGTATTATAAAATTACAGTGGATGACCAGGGTAACTCCACCAGAGGAATTGCTGAAGTAAGCATTGCGAAGCATAGAAACGGAAAGCTAAGTGATCTGAGATTCCAGTTTATTGATAAAAATGCTCTTTTCCTTGAGCTTGAAACCTCCCCTCAGTTTGAACCTGGAACAGGTCAGGCATATGGTCAGAATGTGGTTACCTACCAGAGTAAAATGAATGAAATGGATGATGAAACCGATGAAGAACAGGAATTACCATACTAAAGCATCATTTTTTTATGAGCCCCTCATTACTTTTCAGTATTATTATAGTCATTCTTGTTGCCGACTTTTTGTTTGAACTGTGGCTTGATTTTCTTAACTACCGGCATCATTTCACTCATATCCCCGATGAGTTGAAAGGTATTTACGATGAAGAACAATACTCCAGACAACAGGAATACAAAAAGACAAATACTCGTTTTGGTCTGATCTCAGGCACTTTTGGGTTTCTGATAATGATAGTTTTTATTCTGGCTGGTGGTATTCCGTGGGCTGACGGGATAATCAGAAGCATTACCACGCATCCTGTACTTATGGCATTATTATTTTTTGGCTCACTAATGCTTGTATCCGATATTCTTTCAACTCCGTTTGCAGTTTATCAGATTTTCGTGATCGAAGAACGCTTTGGTTTTAATAAAACCACACCTTTAACCTTTGTACTAGACAAAATCAAAGGTTGGCTGCTGGGAGCAATAATAGGCGGCGGGCTGCTTTCACTTATCATATGGATTTATATGAAAACCCAGCAAATGTTCTGGATATATGCATGGATAGCCATTAGCATTTTTTCGGTTTTCATGACTCTTGTTTATTCAAGTATCATTGTGCCTTTATTCAACAAGCAAACCCCTCTTGAAGCAGGAGAACTGCGTGATACTATTCTGCAGTTTGTCAAGAAAGCCGGTTTTAAACTGAAAAACATTTTTGTTATTGATGGTTCTAAGCGATCCACAAAAGCTAATGCTTATTTCACTGGTATTGGTCCTAAAAAGCGGATTGTTCTTTACGATACACTAATCAACGATCTGGAAAAAACAGAAATAGTAGCTGTTTTAGCACATGAAACAGGTCATTACAAGAAAAAACACATTTGGATAAACCTGATCACAGGCATTTTACAAACCGGAATGATACTACTGCTGTTCTCGGTATTTATCGGTAGCCCTATGCTTAGCGCAGCATTTGGTGTTGAGGAGCATTCTTTTCATATAGGTATGATAGCCTTTGGAATTTTGTTCAGCCCCATATCATTTGTACTTGGAATATTTTTAAACCTTTGGTCGCGGAAAGCTGAATATCAGGCTGACAGATTTGCAAAAAACTATGGATTTGGTAAGGAGCTGATAAACAGCCTGAAAAAGCTTACTCAGAAAAATCTTGGCAACCTTACCCCCCATCCATTATATGTCTTCTTCCATTACTCCCACCCTACCCTGCTGCAAAGGATCAGAGCAATTAACAATAACGAAGGTTAAAATTGTTTTGGGAAGGATTTTACGACTAAAATATATCGCTTTATCTTATCAGATTAGCCTTGTACTCAGAGCGATTTCCAACATTATCCTCAACCACCAGCAAAAACGAATTATTGCCTTTTAATGTTCTGTCGTCAATTTCGTAGGTTATCAGATCATTTTTCCTGTCGTAATCCATTAAAATCCATTTCCCATTCATGGTTGCCCTGTATGATTTAATACCTGCAAATGAATCGCTGATCTTCAGGCTGATGGTTTTCTGCTGGCTAATATTCTTTCCATTTTGAATGTTGACAGGTATGATTTTTGGCGCCAGAGTGTCAACTTTCACGCTATAAACCCCAAAATTCCTTGATCTCGCAGTCATAAAGCCATTTTTATAACCGCCACCTTCCGAAACCCATTGCCCCTTTTCATCAAGACGAGCAACTACTGCCTTATTAATCAATGCCGGCGACAAATTCTCCGTCTTTATCGAGATCGTAAAGCTATTATGCAGAGGTGTATAATAATTATGCACATGATAAAGCTTTGCAAAGGTTCCATTCTTTGGCCGTTCTTCCTTATAGGTGAACCAGATATTCTCATACAATGAACCGGGAGGGATTTCAAGGTTAAAAGTCTCAGACTCAAAACTATTGGGATGATCCCACCTGAAATGAACCGAATTTTTATGCTCATTACGGTTTAAAGGTATATGTACAGGTGGTTTACCAATTACCAGGAATTTTAGAATTCCTTTATTCCCTGCCACATCAGCAAGCTCAACTACGACTTTATATTCTTTGTTTTCATCAAAAGTAAACACACCCTTGTTTTTAACTGATGAATATATTTTAAGCGGATTATTTGGCAGTATCCTGGTTTGAATAAACCTTCGTTTCCTTCTGATAAGTTCCTCATAATCAATAACCGAGTTCACATATCGGGTTTCATCAAAACTAATCTCATCCACACGATAAGCAAAAACCTGCTCATCGTCAATAAAAACCTTAAATGAAACAATACCGTTACGAAGTTCACTGGCATTATGCTTGTCATACGACTGAACACCGAAAGCCACATCCCCCGATATCATAAGAGGCTTATTATCGTTGATGGTGTATGTGTTGTTATTTGCCGTAACTGTGAACAGCATATTATCCGGAGAATTATTCACGGTGGAATATTCGCTTACAGGATAAACCTTAAAAGCCTGTATGACAGGAGCTATATTATCCCGGATGTCCAGCCCACATAACAAGGGATTTATCGGGTTCTGATTTGAAGTTTTTCTTATCTCAAAATGCAGATGTGGACCTCCCGAACTACCTGAATTTCCACTCCATGCAATCAGATCGCCCTTCTTGAAATAAAATTTATCTTCAGCAGGGTATAAATCCACATCAAACGATTCCCTTCTGTATTGTTCTGCAACAACATATTTCTGAATGGCGGGGATAAAATTGTGGAGATGCCCGTACACAGAGGTATATCCATTGGAATGTTCAATATATAAAGCCTTTCCGAATCCTACAGGCTGAACCCTTATCCTCGCCACATGTCCATCTGCAATAGCATAAACAGGCTTGCCTTCAGCTCCCTGAGTTCTGAGATCCACACCTGAATGAAAATGATTGGATCTGATCTCAGAGAAAGTACCGGATAATGAAGGTGTAAGATCAAGTGGCAGGCGAAAATATCCCTGTGGATATTTATTTTGTGCAAAAAGATTTAAATAATTACTTAAAAGGAAAATAAACAGAAGAAAAAAAGTCCGGTTAAATCGCATATACTGAGTTTTTAGCCTAAACGAATATAGAGAAACATTATTTCAGGGCATTTTACTCCTTTTGGTTGATTTTTAAGTGCCATCTGAATGTAACAACCTAAAATCATGTTACTTATGCAGCTTAAATCCCGGTTCAGAAACAATTCCACTTAACTATATCTTTTAATTGCTTTCGTTTAGTTTCATGACGGTCGGGTTCGCCTGTATCCAACGGATATCCCAAAGGAAGAATTACTATAGGTTCAAAGTTAGAAGGGATATTTAAAAGTTCTTTAAGTCTGTCAGGATTGAAATTACAAACCCAGCATGTTCCAAGCCCCAGTTCAGCAGCAGCCAGGGTCATGTGGTCAGCAGCAATAGCAAGGTCAATATCAGCATGGTCTTTACCATCTGAACGCTTCCATGAGATATTATGATCAGCGCAAAGTACAAGATAAACAGGTGCATCCCTGAACCATACCCTGTTATAAGCCTCAAAAACATACGAACGATATGGCTCATCCTTTACAACAATAAAATTCCAGGGCTGCAAATTAGCTGCCGAAGGAGCAATTCTGCCTACCTCAAGAACATGATTGATTTTTTCCATTTCTACAGACCGTGTATCAAATGCCCGGACAGAGTAGCGATTCCGGGCTAAGTGCAAGAAATTTTTATATGATTTCATTGTCTTTCGTGTTTTTGTCAAATTAGATGTTTTTTTCAGGTTTCTGATCCGAAATAAAAATATAAAAAACTAACACTATTTTATTATTACGCATTTTTGTGAACTTGAAATACGACTGAGATACCACTAAACAACCACATATTATACTGTCCAGCTTGTCAGCCCCATAGTAGTAAATTCATAGCGCCTGACCCTTCCGCCCATCTTTTCAAGTTCCTGAATTACTTTAACGCGGGTATTTTCAGGGCAATAAAATATCATAAAACCACCTCCTCCGGCACCTGATATCTTTCCTCCGCTTGCACCGGCTTCACGGGCAGTTTCATAAATAAGATCCAATTGCTCATTGGTAATGTCATCAGCCATTTGCTTTTTGTAATGCCACCCAAAATCAAGGATATGTCCCATTTCGTCAAGATCGCCCTTGAGTAAAGCCTCCTTCATCATAATAGCCTGATTTTTAAGCTGATGCATTGCCTCAATGGATTCAACCTTATTATGCAGCACATTTTTAACCTGCTGTTCTATGATCTTTGACGATAGCCGGCTGGTTTCAGTATAAAATAGTATCAGACTGTATGACAGTTCGTTAAGATACGTACTTCTTATGCGCAAAGGATTAACAATGACCTTGTTATCCTTAAAAAACTCCATGAAATTCACACCGCCAAACGTAGCAGCATACTGATCCTGCTTTCCTCCTGCCATACCAAGGTCAATACGTTCAATTTCATATGCCAGGCGTGCAATATCATATTCTCCGAGCGGGAGCTTTAGCCACTCGGTAAAAGCCCCCAAAATACTCACCACCATTGTAGATGATGTTCCTAATCCTGAACCGGGAGGTGCATCCACAAAGGTAGTAAGTTCAAATGACAAAGGCTTGTGTACATAATCTTTGACAACACGGTTATAAACCCCTTTGTGAAGATCGAGTCTTCCATTTATTGTAAGAGTTTTCTTAGCGTTAAGTTCAATGCTTTGCTTACTGTCGTAGCTGTTCAGCACAATTTTACCATCGTTCCTGGGTATTATGGTAGCATAAGCATACATATTTATTGTAGCATTGAGGATCGCTCCTCCATATAAATCAGAATAAGGCGCCACATCAGAGCCTCCGCCCGCCAATCCAAGCCTTAAAGGTGCTTTGCTTCTTATTATCATCTTAATTTTATTGCTTTGTTTCAATAATGTCTTTTAATTCAAATATCTTTCCAAGAAAAAAGTCCCAGCTATATTTTTTCTTTTCTTCTTTTAAATGGTTCAGAAAATGAGATCTGTCAGCAGTATTAAAAAATCTCAGAATACCGTCAGCGATCGAAGCCGGGTCGGGATCTACGATATAACCCACTTTTTCGTGAGGAACAAATTCAGCTAATCCTCCTACATTTGTGATTATCATAGGAACCTCAAAATGATATGCTATCTGGGTAACTCCGCTCTGAGTGGCAGTTTTGTACGGCTGCACCACCAGATCGGCAGCGCTGAAATAAAGCCCCACTGCTGAATCAGGAATAAAATCGGTATGCAAAACCACATAATCATTGAGATCATTTTGTTCGATCATATGGTTATAAGGCTTGGGATCAGTATAATATTCACCTGCAACCAGCAACTTTATATTCTGAGCTTTTATTTCCGGATTTGCCATAGCTTCAAGCAGCAGGTCAAGTCCTTTGTAATCCCTTATGAACCCAAAAAACAAAATGTATTTTCCGTTTTCATCAATACTAAGCTTTTTTCTTGCTCTTACCTTATCGGTTTTTTTGCCAAAAACATCATAAACCGGATGAGGTGAAAATATTTTTGGCTTTTTACGCACAAATAACTCAACCTGTTCAAACACAGCCCTCGACATTGCCAGAAAGCCATCAACACTACGAGCAAAATAAGTGGTTAAGGTATTATCAAAAGGTCGTTTTTCGTGTGGAACAAGATTATCAATAATTGTAATCACCCTGGTTTTACGATTCCTACATATAATGCGCGCAAGGGTTCCCAGGCAGGGTGCCATGAAAGGTATCCAGAATTTCATGATAACCAGATCAGGTTTCAGCTTCCTGATCTTCCTTCCCCATTTCACCCAGTTTGTAGGATTTACCGAGTTTATTACCACCCTGATATCAAGGTCCTGAGGTTTTGGTTCTGAAGAAAGTTGAGTTTTACCCGGAAAAAGAATTGACGGATATTGCAGGCTGAAAGTATAAATTGTTGTTTCATAACCGACACTGATAAATTCCCTTGCCAGTCTTTCATTAAAATTTGAAAGTCCGCCCCGCAATGGATATGCCGAACCAATAATTACAACTTTTTTTCCTTGCATCTCCGGCAGAATTAATTAAAAATCCCACTGTGTTTATAAATCATATTAACGTAATCAGTTTTTGTCTGTTTTGCTGTTTATAAAACACTTCACACCTTCCTTATTTTCAGATTCCGGTTTCTTAAAAACATTTTATTCCAAACCTATCCTTTTCTCAATCTGATATTTATTCCTGTCGTTATTATTACGGGCAATGAGTTCAGCCAGAAAACCGGTAAGAAACAGTTGAGTTCCCAGGATCATTGCCAGTAAACCAAAATAAAACAGCGGGCGCTCAGTCATTCGGTAAACATCCAAAAAGATCCGTCCATAAGCCAGATAGCCAGCAATAACAAAGCCTATGGCAAAAATAAGGGTTCCAAGCAAACCAAAAAGATGCATAGGCTTACGTCCAAAACGGGTTACAAAGGCTATTGAAAGCAAGTCGAGGAAGCCATGAATAAAACGCTCCGCACCGAATTTTGTAGTACCAAATTTCCTTGCCTGATGTGTAACAACTTTTTCACCAATTTTCCGAAATCCTGCCCATTTTGCGATCATGGGGATATAGCGGTGCATCTCGCCATAGATCTCAATGTTTTTCACAACTTCATTTTTATACGCTTTCAAACCACAGTTAAAATCATGCAATTTCAATCCCGACATTCGTCGGGTAGCTGCATTATAGATTTTTGAAGGGAGGTTTTTAGTAAGTTTTGAATCATAGCGCTTTTTCTTCCATCCCGAAACAAGATCATAACCCTCGTCAATTATCATTCTGTACAATTCAGGTATTTCTTCAGGACTATCCTGCAGGTCGGCATCCATAGTGATAACCACCTCACCAGATGCCAGCGCAAACCCTTCGTTTAAAGCGGCTGATTTACCATAATTCCGCCTGAACTTAACTCCTTTAACATTAGAATTCCTTGCACTCAACTGTTCAATCACCTTCCATGAACCATCCCTGCTACCATCATCAACAAGTATAACTTCATAACTGAAATCATTGACATTCATTACGCTTTCGATCCAGGAAACAAGCTCTGGAAGCGATTCTTCTTCGTTAAATAATGGGACTACAACTGTAATGTTCATGAAATAATAATTAACTATTCAATGGACCTTGGCACATCGCGTTTCAGAAAAATTGCAACTATCAGTGATAAAAGCAGGGCGGCTATCAGGGTGTTTATCAACGAACCGAAAGACATAAATCCGGGTGTCATGAATTTTTCAGTCATTGAAAGTGCCATATCAAGCTGTTGATCAGTCATATCAGGAGATTTCTCCAGAAGCTGCTCTTCAGTTTTTTGAAGTAAAACAATGATCTGTTCAGGAGCAAAAAACTTATAAAACACAAAGGTGTATACAGCATTGATGATACCTGTAAATAATCCTATCAATAATCCTGACTTAATGCCCTGCCCATAGGTTAATAATCCGTTATTATACTGGTCTCGGAATTTTTTTGTTCCCCAGATAATACCGACAAGCAGAATTGAATAAATAAGATAACCCCAGAAACCACGTGTATCAAAATCGAAAACGTATAAAACAATTGATACCAATACTATTGCGCCGCCAACCGGCATTGCGGTCATCATTGAGTTTTTGTTAAGAGTCATTGATTTCTCTTCCATCATAGTAATTTTTGATAATTGGCAAATTTATAAAGTAAAGTTAAATATCACGTTAAAAACACAAGATAATCCAAAAATTTCTATCTTTGCAGCGGGTAAGTCTGATACGACCAGCTCCTGCTGAACTCCCCCAGATCCGGAAGGAAGCAAGGGTAGGCGGTTGTAGCGGTGCGATATTTTAGGCTTACCCTTTTTTTGAGTTCTCAGTACAATTAATCAACAAAGCTATGCTACTAAAAATTCATCCAGAAACCCCAAGCGCCCGCCACATTAAAATGGTTGTCGAATGTCTTAACGATGGTGGCGTAATCATTTATCCTACTGATACAATTTACGGGCTTGCATGTGATATTCTCAAATCCAAAGCCTTTGAACGAATTGCGCAAATAAAAGGCGTAAGAAAAGATAAAGCCAATTTTACATTTATTTTTACCGATTTGAGTCAGCTTTCAGAATATACCAAACCCATTTCAAATGAAGTTTTCCGTTTGATGCGCAATAGTTTGCCGGGGCCTTATACTTTTATTCTGAACGCCAACAGTAATGTGCCTAAAATATTCCAAAGCAGAAAGAAAACCCTTGGTATCAGAATTCCGGAAAACAATATACCACTGGAAATTGTAAAAGAATTAGGACACCCAATAATGTCTACTTCAATCCGAGACGATGACGAAATCGTTGAATACACTACCGATCCGGAACTCATTTATGAAAAATACAAGGATATTGTTGATATAGTTATTGATGGCGGACCCGGCGACAATGTTCCTTCTACAATTATTGACTGTACAGGCATCGAGCCATTAATGATAAGGGAAGGAAAAGGAGAAGTGTGATTGCGATCCGATGAATTAATATTGTTTATTTGTTTAATATCAGGTAGTTTGGTTGAAATATTATGACTGGGAAACAGTTGTATGCAATGCTAAAAAACAAAGTATGGACTATTAATCATACACCGAAAAAATATATTATTTGCTTGAAATTGGTGAAAAAAGAAGGTTATTGTCTTTAAAACAATCAAGTGAAAAATTCGATCGCTCAATAAGCACATTATCATGGGCTCAAACAAATTAAAACTTCGAAGACCAAATTAAAGAAAAGTTAAGTGGTGGCATATATTTGCTGATGTCATTGGGGATGTTAGTTAGTGGTTTGGTAGTAGGAGTTGGAGTTCTTCCTGATGCAGTTGCTGGTGCTATTATTTACGAAAAATGTCCATTAGACAACATTGTCTAAAAAAAATAGTATTAATTTTATCCATTATACCGAAAAATGTTATGCAACGGAATAGGCAAAAATCAAAGAGTAATTCCATGTTTCGTTATAGAATCATATTCTCACCCATCTTTGTACTTCTAATTTTGAGTCCTTTTTTTGCTATTGGACAAATTGAATTTTATAGGAGTTACGAGCATTATAAGGATACATGTAACAAGGAAACATACAAAAGTATTAAACTGGCTACATTTACAAATAATTTTATCCTTCTCGACTTCAATGGCAATAAAAACAAAATTCCCTGTGATAGTATTTGGGGCTATACAAATGAAAAGAAAATATTTTATAAAGTCAAAGACCATCGTGGTAAATCCTTAAAAGTTGAAGCCATAAACAATAGAATTGTTTTATATTCAGACCTCAGAGATAATACACTTATTTTTGACAACATGATTATTCCCGATAAAAAATTATCGGTTTATTTCAGCAAAACTTTGCAGGATACTATCTATCCCCTCAAATTGCAAACGCTAATAGAGCAATATAACCTAACCGATAATGAAAAGCTAAAATTGGAAAAATTAAGAAACAAAGACAGATTTAAAAAGAAGAATTCTAATACGGGTGTTTTTTATATAATTGAAGAAATATTCAACTAACAACATTAAAAAAACAATGTGAAGTAGCACAGCATATAACATTGTATACGTATAATGCGGACTAAGGTATTAAAATTGAACGAATTACAAATTAATAAACATGTGGGTAAATTAAATATGAATGATCTCTAATCCCACACTATACTTATACTCGACCGTAATTAGCAAGTAATATTATGTTTACCAATACTCCGATCACTGAATATGGGAGAAAATTTAACAGATTAAATCTTCGCCTGGCTAAATATCCGGATTTTAAAAATTTTAACAATATTAGCACATAGTATCTTCTTCTCAATAACCAAATAATTCTGATTTGTTTATGAAAAAAGAAAGAAATGAGATTGAAAGGTGACGAAATGTAGCAAATGAGAGAAAAATAAAAGTTTGATTATGAATAGGTTTTTGAATTGCTAAACCTCCTGAATTGATGAATGAATAATATCATGATAACTGCAATTTTATTATTAAATATTGGATTTGGCACATTAATTTAAAGAGGCTAACTGGCTGGTGGATAGTTCGTCATCATGTTTTTTAGTATTTAAAATCCGCTAAAACAATTATAAAATATTTTCCAACTATAATTCTTTCAAACATGTATAAAAATAATATTTTTGAAATATCTGAAGTAATCCAAAGATCAGAAGATGAGGTATTTGAAACACTCTTCTATGGAAATAACATAAGGGTTGAAAGAATTATTTCTACCGGGCAAACCACTCCCGAAGATCAATGGTATGACCAGGATACTGACGAATGGGTTGTTCTGTTACAGGGGGAAGCAAGACTGAGTTTTGAGAATGAAGAAGATGTTTTTCTCAAAAAAGGCGATTATATGCTTATTCAGTCCCGAAAAAAACATAAAGTTAGCTATACAAGTACCGATCCTGCATGCATTTGGCTGGCAATTCATGGAAATATCAATATTTAATTCACTCAAATACAACAAGTTATAATTTATTATTAAATTATATTTTGTTAATTCAGGGAATATATATATTTTTGCGCCCTTAAAATTAAAAACTGATTCTGTAGCTCAGCAGGTAGAGCACATCCCTTTTAAGGATGGGGTCTTGGGTTCGAATCCCAACAGGATCACAAAAGCCGCTGAAATAGCGGCTTTTTTTATTCAATTAACTTAGGCACTTTCAGAAAATAGAATAATTTCTACTTTTTGGGATTAAAAACAGCTTTCAACAATCTCTCTTTGGATAAAAATACCCAAAGGGAGATTTTTTTTATCCTAGAAATCATGTGTGGAAG
>JAAYJT010000041.1 GCA_012522795.1 Bacteroidales bacterium | reverse complement strand
AGGGGCTATATATTGGTAGAAAATCGCAAAAATTCAATCTCTAAGCCCCGTAGGGGCGACATGTTTGTAGAAAATAGAACAAATTGCATCCCCAAGCCCCCGAAGGGGCGAAATAATTCAAAAGGCGCTTCAAGAGCCTCAGCACCAGGGGTATAAATTATGTAGGTTACTCAATCCCGTAGGGACTTACGGGATGATATTTTTGTAAAAAACGGCTATCGCTCTACCGATTCCAAACCCCGAAGGGGTAGTCTATAAATCATTTCTGTCTCTCTTTCAGGACTTTCTGTAATGCAAACAATTCATCCCTTAATCTGGCAGCTTCCACAAAGTCAAGTTCCTTAACAGCTTTCTCCATGTTTTTACGAGTACGGTTCACAGCTTTATTTATATCCTCAATACGCATATACTGAACCACCGGGTCAGCAGCAATAATAATCTCATCCTTTCCGGTATAATATTTTTTTCCGCTTTTATCAGTTAAGCCGCCATCAGTAGTTTCCCCCATTATTGAAGCAATATTTTTAACAATCTGTGCCGGAGTAATATTATTGGCAGCATTGTATGCAAGCTGTTTTTCACGCTTTCTGTTTGTTTCATCAATGGTCCGCTGCATTGAGTCAGTGATCTTATCGGCATACATGATCACAAGGCTGTTAAGATTACGTGCAGCCCTGCCCGCTGTTTGAGTAAGTGAGCGTTCGGATCGTAAAAAACCTTCTTTATCAGCATCCAAAATAGCTACCAGTGATACTTCGGGCAGGTCAAGCCCTTCGCGCAGAAGGTTCACACCCACAAGTACATCTATATCGCCGGTTCTCAACTTATGAAGAATTTCAACACGTTCAAGGGTTTCAACATCGCTGTGTATATACATACATTTAACGCCCAGACGGATGAAATATTTAGTAAGCTCCTCAGCCATGCGTTTGGTAAGTGTTGTTACAAGTGTTCTTTCATTCTTTTCAATCCGAATCCTGATTTCTTCCAGAAGATCATCAATCTGGTTCAGGCTTGGTTTAACTTCAATTTCAGGATCAAGAAGTCCGGTTGGTCTAATTAGTTGTTCAACCATTACTCCCAATGTTTTTTGAAGTTCAAAATCGGCAGGTGTAGCGCTCACATAAATAGTTTGTCCTGTAATATTTTCAAATTCATCAAAAGTGAGGGGGCGGTTATCAAGGGCGGCGGGAAGTCTGAAGCCGTAATCCACAAGTACCTGTTTACGTGAACGGTCGCCACCATACATTGCTCTTATCTGAGGAATAGTAACATGACTTTCGTCAATAACTGTAAGAAAATCATCAGGAAAATAGTCTAACAGGCAGAAAGGTCTTGCACCAGGAGGTCTGCCATCAAAATATCTGGAATAATTCTCAATTCCCGGACAGTAACCTAACTCACGCATCATTTCAAGATCATAACTTACTCTGTCTTCAAGTCGTTTAGCCTCCTGTGATTTGCCTTCCTGAAAGAAATAATCAGCCTGTTTACGCAGATCTTTTTGAATATTCACAAAAGCTTCCTTCATTTTTTCCTGCGAAGTCACAAAAATATTTGCAGGATAAAGCTTCATAATATCAGGCTGGTCAAGTTTATGCCCATGAACGGGGTCAAAAGTTTCAATACTTTCCACTTCATCGCCCCATAAAATTATTCGGTATGCATGATCGGCGTATGCCGGAAAAATATCTAGAGTGTCGCCGGTAACGCGGAATGTACCTCTTTGAAAATCAGCACCCGATCTTGAATACAGGCTATTTACAAGCCTGAACAGCAAAACATCACGACTTATTATATCTCCGGTGCTAAGCTCTATAGTGTTAGTATAAAAATCATCCGGATTGCCTATACCATAAATACATGATACTGAAGCAACCACAATAACATCCCGGCGACCGCTTAAAAGCGCTGAGGTAGTTCTGAGCCTTAATTTTTCTATTTCATCATTTATTGAAAGATCCTTTTCAATATAAGTATTAGTCGAGGGGATATAAGCCTCGGGCTGGTAGTAATCATAATACGATACGAAATATTCAACTGCGTTTTCAGGAAAAAACTGTTTAAACTCTCCATAAAGCTGTGCTGCAAGGGTTTTATTATGGCTGAGAACCAGAGTCGGGCGTTTAACCTGCTCAATAACATTAGCAATAGTGAATGTTTTCCCTGAACCCGTTACTCCAAGTAATACCTGAGCAGGATCACCACGCTGCAAGCCTTCCACAAGCTGGCGTATAGCTTCCGGCTGATCGCCGGTAGGAGTAAATTCCGAAGTCAGTTTCATAAACAGAGTTTCCTTAAATTCAGATTTTATTACAGATAACTATATACCAACGAATTAAGCAAATATCATCATAAATATTTGTAGGCATAAAAATAATTATAATTTCAATTGCCTATTCTCATAACGCAGACGCTGTAGTTTTTGTTGGTATTTATTCATTTGCTTAATATAATTTTGCTGAAACTAAAAATTTCAATGAAAGTTATTACTTCTGATGGCTCGCACACATTATTCGTTCCAGCGCTAAACGAGCATTATCATTCAGTGAATGGTGCAATTAATGAGTCTCTTCATGTTTTTATCAATGCCGGTTTAAAATTTTTAAAGCCTACAAATTTAAATATCCTTGAAATAGGGTTCGGAACCGGGCTTAATGCATTGCTTTCTTTTGTTGAAGCCGGTTTTTCAGGTAAGAATATTTTTTATCAGTGTTATGAACCATTTCCATTGAGCAAGGATATATACGAAACCCTTAATTATCCTGAATTGATACAACACCCACAAGCATTAGAAGTATTTATTAAATTACATGAAAGTGAATGGGATGCGGTTATAGAAATAAACGACAATTTTCATTTTCAGAAGCTTAATAACAAGATAGAGTCTGCCATTTTGCCTGATAACAATTTTCATCTGGCCTATTTTGATGCGTTTGCACCAAAAATCCAGCCTGAGCTGTGGACTGAGCCAATATTCAGCAAGATATACAAAGCTATGAGGGCTGGAGGAGTATTGGTCACTTATTCGGCTATGGGAATGGTGCGCCGCAACATGATAAATGCCGGATTTACTGTAGAACGTCTGTCCGGGGCTTCGGGGAAAAGGGAAATGTTACGTGCTCTAAAATAATTGTCTTACTTAATCAAAAATCCGCGGTAGTTCATCACGGGCGACTGATTTACCTTAACATCGGTTACGGTAGCCCAGGGTGGTCCTTTATGACACCAGTTTACATATTGGTTCAGATTTATTTCTTCGCCTTCGGCTTCAATAAACACACTGCCATCTATCATATTTTTCACATAACCCGTTATTTCAAGTTCGTGCGCTTTTTTCTGTGCATAAAACCTGAATCCGACATTTTGCACTCTCCCTTCAATTTTTATATCATAATGAAAAATCATGGTGTTAAAATTTGTTGGTCTGTTTAGTAGTTATAATGGGGTCTAATAAAAATGGCTTGCTAATCTTCGTTTTATAGCCTTTTCAACTTCTCTGAGCAGGTGCAAAGGTGTAAACACCCTCCACGAAATATGGTTCAGAGGTCCGTCCATAGCAATATACTGATCAATATATATAGTACGAAACTCATCAAGCACATGATTACGGATATTCAGAATGGCAATCCAGCCATTTTCAATATCTTCAAACCATTCCTGATAATAGTCATTTTCTGAGGCATGAAAATTCAGCACATTCTCACCAATAAGAATAAACTTTTTTATTCCCTGGTCTATCATCTGATCAACTATATTCCTTTTCAGGTACATGATATCGTTATACAGACAATCATTCCATTCTCCCAACAGTTCAATTACACAAAATCTTTGTTCATAGCAGGAATAAAGGATTTTTATATATAAAGTCTCAGAACCTATTCCGTCCCACTGAGGGTGTATATAATAATTATAAATAGTGTTGGAACAGAGGTATGGATGATATTTTCTGCCATAAAAAGGCGATCGTCTGTCAGCAGCAGCCACGTATAAATTCGTCCAAAGGTTATATGGTTCTAGATTCTGCATGCCTGCAAAATTAAGAAATCTTTATAAAGAGAGTTAAATGCCAGACTTAGCGTAAATCTATTATTTCAATGCCGGGATATTGTTTAGGATCGAACGTAAATTCAGAATCTGCAATACTTTGGCTGGTAATGAACTTCCTGATCAGGTAAACAAACTCACTGCCATTGGCATCAAACATTGACAGCGACTGCAACTGCATTTTACTTTTATCAATCTTTACATGAACCTTGTTATATGCCGAAGCTTCTTTTGGCAAAAGCTCTATCAGTGCTAAATTATCCTTTTCGCTAATCAACCGTGCTTTAAACTTGTTTTGCCATGATTGCATGAAAGTTCTCGGATTGAACCCTTCTTCGTTATCGTTAGCATCGTTTATCTGCACTTCATTGACTGACTCAAGAAAAGTCCACATGGTTTTTCCATTGCTTATTACCTGCTGTTCAGCAACATTTAGTTTGTATTTTATACCTTTTGAAAACAGCACACCATCCATGCTTTCATTTATTCCCTGCAACTTGTTAATCATCTTATACTCGAAGTCAATTTTAATATTTTCATACGATTGTATTTTTGCCGCTACCTCGTTTAGCAGTGCTGTAGCTTTTTTATCCTGCGAAAAAGCTGTTGAGGTCATGATTATCAATGAGATTAAAAATATTCTTTTCATTTTTTCCTGTTATTTACTGTAAAGGTCTTTCAAATATTGTTCCAAAGCTATTTCATTTGCAATTTTCACTTCTCTTGCCTTGCTTCCTTCAAATGGACCGACAATACCAGCTTGTTCAAGTTGGTCAATAATACGTCCAGCACGATTATAACCTAACTTCAACCGGCGCTGTATCAGCGATGTAGAACCTTGCTGTTGTGCAACAATAAGACGTGCGGCATCTTCAAATAATTCATCACGTTCGTTTGCATCAAAAACCTCAACGGCATCTTTTTCTTCATCAAAATATTCCGGAAGGTAATAAGCATCAGGATATCCTCTTTGCGAGCCGATATAATCTGTGATCCTCTCAATTTCATGGGTGTCAATAAAAGCACATTGCAGACGAAGCATATCACTGCCGGTTGAAAGCAGCATATCGCCACGTCCTATAAGTTGTTCGGCTCCTGAAGCATCAAGAATGGTGCGGGAGTCAATTTTTGAGATCACTCTGAAGGCAAAGCGTGCAGGGAAATTTGCTTTGATGCTCCCTGTGATTATATTAACCGATGGTCTCTGTGTTGCAATAATCAGGTGAATTCCAATGGCTCTTGCAAGTTGTGCAAGCCTGGTCAGCGGGATTTCAATTTCTCTGCCGGCAGTCATTATCAAATCAGCAAACTCATCAATTACAACAATAATATAAGGCAGAAAACGATGGGCTTCCTGCGGGTTTAGCTTACGTGAAATGAATTTATTGTTATATTCCTTAATATTTCTAACCTGTGCGTCTTTGAGCAAATCATAACGCAAATCCATTTCGATGTTCAAAGAGTTAAGGGTTCTGACTACTTTTCGGGTATCGGTTATTATTGCTTCTTCTGAATCAGGTAATTTAGCAAGAAAATGACGTTCAATTTTTGAAAACAGGGTCAGCTCAACCTTTTTAGGGTCAATCATCACAAATTTGACCTGCGAAGGGTGCTTCTTATACAAAAGCGAAGCCACCACAGCATTAAGCCCAACAGATTTACCCTGACCGGTAGCTCCGGCCATAAGAATATGTGGCATACGTGTAAGATCGGCAATATAAGCTTCGTTGGCTATGGTCTTCCCCATACCGAAGGGCAGCTCATATTTAGAGCTGGTAAATTTTTCAGAAGCCAGAATTGACTTCATTGATACTATTTCAGGGTTCTGATTTGGAACCTCAATACCAATGGTTCCTTTACCGGGAATAGGTGCAATAATTCGTATCCCCATTGCCGCAAGGCTTAATGCAATGTCATCTTCCAGATTCTTGATACGTGAGATACGTATGCCGGGTGCAGGGATTATTTCATAAAGCGTTACGGCAGGTCCAATGGTAGCCTTGATCTTTTCAATTTGTATGGAATAATTACCGAGAGTTTGAACAATTTTATTTTTATTGGCTTCCAGTTCTTCCTTTTGCACTCTACTTCCGATTTCACCATAATCATCAAGTAAATCTAACAACGGAAGTTTATAGTCTGATAATTCCAGAGTTGGATCAAATGGAGAATCAATGGTAAAATGTGGCTTTTGTTCCTCCTCGTTATCTTTAATAGGCGTACCAGACTCACCGGTAACTTCTACCGTAAATTCCACTTCTTTATCCTTAGACACAGGTTTTATAGTATTTACCGTTTCAGTCACTTTTTCAGAATTCTCTTTCTCTTGTTTTTTCCATGATGTATCATCAGTTTCAGTTACGGTAAATTCTACTGTATTATATTTGTCTTCCAAATAAACTTTTTTATGTTGTTTTTCATCGGTATCTTCAATTTCTGTTTTTTCTCTTTTATCCGGTTTTACTTTCTTTTTACTAGCGAAAGTCCGCGATTTTATATTTATCGCAAAAACCAAAACAACCAGGATCACAAACAACAAAAGTAATCCAGTACCTACCGTTCCCATTAAACCTTCAAGCCATTCGTAACTGTATTTACCGAATACTCCACCTAAAATTGAAAGTTTGGGTTGTCGGAAAATAAAACTAGCGGTCGTACTTAACCATGCAATCAGAACTATTGAAAAACGTATGGTTCGCCAAAAAGGCATCCATGAAATTTTAAAAGTAAGATATACGCCGGCAACAAAAAGCAGGAAAACGAATATATATGAAGCTATGCCAAATCCAAACTTTACTATTTGCCATGCAAGAAGAGCGCCAAGTCGCCCGCCCCAGTTGTTCACCTGGATTGAATCGTCAATCATGATCCTGCGAAAGCTTTCGTTTGCAGCCAGATCGTCAGAACCTACGCCACCGGTAAAATAATTTATAAGGTATGAAGTAAATGCAATTGCCAGATACACAGAAAATAACACAAGAAAAACTCCTGCTGCGCGATGATATTTTTCGTTTTTAAGAAAGCCAAACGCCTGAACTTTTTTTGCAGGTTTGCTTTTAGGAGTCTTCTTAGTCTTTTTGGTTTTACTACTGCTTTTTACAGGAGCAGTTTCTTTTAATACATTGGTTCTTAATTTGTTTTTTTTAATATCCATAATCAGGCACAAATATAATCATGACAAAAGTACGAAATGAGAAGGGTTTTATTGTGATAATCACATAAATAAAAACGTTTGTAAATAAACCTTCCACAAAATATATAAACGGCGGGAAAGCAATTATAAAGCAAACATATTAACAAAAAACTGAATCACTTTATATTCTGACAGAACGTTTTCTTGCCATTTCCCAGCCAATAATAGCAGTTTTTCTTGTTGATCCCCACATATATCCTCCCACTGTGCCGGAATTCTGAATAACCCTGTGACAAGGTATCAAATAAGCCACCGGATTACTTCCAATTGCTGTTCCAACGGCACGGGAAGCTTTTGGATTATCAATCTGTCTGGCTATTCTTCCATAAGTGGTTAATTCTCCACAAGGTATTTGTAATAAACTTTTCCAAACCCTCAATTGAAACTCCGTACCTTTAAGGTGAAGTTTTATACTACTATTAATGCTCTGTTCATTTTGAAATACTGATAAAGCATTTTCTTGTAAAATATCACTTTGATGATTTAGTACAGCGTTCGGGAATTTTGTTTTCAGATTTAGAAAAGCCCTGCTTTCATCATCAATAAATGCCATATAACAAATCCCACGATAAGTGGAAGCTATGATAAGCATACCGAAAGGACTTTGAGCAACACTATAATTGATATTAAAATCCTTATTAGAAAATTCTTCATCAGTAAAAATCCCGATATCAAAAATCAAGTCATTTGACGTATTAGTCCCATGTAACTTCTTATCATATAACGTATTAAATAAAGTTGCTTCATTTTTAAGGATGGCTGTTGTATTTCCAGAACTTATGTAATAAAAGAACTCCTCGTAGCTTGTTCCCGCCCACTTTTCAAATAATTGCTGTATATTCAAAGGGTTAGATCTTAAAAAGGAAGCAAGTTCTCCGATACCGGGTAAACCTTTGAAATCAGCTTTAACATAATCTATTATTGCGGCAATATCATGATATTCTGAATGTGTCAAAGGTTCCATAATTAACAGTAAAATTCTGATTAAGCAATCCCGATCCGTGTTCTTGAATAATAAAAATAAAAAAATAAGGTTTCAGGTAATCCCTAAAATCCTGGAAGAGTCAGATGCAATTATGAATTGGATTTAGCTTTTCTTCTTTTTCTCTCCATTTTTATCAATTTCAGCTCTCTGCCAGTTTGCCCTGCAATGGAAGTATTTTCCTCGGCTCTTCTTACAAGATAAGGCAAAACCGATTTTACAGGACCATAAGGCATGTATTTAACCACATTATAACCGCCATGAGCCATGTTGAAACTTATATGATCGCTCATTCCATAAAGCTGCGAAGTCCATATTCGTGGGTCATCTTTGGCAACTTTGTGTTTATCCATCAGTTTCATCAGATGATGGCAACTTTCTTCGTTATGAGTACCGTTGAAAATACTGATTTTATCCAAATGTTCCACTGAGAAAGTCAAAGCATCATTATAAGCTTTATCAGTAGAGCGCTTATCAGGATGGATTGGTGAAGGGTAGCCCATTTTTGCAGCATGCCGTCTTTCACGTTCCATATAGGCACCACGAACAAATTTTGCACCTAAAAAGAAATTCTTTTCCACAGCTCTTGCATGATCTTTCTTCAGAACATCAAGCCTGTCAGTACGATACATTTGATATGTATTAAAAACAATGGTTTTTTCATGATTATATTTTTCCATCATCTGCATTGTTACTTCATCAATAATGGGCTGAAAATGGACATCTTCAGCATCAATCATTATGGGTACACTAAGCTTATAAGCATGTTCACAAAGAATTCCAATCCTTCTCCGGAAATTATCAATTGAGATTTGTTCCATTGCGTTCATAGCCAGCCCCGAACTTGCTTTCTCAAGAACGTACCCGGGAGCAAAAGCGGTAGGTTTAAAAACCGCAATGGGAACATTAGGGTCTGAAGCAGCAAGATCAACTGTACGCAGAGTTTCCTGCAAAACTCCTTCCATATACGAATCGCTTTCACCACCTTCGACCGAGTAATCAAGTATGGCTTTAACATTATATTTTTCAAGTTGCCTGACAATAGGAACACACTCTTCAATAGTTTCTCCTCCAACAAATTGCTTGTAAAGAGTTGGTTTTGCAAACCAGTTAATTGGAATATGAAGCTTAATGGCAATAGAAGCAAAAAAATTACCTATTGTTACTATTATCGGACTGGCAATGGTAGAGAACAACAAGGATGCACGCAAAAGATCATTGTTGCTTTTACCTGAGAACGCAATTTGAGTATTGTTAAAGTCAATCATTTGTATAGTTTTATTTTTATAAAATAATCTGCAAAATTATCTATATTTTTGCAATTTTAAGCACGTAATATCATGATATATCATCACGAGACTATTTTTACAGGAAAAGAAGCCGAAAAAGCATTGAATAATTATCTTTTAAAGTCGGCAAGCCGTCATTCCAGTACGTTTATCCTCACCGATCAAAATACTCACAAACATTGCCTGTCAATACTAAGCAGCAAATTCAGGCTACCGGAACATTCTATAATACTGGAGATTGAATCCGGAGAAGTAAACAAAAACCTGAGTACTTGTATCCGCCTCTGGAAAGAGCTTGCTGCTCATGGTGCAGATCGTCATTCTTTACTGATGTGTCTAGGAGGAGGTATGTTGTGCGATATAGGCGGATTTGTGGCTTCAGCATATCAGCGTGGCATTGATTGTGTTTATATTCCAACCACGCTCCTATCTCAGGTGGATGCTTCAATAGGCGGCAAAACGGGCGTGAACCTTGACAAACTCAAAAATTACGTTGGATTCTACTCACCCCCTAAGTCTGTATTCATAATTTCAGATTTTCTGAAAACCCTCCCCGATAATGAAATGTTGTCAGGCTATGCTGAAGTTGTAAAACATGCCTTGTTAAGTGACGATAAATATTTTCACAATCTCACCAAACAATTCCCGAACTATGAAGCTGTCCGTTTTAATGAAAATTGGGCAGATGTGGTAGAACGTTCGGTAAAAATAAAAAGCAATGTTGTAAAATCCGATCCCTACGAACATGGTTTGCGTAAAGTATTAAATCTGGGTCATACAGTAGGACATGCCTTTGAAAGCTACTCACTTGAAAATGATGCTGTACCATTATTACACGGGTTTTCAGTAGCAATGGGATTGATTGTAGAATTAAAACTTTCAGTCTGGCTGTGCAGATTTCCTGAAATGCTGTCTAATGAGATCATCAAATATATTTTGGCTGTTTTTCCATATTATAGATTTCAAAAGGAAGAAATTCCCAAAATAACAGGCATAATGAATTTCGACAAAAAGAACAGGGATGGTAAGATTAGATTAACATTGCTTAAAAAACCCGGAGACCTGATCACCAATGTTATTTGCACGCAAGAGCTGATCGAAAAGAGTCTTCTTGAATATCTTGATCTGGCTGATGAAGCTAATGATCTGAAATTTCAATCCTGATATTGTATGAATATTCTGCCACCAGCCCTTCCCTTAAAAGGAAAAATAAATCTTCCTGCTTCAAAAAGTATCAGCAACAGATTGCTTATTATGCAGTATCTGTCAAACAGCAGAATAAGGATCAATAATTTATCAAAAGCAGACGATACGGTCTTAATGCGACACCTGCTAAAAAAGGTAAAAGCTAATATTGACACAGGTAATTCAGAAAATGTTTGCTTACTTAACTGTGAGAATGCAGGAACTGTACTTCGGTTTTTACTTGCTTTACTTTCTTCACAATCCGGGAAATGGTTACTTACCGGTTCCGAACGTATGAAACAACGTCCTGTAGGCTCACTGGTAAGAGCTTTAAAGACTCTAGGAGCTAATATTGAATACGATGATCTTCAGGGATTTCCACCTGTTAAAATTTCCGGAAAAAATCTCACCGGAAATTCTGTAACCATTGATGCTTCACAAAGCAGCCAGTATATTACTGCTTTAATGATGATAGCACCTATTTTAGAGAAAGGGCTGACTATCAGGCTTGAAAATGAAATAGCTTCTCAACCTTATATTGAGATGACCAAGACGCTGATGATTAAAGCAGGAATTGACATTAAAACAGAAGGCAGAAATATTTTAATTTCTCGCGGTTCTTATAAATCAGGTGTTTATTATGTGGAACCAGACTGGAGTGCAGCTTCCTACTGGTATGAAGCTGTTGCCCTTACACCTGGTTCAGAAATTATGCTTGACGATCTTTCCGGCGACAGTGTTCAGGGTGATGCTATTCTGATAAATATTTTCAATGCATTAGGAGTTAAAACCCGACAAACGGATAACGGCATTGTAATCCAAAATATTAATAAGGCTGTTCAGGATTTTGAATTTGATTTTACGAATTATCCCGATCTGGCTCCGGCAGTGGCAGCCACTTGTACTGCTTTGAATATTGAAGCCCGGCTTAACGGCTTAAAAAACCTAAAGATCAAAGAAAGCAACCGATTTGAAGCTTTACACAAAGAGCTTTCGTTTTTAAATCCGGGAATTGATATTATAAATGATGAATACTTGTTTATTCCAAAACAAAAAACTCCTGTTAAAACTAAGAGACTTCATTTCAGAACTTACCACGATCATCGTATGGCAATGGCCTTTGCACCTTTGGCTTCGGTTATTGGTGAAATATCAATAGAAGACCCTAAGGTAGTTTCAAAATCTTATCCTGGTTTTTGGGAAGAATTTCAAAGATCAGGCTTTAAAGTGCGAGATAAATTTCAGGCGACCCCATCTTAACTTAACATATGAATATAACCCTTTTATAACCGTAATTCAGTTATAAAAAACACATAGTATCACTACTATTCCTAATGATATTATTGTAACCTAGAATAGTGGTTTCAGAACACCCTTAAGAACATGAATGCGTTAAATTATTAACAGAAGTCAGCTTAAAATAATTGAAAAAAGTGACGAAGTATAAAAATATATTCTGCAGCTCCCCTCCTATTTGCAAAACATATGAAACCCGATATTGTTATGAATTTATTAAAAACAATCATCAATCAGGCTTAAAATACCCCTTCCTTACTTTCTTTTTATTTTGCCTTTCTTGTTCTCCCTTTACGACGATTCAACTTATAAAGCGGATATCCATCAATGGTTTCATCCGTTTTAACGATATCGAAAATAATGGAATGAGCTTTATAATCCATTCCAAAGCTGTCAAACAGTGCTCTGGCATTTAAATAGTAGTAATTACCAGCCTTGTTGATCTTAAAAGCATCGTTCGTAATGTTATCCTGAATAAGAATATAAAGTTCATCTCCAACTTTGGCATCCTCATTCATAGCGAATTTAACACTTTTGTGATTACTTAATTCTAAAATGTTAATTGCTGCAGCTGAAAAGTTAAGTTTTCCATTGCTTTGAATCGTACATTTCAGATTCGCTTCAAATTCTTTTGCATCTAAAAATTTTAGTTTCATGGGAATTTTTGTTAAAAGTTCGTGCAAATATACAAAACATTTATTTATATACTCAAAATTTTCTGTTCTTTTATATTAAAAAAATGTTAAAATTTTATTAGCATAGTTTATTGTTCAGATTTTCAGCACTTATTCAATTACATATTTTTGCTTAGTGTTATTGATAAATAGCTATTAATGTTTGACCATAATAAAATTATGGTTCTTGTTTAAAACAAAAACAAACAAGTTTTTAAAAACAAAGAAAAATACATTGATTTAATAATCCCATTGCTTTTTGCTTCGAGGGATTTCAAAATCAAAGAAAAAATACAAAAAGCTTAACTTAATATTTAATAACCTTACCTGAAGCTATATTACTATCAGTCAAAATCTTAACTATATAAATCCCTGAACTCACATCATACAAATCAATGTTTACCGTTGCTCCATATGTTGTATCGGACTTTTTAAGACAAACACCTTCAAGATTATAAATCTCAACTTGTACAATTGTTTGAGCTGAATCCACCAATTCGATCAAAATCTCACCTTTTGTCGGGTTAGGGAAAATCCTGACGTTCTCTGATTCAACAAATAATTCACAATCCACTGAATTATCTGATTTTGAAACAAGCATGGAAGGCATATATTCAAATGGAGTGCAAAAAGTACTATCAGTGGTAATGCTTACATAAAGCCCGCCGCCGTTAACAACAGTTGTTCCGGGCAGCAATACAACCTTCTCACCTGCAATAAATTGTGCAAATCCATCCTCCTCAACTAAAAAAACAGAGTTGCCACCTGCTACATATATGCTGACGGTTGCATTAAAACATGCTACGGAAGTGCTGCTTACAATGGTATCAGAAACACATAAAATTTCAGGAATTGTAAATGGTGATACTCCGTTCCCATTCAGGAAAACGAGCATGCCCAGCGATATCTTGGTCATCTCTGCAGCATAAAGTTTATTTGTACTTGAAACCAAATCATTAAGGGTATGATAATAAGGAGTAAATTGATGCTCGATAAAAAACACGGCTTTATATCCTTGCTGATAAAACGGATAACTATCAGAACGTGCAATATACTGAGTACTTTCCACAGAAGTCAATATAGTAAAATTCTCAATGATGTTATTTGCCAAAGCGGTAAACCAATTTGAGTTTGAATATTTCTGAAGACTTACCTTCCATTGATCCTCCGGCAATGTGCAATAACTGACCATATCATTATTAATCATGCAAATAATATTTTTTCCAGAATTTTTACTTTTTTGAGCATAGTCCCGGCTTCCGTTCAATCCAAGTTCTTCAGCAGCAAATGCAATGAATTCAATATTATAAGCCGGTTCATAGTTATACTGCTTCATAATCCGGGCTATTTCAAGTGTTGCAGCTACACCGCTGGCATTATCATCAGCACCAGGTGCACCCAGGAAAGGGTTGCCCGGACTGGATATAATATCATCGTAATGAGCGCCAAGAATAAAAACCGAATCCGAACCGCTGTATCCAGTGAGCCGGCATATTACATTATATTGCCATGTTTGATAATAAACATTTGCATAAGTTCTGTTATAAGCAAACGAATCAAGAAAAACATCCTCATAGCCCATTGACTGGAATTTTTCCATTATCCATTCAGCAATTGTTTTTCGGTTCGCAGCCAAACAAAATCTGGTACCAAAATCTTCAAGACACTGCATATAGGACTGAATGCTGTCAGGATTAACTTTTGTTGTATAATATGCTATTGTGGAATCAGATGCAAATGTTTGAGAATGAGTTTCAGAACCATTAAAAATAATAATAAGTGAAAATATCACACTGTGAATTCTGAAATTAGTTTTCATTTTATGTTGGTTATAATTTAATATTTTAAAACCAGATCATTGTAGTATTATGCTGGTTGTACAAATTAAATCCAATAAATCAATGCTCGCATCAAAGTTTAGATCTGCATTTTCAAAACAAAAAGGTTCAGGGTTCAAACCAATAATATGATTTGCAATAGTAATAATATCAAGTATGTTAACTACCCCGTCGCAATCTGCATCTCCTGGTATAACACCCGGAAATGGGCCATAATATTCATAAGCTCCCATATCAATAACACCATGATTAATCCTGGGCATCATTGCAAAGTCGAACGCCGGTATAAACAATCCGGTAGTATCAGATGTTCCGGTATTAATACATGGGCTATCCATGGTCAGTTTGAAATCTTTAATAGCCGGATCACTAAAAAGCGGGTCACCATCTATATTATTTTCATAAACTCCAATAAAAGTACTACCTCCAAATTGTTCAGTTCCATACTGAACATTACAATTATAGAATCCCGGAGTTGAAATTATATCCCAGATCCACACCTGAGATCCAAGGTAACCACCTGCGTTTCCACTATTATTTCCCCATATAATACTGTTATAAATATCAGGAGTTGCACCATTATTACAATAATAACCACCTCCCATTGAAGACTGATTATTTACAATAGTAAGATTGTTAAATTTCGGGTCAGAATCACTAATTGCTATACCACCTCCAAAAAATTCCGAGGCATTATTATAAATCAATAAATTAGCTATTGTCCTGTTGGTAACAGATCGTAAAAAGCCTATGGCACCACCAAGCCCGCTGAAATTTTCGGTAAAAACACAATTAAGTATTTCCGGATTCGAATAATCAAACACTAATCCTCCACCAAATCCTGTCGAAGAATTGTTCCTGAAAGTGCAAAATTTAATTGTCGGATTTGACGCATAATAACTTACCCCACCACCGTATCCAAACACGTCAGGTGTGTCGTTTCCGGCAAAGTTATCTTCAAAGACTGAATGCTCAATAACGGGATTGGACTTGTAGGCATGAATAGCGCCTCCACGCAAATATGCATAGTTGTTGACAAATGATGAATTACTTATTCTGACACTATGATATCTCACCATTCTGATAACACCACCAAAGCAATTCGCTGAATCGCCGGTAGCTTTTCCATACTCAAACCGGCAATATGAAAACAATGAACTGTCGTTTTGTGCAGGTGTATCTTCGAATCTGATTCCATTCCAGCCTCCGGCTCCAATGTTTATATTTGAAAAACCAGTGGTATCGGCAACAGTAAAAACAATACTGTCAGTTGGGGTGCCTGCTGCAATGATCTTTCCGGAAACATTAATGGAGAAATAACCTGTAAACATCATTACAGTGCCAGGTGATATAATTAAGGAATCTCTGTTGTCAATATTAATATCGCCATTAATGTAAATGGTATCATATTGTATGCTGTATTTCATGTTCGGATTCAAAGAGTAAGCTTCAGAAAAGAACAAAACCTGAATTCCTGTTATAAATAAAAACACATTTAAATAGTTGATAAAGCGTTGCATAAGAGTGATTTAATTAGTTTTATAATAATTTTATATATTACGTTTTATTCTTTAATAGTTCAATTGAAGTCAGTATGATCTCGTTGTATGCATAAAGTTCAAAACAAGGTTCAGAGTTATAATCATCAACGGCAGAAACTGCACCTTTAATTGAAACCTTTCCCTGAGTGTTATAAATAAATGTATAAGACCGCCAATTGGTGAAGATGTTGCCATATTGCCCCCTAAAGTAGCCATGTTACGAATTTGCCAGGAAGTAAAACTTTTAAAAAGCTCAGATACCTGAAGTAATTGCTCTTCTATCAGTTTTTTTAGAGACTCAGGACTTACTCCCGTTCTTACATAAATTCCATTATTATAAATCCTGATTTTCTTTAATTCCCGAACATAAGAAAGAACAATTAACTCAAGGAGAAACTCATAGTTTTTATTCTGACGTATTGCCGTATCAGTGGACTCATTTACAATATACTCCTGTGGATAAGTCCTATAGAAATTCAAAGCATCCTCAGGATCTGGCGGAGGAAAATATCGCTGCTGAGAAGTATGGATTTCTTTACTTTTTGTTTCTTCTTTGGTTTCCATAAATATCCTTTTTATTTACGATTGATTATTATCAAATGAATGATAATCAATCTTATTGGAGTCAACTATGACTATTTGATCATCCTGCACAGACCTTATTGTGTTCATAAACTGAGCTTGTTTTTGGTATCAATAAGTTTTGCAACTATACTGATGGCAATTTCTGCCGGCGTTTCAGCATTAAATGGTATTCCAATAGGCATATCAATAAAATCAAGCTGATCCTCTGTAAGAATATTATTTTCAAATAATCTTTTACGTGCCTCATTAACTTTTCGCTTACTTCCTATCATACCAAGGTAGGCAAGACTTTCCTTGCCTATCAGGCCAAGCAGGTTTTCATCAAATTCATGTTTTGGGGTTGAAATAACCACAAAATCACATTTATCAAATCGAATATCATTAAGCGATTCAAAATAATCCTTAGCAATACAAGTTGCATAACTATTTTCAAATTCCTTGAATATATCCTTACGATGATCAACAAAAACCACCTGAAAGCCAAAGTCTTTAGCATATTTCCCAACTTCTCTGCCAACATGTCCGGCTCCAAATACATACAATTTTAAATCCGGGTAAAATGGTTCAAAATAAACCTCCATATTACCACCGCAATGCATTTGAAGCTCATCTTCGAGTTCATATTTTTTCTTGATCGGTTTTCGGGTTTCAAGAATTTTTATTGCATCATTAATTGCGTGAAATTCTACTGAACCACCACCGATTGTACCTTTGCTACTGCCATCAACAAAAACTATCATACGAGCACCTTCTTTCCGCGGTGTTGAACCAACGGTTTCAGTTACAATACAAAGCACAAAAGGTTTTCCATGCTTATGAATTTCAGACAGTTCAAATAAAATATCCGCCATTTTTTAAAAATTTACATGTTTTCATGCAAAAGTAATTAAAAGCAGCTGATAGAGGTGTACTCACTTGAGTAATAAAACAGATTAATATTAAAATCCAAATAACAAATCATCTAAGCCTGCATAACAACTCATAATTTACTGATGATTATTTCAGAGAAGAAAAAGAAATCTATACCTTTGGGGAATTAAAACCTTTTTAATGTTTTAGCAATGGCAAGAGAAATAGAAAGAAAATTTTTGGTCAGCGGCAATTTTAAACCTTTTTCACAAGAACAAACCCGCATTACACAAGGCTACATTTCATCAAATCCTGAACATACTGTAAGGGTTCGTATTAAAGGCGATAAAGGATATATTACCATTAAAGGTATAGTAAGTGCTTCAGGAACTAGCCGCTACGAATGGGAAAAAGAAATACCGGTTGATGAAGTTGAAGAACTTCTGAAAATTTGTGAACCCGGTATTATTGATAAAACGAGATATCTGGTGAATGTTGGCAAGCATACTTATGAAGTGGATGAGTTTTATGGTGAAAACAAAGGGCTGGTAATAGCTGAGATTGAGCTCAGCAGTGAAGATGAGGATTTTGAAAAGCCTTCATGGTTAGGAGAAGAAGTTACCGGCAATTTAAAATACTATAATTCAATGCTTATCAAAAATCCTTTTACTACCTGGAAATGAACAGCTTACTAAAACTCATCAAACATATATTAATGATTGCGGTTTTCAGGGTATCAATAATGTTAAAGATTCAATGAGGAAAAGATAAAAAAGCAAGTTTATCTTAACAATCGCCAACATCCTTATTTAATCCAAAAGTTAAATATAATTACCGGCGAGACCTGGTTCAGGTATTTGGGTATTACTCCTGATGGTGTTTTTGGATTTTAGTACTTTTGCAGAAATACTTAATTCATAGTTGTGATCTATTTATGATTGAAGATGTTGTTAAAATACACGACAAGTTCTCTATTGAAATCAAACTAAGTTTCATTGCAGGCAAAAGAAAGGAAATCAGCGATTTTGCTTGTAACACATGGATATTCATCCCTAACAGCCTCGATATCAATCAAACTACTTTTACAAAGAACGACTTTTACCGGATGTTAAAAACCAATATACGGCTTATTACACCGGTATTCTTGTTAAGAAACATTGCTAACAACAACGAACCTCCATTCAGTCTGCTTGAACAATCGTTCACAAATCTTGCTTCTGAGCCATCGCGTTCAAAAACTGCTGAATATGAGTATCAGATAAGAATGTTCCTTTCAATTCTCAGAAGTGCCTTACGTGATGAAATCAATCATATCACTGAAAACACAATTCACGATGATATTGCATTTCTTATAGACACATACTCTTCAAATGTTCAAAAGATCACAGAGAATTACCGGAACCTTCGTAAAATAATCAATGTACCTACGATTACAAAAGAAGTGTTCAATTATTATTTGTTTGGCGATGAGTTTATGAGCCATATTATTGAAGAACACACTTTTAAACTTATCAGCAGCCTCGAAAAAACTACAAATATTAATAAAGAATCATTAGGGCAATTATTTTCACTTATTAATAAAGAGATTGCCTATAAGAAAGAAAAAGGCTATCTGTATGTTGACAAGAATGACCGCGAGCATAACCGGAGATTGGTTTTCAGATTAGGTTTATTAAGCAAATATGCTGAAAATGAACTATTTCTGAACACTGATAAAAAAAGGGATGGCGCAATAGCTGAACAGGTTTATTTTAGCCTTGCTGCCGGTATCTCAATGATTTTTGCTACTGCTATGGCTTTTTCTTTTCAACAGCGCTATGGAAACTTTACTATGCCATTATTTGTTGCTTTAGTCATAAGCTATATGCTCAAAGACCGCATAAAAGATCTGAGCAGATATTATTTTGCACATAAACTTGGAAAAAGACATTTTGATCAAAAAACGCAAATTTCTTTGAATGAATACGATGTAGGCATGAGTAAAGAAGCAATGGACTTTATTGCTGAATCAAAAGTGCCACCCGAAATAATGAATTTGAGGGAAAGATCAGCAATCCTGGAAGCCAATAACCGGAACAATATGGAGAAGATTATACTTTTCCGCAAATTAGTTCAGATCAACCGAGCTAATCTTAATCTTAGCAGTAAGTTTACAACACAAGGAGTAAATGAAATTATACGTTTCAACTTCTCCAACTTTATTGCAAAAATGGATGATCCCCTTGTTCCATTATATGCACCAAAAGGTGATATGCAATATGAGATCATTAACGGAGAAAAAATATATTACATTAACCTTATAATGCAGCTCAAAAGTGATGAACAGATTAAATATAAGCGTTACTGCATAATACTGAGTCGCAAGGGAATAAGAGACATAGAAACTTTTGAAAAAATCAACTCTTAACATTTATGAAAACAAAATCTGGTGCTTTTCTTGCCATAATGCTTATTTCAGCCATTGTTTCCGCACAATCACAAAAAAAACTCAATTATAACCCGGGTTCTATAATAAAAACCGAAATTGATCTGGATTATCGAATTATAACTGAACTACCGTCAGCTATTGTTGAAAGTTCCGGACTTGCAGTTCAAAACCCAAATGAAATATGGACACATGAAGATTCAGGAAATACTAATGAGATTTATTGTATTGATACTACCGGACAATTAAAAAGGATTTTAAAAATCACAAATGCAACAAATGTTGATTGGGAAGATCTGACAGTTGATTCACAAGGACGATTTTATATTTCGGATGCAGGTAATAACAATAATAAAAGGACTGATCTGGTAATATACCGTATTCCAAACCCTGATGATATTGCTTCTGGTTCTGTTACTGCTGAGAAAATTGAATTTTCCTACGAAGATCAAACCGAATTTCCTCCTCCCAAACCGCTGAGGAATTTCGATTGTGAAGCTATTATCTGGCATGAGGATTCATTATTCCTGTTTACAAAAAACCGCACCAACCCTTTCAATGGATTTTGCAAGCTCTACAAACTGCCTGCGTTGCCGGGAAATCACATTGCACAATTAATTGATTCAGTTTACATTGGCTCTGATGCTCAAACCGGAAGGGTTACCTCAGCCGATATTAACCGGAGCTCAGGTGAACTAGTATTACTTACATCTACAAAAATAGTTTCATTCAGAAATTATCCCGGAAATGATTTTTTTAAAGGCAACAGGATTGATTATAACTTCACATCGTTACCCGGGCAGGTTGAAGGAATAGCCTTTGTAACACCCAATAAATTGTATATGTCAAGCGAAGGTTCAGGTACACAACCGGGTAAATTATTTGAAATTGTTTTTGATATCACAGGTGAAAATCATATTAAGCATGAACCTCCCGTTTTTCGGGTATTTCCCAATCCTGCAATTGATTATATCACTATTGACACTGCTAAACCTGATGACAGTCAGATATTAATTTCAGATATTTCAGGTCAGTTCCATTATATATCCACACTCGAAAACGGAAAAACAATAAATATCTCCGGATTAAGTAACGGTTTTTATATACTGTCGCTTCTGAATGACAACACTCACTCCAGCAGGTTCTGGATCAAACAGTGATTACCGGTTCATTATGTATTTAAACTGTTTTTGATTTACCAAACAGTTTTTACAATTTGTGAAAAAACTTCTCCTCCCCCCCTTTTAAAAACATTTCCATGCTTCTATAAAGTCCATGGAAGTTTGAGGTTGTTAAATTTTCTAAAAGTTTCAACGATTGATACTTAATACAGTTAATTCATGTATTTTTGCACAAATTTTTATAAAATAATATTTCAAATAATTTACTGGTTTTATGAGCTATATCCAGTTTGATAAAGAACAGTTGGTCAACCTTGAATATTCACTACCTAAAGAATTACTCAGGTCGAACAGGGCGGGATCGTACGCAAACACTACCATTATTTACAGTAATACCCGTAAATATCATGGTTTACTTGTAACTCCTCAGCCCGGACTTGATGAAGACAACCATGTTTTACTTTCATCGTTTGATGAAACTGTTATACAACATGATGCAGAATTTAACCTGGCCATACATAAATTTGACGGCGAAGTATTTAATCCCAAAGGTCACAGGTATATCCGCAATTTCGACACAGAACCTATTCCCATACTTACCTACAGAGTAGGAGGAGTTGTTCTTACAAAAGAAGTACTTCTGGTGCGTAACGACGACCGTATAATAATAAAATACACACTACAGGATGCCCATTCACCTACTACACTAAGGTTCAAACCTTTCCTTGCTTTCAGAAATATCCATGCGCTCAGCAAGGCAAACATGGACGTTGACGATAAATATGAAGAGGTTCAGAATGGTATTAAAGTTCGTATGTATACCGGCTACACACCTTTGATTATGCAATTTTCAAAGAAAGCCGTTTATACTCATGTTCCTGACTGGTATTATAATTTTGAATACATACGCGAACGCGCCCGTGGATATGATTATCTTGAAGATTTATTTGTACCCGGATATTTTGAAGTAGGAATTGAGAAAGGTGAAAGTATTTATTTTTCTGCCGGTTTGAATGAACTTAAACCTGCCAGACTAAAAAAATTGTTTGATGATGAAGTAAAATCCCGTATTCCACGAAACAGCTACAAACATTGCCTGATAAATTCAGCTCAGCAATTCATTGTGCAAAAAGGCGATAATGTTCATGTTCTGGCTGGTTTCTCATGGTTTGGCAGACGCGGAAGAGACACTTTTATTGCATTACCCGGACTTACACTTACAACAAATAACACCAAAACATTTCTGAATGTAATAGATACCATGATTTCAGAAATGCATGGTTGTCTTTTTCCAAATGTTGGTCATGGTTCAAAGACTTTATATAACTCAGTGGATGCTCCTTTATGGTTTTTCTGGGCTTTACAGCAATATGCCCGTCACACAAAAAGCACACAAACAGTGTGGAAAGAGTACGGCAAGGTAATGAAGAAGATTCTTGAGGGTTATAAACAAGGAACCGATTTCAATATTCATGTCACCGACAATGGTTTACTTTATGCCGGTGAAAAAGGTTGTGCTGTTACCTGGATGGATGCTTTTGTAAATAAGCAACCTTTACATCCGCGTACAGGACTTGCGGTAGAGGTTAATGCTTTATGGTATAATGCAATAATGTTTGCTCTGGAATGTGCTCAGAATGCTAATGACAAGAGCTTCATCAATGAGTGGAAACCTCTGGCTGACAAAATTCCTGCTGCGTTTACAGAAACATTCTGGGATAAAAAGAAAAAACATCTTGCTGATTATGTACAGGGCGATTATAAAGACTGGTCAGTACGTCCTAATATGGTCATTGCTACCTCGCTTGAATACAGCCCGATACCTGAAGAAATAAGAAATTCAGTTCTTAATGTTGTGAAATCAGAGTTACTTACAACAAGAGGTTTACGAACATTATCACCAAACGATGTCAACTATCATAGTGTTTATGCCGGCAATCAGGCTCAACGCGACAGAGCCTGTTATCAGGGTACAGCATGGCCCTGGTTGCTTGGTCACTTTGCCGAAGGTTATCTGAAAATTCATGGAAAGAGTGGTATTCGAACCATCTCAAGAATTTATAAAGGACTTGAAGAAACTCTTACCGAACATGCAATAGGATCTATTTCAGAATTGTTTGACGGTGATCCTCCTCACAAACCGGGCGGATCAATATCAATGGCATGGAGTGTTGCCGAAATATTACGCATGGATCAGATTTTAAATTCTTACATGGATAGCAATAAAGCAAAGGAGGGGAAATAATGAAAGTTCTAATGTTTGGCTGGGAATTTCCTCCACATATTTCAGGAGGCTTGGGAACTGCTTGCTTCGGACTTACCAAAGGTCTGGCAAAATATAATACAGAAGTTCTTTTTGTTGTGCCTAAAGCCTATGGCGACGAAAGCGAAGAGGCTGTCAGAATTCTGAACGCCAGCGATGTACCAATTGAAATCACAAATAAAGTAGTGCAGCAATTCTGGGATAAGATCACGCTTCTTGAAGTTGGTTCGAACCTGGTCCCTTATGTTGGTCCGGAAGAATTCGAAAAACTTAGCAGCAAAGAAAGTAGTAAAACTGAAACAAGGTCGGAGATACTTCCGGGTATGCGTTTTGAGTTTTCCGGAAAATACGGAACTAACCTTATGGAAGAAGTAGCACGCTATGCTCTGGTAGGTGCTGTATTGGCTTCAAAGAATGAGTTTGACGTTATTCATGCTCACGACTGGCTCACTTACTCGGCAGGAGTGGCTGCCAAACACGCCACAGGCAAGCCACTGGTGGTGCATATGCATGCTACTGAATTTGACCGTTCAGGCGAAAACATAAATCATGAAGTTTTCCAGATTGAACAAATGGGTATGCGTGAGGCCGATTATGTTATTGCAGTAAGTAATCTTACACGGAATACCGTTATTGAACGATATGGAATTGATGCCAAAAAGGTTTTTGCAGTACATAATGCAGTTGAACCGGCGGACAAATCGGACTGGCATCATGTGAGAGCTGCTGTTGATGAAAAGATTGTTACTTTTTTGGGTCGTATAACCTATCAGAAAGGTCCGGAATATTTTGTTGAAGCTGCTCATAAAATACTTGAGCGCGATCCAAATGTCAGATTTGTAATGGCAGGTTCAGGTGATATGCTGAACAAAATGATACATCAGGTGGCACGACGCCGCTTAGGCAGCCGGTTTCATTTTACAGGATTCCTGAGAGGCGATAATGTTGACAGGATGTATGCCATGAGCGATGTATATGTTATGCCCTCAGTATCAGAACCATTTGGTATTGCACCTCTTGAAGCAATACGCACCAATGTACCTGTTGTAATTAGTAAACAGTCAGGGGTTTCAGAAATACTGGTTCACGCTCTTAAGGTTGACTTCTGGGATACCGAAGCACTTGCTGACAGCATTTATGCCTTATTGAATTACAAAGGATTGAACAAAATGTTCCATCGTTATGGAAAAGCTGAGGTTGACAACCTGAAATGGGAAAATGCTGCCTTAAAGGTAATTGATGTATATAACAAAGCAGTTTATGGCTGATAAAATTTTATTGCCAACAAGTCAGTTAAAAAAACAAATTAAAATATTCAACAAATAAATTTTATAACTCAGAACAATATTAATCATTTGATCATATGAACGCAATTTGCCTATCTTTTCACCTGCACCAGCCTTTCAGGCTAAGAACCTATCGTTTTTTCGATATTGGGGATAACCATTATTACTACGATGAGTTCCAGAACCGTTCAATTATAAAAAGAGTTGCTACCAGAAGTTATCTTCCGGCAAATCAGGTATTGCTTGAACTGATTGAACGCCATGGAAAACAATTCAGAGTAAGCTTCAGCATGTCGGGAAGTGTTATTGAACAGCTTGAAATGTACGCACCTGAAGTCATTGAGAGTTTTAAAACACTTGCCAAAACCGGGAATATTGAGTTTCTGGCAGGAACTTATTCACATAGCCTTGCTTCATTGCGTTCAAAAGAAGAGTTTGAACGGCAGGTAAAATTACATAGCGATAAAATCAAACAGTTATTTAATGTAAAGCCCACTGCCTTCCGTAATTCAGAGTTGCTTTATTCTGATAAGATCGGAACTATGGTGGCTGATATGGGTTACAATGTAATTTTAACTGAAGGCGCAAAACATGTGCTCGGGTGGAAAAGCCCTAACTTTATGTATTGTAACGACGTGAATCCAAAGCTTAAAGTGCTCATGCGTAATTTCCAGATGAGTGATGATATTGCTTTCCGCTTTTCAAACAAAGGCTGGTCAGAATGGCCATTGACTGCCGATAAATTTGCCGGATGGGTTAATGCTCTGGATCCCAAATTTGAAGTAATCAATCTGTTCATGGATTACGAAACTCTCGGTGAGCATCAATGGGCTGACACCGGCATCTTTGATTTTATACGCTCGCTGCCTGCAACGATATTAAAGAAAACCAAATACAGTTTCAGAACCCCATCAGAACTTGCTGCCAAATTGCAGCCAGTATCAGCAGTAAAAGTTCCATATCCGATTTCATGGGCTGATACTGAACGTGATCTTACCGCATGGCTTGGAAATGATTTGCAGGAAGATGCATTTGATAATTTATATTCGCTGTTACCTTTGTTAAAAGATTGTTCTGACCCTGATTTGTTGCGCGATTGGAATTATCTGCAAACAAGTGATCATTTTTATTACATGTCAACAAAATGGCTTGCCGATGGCGAAGTTCATAAATATTTCAACCCTTACCCTTCTCCTTACGAAGCGTATATAAACTATATGAATGTGTTATCCGATTTTAAACTCAGGATTGAAAGAACAGGTGGAAAACCAGGTAATGTAATTAACACACCTGAAGTAGCGGCAGAAGCTGAATCAAAGAAACCGGCAAAAGCGAAAAAAGCAGAAAAACATTTATCAACTAAAAAAACAGAAACCAAAAAGACAGCTCCTAAAACCAAAGAAAAGAAAAAATAAAGTTTATTTTTTGGAATAATTTCGGAATTGAAGCTAATAAAATCATTATTTTCTATAATTAACAGCATATTGGTATTAAATGCGTGCTTGTATAAAATTGATTTTTGTACTTTTGCACGCCAATAATCAAAGCAGATTATTCCAAACAGGTCCGGTAGCTCAGCTGGATAGAGCAGCAGCCTTCTAAGCTGCGGGTCGTGGGTTCGAATCCCGCCCGGATCACTACATATGACACATTTACAGTATTTTAAATCCTGAAATCCACATAAGGATCTCAGTTACTATATATACGTTTTTATAACTTCTTACCTTTTCCATCTGCCTTCATGAAAAAAATATTTTTGCTTAAAGCATTGATTATTTGTTATTCTCTGCAATTATTTTCCCAAAAAGTGCCACAACATGTCGAACCTCCGTTTTGGTGGTCAGGGATGGTTCACAACGAGTTGCAAATAATGGTACATGAACCCGGCATAAGCACTGCCAGGGTGAGAATCGAGCAGCCGGGAATCATTGTCAATCAGGTAGTTTCAGATCAAAACCCCAATTATCTTTTCATTTATCTTGATATTTCAGAAGCTCTGCCATGCACATTTAAGATTGAATTTCTGGATGGCAAAAAAGTAAAATATGTTTATAAGTACGAACTCATGAAAAGGGTTGAAAACTCAAAAAACCGTATGAGCTTCGATGCTTCCGATGCTATTTATCTATTAATGCCTGATAGATTCTCAAATGGCGATGCTACAAATGACAATATGCCCGGAGCACTTGAATTAGCTGACCGTTCAAATCCTGACGGAAGACATGGCGGTGATATAAAGGGCATCATTGATCATCTTGATTATATAAAAGAGCTTGGCTTTACGGCTATATGGATAACTCCCCTTCTTGAGAACAATCAGCCCCAATATTCATATCATGGGTACGCTATCACTAACTTTTACAAGATTGATCCCCGGTTTGGTTCGAACGAAGACTACCGCAAACTGGTTCAGATTGCACAAAATAAAGGTTTAAAAATAATCCAGGATATGATTTTTAATCATTGTGGGCATAAACACTGGTGGTTGAACGATTTACCCACATCTGACTGGATTAATCAATGGGATGAATTTACGCGTACTTCGTACAGGATGGAACCAATTGTTGATCCTCATTCAGCTAAGACCGATTATAACATCATGGTAAAAGGATGGTTTGATGTTAACATGCCTGATCTTAACCAGAATAATCATCTTCTTTCAACTTATCTGATCCAGAACAGCATATGGTGGATAGAATATGCCGGGATTCAAGGTGTTCGTATTGACACCCAGCCTTTTGCTAAGAGAGAATTTATCTCTGATTGGGGGCAGCATATTGCTAAAGAGTATACTTATTTTCGAACAGTAGGTGAAGCCTGGATGGGTATTCCGGCTATGGTCAGTTATTATCAGGGAGGAAAATCTAATCACGATGGTTATAATTCAAACATACCAAGTCTTTTTGATTTCCCGCTTTATGATGCCATACGCGGAGCCTTTAATGAAAAACCCGGATGGAACGAGGGGCTTCTGAGGCTTTACAATATGTTAAGCCAGGATTTCCTGTATGCTGATCCATATAATCTTGTCGTTTTTCCCGACAATCATGACGTTTCACGTATCTCAGGCACTATCAGTAAAGACGTTGATAAACTGAAACTGTTGTTGACATTTGTTTTTACAACCCGTGGTATTCCTATGATGTATTATGGCACTGAATTGCTCATGGATGGCAACGACCAAGAGGGTCATGGTAAAATACGCCTGCCTTTTCCCGGAGGCTGGAATGATGATAAAATTAATGCCTTTGCAACAAGTGGCAGAACAGAAGATCAGAATAAGATCGTTAATCATATACGTACTTTACTGGGTTTCAGAAAAGCAAATGCTGCCCTGCATTATGGAAATTTGAAACAATTTATTCCTCACGACAATGTATATGTGTATTTCAGATATGATGATAATTCCACAATAATGGTAGTATTAAACAGTAATGATGAACCCAGGGTACTTAATACAAAAAGGTTCGCAGAAGCCACAAACGGCTTTGAAACAGGAATTGAATTATTTTCAGAACAAGTGTTTGAAATTGCAAAGGACTGGGTTCTCCCTGCCAAAACCTCAATGGTGCTAAAACTCAAATAAAGTCATTAAAGCAAAGAAGCCGGCAAAAATGCCGGCTTCTTTGTAATGAATTATCACTAAAAACTTTAGAAGCTAATATCAATTCCCAATGCCGCAACAAAATTTTTGCGATTATATGTTTCTTTATACAAGCCAAAATCCCTGGTATCTTCGTTGTATTTTGTATTCATAATACCAAGGTCAACGCCAATCTTTTCAGTGAAATTATATCTGAAACCGCCGGCAAAACTATTAGTTGAGAGGCTATGGTCAAGATCGGACTGATAGATTTCTTTTACGCCGGTTTGGGTTCTTAAATATCCTGCACTTACGAGCAACTTTTTAGTAATGGCAAACTCAAGGCCTAATCCGTATTCCTTATAGTCATCGCTCATAACATCGTAATTGTCAACATATTGATTGTTGATTTGTTTTCCATACTGTACTTTACGATCGAAGTACTGATGGAAACCGGCATGAATTTTCAGCCTTTCAATAGGAGCATACTGCAGACCTACTGAAATCATACCAGGAATATCGCTGGGAACCTTAGCCTTATCAGGAAACATTCCCACATCATCTTTCTTAGTGTCGTTTTCTACATCAACTTTAGCCTTGAATTCATATTTTACTGACATATTGAAGTTCTCAGTAAACTGGAGGTTCATACCGATAATAGGTATAAGGGCTGATCCTTTTTGTGTGGCGTCAACTCCTTTATCGCTTGTTGCAATAGCGTTATTAGCCATTGTTTTAGAATTTGCATCAAATTGTGCAGATGCACCGTAATAAAACTGCTGAGCCTGAGCAATGGTCATTCCTGTCGGATCCCCACCAACTTGCGTAATTCCGCCCTGAAGAGCTGCAATCTGCTCAGGGCTCATTCCTATCATAGTTCCATTTGCCAACGGTGTATTGCCATATCCGTTATCAATGATTTTTTGCAAACTATTTCCGGTATTATCCAGGGCGTTTGAAACACCTATTAAGTAAGTTGATAAGTCATTGAAAAATGTTGTAGCCGGAACCATTGAGCCTGAATAGCCAATAACAGGATAATTCGGGTTAATCATAATATTCTTTAAAAAACCCGTATAGGAGTTTGACAATGACACATATCTTAATCCCACACTAAATGATATTTCGTCTCTAACCTTATATGACACACCTCCCTGAAAACCATAATAAATTGATTTGCCTTCAAACTCGGTATCAAGACTGTATTGTGATGTGGGAATACCTGCTGCTGTAAGCGATGCAGGTATCATGGATGGCTGCATTTCAAAAGAAGGCAAACCTTTTTCAAATAATGCACTGCCACCTCCACCAATAGGGTTAAATCCCAGAGAAAATGCAAATCTGTTTTTTTTGTAAACTGCATATGCAGTAGGGAAAACAGGGGCTGTGACACTTCCTTCAAATTCATTGAGATTCATACCCGGAAAAGTACTTTTTATATTCCGGTTCTGGGAGATGTATTGATTGCTGAGCGATAAATGAAAACCATCATTCAGCCGGAACAAACCTGCCGGATTATAATATACGGCATCGATACCAAAAGCTGCATCACGAACAGGTATCCTGATAAATGATGCACTCTGGTTGGTGTTGTGAACAATGCCACCAGCAATTAACGAAATTGTCATTGCCAGTGCACTAAGGGTGAAAACTGCTTTTTTCATAAATTAAAATAATTTGGTTAAAAACAGGCGCTTTCTGCGCCAAAAATTAAAACGGCAAAAATAAAAATTATTTATTTAAAGAACTGAATATGTTGTTGAACCTACAACTACCATAAAACACTTATTATGTGATAATTAACACTCGGACATACTTTTACAGGTTTTTAAAAGAGCAATGTATTTCTTCGAACCATAAACAAATTATCAACTTACAGGCTGAGTTAAACCCTATTTTTATTACTCAAGCTCAATATTCATTAAGTATCCTCTTTCACTCAATAACCGTTAAATAAATCTCAAAACAAAGCAGAAGCTTTTAACAGTATCCCTTTCTCAGCCTGACTGTACTAAACATTTAAATACCAAGGTAGTTCAATGGTGTAAGAGATTTTAATTCTGATTTCACTTTTTCAGTAACAGCCAATGTTTCAATAAAACGATGTAACGTTTCTTTATTTATGACTTCGTTAGTACGTGTCAGTTCTTTAAGAGCTTCGTATGGATTAGGATAGTTTTCGCGCCGCAGAATACTTTGAATTCCTTCAGCAATCACAGCCCAGTTATTTTCCAAATCATTGGTGATTACTTCATTGTTAAGCATTAACTTATCTAGTCCTTTTAGTATCGAACGCAATGCAATAACAGTATGTGCAATGGAAACACCTATATTGCGCATTACTGTACTGTCAGTTAAATCGCGTTGCAGTCGTGAAATTGGCAATTTCGTAGAAAAAAATTCAAATAAGGCATTGGCAATACCCAGATTACCTTCGGCATTCTCAAAATCAATCGGATTAACTTTATGCGGCATTGCTGATGAGCCCACTTCATTTGCTTTGATCTTCTGACTGAAATAATCCATTGAAACATAAGTCCATATATCACGACATATATCAATTAAAATGGTATTGATACGTTTTAGATTATCAAAATAAGCAGCCAGATAATCATAGTGCTCAACCTGGGTTGTAGTTTGCTGGCGCTGAAGTCCAAATGACCTGGAAATAAAACTATTTGCAAATTCTTTCCAGTCAATTTCAGGATAAGCAGCAAAATGAGCATTAAAGTTTCCTGTAGCTCCTCCAAATTTTGCGGTAAAAGGGATCTTTTCAAGCATTTCCAACTGATTTTTAATCCTCTCGGCAAAAACCATAAATTCTTTGCCCAAGCGGGTTGGTGAAGCCGGCTGACCATGTGTGCGGGCTAACATAGGAACATCATTATATTCTTCAGCTTTTTTTAAAACAGCTTTATAAACATCCTTTAATAGCGGCTGCAAAACCAATTCATGAGCAGTCTTCACAGCATAGGGTTGTGATGTATTGTTCAGATCCTGTGAAGTAAGCCCGAAATGAATGAATTCGCGATAATCCTGCCAGCCGTTTTTATCAAATATTTCCTTAAGAAAATACTCAACGGCTTTGACATCATGATTGGTTATCTGTTCTATTTCTTTCACTTTTAGCGCATCTTCAGTTGTAAACGAGTAAAAAACATTTCTCAAAATTTCAAAATCCTCATGTTTGAACCCTGAAAGCTGTGGAATTCCAACTTTACAAAGTGCAATAAAATATTCAATCTCAACCATGACCCGATAACGAATCAGAGCTGCTTCAGAAAAATAAGAAGCAAGTATTCCGGTTTGATTGCGATAACGACCATCTATAGGCGAAATTGAGTAAAGATTTGATTCCATATGCTATTGAAGTTTAAGGGCTTACGACAAACAGGTTTATAAATTCAATTTTTATTGAAGATACGTATTCAAAATATTCTTTAACAGATTAAAAAGTTCCACCGGATTATTACAAAATCACAACCCCGTGTTATTGCAAAAATACATCCTTAATTAATATTGACAATAAATTATGATAAAGAATTGAGGTTCAGGCAAAAATAAACCCCGCAATGTTTATTCATGCGGGGCAGGTTAAATCTTGATTAATTTTAATTAGCCTAAATTTTCAAAAACCTCACGAATTATATCCTGATATGATTCGTTAAAATTTAAAAGACACCAGGCATACAGCATGATCAGCTCATCTTTCTGCAGCCATTTAAAAGATTTGCGTAATTCCCTTGAAAAAAGTTCTTTGCTAAAACTTACCTTCTGTAATATTGTTTTGGTGTACTCCAGCATGACTATATGGATTTAAGGATGAAACAAAAGGTTTACAGAACTCAAAAAGTCTAAATATTAAACGTAAAAAGAGCTTTGTTAATTGTTCGTAATACTCTTAAAAAACCTTAAAAAAACAAATGAAAATACCGGACACAGGTTCATAAAAAACAAGAATAGCTCTACCTTCCCCGCCATTGTCCTTTTTCAATACTCCAGTCATAACCAAAAAATCCTGAAATCTTAGCTCCGTCCAGTCCATCTTTTATCCAGTCAGTATTGAAGATCATCAAATCAGGGAATCCGGTAATACCTGAAAAATATTCGTTTGTATATGCTGCCATCATGCCCTTTTCACCTGTTCCTGCGACCACTCCAACACTTGCTACTTCGCTGTCAGCACGAGGATAAACAAACAGGGCACCGAGGTCATCACCTTTATAAAATTGTTTTCCAAATTTAATCCCATCATTGTTAACCTTCACCGGGCACATACCCAAAAGCATGTTCCAGGCAATGTGATTGTCAGCATTTCCGTATATGATTACATTCCTGTCCTTATATTTCTCAGGCGAAAATTCTCTGTCAGAAATAACATCAACTGAACTGTTACCACGATACAGAAATGTTTCAGCATCATACAAAGCCTTTTGATAGTACCATTCGTTAGCGGCTTTACTACCATTAGTTGCATAAACAAACACCACATTATTATCAAATGCAAGTTTAAATCCGCCATAACGCTGTGGATATTTCTCTTTTACATCAATCTTGTCAATCCTGGTCCATTCATCATTTTCAAGTTTCAGAATAATATCCTCACCTTTTACTCCGGTAATGATCTGCTCATCTATGATGATAACAGGCTGTTCTTCAATATTTAGCCTGGATGCAAAAACTGATAATCCATTTATATTATCAACCTTTATGTTAATAGTATCATTATGCTTAACGGCTTTAATTTTTGAATGCTGATATGGTGTTATCTGCTGATTTATCTGAATCCAGTAGTTAGTTGATGATACGCCCGGTGAAGCTGTTATAAATTCAAGGCTGTCAACTTCAGTCAACGCAGGGATAGTATTTTGTTTCAGAAAATCGAAAAGCGGGGGCCAGTCAACACTATGATCACCGTACCAATGTGAACCTCCTGGATATTCGTAGTAACAAAAATTATTATGAAAATCGCCCAAAACTCCTCTCATTCTTCTTGCCTGCTCAACCGGCACAACAGCATCGGCATCGCCATGCAATATATATACTCCTGATTGTAGATAATTCAAAGCCAGATCCATTGTTCTGCCTGAAAGTGCGCCCCGGTACATCATTTCAAAATGCGGATTATTTCTGATTAATGAGTCAGAACCAGTTCTCCTGTAAGCAATAACATCCGGGTATCCGGCTGCGGGAGCAATAGCAGCCCATTTATCAGGATAAGTCGCTCCAAGATACCAGCTACCATGTCCACCCATGGAATGTCCGACAAGATAAGTACGAGATGGATCGGTTTTATAGATCTGACGAGCATTTTCCAATACTTCCAGAGCATCCATCCTGCCCCATTCTTCCCAGTTAAAACCAAAAGGACGACGGTTTGTGGGAGCTACAATATAAGCCCAGTCCTTTTGACGATAGGCTCTGCTCTGATTTGTAGCCTCTACTGAAGCCCCATGAACAGAAAGTACGAAAGCCTGATTTGCATCGGTTGACAATGACGGAGCAACACTGTAATACTGAACACTTCCATCAATTTTACTGAGGAAAGTTCTCTCATAATGGCGGTTAGTATCTTTCACATTCAATTTTATGACCATACGATCTATTTCAGCACCTGATTTATCACTAAGCACCAAAGTAGCCATGAGACTGTCAGCAGTAATTCGTTTTGCAGGAGCAGGGATCATGAATTTTATTTTCCGAACTCCTAATGCCATTACATCATCAGTTTGATAAACAATATTTTCACCGGTTTCAAGTGTACAGGAAATGTTAAGTCCTTTTATTGCATTTTTAGTGGCATTCATCACCCTTACAGCTCCCCACTTCACATCTTTCTCGCCTATTATAACTGATGGCAACGTCAAATCGTAATCCAAAAAATGAACTTCTTTTGCTGGAGATAAGATCATTGAACTGATCCTTGGAAACCTGCCATATGTGTAAATGAACTGATTCAAACCCTTTTTCAGATGAAAGGGGATTAAAGTCCAGGCATAGTCATAATGATCACCCTCGTGGGGTACTCCATTTATATATACACGGGTATGTCCCGTGGCATCCAGTAAAGCAATAACGTCCTCAGGCGAATCAAACTCAGTATATAGATAGCCGCGGTTGAGTTCCTCCCGGAACATACCGGTTGAATCAGCCTCAATATATTTCCACTTCAGAGGTTTAGTCTGATCTTTATATTTATCTCTTAATGTCAGGCCTGCAGCCGGTTTTTCAAGACGACCTGTGGCGATTTGCCAGAAAAGGATGTCCTGTCCGGCTGTCAGCATTCCAGGGATAATTGCGTCCTGTAGTAAAAGAGCCTCTGTAAACTTATGAAGTATAATACCTTTGTTAGTTTCCTCAGCTTTTTCCTTACCAAATATTTCAACAATATTACCGGCTCTTTGTGCTGAAAGCTGTAATGGAATTAGTACAGAAACACATAGTATAAAAAACAATGGTCGGAGAATACTTTTTTTCATGATTTTCAATTCAATTATTATGAAAACTACTTACTTTGTGTTCTCAAGAAAACATCTGCAAAATTAACAAAGGAGTTTGATTCATGTACAAAATACGCCCCATTTACCGAAAAACTTCAAACAATGTAAATTTTATTTTTCTACTTTTATTAATAATGTTGTTTGCTTCATGCAATCGCACTATTCTGCCAAAACAGGGAGAAATAATTGTTAGCTGGGAGGTAATAAGTAATGACTATCTTGAAAAGCCTGCTGTAAAAGTGGCTTTTGAAATTGAAAACAACAGCAAAATGACTTTAAACGACAAAAACTGGGAACTATACTTTAATCAGGCAGCAAGAACACTATACAAAACTGACAATGAAACGGCAAAAGTTGAACGAATTTCGGGTGATTGGTACAGAGTAGTTCCGGGAAAGGATTTTATATTAGACCCAGGAGATAAAACAAGCATTATTTATGAATGCAGTCATTGGTTTATCAAAAAATCCGATGCACCAGTCGGGCTATACTTTGTTTTTCATCAACCTAAAAAAGATGATCATATTCTTGAAACCAACTGCATTATTAAGCCTTTTGAACGTTTAGAGCAAGTTAACAGACACAACAATGATCATACTCCCCTGCCAACTCCCTCATTCTTATATGAGGAAAACAAAAAGCTAAGTTTACTAACGCCTGACAAGCTTCTTCCATTTGTTCCGTCTCCTGTTTCAATTTCCAAAACCGGCAACATAGTTTATTTTTCAACTCCGCTAAATATTTATTATGACCCTAAAACAGAAAGTGAAGCAGTACATCTTAAAAATATGCTTGAAAACATTCTCAAGGGAGATATTATAATAATGCAGGGACAATCAAACGAAACAAATGCAGTAGACCTTGTTCTGGATTTTTCTGATAATTCAATTGCTTACGATGAAGCCTACAAATTGGTTGTTGATAAAAACGCCAATATAAGAATTACAGCATCAACAAACAAAGGGCTCTTTTATGGAGTTCAAAGTCTTCTTGGTTTACTTCCTGTTGAGTTATTCTTGAATCCTTCAGATAATTTTCAACTTGAGGTTCTTACAATTAATGACAAACCACGTTTCGGTTATCGTGGTGTTCATATTGATGTTGCCAGAAACTTCCAGTCAAAGGAAATGGTTTTTAAGATCATTGATATACTGGCTTTTTATAAAATCAATACGCTTCATATACATTTAACGGATGATGAAGGATGGCGTCTGGAAATTCCCGGATTACCGGAACTTACTGAAGTTGGTAGTTTTCGGGTTCACACTGAAAAAGATGCCAACGCTGTTCATCCTTCATATGGTTCAGGACCTTTTGCACATAGCCAGGGTAAATCAGGAAGTGGTTTTTACACAAGAGGTGAATTCCTGGAAATTCTAAAATATGCTGCTAAACATCATATTCGTATTATTCCTGAAGTCAATTTTCCGGGACATGCAAGGGCAGCTATCAAAGCTATGGAAACAAGATATCAGAAATATTTAAAATCCGGTGATGAAGTGGCTGCCAATGAGTTCAGGCTCATTGATCCTGATGATACTTCAAAATACATATCTGCTCAGCTTTTTGACGACAACGTTGTAAACATTGCCCTGGAATCGGTTTATAATTTTATTGATAAAGTAATAGGTGGAATTGCAAATATGTATATAGAGGCTGAGCTGCCACTTAAAACATTACATATTGGCGGAGATGAAGTGGCTAATGGTGCGTGGCTCGGCTCACCCATAGTAAAAGAAAAAATTGACAAATCGGTAATAGAACGCGGAACAGCAAACCTTCATGCAGAATTCACAGCTAAAGTACTTGAGATTTTTGCTGAATATGGTCTGCAAATGTCAGGATGGGAAGAAGTTGGACTGATAAAAGACATTAACGGCAAATTCATACCAAATAAAAAATTTTCTGGTGGAGCTGTAATTCCTTACGTATGGAACAATCTGTGGGGGTCGCAGGACCTTGCTTATCGGCTTGCAAACAGTGATTTTCCGGTTGTTTTGTGCCATGTTGCAAACTTTTATTTTGATATGGCTTATAATAAAGATCCTGAAGAGTCAGGGCTTTACTGGGGTGGTTTCGTTGACACATACAACGCCTGGCATTACAGTCCGTTCAATGTTTTTTCAACTACCTTACAGGATCAGATGGGTAATAAAATTGATACTGAAGTTGAATATAAAAATATGGAAAGGCTTAAGCCTGAAGCCCGGAAAAACATCATGGGAATACAGGCTCAGCACTGGGCTGAGACCATTTTAAATCATAAGATTCTTGAATATTACCTCTTACCAAAACTTTTAGGACTTGCTGAATCTGCATGGTCGAAGGAAAGAATATGGGAAAATACTGATAATCCAAGCCTTAGAGAAAAACAAGTTGAAGATTCATGGAATGTTTTTGCAAACACTCTTGCACAGAAAGAACTTCCAAGGCTTTCAAAACTTTTCGGAGGTTTTAATTACAGGATACCTCCTCCAGGAGCTAAAATCATTGATGGAAATCTCTTTATTAATACATCATTACCGGGTCTCATTGTTAAATATACCGATGATGGTTCAGAAGTTGAGTTCAGCTCGAAAACATGGATTGAGCCTTTCGCTGTATCAGACAAGGAAATAAAGCTGAAAACATTTGATATATCGGGCAAATCGGGGAAGACTGTCATAATAAAACAATGAAACTTTTTTAAGCATTTTTAAATTAGAATATTTTTCTGAATTTAACTTTTTCAAAATCAAGCATAATTAATGAAAGAACCAATGTACACATCTAACTTTACTTCAGTTGAAAATACATTTTGCTGTGATATTGAAAGGCAATTTCCTGTTAATATCCCTTATCTAGTAGTTGCCAACTTTCCTAAACTTGGTTTATTAACAGCATTACGCTTTCTGGAATGGGTAAGCGAAAATCCTGAAGGAGTTATCAGCCTTCCTACCGGAAAAACTCCTGAATATTTCATTTTCTGGACAAAACAAATACTTGACAACTGGGATACCTCAGAGGGCAAAAAACTCAGACATAAAAACGGATTGATAATTGAGAAAAAGCCTGTTCTCAATGGTTTACGCTTTGTTCAGATAGATGAGTTTTATCCCATAAGTTCAAGTCAACACAACAGTTTTTATCATTATGTGAAAAAATATTACATCAAGGATTTTGGCCTTGATGAATCAAAAGGTTTATTCATAAGCTGCGATGCAATCCCATTAGCTGATGGCAAACATTTTACAAAGGTTTTTCCTAAGGGTATTGTTGATCTGAGTTTGAGGTACAGAGAAGCAAAAACTATTAAAGAAAAAATTCAACAGACTTCTATTTTAATGCTTGATGACTGGTGTACTAATTATGAACAGAAGATCAGGGAAATGGGAGGAATTGGTTTTTTTCTTGGTGGCATAGGTCCCGATGGGCATATAGCATTTAATACCCGTGGTTCTGACCATCATTCAACAACACGACTGACTCAAACCAATTTTGAAACTCAGGCAGTAGCCGCCGGCGATCTTGGGGGTATTGAAATATCAAAGAACAGACTTGTTATAACTATTGGGCTTGAAACCATTACATATAATCCTGAAGCAACAGCAATTATTTTTGCAGCCGGAGAAGCTAAAGCCCCAATGGTTGTCGATGCTCTTGAGAAGGCTCCTTCAAATATTTATCCTGCAACTGTACTTACCAAACTTAAAAACGCCCGTTTTTATCTTACTGCGGGTGCTGCAAGTATGCTGAAAGATTATGTACACCATTATTATACATCTACACCGTGGAATCAGGAAAAAACTGAAAGAGCAGTTATTGACCTTTGCAGAAAAATCAACAAGTTCGGTAACCATTTAATGATTGAAGATCTTAAAGAAGATGAATATTGCCGTATGATCCCTGACATTGACGATCAAACGGTGCAAAGTGTTATAGATTCTATCACAAAAAAAATAGAGCTTGGCACTTACCCGCTTGGCAATCAGGAGTTTTATCATACCGGACCTCATCATGATGATATCATGCTTGGCTTACTACCTCATATTCACCGACTCTCACGTAATGCAAGCAATCATTCCGAATTCGCAGTTATGACCTCAGGTTTCACAGCCGTTACTAATAAATTTTTAATTGAAGCGCTGGAGGACACACTTAATTTCCTTGATTCAGGGTTGATCCAAATGGTTGAATACCCCGACTTTTTTGAAAAAGGCTATAAATACAAACGCGATAAGGATGTATATCATTATCTTATGAAGGTGGCTTCAGGTCAGCCTGAAGAACGCCGTCGCGGGTTTGCCCATCGCCTGGTAAGAAATATTGTTGAAATATGGAATGTTAAAAATGTTGCTCAGCTTAGGAATAAGATAAATGATGCCCTCTCTGTTACACGAAACAGTTATGACGGACAGAAAATGCCGCCTAAGATACAAACGCTGAAAGGCATGATAAGGGAGTTTGAAGAAGAGCTTGTTTGGGCTTATTTTGGAATGACAACCAATGAAGTACATCATCTTCGTTTAGGATTTTATACCGGAGATATCTTTACTGAAAAACCCAATCGTGAACGTGATGTAGCACCAATCTTAGCACAACTTGAAAAAATACAACCAACCATAATCAGTCTTGCTTTTGATCCTGAAGGCAGTGGACCTGACACCCACTATAAAGTTCTTCAGGCAATAGCTGAAGCAGTTCGGGAATGGCGCAAGAAAAAAGATCTGAGTAATCTGAAAATCTGGGGCTATCGCAATGTGTGGTATAAATTCCATCCGGCTGATGCAACTCATATAGTTCCGGTATCGTTGAATGCTATGGGTGTGATGAGCGAATCATTCACAAACAGCTACCTTAGCCAGGTTGATGCCTCATTCCCAAGTTATCAGCTTGACGGAAAATTCAGTGACCTTTCAATCCAAATATGGGTTGAACAGTTAAAAAGCATACAATTATTACTTGGAAAACCTTTCTTCTATCAAAACGAAGACCCACGACTACGCACTACTCATGGTTTATTGTTTTTCAAGGAAATGGATGTTGATGAATTTCTTGCCTCTGCCAGAGAGCTTGAAAAATCAATGGAAGGCTAATATAACACAACTCACTGAATTTCAAATAACTCAGTGAGTGCTTTACTCTGTTCCAAGGATAATATTTACTGTTAGAACCGCATCAATAATATTGATAATGCCATCTCCATTTACATCAGCATTATCAGGGCAGAACGGGCTTGGATTCTGCATCATTATGAAATTAATAATAGAAATAACATCAAGTATGCTCACAATTCCATCACAATTAGCATCGCCCGGTAAAACAGCTGATATTAAAGTTGTTGCTGATGCTGTAATTCCTGTAGAGTAAATATTATTGTTTCGCGACCACAGTTTATAATAATATGTTGTTCCGGCATCAAGGCCAGTATGGCTGAATGTTGTATCAGCACCGGTGTAACATACTGTGCCGCCTCCTGAAATGGGATCGCCCGGGCTAAGGTTCCCGGCAGGAGTGCCAAATGTTTCATTAGGCGACCATGCAAGCAGGACATCATTACCATTAAAATTTTTGTTCCATTCCAGATCAATCTGAGAGCTGCTGACAGGATTAGCTGTAAAACCGTAAGGATTTGCCACTCTCAAAGAATCAAGATATTCAATTCTTGAGCCAAGCACCGGATCTTCGGTAACTGTGAGTAACGGAAGCCCACGCCCGTTACCAAGCCATTTATACTCAATATAATCCCTGTTGATAGCATAACCCTGTCCGAGAGTATCAACATAAATACTATCATATTCAGTAACATTTGATTTCAGCCTTAAAGTCTGAAAACTGCCATAGGGGGTATTTAATGTACCCCATCCATCAACAACTGTTACCCGCTCACGCTGAACGGTTATATGTCCAATACTTGGAATGGTCTGTGAAAGATTCGCATTTGAAGTCTTATTGTAACCTGGGTTCATAGGGAATTCATAAACCACATCAGCATTGGCAAATTTCAAAGGAAGTGGTATTCCGTTGATTATCAAACCAAGGCCAACATCTGAATATTTTGACGTTGTTTTATTAAAAAACTGATAACCATTTTCAATTTCAACACCAGGAATCAAACTTAGTTCATCAATTTCAAGAACAAGATTTGCACTTCCCAGAAAGAAAAGCCAGAAAATATTAGGAGTCTGATTCACAGTGATATAATTTGGCTCTATCTGCATCAAACTTTCCATATCCTGAAAATTCCATGTAAAATCATTACCTGTTTCCTGAAAATTATATGATTGCAAATCATAGGAAAGACTCACCGTAAACGATTGTCCTGCCGATGGCATATCTGCACTGGTTACAGTTATCTGTGCTCTTAAAAACAAACTGCAAAATAACAATACACTAATGGTAAACATCTTTTTCATAAGACTGGATTTTTAGATTTATCAATATTATTGATTGCAAAGTTAGTGCAAAAATATCTGGTTTTGTTTTTTCGATTCAAAAAACAAAGCATTTCCGTAAAAATCATCCATACAAAAGGCTTTTTCCTATATTTGCGCCTGAGTCCAATGTATAAATACTAACTACTGTTTTTATAAGTAAAGCTTAAACATATTATCTGAACCTGAATAATCTCAATAGCCAATCTAAAAAAACATAAATACTATACTCTATGATTAATGATAAACTTATTGAACCCAAAAGCATTGTTGTTGTAGGTGGTTCAAACGACATTACAAAGCCCGGTGGCAAGGTGCTGAAAAACATTATTGATGGTTCTTTTAAAGGAGCTCTTTATGTAGTGAATCCAAAAGAAACTGAAGTTCAGGGAATTAAAAGTTATTTAAAAGCTGATGACCTGCCGGAAGTTGATCTCGCAATATTGGCTATTGCTGCCAAATATTGCCTTCAAACGGTTGAAATACTGGCAAATACAAAAAACACTAAGGCTTTTATTATTTTATCTGCCGGCTTCAGCGAAGAAAGCAAAGAAGGAGCCATGCTCGAAAAACAAATTGTTGAGGTTATTAACAAGGTTGATGGTGTGCTGATAGGACCAAATTGTATAGGAGTAATGACACCACATCATCAGAGTGTTTTCACACTTCCTATACCAAAACTTGAGCCTCATGGTGCTGATTTCATTTCTGGTTCAGGAGCTACGGCATGTTTTATAATGGAAGCAGGTATTCCTAATGGTCTTGCTTTTTCAAGCGTCTTTTCAGTTGGCAACAGTGCACAAACCGGTGTTGAGGAAGTACTGGAATATCTTGATGTCAATTTCGATCCGGATAAAAGCTCCCGTATTAAATTACTTTACATAGAAAACATCTCAAAACCTCAGAAACTTTTAAAGCATGCAACTTCACTGATAAAGAAAGGATGTAAAATTGCTGCGGTAAAAGCAGGCGCCTCAGAAGCCGGCAGCCGTGCTGCATCTTCTCATACTGGTGCTATGGCTACTCCCGATTTTGCTGTTGATACTTTATTTAAAAAAGCCGGAATTATCAGATGCTATGGTCGTGAAGACCTTATTGCCGTAGCCTCGGTATTCACACTCAAGCCGCTTAAAGGTGAGAATATTGCTATAATTACACATGCCGGTGGTCCTGCTGTTATGCTTACTGATGCTCTTTCAGACGGAGGACTTAAAGTTCCGCATATTGACAATCCGGCAAGCAAAGAACTCTTAACAAAATTATTTCCGGGCTCTTCTGTTGCCAACCCAATTGACTTCCTTGCAACTGGTACTGCTGAACAACTTGGTATCATTATGGATTATGTTGATCAGAAATTTGATGACATAGATGCAATGGTAGTAATTTTTGGAACTCCGGGATTGACGAGGTTATTCGATGTATATAAAGTTTTGAATGAAAAAATGCAATCCTGTAAAAAACCGATTTATCCGGTGCTTCCATCTGTGCTTACTGCTGCTGAAGAAATTAAAGAATTCATCAGCAATGGCTATGTTTTTTTTCCGGATGAAGTAGTTTTAGGAAATGCTCTTTCAAGAGTGTATAAAACGCCGGCTCCTGCTTCTGTCGGTCAGCGCAATCTTAATATAAACAAAGAGGTTATACGAAATATAATTGATTCAGCACCTGAAGGCTATCTGGAACCTGACAAAGTACAGGCATTGCTTGATGCAGCCGGAATTCCAAGAGTTAAAGAAGCTGTGATCAACACAAAAGCTGATGCAGTAAAAGCTGCAAATGATATTGGTTTTCCATTGGTAATGAAAGTAGTAGGGCCTATTCATAAATCGGACATGGGTGGTGTGGTATTGAATGTTAAAACCATTGCTTCAGTTGAAGAACATTACGACAAACTCATGAATATCGAGGGTGCTACAGGTGTGTTGCTACAACCAATGATCCATGGAAATGAGCTGTTTATTGGATCTAAGCATGAACCATTATTTGGGCATATGATAGTGTGCGGATTGGGAGGCATATTTATTGAAGTACTGCGCGATATCAATGCAGCCTTTACTCCGGTTTCATTTGATGAAGCCTCTGATATGATGAAACAATTAAAAGGCTATAACCTGTTTAAAGGTCTGCGTGGACGTCCGGGAATAAATGAAGAGATATTTGTTGAAATCATCGTAAGACTCTCACTTTTAATTGAGTCAGCACCTGAAATTATTGAGATGGATCTAAACCCCCTGCTTGGAACTCCTGAACATGTAACAGCAGTGGATGCCAGAATTCGTATTGGTAAACAAGATGTATAAAGAGCAAAGCCCTGTTATTAAGAATCCGTAACAATAAAGGCTTTAATACTTTATTATTTTCATGCTTTTTCTGTATGGATGCGTATACAGTTCAGCCAGGTAATATCCTGCAGGCAAATGATTTAGATTAATACTCAGTGGCTGTCCATTGGCAACTCCATTTTCTGAAATAAGCAATTTTCCGTGTAAAGAATATATATTCAGGATATAGGGTGTATTTATGTTAGGATTTTTGAAACGAATTTTCAATTCATCTTTTACAGGATTATTGAAAATAAACCCGGCATCAGCAATTTCAAGTATTCCACTTTCAACCGGTGTTTGATCAATAGCCAGGCTAAGCAATACCGGCAAATGATCAGAATTATTATAGAGTGCCAATAATACATCCGGCGGAACTGTTGTATTTTCAGGAGGATCGGTAAGGGCTTTATTAAAATGCAATCCATCCTGACCCATTGTTCTGTAGCTATCTTCAACATATTGCACCTTATTATTACCCTCTAGAATATCTATTGAGGCAAGAATTAAATCAAATCTGTCATCAAGTCCGCCGCCTACATGACATCCACTGTTACGATGTGTGGATTGCGTATGATAAGACGCAAAAAATGGATTTTCATGCCAGTTACCTAATTGATCAACAGGGTCATAGAACCGAAAATCAAAATCGGAGTTGAACAATAATGCCTGCATTGCAAGTTCATTGACAGTATAAAAATTAAAATCACCCAGAATTAGAAAATTTCCTGGACGGCTGTTAATTTTCAACCAGGCTGTAACATCATTGATCTGATTTCGCCTGGTTTGTTGATCGCTGGCTGAACTGCCGGCCTTCAGATGAACAGCAATACAATTTATAAAAGCAGTATCTCCATTTAAAAGATCAGGTGAATTATAATATAAAGTATAAAGATTGATATCTCTGACTATCGAAGCTATAATATGCTGGGAATATAATGCCAGTCTTGAAGTATTATAATACATCATATTCATGATGTTAGAGTTTGAAATATACTCACTCGAAGCCCGGGCATAAACCCTGTTGCTAATCCTGGCAAAAACCGAATCTATGATCCGCTGATGATAATAGGAGTTTCTGCTCATTTCATTCACAACAAATATATCCGGAAGATCATGTTGTAATATTGTGCGTAGATATAAATCCTTATCATCAGGGTGATTATTGTGTTCGTTACAGAAACCAGTATGCTGCCCATAATATAACAGATTGCTTACCATGACACGTATAGTGTCCTGTGAAACCGAATGAAGCCAGATAAAAACAGTAAACAGTGTTATAATAAGCTTTTTAAGCATTATTCAATATTAGATTAAAAAAGAAAACTTCTCAGTTCACTCACTTTTGCCACCGGCACAATTTCAATTTTCAGTTTTTTAATATCAATGCCTTTGAGGTTATATCTTGAAATAAATATTTTCTCAAATCCAAGTTTTTCAGCTTCAGCTATACGTTGTTCTAGTCTGTTAACTGAGCGTATTTCGCCTGAAAGGCCTACTTCTCCCGCAAAACACATCTTCTGGTTCAAAGGTTTATCATAAACCGATGATAATACTGAAGCTATGACAGCAAGATCAATTGCAGGATCATCCACACGTAGACCTCCGGCAATATTAAGGAAAACATCTTTCGAACCAAGATGAAATCCAAGTCTTTTTTCCAGAACTGCCAGCAACATATTTAGCCGCCTCTGATCAAAGCCTGTAGTTGATCGCTGAGGTGTTCCATAAACTGCTGTACTCACCAGAGCCTGGATCTCTACAAGCATTTGCCTCATTCCTTCAATTGTAGCAGCAATTGCAATACCGCTGATTGATTCATCGCGTTGCGATAATAATATTTCTGACGGATTATTTACTTCACGCAAACCTTTATTTGTCATTTCGTAAATACCAAGTTCTGAGGTAGATCCAAACCGGTTCTTCATCGAGCGGAGTATTCTGTACCCATAATGCCGATCGCCTTCAAACTGCAACACTGTATCAACAATATGCTCCAATACTTTAGGACCAGCAAGCATTCCATCTTTGGTAATATGGCCTATGAGCACTACGGGTGTATTGGTCAGCTTTGCATATTTCTGCAAATATACAGTACATTCGCGAACCTGTGATATACTGCCTGCACCGGAAGAGATAAGATCTGTAACAAGGGTTTGAATTGAATCAACGATCAATAACTGAGGCTGAAATTCAGAAAGATAAACTGCCAGATTTTGTACCGAAGTTTCATTGTATACATAGCAAAGCGGATTATTCATTCCAATGCGTTGAGCTCTCATCATGATTTGCTGCTGACTTTCCTCTCCTGACACATACAACACTTTTGTATTATCCATATTTAGTGCTACCTGCAACATCAGTGTTGACTTTCCAATTCCGGGCTCCCCTCCTACCAGAACAAGTGAACCCGGAACCATACCTCCACCCAGAACACGATTGAATTCAGCATTTTGGGTGTTAATTCTATTTTGTGCTTCAGGTTGAATTTCAACAATTGATACTGGTTTTCCTGCCGCTTTTATTTCATCTCTCTTTTGCCAGGCTGGCTGATTATCATCACGCTGAATTACCTCTTCTACGTAGGTATTCCATTCGCCACACGAATTACAACGCCCCATCCATTTAGATGACTGGGCGCCACAATTCTGACAAAAAAAAGCTGTTCGTGTTTTGGACATGAATTTAGTTTATGATTTGAAAGTTTCGTTTTAACCTTTCAAATTCATTTCAGGCTGTAAAAATAGAACTTTTATCTTTCTATTTTTTTCAATTTCTCAATAAAAGCTGTTGTACTATATCCTGGCAGCAGGTCCACAGTGATTACCTGTCCGCCATTTTCAAGTACAATATCATGCCCTGCTATCTCTTCAATCTTATAATCATTTCCTTTAACAAGAACGTCAGGTTTTATAGTACGAATAAGTTCATAGGGCGTATCCTCACCAAAAACTATCACTCCTGTAACAAATGATAATGATGCCAGTATCATAGCTCTTGCATGTTCATTATTCACAGGTCTGTCTTTTCCTTTAAGCCTGCGAACCGAATCATCACTATTCAAACCAATGAGAAGTATATCGCCAAGGTCAGCAGCTTTTATCAAATAATCAATATGTCCTAGATGAATGAAGTCAAAACAGCCATTAGTAAAAACAATCTTTTTTGCTTTAAATCTCCAAAAAGCGAGATATCTTTCAAGCTGCTCAGGATTCAATATTTTTTTCTGAATGATTTCTAATTTTAACATTAAATGGTTTGTTTTTTCTGGTTAAAAAATATGCAAACGAAAATATTGCAATAAAAATGATTAAAACCAGCTGACTTGCATGCACCAGCACTGCAAACGACGCTGCTGATTCTGATACTATACCGAAAAGTTCGGTTAATGTTTTAGTAACAATATAATGATAAGCTCCAATTCCAGCCGGCACAGGTATAACAAATCCAAGAGTACCCATCATCAGCAGAGTGGTTCCGTCAATAAGTGTAAGATGCTCGGTTGCCTGTAATGCCCTGAATGGAATATACGACATCAAAAAATACATCCCCCATATAATCAGTGTATGAGCCAGAAATGCTTTTTTTCGCCTCAGCTTCATAATGCTTGTTATTCCTGCCAAAAAACCAATAAATAGGTCTTTAATCTTGCGATAAAAGGTTAATTTCCTGATATATACCATACTGAACCTAAGCAGAATATAAAAAAGGATTATAGCAAGTAAAATACCTAATCCAAGAACTGCGATTAGCCAAGTGTTTGAAGGGATTTTTGAAGTTAAGGGAATCCAGATCAGTGTTTCAAGAAACTCACGCAAAAAACCAAACTGTGCTATGATAACCACAAAAGCAATAATTGCCAGACATAAAAGATCAAAGATCCTTTCGGCAATAACGGTTCCAAAAAGGCTGTTGAAAGGTATGTTCTGACTACGGTTCAATGCAGTGCAGCGTGCTACCTCGCCAAGCCTGGGGAAAATTATATTTGCAAAATATCCCATAATGGTTGCATGAAACGTTGCGGAGGGTTTACTACTATAACCAAGTTCACTTATAAGAATACCCCAGCGAATTGAACGACTTACAAGAGCTATAAACCCAGGAATAAGCGATAACAGGATCCATGTATATTTTGCGTTCTTAAATTCTTCGACAATAAGATTAAGATCAAGTCCTCTAAGAGCAAGATATAATAAAACTAATCCTACTGATAGGAAAAGCATATACTTTAAAACTGCCAGGACCTTCTTTTTCAAAGCCTAGTGAAGTTTATTCCTGTCATCTGGAAAAACAATAACAGGTTTTAATTTGGGAGCTTCGGAAGCAGGAACTATAGCGTAAGCAACAATTATAATTATGTCGCGAGGTTGTACTTTACGTGCAGCAGCACCATTTACAATAATATCACCTGATCCTCGCCTGCCTTTGATGACATAAGTCTCAAAACGTTCACCATTATTGGTGTTGAGCACATTAACCTTTTCATATTCAATGAGATCAGCAGCATCCATCAAATCTTCATCAATGGTTAAGCTACCAATATATTGCAAATTAGAATCGGTAACTGTTGCGCGATGTATTTTCGATTTTAAAATCTCAATTTGAATCATGGTGCAAAATTATGAAAATATCATCATATTATCTATCAAACGAACTCCTACAATAAATGCAGCCACACATGCAATTACCTGCTGACCTTCATGCCATTTTTTAACAGGAAGCATAGTTTCAGCGTCAACAATACTGAAGTATTCAACACTCATTCCCGGAGCAGCATTAATTTGCTGAATAGCCCAATTTTCACATTCCTTAGGAGCTAATTCAGAAGCTTTTTCTGCTGTCTGTTTCAAAGTCCGGTATAAAACCGTAGCAATTTCTTTTTCTTCCAGGCTCAGCCTTTCGTTTCTTGAACTCATTGCCAGACCGGAAAGTTCACGCATTGTTGGACATGGCACGATCTCAACCGGAATATCATGCATTCTTACCAATTGCTTAACAATAGCCAGTTGCTGATAATCTTTCTCTCCAAAATAAGCCCTGTGTGGAGTAACAATATCAAACAATTTTTTTACAACAATTGCCACTCCGTTGAAATGCCCCGGTCTGAATTCACCTTCAAGAATCTTATCAAGATGACCAAAATCATAAACCGTTTCTTCTTTTTCACCATACATTTCATTCACTGAAGGGATAAAAACCAGGTGACAACCAGCTTTTTCAAGCATTTCAATATCCCGCTCCTCAGTTCGTGGATATTTTTCAAGATCTTCAGCATTGTTAAACTGAATAGGATTAACAAAAATACTGCAAACAGTAAAATCATTTTCCTTGTACGAACACTCCTGCAATGAAATATGCCCGGCATGCAAAGCTCCCATTGTAGGAACAAAACCTATGGTTTTTCCGTCAGCTTTTATTTTCTCAAGTATGGCTTTTGTTTCTGATATAGTTCTGACTGTTTCCATTCAGTTCAAATTAAATAAAGATTATTTTATCAAAACACCAGGTTAATGGGATCTTCAGTAACGCCGGATAAACAAATTGATCTCAGAACACAATGAAAAAACTCCTCTGAATTATTTTTCCAAATCCTAATAGCAGAATACTACGTTGAAAATATTTGCTCTGTATGGTTTTTAGCATCAACCTTAGTAAATATTTTCTCAATCACACCATTCTCATCAATCAGGAATGTTGTACGATGAGTTCCATCATATACCCTTCCCATCATTTTTTTAGGTCCCCATACGCCATATGCAGTTACGATCTTTCTTTCTGTATCTGGCAATAACGGAAACGGAAGGTTATATTTCTCAGAAAACTTTTCGTGAGATTTTAAACTATCCGTGCTTACGCCTACTATTTTGTATCCTTTCTGAAGCAATTCGCTGTAATTGTCACGCAGATTACATGCCTGAGCTGTACATCCGGGTGTATTGTCCTTTGGATAGAAATAAAGAACCAATTTTGAACCTTCAAAATCATTCAGATTTACAATATTTCCAAATTGATCAGTGGCTTCAAATGCCGGAGCTTTATCGCCGGGTTTAAGTGTTATCATAAAATTTTGTTTATGTTTTATTAATAATGATTAAACACTCTTCTTACCTTTTTGTTTCTCAGTATCTTTTCCTGATCTATTGTTCTTTTCATAATATAGGCAAAAATCAGCCAGTGGGCAGATTTCGCATTTTGGTTTCCGCGCAACACAAATATATCTACCATGCAAAATCAGCCAATGATGCGCAATAGATATAAGGTGTTCGGGAATATATTTCACCAGTTGTTTTTCAGCTTCTAACGGAGTCTTTGCATTAGATGTCAGACCAAGGCGCGCAGCAACTCTGAAAACGTGAGTATCAACAGCTAGGGCAGGTTTATTATAAATTACAGAAGCTATTACATTAGCTGTTTTCCTGCCTACACCAGGAAGTTTTTGTAATTCATCAACATCATCAGGTACAATGCCATTAAAATGTTCAAGCAACATTTTTGCCATACCTATAAGGTTTTTTGCTTTATTGTTTGGATACGAACAGCTTTTTATTACTTCAAAAACCTCTTCCTGCGAAGCTTTACTCAAAGCTTCAGTATCGGGAAACAATTTAAAAAATTCAGGAGTAATGATATTGACCCTCTTATCAGTACATTGAGCTGAAAGGATAACAGCCACAATGAGTTCATAAGGATTTACATAATGTAGCTCCGTTTCAGCAATAGGCTGATTTTTTTGAAAATAGTCAAGAACCAAATGAAAGCGTTCTTTCCTGGTAAGTTTGCTCATTATTCTTTGCGGTTTGAGCTAATAATAAAATTCAGCAATTATGTTCCGGTTATAATTTTTAACAGGGTATTGATTCCTGTATTCTATTAATTCAGGATCAAATAATAATTGCCAATATTCTTAGTCTTAACAACAAACAACGCTGCTGAATATGCGAGAATATTATTCAACACCCAGCAAGGGGCATTGTTTTCATTCTCGCCTTGCTGTGCACTGGCTTCAGAGGCATTTTTTGTTGAGAAAATTTCAGAAAAAGTTGGATAAAGAGTAAAAGTTTGCTTCATGCAACACTGATTAATTTAATAATAATCAGCAAACGGAAACAAACCTCTAATTATTACATCTAATCTGAAAAAAATTCTTCACAAAGTAAGAACAATATCTTTTTTATCAATCAGCTTACGCAGATTGATAAGTGCATAACGCATACGACCCAGAGCGGTGTTGATACTAACGTCAGTATGCTCAGCAATATCCTTAAAACTCATACCTGAATAATGCCGCATGATAAGAACTTCTTTTTGTTCGGGTGGCAGATGCTCAATCAGCTTGCGGACATCTTCATGAATCTGATCAATAATCATCCTATCTTCAATTGAGTCATCAGTAAGCCTTAAAGTGCTAAAAATATCAAAATCTTCATTTTTGTTTTCAACAACGGGCATACGTTTTGCTTTACGATAATGGTCAATTATCAGATTATGGGCGATACGCATCACCCACTGAATGAACTTACCTTCCTCCTTGTAAGAACCTGATCTTAGAGTATTAATCACTTTTATAAAGGCATCCTGAAAAATATCATCAGCCAGGTGTTTGTCTTTTACAACCATAAGTATGTATGCAAACACGCGGCTCTGATGCCTGCTGATCAAGTGTTCAATGCTGGAATGATCACCATCCAGATAACTGCTTATTAGCTCCTGATCGCTAACATGCTGGGTATTCATATAAACCCTCCTTTTTTTATGTTAGTTAAAGAAGCGTAGAAATGTGTCTATAGAATTCCTCCTATTATTTTAATGGTGATCAATTTTTAATTTCAGGGCGCAAATATACAACTGAATTTTATAAAAACAACAATGACATGTCATTTTTTTTCACTTTCTGTTAATATTTTAATCTTTTTTTGATTGAAAAGCCTGAAAAACATTCTTTTTTATGAATTTGAAACGCTATTGTCGCCGTTTATCAAATCTCTTATAACAACCGATGCACAATAACAGCCAAAAATGGCAGGCATGTATGAAATAGTTCCAACGTTTGATTTTTTATTTTTTTCAGACTCATCTATTATTATTGTATGACCAGGAACAGGTTCTGACGAAAAAACAACTTTAAACCCACTGGTAATTCCTTTCCGTCTTAAACGTTTTCGCAGATCGAAAGCCAGTTTACACTGATAACTCTCCGATATATCGCCAATTTTCACCAATGATGGTTCCAGCTTACCACCTGCTCCCATGCTGCTAACCAGTTTATGTTTATTCATAAGTGCATAATAAACAAAATACAATTTTGGCGAAAGAGTATCAATAGCATCTACCACATAATCAAAAGGTTGGGAAAGTAAATCTATAATAATCTGATCTTTAAGATAATGATTAAAAACATTAATATCTATATCCGGATTAATATCCAGCAGTCGGTCAGCCATAACCCTGGTTTTGGCAATTCCTTCACTGCTACTTAATGCAAGTATTTGTCTGTTCCGATTACTGGACTGAATTTTATCAGCATCGGCAATGGTGAGTGTGCCAATACCTGCCCTGCAAAGCATCTCAGCAACCATGGCACCCACTCCTCCAAGCCCGGCAATAAGTACATGGGCATTATTCAGTCTTGTCAATGCGGCATCACCAAGCATTAATTGCGTTCGTTCCTGCCAGTTCGATTGCATAAAAATAATATTTCTGAATTATGTTGTAAAAATACGATATAATCTTTTTTGGTCTTCTTAAAAAAGCACAAAACGCAAAAATATAAAAATAGCCATGATATTATGATTGTCAGCTCTCATAGCAGGAACTTTCCATAGCAAAGGCTCAGAACATCATTTTTAATTACGCAGGTATGATTTTTATTTGCACCTTTGCACTTCCATTTTAAAATCAAAAAAGAAAAATTATGAAAAAGATCATCATTATTAGTCTGATAGCTTCTTTATCAATTAATTTAAATGTATTTGCGCAAAAGCCCGGCAAAAAACAAGATAATGAACCCACAAAACCAGCATTTGAATTAAAAACCAAACTCGACAGCATCAGTTATATAATAGGAACTGATGTTGCCTTTACTTTGAAAAATAATGACATGGATTTAAATGCTGAAATATTTAATCAGGGTTTTACTGATGCCTGGAATGGACATGACACTATTTTTACACGCGAACAGGCTGAAGCCATCATGATGAAATATGGTTCTGAAATGCAGGCTAAAAGAGAAGAACAAAATGCTGCACGATATTCTGAAAATATGGAAGCAGGAAAAAAGTTTCTTGAAGAAAACAAATCTGCTGAAGGTGTGATAACTACCGAAAGTGGGCTGCAATATCAGATATTGGAATTGGGAGACGGCGATAAACCCCTGGTATCAAATAAGGTAACAGTTCACTACAAAGGCACACTATTGAACGGTACTGTTTTCGACTCATCGTACGACAGAGGCAAGCCGGCAACGTTTGAACTCTCACGTCTTATTCCCGGATGGACTGAAGGCATACAGCTAATGCCAATGGGAAGCAAATTCAAGTTTTTCATTCCTTCTGAGCTTGGATATGGCAGCAGGGAAGCTGGCACAATTCCTCCACATTCGGCACTGATATTTGAAGTTGAATTGTTAGGAATTGAATAAATCGCAGAAATTCTGCCTTCTTTGTAACTTAGATTTCACATAATGATAATATCTAATCCGCTGAAAGATATTCTGTCATTATAGTAGCGGATTACTATAATCCAAGATTCTTTTTAAGTTCCTGAATATTTGAAGGTTTAGCTATAATTATCCCATCCTTCCCTAACAGAACCATTGTAGGAGTAGCATACAGGTAATAATCATTTGCGATTTTGCCATCCCATGCCTTATAATCACAAATATTTGTCCAGTAATTCTTAAGCGCTTTGTCATCCATCCTGTTTTTCTTTAAGATTTCCTGATAATCCTCTTCTTCATGATCAATAGAAACTGAAACTACCTGTAGCTTGGGATTATTACTATATCCGACATTTAACTGATCAGCTAATTTTTTAATTTCGGGAAGAATGACATTACAATGCGGACACCAGCTCGCCCAGAAAACTATAAGGATGTGCTCAGCTTTAGATTTATCAAGCTTAAAATCTTTATCATTTATATCCTTTGTATTTATATCAGGTGCTTTATTGCCAGGAGCAAGTTTCCGATAACCTTCAATTCTTCGCTGCAGCTCACCCGCCCCCTGATCTGAGACGCAGGTTTCGTCCACCTGATAATGTTCGGCAATATGCTGAAGGACCTTTTCAAGCCCAATCTGCTCAAATCCGCTAATGGTGTATTCAAGCAGATAATTATAAACCACAGGTTGCACCATAGCCAATGGCAAGAAATTATCGGTAGCACGAATAAACTCAAGTGCCTGCTGTTCCTGATTAAGCTGTGGATTCCTGTAAAGCATGATATATGACAGAACTTTGCCGGGAAAAATATCTGTTCTCAACAGCATAGTATCAGTGAAATCAATGTTTTTAAAGAAATTCCTCCTGAAAAGGTCTCCGCGCTCTTCTGGTGAAATGAAAGGGTTTACATGCGGAGGTTGATCTGCATTGATGTATGTTTCAAGCAAAGTTCCTGAAAACTCTGAACTAATTTTATTGATGACAATATCACGCTCTCCCTGTAACAAATTGAATTCCTTTATTATTTCAGGATAAAAACGCTCGTCTTTTGGATAAATACCCATAAGATGTTCAAGAATTGAAAGTCTGCTTTCAAAATTTTCTTTGGTCCTGAAATAATTATACCATGCTGCATTGATCTCTGAATTTTCAAAATGGATGCTATCTATAAGGAAATCAATATCAGTAGTAAAACTTAAGTTATTGTCAGTAACGAGAAAATCGAGAAGTTTGCTTTGTTTGCCCGGATCTATTCTAAGGCGGTATTGCCCGATTGGCAGCATTTCATCAAGGGAAATTGTAAACGAACCATATTTGTCAGTTTGTAACTCTTTAATCTTGATCTCCTTATGTCCATTAAGCCGTATGAAAACAATATTTTTCTCTATCAGTCCTGATATTATACCATTAAGAATAAATTTTTCATTTTGCTGGCTTTGAACATCCTGGATGATCAAAAAGCCCAGCATTATAATCAGAATACGTAAAAATGATTCTCTAATTTTCATGCGGCTAAATTAACAAATAGCTTTTTATTGACAATAACAATTGGCTTTCAAAGCTTCTAAAAGCTCTATTTATTTTCGTTTTTAAATATTTTTATGAAAAAATTTAGTCTTGCTCTATAAATGCATGTTTAAATATCAGTAATAGTAAGTTCGGGTATTGCAGATTCGGAAAAAAGTTGTTTCTTTGCAGGCTTATTTTCAAAAATTTATAATTAAACATTTTTATTTTTATGCCAACAAAGATTAGATTACAGCGTCATGGTAGAAAAGGTCGTCCGTTTTACCATATTGTAATTGCGGATGGTCGGGCACCACGTGATGGAAGATTTATTGAGAAGATTGGCGTTTACAATCCTCTGACAAAACCTGCTGACATTGACCTGGATTTCGACCGCGCATTGTACTGGTTGCAAACAGGCGCACAACCTACTGATACCGTTCGTACCATTTTTTCGCACAAAGGAGTACTTTACAAATTACACTTACTTAATGGAGTAAAAAAAGGTGCTTTGACTCCTGAACAGGTTGAAGAAAGATTTTCGACATGGCTTGAAGAGAAAGAATCTAAGATTAGAAGAATTATCAGTGATCGTGAACTACAGGAAAGAGAAGAACTGAAGAAAATTAAAGAACAGGAAAGCAAACTTAATGAAGCCCGTTCTGCTGAAATTGCGAAAAAACTTGCTAAACAAGCAGAAAAGGAAGCTGCTAAATTGCAGGAAGAAGCTGAAGCAGCACTTGCAGAAGAAGAACAGGCAGAACAGAGTGAAACTCCTGCCGAAACAGAGAAATCT
>JAAYJT010000040.1 GCA_012522795.1 Bacteroidales bacterium | reverse complement strand
GGAAAAATATAATAGACCAATTTTACCGGATGGCAAAATATAACAGACCAATTATCGCTCCGCTCAATTGTTCTTAATGTTTTAACCACCGGCATTAACGATTGTAATTTACAAAACAGCTTGGACTATTTTGTAAATACAATTCGTATAATCGCTCTGCTCGATTGTTCTATATATTTAAACCATCGGCATTTACGTTTGTAGATTTACAAAACAGTTTGGACTATTTTGTAAATACAAATCGTATAACCTTCTATTTCCATGACAGTTGCCCTCAAACAGCAAGGCTCAATAAACAAATTTTACTACTGATTTCTTGGTGTAGGCTTCCATACACCGGTTCGGATTCCTTTTAAATATTTAAAAAGTCCCACAAGTAAAGCCAGATTCATGGCATAAAAATGCACGGCAAGGCGTACAACTGACAGATGTATATTTATTTTTTTCAGTATCCAGTCAAAAAATGGAATTCCAAACATTAATAATAATTGTCCTGCTAAAGTAAAAGAATAGAAAACACAATGTTTTGCCAGATAAATGTTTGACACCATTGCCAGAATAAGAAACAAAGGACCAAACCAGCGCAGCACCTTGTGCGACAAAAATGCAAATCCTGTTCCACTCCACGGAGGCCATAGCAATTGCCTGAAACGTCCTAAATTCTGGAAATTCCCTGCTGAAATACGAACCTTTCTTCTAAATTCATCGCGCATACTATTTGAAACATCCTCAAAAACGACAGATTCAAGTTCGTTGACAGCCTTTTTCCCTTTTTCAAGCACTTTCATATTAATATAAAAGTCGTCAACCAGCGAATGAGGAGGAACATCACTGTAATCCCCACGTCTTACAGCATAACAACCCCCAAAAGGTCCCATCATGGTTCCCCAGATAAGGCTTTCCATGTGTTTTATCTGTACTTCACGTGATATATAAGCCTTCTCCTGATACGAAATGCCTTCCTTTTTTAAACCTCTGTTCACCATGTGGGTATCAACAAGCCCAATACTTTGATTCTTGAAATGCCTGATCAGATTAATAATAGTGCCCGAAGAAAAAATAACATTTGCGTCAGTCAATATCAGGATCTCACCTTTTGAATGACTCACAAGATCGTTAACTACCGAAGGTTTCCCGCGGCGTTCAGAAAAATCAAAACACCTGATCAGCGGAAATTTCTGACTCATCTCCTTTACCAAAGGTATAGTTTTATCGGATGAAGCGTCAGAACCTATCAGAATTTCAAGTTTATCATCAGGGTAAGAGCTTTGGAGAACGCTGTCAAGTTTTTCAACTATTACACTTTCTTCATTATATGCTGCAATTATCACCGATACCAGAGGTAATTCGTTTTCATCGTAAAAGACATTATTCTGTTTCTTACCAATTACAAGTAATTTCAGGATAAACGGATAAATAGCATAGCTATAAATCACAAAAAAAACCGATAACCAAAATACTATCAGCATATCAGGTAAGTTGTTGTTGGTAAAATTCGCATAAAGACTTAACTATTTTCAGGTTATCATAATATTGGTTCACAAAAGCCTCTGCCTGCCTCCCCATTTCAATAACATTTTCTTTTTTTGCAAGCAAAAATCTAAGAGCTTCAAGAAACCCTGACGGATCATCAGCAACCATCATATGTTTGCCGGGCTCTATCTCAATACCCTCCTTTCCTATTGAAGTTGTGATAATTGCCTTTCCAAGGGCCATTCCTTCAATGATTTTGATACGCATACCACTTCCTGATAATAAAGGAACTATCATTATGGCTTTGGAGCGTATAAAATCCTGTGCGCTTTCAACTTCACCAAGAAAAATCACATTAGGTTCTGATAATTTTGAATAATAAGCGGGAGCATTCCTACCGGCAAGATAAAACTTTAGGTCAGGGAACTCCTTTAAAACTAATGGCCACACCTTTGCGAAAAACCACTTTAGTCCTTCCTGGTTTGGAGTCCAATCAAGCGCCCCAAGATGGAATAATGACGGAAATTCAAAACTTGAATAATCAGGCTTAAACACATCGGAATTTATACCTGTTGGTATAACTTTCATAGGTATCCTGCAGCCTAATTTATGTAAAAAATCTCCGTCTCGCTGTGTAATAGGAACCATCACATCATAATTATTCACCATAGAAACTTCGAAACGTTTAATACGCTTTGCAAGATTGGTGAGATAATATTTTCGAAATCCTTTTGCCAGAGCTGCCGTGCGCTGCCATATTTCATGCTCAATATTATGAGACCTCATACTCACCAGCGCCGTACTGTATTTTCTGATGGTATGAATATATGGTCCCAGATAAGTACCCTCAAGCTGAACAACATCAAAACTGCGTGTTTGCAGCAAACCGGCAAGTCTATTCTCAAATTCTTCGCTTATGAATCGTTGGGCATTATAAGGAATTGACTTTGTAAGCAGATTCTTCAATGCATCAAATACCGATATTTGGGTATCCACATCAACGCCAATAAATTCAATAAGTCCTGAAATCTCTTTTGGGATCAGATCAGTGTTGTAATAATGTTTTGAAGTGTTCATTGCCAGAACAGTTACCTTGTGTCCCAAAGCAGCAAATGATCGGGCAATGCAAAAAGTAGCAATAGAGCCGCCATCTTTCGGAGGATAAGGCATTTTATTTGAAAGTATGAGAATATTCATGCCTGCGGCTTTTTCAGTATCTTAACTGCTGCAAACTTACTAATATGATTTGAATTTTAAACCATTATCGGTAAGGGAAAGAAATAAAACAGGGTTAAAAGAAAAAATCAAGGTTTATTGGTTATATCTGACACAGGTAATTAAATCATTCTGTTTTCTTAGTTTTGCAGCAATTATTAAACTGGGTTATCATGAGCGACGATAAAAAAATAATCTTCTCCATGGTTGGAGTCGGGAAATTAATCCCACCTAACAGGCAGATACTCAAAAACATATATCTTTCTTTTTTCTATGGAGCCAAAATCGGTATTATAGGTTTAAATGGTTCAGGAAAATCAACTCTGTTAAAGATCATTGCCGGTGTTGATAAATCCTATCAGGGTGAAGTGGTGTATTCACCGGGCTATTCAGTTGGTTTACTTGAACAGGAACCTGTACTTGACGACGCCAAAACCGTGAAAGAGATCGTAGAAGAAGGGGTTCAACAGGTGATTGATCTTCTGAAAGAATATGAAGAAGTTAATAATCGTTTTGCCGAACCCATGAGCGACGATGAAATGAACAGATTAATACAGCGACAGGGTGAATTGACTGAATTGCTTGAGCATCATGATGCATGGGAGCTGGATGTAAAGCTGGAACGTGCTATGGAAGCCTTGCGATGCCCTGATGCTGAATCACCGGTAAAAAATCTGTCTGGTGGCGAACGTCGGCGCGTTGCATTATGTCGTTTGCTTCTGTCAGAACCTGATATTTTGCTCCTCGACGAACCTACCAACCATCTGGATGCCGAATCGGTTGAATGGCTCGAGCAGCATCTGAAACAATACAAAGGTACTGTCATAGCTGTAACCCACGATCGTTATTTTCTTGATAATGTAGCCGGTTGGATACTTGAACTTGACCGTGGTGAAGGCATTCCCTGGAAAGGGAATTACAGCTCATGGCTTGAACAAAAGTCAAACCGCCTTGCTATGGAAGAAAAGACAGAAAGCCGGCGTCGTAAAACTCTTGAACGCGAGCTTGAATGGGTAAGAATGTCGCCAAAAGCACGTCATGCAAAATCCAAGGCAAGGCTATCGGCTTACGAAAAGCTTATGAGTGAAGATGTAAAACAAAAAGAAGAACGTCTTGAGATTTTTATTCCTAACGGTCCAAGGCTTGGTACTAAAGTGATCAAAGCTCAGAATGTAACAAAAGCATATGGAGATAAGATACTTTTTGAGAATCTTAATTTTTCAATACCTCCTGCAAGTATTGTAGGAATTATTGGTCCGAATGGCGCAGGTAAAACAACATTGTTCCGTTTGATCATGGGTCAGGAACAACCCGATAGCGGGACTTTCACTGTTGGTGACTCAGTAAAGCTCGGTTATGTTGATCAGGCTCATGCAGCGATTGACCCTGAAAAGGATGTGTGGCAGATTGTAAGCGAAGGAAATGAGACCATACAGCTTGGTGGCAGGCTGATGAATTCAAGAGCTTATGTTGCAAGATTCAATTTTACAGGAACTGATCAGGGTAAGAAAGCAAGAGTGCTTTCCGGTGGCGAACGTAACAGACTGCATCTGGCTCTGACTTTGCGTTCTGAAGCCAATGTGCTGCTGCTTGACGAGCCTACCAACGATATTGATGTGAACACATTACGCGCGCTCGAAGAAGGGCTTGAAAACTTCGCTGGTTGTGCATTACTTATTTCTCACGACCGCTGGTTCCTGGACAGAATAGCCACTCACATCCTTGCTTTTGAAGGAGATTCACAGGTTTATTTCTTTGAAGGCGGCTATACCGAATACGAAGAAAACCGCCGTAAACGACTTGGCGATGAAACACCACGAAGAATACGTTATAAAAAACTGATAAAATAGGTTTTATATTTTGTTTCTATCAGTACCAATTAAACAGATACCCAATTCTTTTAACTGCTCCTCTGATATAGCCGATGGCGAATCAATCATTACATCGCGGGCTGAATTATTTTTAGGAAATGCAATAAAATCGCGAATGGATTCGGTGCCACCAAATAAAGAGCATAAGCGATCGAATCCAAATGCAATTCCACCATGCGGAGGAGCGCCATACTCAAAAGCATTCATTAAGAAGCCAAACTGTGAAAGTGCCTCTTCATCTTTAAAACCAAGGACTCTTAACATTTCAAACTGCATATCACGATTGTGAATTCTTATTGAACCTCCGCCAACCTCTACTCCGTTTATCACCATATCGTAAGCGTTGGCACAAACTTCACCCGGGTTGGTTTGGAGTAATGGAACATCTTCAGGCCTGGGCGACGTAAATGGATGATGCATAGCGTAATAACGCTGAGTTTCTTCATCCCATTCAAGTAGAGGAAAATCATAAACCCAAAGCGGTTTATAAGTATCCGGATTCCGCAAACCAAGGCGAGAGCCCATTTCAAGACGCAATTCATTCAGAGCCTTTCTTGTTTTTGCTGCAGGACCAGCCATTATCAGCATTAAATCACCTGGCTGAGCCTTAAATGTTTCTACCCATTTCTTTAATTCATCAGGATTATAAAATTTGTCAACCGAAGATTTCAAACTACCATCAGCAGCATATCGAAGATAAATCAACCCACCTGCTCCAATCTGTGGTTTTTTCACAAATTCAGTAAGTTCATCAATTTGTTTGCGGGTATAATCAGCGCAACCTGTGGCATTAATCCCAACTACAAGTTCAGCATCATCAAAAATCTTGAACTCCTTGCCCTTTACTATTTCTGTCAATTCAATGAAAGTCATTCCAAAACGTATATCCGGCTTATCGCTTCCGTAATGCTTAATTGCATCGGCATAGGTCATGCGTGGAAAGTTATCTATGTTAATACCCTTTACAGCATTAAAGAGATGTTTTACCAGTCCTTCAAAGGTGTAAAAAATATCTTCCTGAGAAACGAACGACATCTCGCAGTCAATCTGCGTAAACTCAGGCTGACGATCGGCTCGCAGATCTTCGTCACGAAAACATTTTACGATCTGAAAATAGCGGTCAAAACCTGCTACCATCAGCAATTGTTTGAAAGTTTGCGGCGACTGAGGCAAAGCGTAAAATTCTCCGGGGTTCACACGCGAAGGAACCACATAATCTCTGGCACCTTCAGGAGTGCTTTTGATAAGAACAGGTGTTTCAATCTCTATAAAACTTTGTTCATCAAGATATTTGCGGATTTCAAAAGCCATGCGATGACGCAGTTCCATATTTAATTTTACAGGATTACGCCGCAAATCCAGATAACGATATTTCATCCTCAGCTCTTCTCCTCCGTCAGTATTATCTTCAATTGTAAATGGTGGTAGTTTCGACTGATTAAGAATCTCAAACGATTCAACTATGATTTCTATATCACCGGTTGGCAATTTGGGGTTTTTATTACTTCGTTCAGAAACTTCGCCATTAGCCTTAATAACAAACTCGCGCCCCAATTCACGGGCTTGCTGACATAAAACAGCATTGGTTTCCATATTGAAAACCAATTGAGTTATGCCATAGCGATCACGCAAATCCATAAAGGTCATTCCTCCAAAATCGCGGGAACGCTGAACCCATCCGCAAAGGCTTACTTTTTTTCTTACATCTGCTATTCTTAATTGTCCGCAGGTATGTGTCCGTAGCATATTATTTGACTTTAAATTTGAGGCTGCGAAATTATCAATTTACTACCTTTGCACCAATTATCATCCTTTTATTAATTAATAAATCTTACATCATGCTCAAAAGATCCTTATTATCAACTACTTTAGTAGCCCTGATTTTTTTATTCTTTTCCGTAAACGCGCAACAGGAAAATGAAAACGAAAAGAAAAAAGGCTATATTTTTACTGATGAGATCCGGCTTGCAGCAACTCCTGTAAAAAATCAGTACCGTTCGGGTACCTGCTGGAGCTTTGGAACTAACTCCCTGATTGAGTCGGAATTGCTCAGAATTGGCAAAGGTGAAATTTCCCTGTCAGAAATGTTTGTTGTTTACAACACATATTCAGCCAAAGTTGACCGTTATGTCAGATTTCATGGCAGTATCAGCTTTTCAGGCGGAGGTGCATTACCGGATGCTTTTTATGTTCTGGAAAATTTCGGAGCCGTTCCTGATGAAGCATATTCAGGAAAAGTAATTGGTGAAAAAAATCATGTACATGGTGAGATGGATGCGGTTCTGAAAGCTTTTGCCGATGCCGTTATTAAAAATCCAAACCGCAAGCTCACACCGGTTTGGAAAGAAGGTTATAACAGCCTGCTTGATGTTTATCTTGGTTCCTACCCTAAAGAATTTACTTACAAAGGGAAAAACTACACTCCTAAAAGCTTTGCAGCTTCATTAGGTATAAAAACTGAAGACTATGTGCAGCTTGCTTCATTTACGCATCATCCTTTTTATAAAGATTTCATTATAGAAGTTCCTGACAACTGGAATTTTGAAAAAGCATGGAATCTGCCTCTTAATGAATTCATGGAGGTGATTGATGAAGCCCTTACAGCAGGTTACACAGTAGCGTGGGCAAGTGATATAAGTGAAAGAGGGTTCTCACATAGAAATGGGGTTGCTATTGTGCCCGAAACCGAATTTCAAGTTATGGATGGTATGGAACGCGGCAGATGGGAGCAATTATCGCAAAAAGAAAAAGATGATATGCTGTATAGCTTCAAAGAGCCTATTCAGGAGAAAAAGATCACTCAGGAAGAGCGACAGGCCGGTTACGATAACCAAACCACCACTGACGACCACGCAATGCACATTATTGGTATAGCAAGCGATCAGAAAGGAGCAAAATACTATATTGTGAAGAATTCATGGGGAACTGATAATAATCCTTATGGTGGATACCTTTATGCTTCAGAAGCTTTTGTTCAATACAAGACTATTTCTATAATGCTGAATAAGAATGCTATACCTCAAAAGATCAAAAGTAAACTTGGTTTATAATTTTTTAGTGCGGCAATCATGAAACACAGGCTTTTTATTACATTCGTTTTGCTTCTGATCTGTTCAGGCTTAAGCTCTCAGGTACCGCAGGGATTTACATATCAGGCTGTTGCACGTAATATTTCCGGTGATATTATTCCAAACCAGGATGTATCATTCAGGATCAGCCTTTTACAGGGCAATATTGATGGAGTTTCTGTTTACGAAGAAGAACATTTTGTAACAACCAATGCATTCGGGCTGGTTATCCTTACCATTGGTCAGGGTTTGAACCCTCAGGGAAATTTTTCTTTGATTAATTGGGGTGCAGGACCATATTTCTTAATGGTAGAATTTGATGCAAATGGTGGAAATGATTTCTCACTAATGGGAAGCAATGAACTGCTTAGTGTGCCTTATGCATTGTATGCTGAAACCTCAGGATCGGTTAGTATTGCTGTTCCGGAGGTTATAACCGAAGAATCTCTGAATGTTACTGCCAGAGAAGTAAAATTATCAGGGAAAGTAATAAATGATGGCGGTGAAGTGATACTTCTCAAAGGTTTTTGCTGGAGCACATCTTCACCACCCACAACCTCTGATACCATTGCCGGAGATGGAGTTGGAAAAGGCGATATCACCACAGAATTATCAGGTCTTGACGATGCCGTTACCTATTATGTAAGGGCTTTTGCCACAAATCGCGCCGGTACCGGCTATGGAAACGAAATCTCATTTACAACTATGCCACTAACGGGAACTGTTACCGATATTGACGGAAACACCTACCCTACCATCATGATCGGCTCTCAGATATGGATGGCAGAAAATCTTCGTACCACAAGATATAACAATGAAGTTGAAATAGCGGGTAATCTTAGCAATGCCCAATGGAGTGCAGCAACATTTGGTGCCTATTCCTATCCAGGTGGTAACCCCGATTGGGATGATGCGTATGGAAAGCTGTATAACTGGTTCGCAGTTGCCGACACCAACGAACTTTGTCCTCAGGGCTGGAAAATCCCTGAAGATGAAGACTGGGCAGACTTGCTCACATATTTAGGGGGCAGTCTGGTAGCTGGAGGTAAAATGAAATCTACCCGCACAGCTCCTGAGCCACACCCAAGGTGGGAATTACCTAATGCAGAAGCTACAAACGAAAGTGGTTTCAATGCTTATCCTTCCGGCGATCGTTTTACGAATGGCCTGTATTATAATTTTGGAAGGATAGGTACCTTCTGGTCTTCTACCGAAGCCAATATTGCAAATGCATGGACAAGAGGGCTTTCTTATGCTACGCAATCAGTTGCCAGAAACAGTAATGACAAGCGCAACGGATTCAGTGTCAGATGTGTAAAAATCATGGAAGAATAACAGATAGCAAAGAGACCGACACTGAATTTCTGAAAGATTTATTTTTTCACGATCTTTACAATCTTTAAAAGCTCTTCATTCGAGAATATCTGTAAAAGATAAACTCCTGAAACATAGGATTTAAATGAAACTTCAGCTTTTGTTCCTGTAATTCTGGTCGTGATAAGTGGCTTTCCTTCCAGTGAGATCAGGTCATAATATAATTCACCTGTGTTTTCATTAGCTTCAATAAAAAGAGATTCCTGTACCGGATTTGGATAGATTTTCAAACCGGAATCAGTCTTTTTCTCAAAAACAATGGTCAGACTTAACTTACTCTGATTAAAGCCCTGAGTAAGAAAGTTAGTCTCGGAACTCAATGTGGTAACAAAAGTTTCTCCAACAGTCCAGCTCAAAGAAATTTGCTGGTTCTCAGCAAAATATCCCGTAGTTGCCACAACCTGTTGAGCATTTAATCCTGAGATCAGGAATAAAAAAGAAAGGAATAAAACATTTCTTAACATCGCAACTAATTGTTTTAAGCAATTAAACCATGCAAAATTATTGTTTTATTGCAAAGATTATTGATTTGATATCTTTTTTCTACATAAATAATTAATTTTGTGCCTGTAAAACAACTTCATAATAAAATAGAAACTATGAAAACTTACCTGCTGACTTTAGTTTTATTTTTCTCTTTCATGTTGGCAGCAGGGCAAAACATGAAGTATTCACGCATCAGGTTACAGGCCGATAGTCAGAAAATGTTAAAGATGGCAGAAGCAGGTATTAACCTTGATGATGCCATAATTTCAGGTAATAATTATATAATCCTTGAAACTTCTGAAAATGAGCTTGAAATAATGAGTAAGCTTTCAGTAGATTTTGAAATCCTGATAAGTGATCTGACTAAATATTATGCTGAGCGTAATCTTTTACCTGAATCAAAATCTGATCTGCATACCGGAACGGCTTTGTCAGCAAAATATCCAATACCTCAGGGATTTGCGTTAGGAACCTTAGGAGGATTTTCTGATAATGATGCATGCATGGCTCACCTTGACCAGATGTTTGCCATGTACCCAGGATTAATCACTCCCCGCACCGAATTAGGTCCTTTACGCACTCAGGAAGGATATCCGGTTTATATGGCAATAATTTCAAATAAAGAAATAAGATCCTTTAAACCTAAAATTCTTTATGATGCTATGCTTCATGCACGAGAACCAATAGGGATGCAACACCTGCTTTATTATATGTATTACCTCCTTGAAAATTATGGTTCTGACCCTGTTGTAACTTATTTGCTTGATAATGCTGAACTGTATTTTGTTCCCATTCTTAACCCCGATGGATACAAATATAATCAGTTGATAGCACCAAACGGCGGGGGAATGTGGCGAAAAAACAGAAAGATAAACGGTGGGGAATCCTATGGTGTAGATCTGAACCGGAATTTTGGTTTTATGTGGGGTTGTGATAATACAGGCTCATCGCCTTTGCCAACCAGTGAAATTTATCGTGGCACAGAACCATTTTCCGAACCTGAAACATTCATGCTCAAAGAATTATGTGAAGCTGTGCCCTTTACTATAGCACTGAATTATCATTCCTATTCCAACCTGCTTCTTTATTCCTGGGGATACATAAAATCTGTCACTCCTGATGATGATATATTCTCGGCACATTCCCGATTAATGACCCGCGATAACAAATACCTTACCGGTACAAGCAGTATTCTGCTTTATCTTGTCAACGGAGGGTCTGACGACTGGATGTACGGAGAACAGAGTACCAAATCAAAAATATTTTCTTATACCCCTGAAGTAGGAACATCCAGCGATGGATTCTGGCCGGCAATAAACCGTATCATTCCGCTTTGTCAGGAAAACATGACACAAAGCCTGACTGCCGGACTGCTTGCACTTCAGTATGCTGAGTTTGCGGATCAGAATATGCCTTATATTATTGAAAATGATGGTTTTCTGAAGTTCTCAGTCCAGCGTATGGGCTTTCAGGACGGAGGAAATTTCACTCTGAGTCTTGAAGCAATAAGCCCCTGCATATCTTATCTAGGAGAACCAATAACATTCATCGATCCGGATTTGCTTGAAACAATCATTGACTCAATAGCATATAGTATTGACCCTGATATAGCCCCCGGCACTATCATTCAGTTCCTTGCAACACTCGACAATGGTCATTATACCACCAGCGATACAATTACAAAAGCTTTTGGAATGCCGGAACTGGTATTTTATGATGCCTGCAATAATACTGACAACTGGGCAGGTGGCTGGTCAATTACCACAAACGATTGGGTTTCACCGCCTTCGTCAATTACTGATTCCCCTGCAGGTAATTATCCCGGAAATTTGCAAAATTCATTTACCACTATCCATACTATTGACTTATCAGGTGCTGCATGGGCTCAGCTTTCATTTTATGCACGATGGGATATACAAAAAGGCTGGGATTATGTTCAGCTACTTGCATCTGACGATAATGGGATTTCCTGGACTCCGCTGGATGGGCAATATACTATACAGGGGAATATTTTCCAGAAACCAGGTCAGCCTGTTTATGATGGAACCCAAACCAAATGGGTTCATGAAATGATTGATCTTACTCCATTTTCAGATAAAGAAATTATATTACGATTCACGCTGGTAAGCAATTCATTCGTTACCTCTGACGGGTTTTATTTTGACGACATTTCCGTTATAAAAATCACATCTAATGAAGTAACAATGGGTTCAGAAAACCAATCAGAATTAAATGATGAGTTTATTGTATTTCCAAATCCAGCCTGGAACTCTGTTATTGTTCGTTTTACTGACAACAATAATCCATTAAAAATTGAACTTACTGACCTTGGTGGAAAGATTTATCTGTCGTACGAAACATCTGATGAATTGCAGCTCAGAATAAATACAACAAATTTGAGCAATGGGATCTACCTGCTGCGTATTATTAAAAACGATCTGGTTTTTGTAAAAAAACTGGTGGTCTTAACAAAATGATGATAGAATTCAAAGAGGCAGACCATACATTAATCTTCCTATCATAGAATAAATAAACAGCCCCACTATATCATTTGATGTTGTAATAAAAGGACCTGTTGCCAAAGCGGGATCTATTTTAAATCTGTCGAGCACCAGCAACACAGCGGTTCCAAAAATTCAGAACTCCTGATCTCACGCAGTCGTTAATGTCGCAGTTTTGTAGATCAGCTTGAGTTTTGTACCTTGAAAAATTGCTTCATAATCGTTTATGGTTTGACAAATTCAGAACTCCTGATCTCACGCAGGTGGCAATGTCGTAGTTTTGTAGACCAGCTTGAGTTTTGTACCTTGAAAAATTGCTTCATAATCGTTTATGGTTTGACAAATTTCTTGCACTGCTAAATTGTCCCTTGGAGTTGCCAGACTATTCAATCTAACT
>JAAYJT010000039.1 GCA_012522795.1 Bacteroidales bacterium | reverse complement strand
CTTTAATTCCAAAGAAATTTGCCGGTCCGGCTTCATCAATATATTTATTTTCTTTTGAGTCAATAAATAATACTGATGCAAAACCTTCAGCAGAAGCACGTACGCCGGCACGCAAACTGGCAGCGTAATTGCCGCCCACTTTGTATTGTCCGGTCCCTTTAGGTGCTGTACGGTCGTAATCTCTCACAATCTGAATGTTTACAGGATTAAAGCCTTCTTTGAAATAAGGACCTACGGGTGTTACAAATACCATGAACAAATATTCGTCAGCAGGTTGTACACCTACTTTAGCACCAGAGCCAAAAAGCAGGGGTCTGATATAAAGTGATGCACCTGTTCCGTGAGGTGGAACATATTTCTTGTTGAGTTGAACAACCTTGAAAATTGCTTCTTTGAACAGTTCAATAGGTGGTTCTTTCATCATAATACCATAGGCAGAACTTTGCATACGCTTTGCATTTTCATCCCAGCGGAATAAACGAATGCGACCATCAAGCCCTTTGTATGCCTTCATGCCTTCAAAAGCTTCCTGACCATAGTGTAAAGCGGTGGCTGCCATGTGAATACTGATATACTCAGAGGACGAGATTTCAAGCTGCCCCCATTCGCCATTGCGATAATAAGCCCGAACGTTGTAATCGGTTTTTTGATAAGCAAAGGGTAATTTTCCCCATTCAAAATTTACCATAATATAGATTTTTTTAGAGTTGTGTATAATGAGAAATTGAGTAGGCTAAATTAAAACTATTTAATGAATTAAAACGAATTAAGCGAAATATTATTTTTGCGCTTACCGGCTTATGTTTAAGTATTAAATAAAATGATGCGGATTATACAGTAATAATCAGTTGAATATGATTGTATGTAAAGCTATTAAGCTAATTGTTTAAAATTATCCCTATTGGCACGCAAAGAATTGAAATATGTTCAGAAAAGTAATGTGAGCGTATAGATGTTTGAAAAACCAATATGGTTATCGTAAATATATCTTCCGAACACTATTCGTATCGTATGGCTTTAACCGGCGAAATAGCAGAAATAATGACTGATGGTATTACAAGTGCCATTATGGTAATTAACAAAGTAGCAAGATTCAGAACAAGAAGATGAAAGAAATTTATCTGGATAGGCACAACTGATACATAATATGACTCTTGTGAAAGTTTTATTATGCCGGAATATTTCTGGACAAATACCAGCGAAAGCCCGATAAGGTTTCCCCAGAAAATGCCTTTTAAAGCAATATTGGAGGCTATAATCAGGAATATTTTTCGAATATTCCAGGTTTTACAACCAAGCGCTTTCAGCAAGCCAATAGTATTGGTTCTTTCAAGAATCAGTATGAGTAATGCTGATATCATTGTAATAATGGCTACCAGGATCATAAGTGTTAATATTATTATTACATTCATATCCTGTAATTTGAGCCAGTCAAATATCTGAGGATAAATCTCCTTTATGGTTCGTGCATTGGTGTCGTAAGGAATAAATGTATAAACCTCATTAGCAACCTGATCAAGATTTTTAAGGTCGTTTACCAGAATTTCAAATCCTGCAACCTGATTTGATTCCCATGAGTTTAGTTTTTGGATCTGACCGATATCACATAATACAAACATTTTGTCAAAATCTTCAAGTCCTGTTTCATAAATTCCTTTAATAGTGAATCGTCGCGCACGGATAAGATCATCAATAATGAAATACATGCGTACATCATTGCCGGTTTCGAGTTTAAGCAGGCTTGCAAGCTTTTTTGAAATTAAAATATCGTTTGAAATAGCAGTATCAGATAGTTGAAGGATAGAACCGTTTATCATTTTCTCTTTGAAAAAATCCCAGTCAAAATCTCTTCCAATACCTTTCAGCACCACACCCTGAATATCATTTTCTGTTTTGATAATCCCCGGCTTATTACCGAAACTCTGTACATGTTTCACACCGGGAATATCTTTGAGCTGCCTTAACAAAGCCGGATCCTGCTCAATGGGTATCACTTCATACGAATAGTTGTTATCAAAATTACTGACCTGAATATGCCCCCCGAAACCAATGACCTTACTACTTATTTCATGTTTGAAACCTATGATAATTGCTATTGCAAGGATCATAACAATTAAACCAAGAGCTACTGCAATAATGGCAATTCTGATAATTGGATCAGAAAAATTGCCTGTATTTCTTTTAATTAATCGTCGTGCTATGAAAAATTCGGGATTCAAGGCAGAGTTTTTGTTATTTTGCAAACCTACATAAATTTAAATACCCGATTAACATATCGAATATTGTTATGAAGCGAAATTTTATGCTCATTCTTGCTGTGCTGTTGATGAATGGACGTATAGCATTGCATTACGAAGGCAGTTACGACAGTATGCTGAAGACCGGAGCTGAACGTACAGGATCTTACCTGCCACTGCTGAGGGGTAAAAGCATTGCACTTGTGGTAAATCATACTTCGCTGATTGGCGATGTTCATTTACTGGATAGTTTGATAGCTCTTAAAATAAATATTGTTAAAATATTTTCTCCTGAGCATGGTTTCAGGGGCGATGCTGACGCCGGTTCTTATATTTCAGGTGGTTATGATCAAAGAACAGGTGTTGAAGTAGTGTCGTTATATGGCAAGAAAAAAAAGCCTACACTTGAAGATTTGAAAGATGTTGAGCTGGTGGTGTTTGATATTCAGGATGTGGGAGTGAGGTTTTATACCTATCTGAGCACAATGACCCTGGTTATGGAAGCCTGCGCTGAGAACTTCATACCTTTTATTGTTTTTGATCGTCCGAACCCTAATGGTTTTTATACTGATGGTCCTGTGCTGGAGCCGGGTTATAGTTCTTTTGTCGGGATGCATCCTGTTCCGGTGGTTCATGGGATGACAGCCGGCGAGTATGCAAAAATGGTAAATGAGGAAGGCTGGCTGACTAATAATGTAAAATGTGAATTGCTGGTGATTCCTGTACTGAATTATACACATCACGCTTTGTATGATTTGCCTGTAAAACCTTCTCCAAATCTGGCTGATATGACTTCGGTATATCTTTATCCCTCATTATGTTATTTTGAGGGAACCATTATGAGCGTAGGAAGAGGTACTGAAATGGCATTCAGGCTCATAGGTCATCCTGATTACAAAACCGGAGATATTACTTTTACACCTGTTAGTAAACCCGGAGCTTCAGTTAATCCTCCTTTTAAAGATCAGCAATGCTTTGGTTTTGATTATAGCAACCTGGCTGACAGTATATTACTGAATAAACAGATATATCTTCAGCCACTTATTCAGGCATGGAAGTATTTTAATGGTAAAAAAGAGTTTTTTAACAACTATTTCAATAACCTGGCAGGCAATTCCACTTTAAGAAAGCAAATAGAAGCCGGACTGACAGAAGAAGAGATCAAGTCAAGCTGGCAAACGGAGCTTGAGAATTTTAGGAAAATCAGGAAAAAATATTTGCTATATGATGCAGAATGATGTGATTTTCAGGGATTCAAATTATTAAAATCCCTGCTGCATTTCCATATCATCATCCATGCCGTTGTTGTTGTTACGCTCGCGCTGTCGCTGATAATTATTCCAGCGGTACGACAGGCCTATCCACAACATTCTGGATTGCATTTTTCGTTCGCTTACAGTGTTGAATCCAATTCCATATGTTTCGGCACTAAATTTTCGGGTGTTAAAAACATCGCTCAATCTGAGACTGAATGTTGCCTTGCGATCCAGAAAATCTGTCCTCCACGCTATATCGGCTGAATACATTTCTTTCATCTTACCCTGAGCCATTATAGTTGGTGCAGAATAATTTCCGGAAACCTGAAGTGTGGAATTCTTTAAAATAG
>JAAYJT010000038.1 GCA_012522795.1 Bacteroidales bacterium | reverse complement strand
CAATAAGCCTGAAATTAAAACAACCCTGTCCGTATTCTTATGGGCAGGGTTGCTTTATTAATAAAAATCAAGATAATGTTTAACCCCAAACCCTAAATTTTTAGATACTGTCCAAAAAAGTGTGTAAAGTATAAAGAGCTTAATTTTGATTACTTCACATAAAAACTCTACCTATGAACTATACACCATATCAAATCAGTAAAATTATTGAACAAATCGTATGCAAGGAAGGCGGCTTAAATGCCATTCCCAAACTCACTCTTGAAACATTGATGAAAGCTGAACGTACGGAATATAAACATCTTGCCCAGGATTACAGTAATGGCTATAGATCTCGTAAAGCTTTTGGGAATAAGTAAATGCTTGAGTTACAAGTCTCCCCGTACACGTAATTGTGGTTTTTATCCGGTTATTTTAGGTTTATTAAAAAACCAGGAACAAGTAGACCGGAGCCTTGCTTTTTATTTATATAAATCAGGATTAATCACTGAGCAAGTAGGAGATGTTTTTGAAGAGATTTACCGCAAACATTATAGCAGTAGTCAGGCAAATCGAATGTTTGATTTTGTCTGTGAAGAAGTGTTTAATTGGCTTAATTGTTCATTATAAAGGGTAATGTTCCAAAATTGCAATACAAACAGTTTTGTTTTTAGGTAGGGAAATCGTTATATAAATTCTAATGTAGCCTGAAACACTTTTTGTTGTAGTTCATTTTCAGCATCAATATAATACTGATTTTCAGAAGTATCTGTTTTGTTGTAATATATTTTGAATATTTCACTTAAACGAAGCTCCTTCAGGTAATTGATTTGAAATTTACAATCTTTGTATCTGTCTGTTATTTCCTGCGGCAGGGCATCAAAAATATACTCAGGATATTTTGCGTTGTTTACATGATGATTGATATCAAGATCTGAATAAACTACTTTTCTGTTTGTAAGAAGCTCCTTTTCATGAGGCTCTGTAATTTTCTCAGGTAGTTCATCAATAGCAGGAGGGATGTTGAATTCAGGCCGGTTGAATAATTCCTGTGAGGGTATTACAGGTCTCCTGGTATTTATATCAATCAACAACCAGGCAGAAGTTGCCTTACCTGCTGGTTTACCATTTTTATAATAAAGTATGAAATCACGTAATGCAAATAGCCTTTCAGTTCCTTTTGGCCAGGTTTCAACAATAATTTCTTCCTCTATCCCGATTTTCCCATGCCATTCAAGCATCATTCTTGAAAGTACCCAGAACAAACCTTTTTTTGAAAGATCATCATACCCAAAACTCAACTCGTTTGCATTACGGCCGGCCACAATCTGTAAGTAATTGAATATCGAGCTGATTTTCAATCTGTTTTCAGCATCTGTGTCAGTTGCCTGAACCATAAATAATGAGCGATGGGGTTGGTCTCTGAGCATCATAGCCTGTTATGAGTTTTTAATAAGTTCTTAAACAGTGGATAATACCTGTGATAATTTATTCTATCCTTATCTTCAGGCATTTAGTTTCAGATTCAGAGTGTATTTCTACAAAATACATTCCTCGTGCCTGATTTGAGATATCAATCCGGGTAATGCCTTCTGTTGTTTCATCATTTAATACGCTCCTGCCTAAAAGGTCTCTTATTATAAATGATGCTGTTTCAGAAGTTTCAAGTGAGAAAATGCCATTGCATGGGTTAGGATAAACATTGAAGATATGTTGTTTATCATAGGTCTTTATGCCGGTTTTAAGATTAAACAAAGCAGTTAGTGTTCTATGATCATCAGCAATGAAAGAAAATGGGTTCCCAGAGTCAATAATCACGCTGTTCTCTGCCCAGCCTTTGAAAATATAATTGGTGTTCGGATTTGCCAGTAATGTTACGCTGCTGCCATGCCGGTATATTCCTGCGCCTTCAATATTACCCCCATAAGCAGGATCAGGCACTGCCGATATTGTCCACATCACTGTGTCATGATTGGCTATAAGGTTACGGGAGCTTGTAATATTAAAATAATAGGGGTTGTCTGATGTTACAATCTCACCATTCTCAGTCCAGTAACTAAATTCATAGCCATGATTTGATGTGCCCGAAATGCTAACCTGCGTACCATGAATATAACTTCCGCCACCCGACACTGAACCTGCTTCGGGTTGCTGGGCTGATACCTGTAAAAGATGGATTATTGGTGTGAACCATGCTATAAAATTGCGATCAGAATAAATATTAAAGGTTACAGGATTTTCATCTGACAGTGCGCCTCCTTCAAACCATCGCTTAAAAACATAACCTTCGTTGGGAACAGCCAGAAGACTGACTTCAGAACCGTAAGGATAAGAACCACTTCCCTCAATAATTCCGGCATTAGCTGGGTTGGAAGCAGCACTTAGCTTACAATTTTTCAGTTTGAAATTTGCAGTAATTGTATGATCATTCACGATATCGCTGAAAATATATTCAAACTGTGTTAATTCTTCGGCTTCTTCCACAACTATATCATCAACATTAAGTGATTCAATTACATAATTAGCATTACTGCGAACCAGAAACGGGTAATTCCCATGATTTGTGGCCATTATATTACCTGATGGCGAAATACTTCCGTTTTCATGTGCTGTAGCAATAATGGTATGGGTTAGTACTATTCCATATCCTGTAACGCTGACAGCATCAATGCAGATTCCATGTCCGCGCCCTGATTCAGCCTCAAAAGCTATACGATAGGTGCTTGTTCTGTCAGGAAGTATAATGCTTGCTTCAGTCCAGTTCTGAATATCATCGCTAAAAACACTTATTGTTTGCCATTCTGAATGAGAAGCAGGTTTGTACCTGACTCTTAAAATGTCCTGATAATCATTTTCCTGAGTTATTCGTCTGGCGTTAACGAAAGCAAATTTTAATTCCACCGAATCATAAAATGCAAGATTCATTTCGGGTAATACCAGCAGGGTTATTTTACCTTTATCAGATTTTTGCTGTGCTTTAAACAAAACATTTTTATTTCCATCAAATGAATCTGGAGGATTTGATTCATTATTACCAGTTCCAACTTCCCAGTTTATATTTCCTTTTTTGAATTCCTGATCCCAGCATAAAGGTAGTTCATTTTCCATTTCAAAATTTTCAGCAAATGGTAGCGGATAATGAGGACACCAAGTTGATTCAGAAGCAGGTCTTGCGTCAGAATAAACAAAATTTTCGTCAAATGCCCAGATACTATAATAATAAGGAGTTGCAGGTGAGAGATCCTCATGAAGGAACTCTGTGCTTTTCCCGGAAAATAGTACTATGCCTCCTCCCGGAATTATTTCACCGGGTTCATAATTCTGTCCTGCAGCAGGTGTTCCAAAATCATCAGTTTGCGACCATGCTATAATTACAGCATTATTGTTTTTATTTAACATCCATGATAATTGTATTTCGGTAGTGCTTATTGCTTTGGCTGAAAAGCCCACTGGCTTTAATGTCCCTGTAAGATAATTCTGGGTTTCAAGCAGAGCTTTATGTGCATTGAGCCTTCCAGTACCTAATTTGCCGATATAATTCGGATTTGCAGCATAATGATCGTCAGTACTTATTCGCAGAATATCAGCAACCTGAGCAGGAGTAAGCTGCCCATATGCATTTGAAATAATAAGCGCTGCAACCCCGCTAACATGAGGGCAGGCCATTGATGTACCTTGATAAAATGCATAGCCACTGTTGGTGACACAACTAAGTACCCCACCGGAACTGGTTGAAAGTATTTCTCCTCCCGGAGCAGAGATGTCAACCCAATTACCATAATTTGAATAATATGATTTTTTATCTTTATTATTGGTAGCTGCTACTGAGAAAGCACCTGAATAATATGCAGGATAATGATTTGCAGATGAATTGTCGTTGCCGGCAGCAAATATTGTAATACCTCCGCCAATCAGGGCATTACCTCCTCCATTGGTATTGAAATAGTCAATGGCATCAAGTACTGCCGGATCGTAAACATTAGGTGCAGTATAACCCCAACTGTTTTGTGATATTGCAGCACCATTATCAGCAGCCCAGATAGGTGCAATATGAAAGCCCCCATTATTGAAATCATTAAAAACCTGTGCCGACATAAGTCGAACACCATCATTATTTCCAGTACCTCCTGCAATCCCGGCAACACCAAGCCCATTATTTGTAACTGCTGCAATAGTGCCGCCAACATGACAGCCATGACTTCCAGGCATAATGGTACTGGTTCCCAATGCAAAATTGTATCCAATCTCCTGCCACATATTTCCAACAAGATCAGGATGAGAATATTGAATTCCCTCATCAATAACCACAACCAATACATCAGAGTTTCCCTTTTCAATAGCCCAAGCTTCGGGCAGGTCAATATCGGCATCAAAAGTGCCATTTGATTGTCCTGTATTATGATAATGCCATTGCTCGGCAAAACGTGGATCATTGCTAACAAGCCGTTCCAGATCATGTTGTGTAAGAACTTCAGTGTTTTTAGTTTGCTCCGGATCAGCGATAAGTATTTTCTTAAATTCAGGTACTGCCTGAGCCAGTTCAGATAAAGCGCTATACTGCGAAACAATATCCTTTATATTTGATTTTGTTGTAGTTTTGAGTTTGTACCAAAGGTGAAATCCCCAGGCTTTATGCTTTTCAGTGAACTCAAAAGCGGAGGTAGCAAAATATTGCTCCACACTGCTGATATTATTCCTAAGATTTAATTCATCAATAGCCTGAATATCAAATTGCCAGCTTCCATTTTTAATCTGCCTGGGCGGGAATTGGTCAAAATGATCAGAATACTCAGTTTTGAATTTTACCAGAATCACACCTTCTTCCATTGCTTCAGAAGGTACGACTGAAAGATCAATTAGCGGGCGTTCGCCCAGCAATACCTTAAAAGTCTGCCCGTGAGTGGATTCCTGTGAGGTCATACTGTTACTAATAAAGAAAAAAATAGTACTTAGGGTCAGAATAAAGACATTTAGGTTTTTACGTCCGGCTTGATTAGTCATGTTTACTTCAATTATTTTTGAAAATATTTTAAGGCGGCGAAGTTAACAATTCTGCTGCTTACTGCGATGTTTGTTTTCAAATATGAACACCATATAATAAGAAACTTGCTAACTTGCGCTCCTAAATATTGATATATGGAATTTCTGGATAAGCTCCTTGAATTTTTTAAAACAGTAGCCTTGATCACTGTAAGTCAATTGATTAGTGTTTTTGGCGTACTTTTTATTTTTGGACTGATATTGTTTTTTCTTGCCCGTAGCACTCGTCGTGTGTATGTAAAATCTGCAGGTTCAGCCCTTGATATTGCTATTACAGGATGGATAGGAACGCCTGTTCATGAGATTGGACATGCTATATTTTGCCTTATCTTCTTGCATAAAATCAAGAAAATCAAATTGTTCGATCCTGATAGCAGAGATGGTACAATTGGTTATGTCATTCATAGCTATAACTCTAAGAATCTTTGGCATCGGATTGGGAATTTCTTTATTGGCGTAGGACCTGTTATTTTTGGTTCTTTGACTTTGTATGCCGCAATGTTTTATTTGGTTCCTGGCATGAAAGGCATTTTTACCGAAATTGAAAAGCATGGTATGGCAATAAGTTCAATGGAATTTAGCAACTGGCAGTTGGCTTATCATTCCTTATTGAATTCTATTTCAATAACTTTGAAAGCGTTAAGTAATCCTGCAAATTTTATTGAATGGAGATTCTGGCTTTTTATTTATATCTCAATGAGTGTGGCTTCGCATATGGAATTAAGTCCTTCAGACCTTAAAAGTGCTTTGGGAGGTTTTCTAATAATAATGCTGATAATTTTTATTCTGAACAGTATTATTCAGATCATAGCTGTTACTGGACTGGCGCAGTATGTAAGCGAATTTAGCAAATATTTTAGTTTGCAGACGTATATGGAAAGAATAGGTAAAGTTACCGGAATAGCTACTGCTCTGTTTATTTTCGCAATGGTGATATCTGCTGCTAACCTGTTGGTTTCATGGTTGTTGCTTTCAATTTATACCTTGATCCGAAAACGGGAAATCATTAATCCCTTTTGGGGATAGGAAGCAAATAATAATGTTTAAATATTTTTTAAAGCATTTATCATTATATACGAAAGCATTTGTATTATCGTTTATTCCTTTTGATGGCAAATTTTATTTATTGGTTTTTGTTTAACATAAAACTGCTTTAATTCAGTCAACTAACTTTACTACAACAATATGCAAGGGAGATACTTCAGGTTACTGATACTGCTCGCAGTAATATTTAATTCTGTTCAGGTCAGCGCTTTTTTCGATGGTCTAAAAACTTATGTTGATCCGGAAACTGAAGCCTGCCCTGATATTGAACTATTAGTACCTGTTTATTATTTTTCTGATTATCAATACAGTGTGGATTCCTTTAATCTTGTACTTGATTATGATCCGGATGTTTTAAAATACGATTCATATCTGAATGTACAAGGTTCGTTATTAATTTTTGGTAACTTTGAAGTCAATGAAGCTGCCGGCAGGATCACAATAACTTATAAAAGCAGTGATATGTCTGTAAAAATTGCTTCCGGAGCTTTATTTTCTCTGAGATTCAATACTTTTTCAGGCTCTACTGATTTGAACTGGTTTGAACCTGAATGTATTTATTACATGCCTGATCATAGTCCGAATATGGTTTATGAAAACGGGACTGTTGAAATACTTCCTCCCATGTATTTCAAGATGATACAGATACCAGAGGAAATATGTCCTACCGATACAGCAAGTGTTTATGTAAACGTGATAGGTGGCACACCACCTTATACTAAGTACGAATGGGCGGGTTCACCATTGTTGCCTTTGAGCGATACTATTGCCCGTAATCTGATTGCATATCAGGATTACACGCTTATAGTTACTGACAGTAAAGGATGTAAACATGATACTACTTTCACGGTTAAAACGCGTCCGTTAAATAATGTAAACATTACAGCCTATCCTGATACTGTTTTTATTTCGAACCCTAATATTGTTTTTTCAGTCGAGAACCTTTCCGATCCTGCTATCATAAATTATTTCTGGCACTTTGGCGATGGTGATTCAATAAATACCCCAAATCCTGAAGTACCCCATTTTTATTACAGCGCTCAGGAGTTCGCCAAACAGGGAGCAAATGATTATGAAATAACATTGACCATTACTAACGAACACGGCTGCGATACCACTTTTGAATATAAGCTCTTGTTGATGGAAGCGCCTGTTTTCGTTCCTAATGTTTTTACTCCCAATGGTGACGGCGCTAACGATGAATTCAAAATTGTGATGAAGGATGATAAAACTAAAGTTATTGATTATGAATATCTTAGACTTGAGCTAACTGTTGTGAACCGCTGGGGTAAAAAAGTTTATAGCAGCGACAATTATAAAAGCGACTGGGATGGGGGCAATGTTCCGGATGGGGTTTATTTTTATTTTTTACGAGCCATCGGGTATTATAAAATTGAAACCCATAAAGGTTCGGTACATGTTCTGCGCTAAGTCTGATCAGCTTATTATATTTTCATCCTTTACTGTTTCTTCACCTAAATAGCACTGAAAAAGTCTTGCAATTGTTATTACATCTTTTTCGCAATAGCGTACAATTCTTTCAAGATTATTTTCCTGCCAGTAAACACGCGCAATGTCACTACCCTTGATATCATCCTTGGGTGTTGGTATGCCAAAAACATGTGCAAGCAGTTCGAGTGAGGTATAGCTCTTATAATCTCCGAACCGCCACATTTCCATAGTATCAAGATGAGGTATCTCCCATGGCTTTTTACCTGAAAGGTTGAGCAGGTCAGGTAGTTTTACCTTGTTGATAAGCATGCGCCTGGCAAGATAAGGAAAGTCAAATTCTTTACCGTTATGAGCGCAAAGCTTATAATTCAACCTAAAAGAATCCTTATCCAGCATTGTGGCAAAGTCTTCAAGAAGCAGTTTTTCATCACTTCCGGCAAATGATTTTATTCTAAATTTATCATTGTGAAAGAAACCGGTTGAAATACAAATTATTTTCCCGAACTCGGCATAGATGCCTGCTCTTTCATAAAGTTTTTCCGGAGTGTCGTAATCAGGTTGTTTAATTCTTTCTGATTTATGATCCCATAAAGCCATGAAAGCTCTGGGAAGTTCATGATATGAGGCATATTGAGGAACGGTTTCAATATCGAGAAACAAAAAATTGTATTTGTTTAAATTATCTGTCATGGCTTGAAAAATAGTTTTTAGATGACTTATTCATTAATAAAGTTTTTAAAAATAATTTGATATTAATTATTGCAGAGCTCTATTTTAACCATTTATCTAGCCATTTAAAAAATTCATTTTGCCAGAGTACTGCATTTTGCGGCTTGGTAACAAAATGTGTTTCATCAGGGAAGAACATCAAACGGCTTGGAATACCCCTGAGTTGTGCTGCGTTAAACGCTTCAAGCGATTGAGTATATGGGATACGAAAATCGTTGCTTCCATGAATGATAAGGATAGGAGTATCCCAATTGGTTATGAACCTGTGAGGTGAAAACTCATAACTTTTTGGTTTAGGTTTTTCCCAGAATGGTCCTCCAATATCATAATTCACAAAGAAGTATTCTTCTGTGGAAGCATAAAAACTTTCCAGATTATACATTCCGCAATGTGAGATGAAGGTTTTAAAACGTTTCTGATGGTTTCCTGCAAGCCAAAAAATTGAAAATCCACCATAGCTTGCTCCCACAGCACCCAATCGGTTTTCGTCCACCCAAGGCTCTTTTGCTACATCGTCAATGGCTGAAAAATAGTCAAGCATGTTTTGTCCACCATAATCTTTGCTTATCTGATCGTTCCACTCCTGCCCGAATGTTGGCAATCCACGCCTGTTCGGAGCAACCACAATATAGTCATTGGCAGCCATCATCTGGAAATTCCAACGATAAGAAAAGAACTGACTTACAGCGCTTTGAGGTCCTCCCTGGCAGTACAGCAGAGTGGGGTATTTATTGTTCTTTTTAAAATCAGGCGGAAGAATGACCCATACAAGCATATCTTTTCCATCGGTAGTTTTAACCAAGCGTTTTTCAATATTTGCCAGCTTAACACCTTTAAGGATCTCAAAATTTGTAAAGCTAAGTTGTCTTTCGGTATTATTGGTGTAATTCACGCTGAAGATCTCAGTGGGCATTCCCATAGTCATTTTTGTGCCAATTAAAATATTACCAGCAAAGGCTATTGACTGATAATCATGATCTCCTGTGGTGATTTGATTCATGCGGTGGGTTGGAACATCTATTGAATAAATCTGATAGGTTGCATTTATACCGCTGATAAAGAAAAGAGTTCTGTTGTCTGATGACCAAACAAAATCTGATGAGCTCTGATCAAAGCCTTTGGAATAATCAATGGTTGTTTTTGAATTAAAGTCATGGATCATAATTCGCTGTTTATCAGCTTCAAACCCTGGAGTAGCCATGCTATGCCATACTAATTTGCTGCCATCAGGCGAGAATACCGGGTCCTGATCATAACCCGGATTGTCCGATGTGAGATTTATGGTTTCCCTTGTGTTTATATCGTAAATATAGATATCAGAATTGGTACTCAAAGCATATTCCTTGCCTGTTAATTTCTTACAGGTATATGCAATTTTACTTCCATCGGGGCTCCATGTAATTTGTTCCATGCCACCATGAGGCATAAGCGGGCTGTCCCAGCGTTCATTTTCCATTATATCAATTGGTTCACCCAATCTTCCGTGCTGATAAGATGCAACAAAAATATGTGAATATGCATAATCATGCCATTGGTTCCAGTGTCGGTACATCAGATCATCAGCAATTATAACATTGGCTTCGGGCAGGTCAGGATAAAGATCAAGCGGACTTTTATCAAGTTTTACATCTTTGATAAAAAGTATATGTTTCATATCGGGCGAATACGCAAATCCGTTTATTCCCCCATCCACACTGCTGATTTTATGAAGATTGCTGCCATCGGGGTTCATTTCCCAGATCTGCGGAGTGCCAGAAGCACTGCTTAAACATGCTACAGCTTTTCCGTCAGGGCGCCAGATGCCGTTAAAACTACTTGATTCATGAGTTGTGATTTTTTGCGGTTTGCCTCCGTCAACCGGTAATACATAAAGATCATTCTTGCCCTTGTTTTCTTTAAGATTATAATAAGTAATTCCGTAAAGAATTGTTTTTCCGTCAGGCGAAACCTGAACATCATTTACACGGCCTAATTTCCACATTAATTCGGCAGAAAATTTTTCCTGAGCTGTTGTCAGTGCACTTGTAAACAGGATAGCAAGCATAATAATGAGTATCTTTTTCATGGGTATGAGTTTTAAAAAATTTGATTTTGTGCGAAAATAGAAAAAACTTCAATTATGACCTGAATCGATGTAAAATTTGTGGGCGTCTGACTTCCTGTCAGTAGGTTTTGCTATTTTTGCGGACTAATTCTAGATATTAAGGATTGGCATTACTTATGTGTTTGCCGTTTCTTAAAAGAAAATTAAAATAAATTATACTATGCAAGCTCAAACAGAAAAAGTAAAATGTCTGATTATTGGCTCAGGTCCGGCAGGTTATACTGCTGCTATTTATGCTGCTCGTGCTGATTTGAAACCTGTTATGTATCAGGGGTTACAACCTGGTGGTCAGTTGACTATCACTACTGAAGTAGAAAACTTTCCCGGTTATCCAGAGGGAAAATCGGGACCTGAAATGATGGAGGAATTTAAAGCTCAGGCAATGCGTTTCGGAACTGATACGCGCTGGGGAATTATCACTGAAATTGATCTATCAAAACGTCCTTTTGTTGCAAAAGCTGATGACGGGAAGATGCTGGAAGCAGAAACAGTTATCATTGCTACAGGTGCTACTGCACGTTGGTTAGGTCTGGAATCTGAAAATAAATATAATGGTTTTGGTGTATCAGCCTGTGCCACCTGCGATGGTTATTTCTTTCGCGATAAGGTCGTTGGAGTTGTGGGTGGTGGTGATACTGCTGCAGAAGAAGCTACATATCTGGCAAAACTTTGTAAGAAAGTATATCTGATACATCGACGCGATGAGTTAAGAGCTTCAAAAGCCATGCAGGACAGGGTGTTTAAAACACCAAACATTGAACCCGTTTGGAATCACACCGTTAAGGAAGTTCTTGGAGACGGCAAGGTTGTTAATGGTGTATTACTTACCAATACCAAAAATGGTAGTGAAAAGAAGCTTGACGTCGATGGATTGTTTATAGCTATCGGTCATACACCCAATTCACAGATTTTCAAAGGACAGCTTGAAACGGATGAGAACGGATATATAAAAACCATTCCAGGAACCACAACTACAAATATCCCTGGAGTTTTTGCAGCCGGTGATGTTCAGGATCATGTTTATCGCCAGGCTGTTACGGCAGCAGGAACTGGTTGTATGGCAGCCATAGAAGCTGAACGCTGGCTGTCAGCTCAGGAATAGAATAAAATGTCTTTTAAAGATTATTTCATCCATGCAGGTGTTAATCCTGTTTAATTCACAAACATACAATTAACTTTAAAATTACCCCATTTCACTCTTCTAGATTCTGGATTTAGTACCGGACATGACTGAAATCAAGGTTAAACATTTGTTTTTCATAGTTTTACACATTCCTCTCCTATTCACCTTTTTTCTTAAGGTGTGAATTTATTTTTTGTTAAATGTGAAAGAACGTGAGATGATAGTGTCTTGATTAAATTCTGAGAATCTGAAACATCAATAGCAGGTTTTTAAATACTTGTATTTCAGGGAATTCAATAGGAAACTCAATTTTTACTTTTGTCTTTAATATTTTTACTCTTGTGGTTATCTTCAATATTTTCAATTGAATAGTTTTCATTGTGGAATTGGAAAACTCAGTAAAAGCCTTAGAGATTTTGTGTAATTCTTTGTTGGAAATACTGTTTTCAAATCTGCTCATAGTAGGTTGAGTAGATAAGCAGTTTTCTGTCTGACAGCATACTTTCAAAACTCCATCGTTACGCAGGGTATTTCAATCATTAGCATCTTCATAATCTGCTGCTATCTGCATGATACGCTGATTAAGAAGACTATTGATGCCATGTTTTACGTAGCTTGCATGTCAGTTGTCTTCAAGGTAATAGGTTATTCTGTCAATAAGTTTTATATTTTTATCCACTTCTTTAAGAAAAAGAAGTCCGCCATCACTTGAAATTTGTTAGGTTGTAAACTACACTCTTTTTATTCCCAAAGTCAGGAAGACTAAAAAGTGTGGGTTGAGAATTTTTTTGCTCAAAATTATTAGGGGATAATTTTTTTATTTTATCTTTGTCCATAATGCGGGGGTTTTGGCACAACAAATATACTGTTATTCAATGTAATAGCAGT
>JAAYJT010000001.1 GCA_012522795.1 Bacteroidales bacterium | reverse complement strand
TCGTTTCTAATTTATCGTAGTGGTTAGACCCGTTAATTTTATAATCATCTAAAAATAAGCTATTTACTACTTTTCCCCATCCTTGCAATATGCCCTTTTTTATCATTGGACTAAAAAATCATACTTTTTCTGGTACCCAGAATAAACTCTATATCTGCGTCAAAAGTACCAATTTTTTTTATATTCCGAAAATGATCGTCATTTATTTTCAAACAGTATACCTTATCGTTTTCTTCGGTTTTCATCAGCAATGATATCTTTTTCCAAAGGTGGAGTTTTTCAGGATTGATATTTCCAGCAAACACTGAAAGCTGTATCCTTATATAACCATGATAAAGTAACAGATCAGCTATCTTCTTGCGTAAACTGTTTTTTTCTATGTCATAAAATATCAGATACATGAATTTTAGTATTTTCAATTTCTATTTTTAGTCGTCTGGCTTCATGAAACATATGATTTTCTATGGTAGTTACCTTTTGTTTCCAGTTTATTCTTTTTTTTATAAAATCACTATAAGAAGTAAAAAGTAGCTTTTTGCCTTCCTTATTTATCAAATAGCCTCCTTCAATAGTGTTAAAATGCTGTGGTTGCCACAGATGCTCATTACAAGTATCAATTAACAGCCTGTCAACAATAGGTCTAAAAGATTCAATAAAATCAAAAACCAAAGTTTCTTTATGTGCTGTTTTATGAAGCGCTCCCACATATGTATCTAAGCCAGCAGCATGAAGTGCTTTTGTAACTTTTCCATATGTTAACCCATAAAGATAGTTTAATACTACGTTAAAATAATCAGCACCAGGCTGTCGGCTTCTTTTTTCAAACCGATAGGCTTCCGGAATAATGAGATTAATGCTTTTATAGTAAATGCGAGCAGTGTTGCCTTCTAATCCCATTATGGTTTTATCAAGATTTATTTGTTTGGCATCCAGTAGTTTGATAACTGAAATATAATCTTCAAGTTTTAAAATATTTTCTTCTAAAATTGAAGCAGTTGAAGGGAGTATTTTGGCCCAACGCTTTATAGTGAGGGATTGCAACTTTATTTTTTGGATGATTTGTTGAGTTATCCATTTATTTCCATAGACACTTTTCATAAAAATCAATTGCTTATAACGTAGATCTGCATGTTTTAAAAATACAGGGCTTCGTAGTTGTGCAATTAATTTCCCCTCTCTTTGATAAAAAAATATAGGGATATTATTTAAGGCTGCTAATTTTATTGCAGCAGAGTTAATTTGAACATCGGATGTAATAGCTATACTATCTATACGCAAAGGACTAATTTGTTGGTTACGATGCGGACTTTGAATAAAAAACAAACGATCTTTTACACTAAGTTTGGTTTGGGCGGTATCAATATAAAGTTGTACTTTCATTTTAATTTTATATTAAATAATTACCAAACTTAGTCCAACGCACAGAAAGTTCCTCATCAGGAGCTTCGGCATCTTCATACTTCTCCATATAATGATTATATTCAGGACTATTTTTACCTTCAATTTGAGCAATAAATGCTATTTTACCCATTACTTCTTGCTTGAATGTACTTAACATCAGGGGTTTTTGAATTTTTCCCGTTATATATACTACCTCATTAATAGCTTTTAACCTGTTAATATCTTTGTCTAATTCTTCATAAAATTCGGGTAAAATATCTACAGTTTCTCGTAAAATTAATCCTGTTACTATTTTTTCATCCTTAATATCGTAATAAACAGTTTTTGAAGGGTTAAGTACTAATCCATAATTATTTGTAATTTCAGTAATTTGCTCATAATGCGTTATGTTAAAGGGGGAATCAAGTGATGAAAAACTTAGGTCATCCACAAAGCGTGTATAAGTTATTTTTTGTGGCATTGACCATTTTATAAGGTCTTCGTCTAAACTGCGTGTATAAAAGTTTGATAATACCGGTGAAGTTGGTGCGCCCATTGGCAATCGGTCTTTATAACAACATATTTTGGCTAAAGTATATGCCGCATATTGGTTGAATTTAAAAGGTGAACATTGGAATATGTTTTTAACATCAGTAATGCTAATCTGATGAAAGAAATCAGAGAAATCAACATTCAACATATAGTTTGCTCCAAGATGTTTTTCTGCTTGGCTTAAAATAGTCTTTGGATTCTTTTCACCAATAACAGAAATTATGTATCCATGTGCTGCCCGACTTTGATTTAAGTAATACACTTTCTGCAAGAAATAATTTAAACGTCTTTGTATTTTTTTTAGCTCTATATCAGGTGCTTCGATATATCTTTGTCCTCCGGTAGATTTAGGTACGGTAAAATGATAATACACAGGTTCGAAAGCCATTAATAAAATTTCATTTTTCGACACTGATATTACAGCTGCTAAATCATTGAGTGTAGATAATTTACAGAATAAGTCTGCTTCTTTCTTTAATTTTTTAAAAGTGATTTTCATCAGGTTTGAATTTTATAATTGTTTTCAAACTATAAACTAATCGGGTTACTTCATCTTCTATGAGCATTTAAGATCGTTAAATAGTTAACTCTATCTCAAAATACATTAATATTTCTTACTTGATTTTGTGACTTTTTCATCACTCTTTCAAACAATCCACAGCCGTATCCTACATTCTGACCGAGGGAGAAAAAAAGCGGCAACTGCAGATTGGTCTGCACCACTACTTCAAAAGCAGTTTTACGAATGATTTCGTCTTTTAGCAAGGCGGCATAGCTTCTTCCCTCAGCAGGATATTGCTGCAACTTAAATATGGTGTGCATGCCACGGTCATCCAGTCCGATATTCTTCAAAAAAGTGCGTAAATTGCCAATGAGACGGTTTTGAAGCATTGGTGCCACTTCATTCGACAGTCTGTCGGCATCTGCAAAACAGCCGTCAACCCGAATACAGTTGTTAAAAGGAATATAGTTGCTTGAGCCATAAAATACAGGCTCATCCGTATGCCCCAACAAATAGCTTTCTGACATGGAGGCAACTGACTGCATCATATGCGGATAAACCGCCCCTGCCCATTCCTGCCAAAGCTTTAAGGTTTGTATTGCATGCGCTCCATATGCCCGCAGACAAAATACATTGTTATAATCCAGACAGTGTATCAAAGGCACACCAAAGCCGGTATCCTCCGTACGCTTGTGAAAATGTGAGGCATTTCCGCCCTTTCTGCTGAAAAAATCGTGATGTCGCAAGGCCGGTTCTATCACAAACTGCTTACGCAGATATAAAAATTTTTCCCGATTTGCAAATTTCAAATCAGGCAACAACAGGCTGTGTATTTCAATTCCGGGAGGCATAACTGCAGCTAATGAATCAAACGGGGTCAAACTGCCCGTAACCGACATTGGTTTTAGCGCCTATGCCGATTGTGAGAAGGATTTGCCGGAAAAGTTTGAGTTTTTGGTTTGCAGTTAATTTAAATGTGCCATTACTATAATCTTTCAGTTTAAATCTAAACTCAAAAACTACACCAGGCAATACTTTTAAAAGCATAAGCGGATTCGGATTTTTAAGTGGGTGCTCATGAGGAGTAATAAAGTCACTCCCAATATATTTTTTTTCACCTGTTTGGGCTATATTAATAACAGCATCAAAAAATATGTCGACCCCTTCATCATTTTGTGTCCCGAATAAAGTATCTTTTAGGTGTTTTAAAATCTCAACACTAAAGCTGACCTTAATATTAGTCCATTCTTCTTTTAATTCTGTATCACCATCTTCTTTGTTAATTATTTCATCAATAATAAACCTAATGGTTCTTAAAGATTTTTCATCTGTTTTGTAATCTTCGTTTTCAAATACACTCTTAAACACACCCTTTACAGAGCTACCTGGTATAACTGGTTGTCCTGTAGTGTGATCAAAATAGAAACCAATCTTTAAATCACCTTTTGCATTGCTATCGTGTGTATATCCTGAGCCTATTAACAAACCAGGATAAGTTGTTTGCAACAGTATATGATGTGTGGCCACAGGATTTATGATTTTGTATGTTGATTCTAATTTCTGATCAAAAACTGCCTTGTAGAACGGGTCAAAGGGAGTCGTTTTTGCATCTTTAGCAATATCAATATAAAGCCTTTCCTTTTCGTCTGATCTTGCGGACAAAGCCGGCTGATATTTAATCAAACTTTTTATCGCCTCTTCCGTATAAAGTTTTTTGTATACCAAAAGGCCTAAATTGGGTGTGTCCATATTTTTCCATTCCATAGCCGTTAATTTTTAGTCATTGGATAAGTACGCATTCCTAATTTTAGTGCAATAGCACACTCTTCAATTTTTTTCTTCAACCTTCTGTCATTGTACCGTGTGATTATTTCTTTCAGCAACTGTTGATTCGTGTTAAATATTGCTATGTTTTGATGTTTAAGCATTTTTTCAATTGCTTTCAATATTAAACTCCTATTAGCATCTTCCTCACCTCCGGTGCTTTTTGAATAAAACACCATAGTCGGTAAAAGCCCTGATGTAATGATACTGGCACCAAAAGATGAAATATAGCCATTATAGGTTTTATTGATTTTCCCTTTTCTGACAATACCTAAATCTTGTTCAGCCAAAACTTCCAGAGCAATTGGTATATATTCTTGAATATTATTCATGATTTTCTTTTTTATTATATTCAACACTCACTTTATAAAACTTACAAAGACCAAAACCCACACTGCTATTAGCCCCAATTTGAAAAATATTTTGTTTTAATTCTGCTAAAAAATTATCAAAAACATTTTTATTTATACTTGGCCCCGGAATAAAATTGGTTATAAAAACAGACTGATGCGGCACAACCTCTTCATACCATAAATTTTTATCTTTCCCCAAACGGTTGCGGGCTATTACAGGTAAATTTGCAGTATAATTATCAAATTTTGTATCTTCAACTATAGCATATTGTTGATTGAAGGCATCAAAATCATCAATAGATATATCATTCTCTAATAAAGGGCTGTGAGATGCGGGCCCCAGTTGATCATCTTCAATATAAATATCATCCACACTATCATTGGTAAACAGTTTATCATGAGTAGTTGGTGATTTTATAATTTCTTTATCAAGCAATAACTTCGCTTTTTTATTGATAAACTCAATACTTTGTGGACATAAACTGAGTGCAAACTGCTTGTGCGTGCAACGAACCGGCAATGCCAATAAATCAGCATTCAGGAAATTACAATTTCCGCTTTCTGCATCCTGATCATTATCTGTTTTTTTTCCAAATATTTCATTAACTTTTGATAAGTCATTCTCCCAGACTTTCTCGAACCGTTCACGCAATGCACCTTTCAAGCTGGAGGCATGAATAGTCGGATAATTGGTAACAGGATCTCGTTGCACCATTTTGTCAATGATACCATAAGTGGCATCACCACTGCCAACATGCATATTTGTAATGCATTGAATTAAATAAGCTTGTGTCTCCATTATAGTCTTTTTTAAAATGTTTGAATTCTGTTAAAACCAATGTTTTCTGAATTTGTATTTGAAAACAATGCAATTGCGTTATTTCTTTTCACCTCATTTTCAAAATACAGCACGCTACCTCTTTTTAAAAGATTATAGCGTTTACTACGGTTGTAGCCTTTTGAGAAGCTACTATAGTTTTGACTCGTATTAGAACTTTGTAAGTTTCGGAAAGATATGTTCTCGTTAACGGCAAATGTTACATAATCCCATATATCTTCCTTAATAAAACAGTCTGATACACAAAATATAGCAGGTAAACCCCTATCAGATAAGGGTAGCTTTAATTCTGTAAATTCCTTAATTTGTTTAATTTTAAGGGTGAATAATTGTTTTTCAGCACCAAAAGTCACAAATTGTTTTTCTTCAGCTAATTTTTTATCAATCTCAGCTTCAAAAGAAAAATACCAGTCTGTATTCAATTTATACCTTACTTGTTTATAAAATCCGTCATCTACAGATTTCCCTTTTAATCCTTTTTTATTACCTACAGTGTCAACTTGTAAGAATACAAAATCGGAATCAGGTGATTTATTTACATCTTTAAAAAAATCTACCACTGAATCATTATCGACGATATTCATCAGTACAGATGGATATCCTTTTTTTGCATCATAGCCTTCTAACAAGTATTCTCCATATTCTTTCTTAAGCCTAAATTGATTGTCAAGAGGTGGAATAAGATATTTTTGGTTTTCTTTATAAAAACAGGAGTGTTTTTTTTCAAAATAGAGTGGTGAAATTTTTTTAATCTTACCAAATCCTTGTTCTTCACCTGAATTTGCATAGGAGAAACTAATTTTTCCAATTAATTGATTTGCTTCGTTAGTTTTACCTATTTTTTGGGGATTAAGGCATTGGTTTTTCATTAAAAGGTAATATCTCAACACGCCAAGTAAAGTTGTTTGCTGAGGATAAAGTTCTGATCGAACAAAGTAATCCATCACAATGCCTTGCTGGCTTTTTGAATGCTTCTCTCCACCAAAAAAATAGGCTTCTACAGGAGTTAATAATATCTGATATTTGCACATGTTGACTATTTTTTATTTAACAAACTTATAATAGCGTAATACCGTAAACAATATATCGCGTAGCCGAATATTTTCTTCTTCTTTATCAGTCGGATTTTGCATTAAGTAATCATCTTTCTGGACTTTGACTAATTCTTTAAAAAAATCTGTAAAAGATTGTTTTTTCTGATGTATTGCCTCATTAAAGAAGTTTTCGAAAAAAGCATCAATTTGATTGTTTCTAACAGCTTCCATAAATGTAGAAAAGAACACTCCATCTCTCAATCGTTGAATTAGTCCATTTAAGATATCCTTTTTGTCAGGAGCGTTTAAGTGCCGGGTAAGTAAACGGTATACCAAAATTGAAGATTTCCATTTATTTTTATCAATATAACATTCCATAAAACTACCACTGTGTTTTTGGAAACGAATGGCAATGCCATTTTTATCTGGAAATAAGTTTCTGTTTTTTTTACAAATTTCCAACTGCTCATAAGCCTGACTCATGGCTTCCTGCATAGGAAATTTATAGTAGGATAGCATAATTCCATAGGACAATGTTGGGGTTTTTATATTACCAATCTTTTTAGCATACTGCACTAATGTATCATTAAAGTCTTTATCGAGGTTTTTAATCAATTCAGCTAGGGTCTTAATTTGATCGTCGGCCTTATTTGCAATAGGTAAAAAAGCAAAAATATCTTCACCACCCAGATATATACCACTACCGCCAAAGTTGGCGATAGTTTCCTCAGCTTTTAAGCCAAAATCCAACAATAGTTTGGAAAATGTTTGAAGCGCGACATCATCATTGGCCACGCTCCGTAATAAATCACCTATATTATCTCCATCTGCATAAAGTACAGCATAATACTTGTGGTAATCTTCAATAATTGAAACATCTTTACCGTCAGCATCTTTCTTTTTTGTCTTGCTAAGTTCATCAATAAATTCGAGGTCATCGTTTTTAAAATCTTTTTGTAGAGCCGCTGAATATTCATTCTTGTACTTCTCTTTCAGGTCAACTGTTGCAATCTCTCCTATAGAGGTAAAATATCTGCCACTATTTTGAGAAAAAGCATTTATTTTAAGAGCTGTGTTGGCACTCCATTTCAAAGATAAATAGTCAATGATATAATCATTGTCAAAATCAAAAACATAACGCTTATTTAGCTCTTTATTGTCCAGTAATTGATTTAATATTTTCAGAACAGAATTGTTTGACAATCCATTGGTATCTATCGAAGCTTTGATTGTTTCCAGTTCATCATTAGTTAGAGTAAACTCAACTATATGCAGATTCATGTATTTATTAAGAAATGAAAGTGCTTCATTTTTAGTACAAATATTTTGATTATAAAAATCATCTGCAAAAAATTCGATTTGTGTGTTTACTGCATTTTGTAGTTCATCTTTGGTTATACCTTTAAAGTACAAGCGATCGGCATAAAGCCCAGAACCATAATTAGAATCATATATATCTTCTCTAAATGGTAATATGATCTTATCCTTTTTGCCTGAATTAATCATACTTCTTAGGATTTCTTTAATAACCATGGAGAAGAAGTAGCTTGCTGCCCAAATACTTCGGGTGCGTTTTGCTCTTGAAATTGTGTCGAATATGGGGCCTATGGTAAGGGCGGTGTATGTTGTTCTCATTAGTTTTAGATTAAATTATTTTTTATTTGTGTAAATCCACTAATTTTTTCAGTTTTATTACATTTTATAAAACAATATTCTAAAAATTTTCCTATATTGAATGAATTAGGTGCAGCTATATTCTTCAGAAAATCATCTCTATTAGCAAAAGGTCTGTCAATTAATTTATTGTTCTTTTTTAATTTCAAGTCGAAATTATATGTTACAGAATTATTGCTTGAGTTTAGTATATCTGGATTTATATCATTTGCACACAGATACAGATTAGTTCCGTTGTATTTCCAAATTAATGGAGAAGTAATTCTTTGAATTACGTTGTTAGATTTAACTTCAACTATATATGTATGTTTGATTTTTTTTGGTCCCCCTCCGATTGTATCAATAATTTCATTAGTTTGAAATTCAAATACTTCATTGAGTCCAAGTAAGGATCTAATGTATCTATATTCAAATTTATTTGGAATATCTATCCAATTATTATTAGAATCATCATAAATCGGTTTATGAGTGTATTTTAAGTCAATATCTATTAAATTATTATCTGATTTTTTGTATTTGAGTTTATTGCTATTGATATTTTGTTTGATTTTCCTTTTTTCCCATCTTATAGGAGTTGATTGATTTACAAAGTAGAGGAATAATAACGATTTTGAATAGCCACCATGATTTTTGCCAGATCTTATTAAATTGTTTAATTCGTTTGCTTTTTGAAGTGCAGATTTAAAGTTATTTATAATGTTATTATTGTATTTAAAAACAACATCAAAAGTAGATTTTAATGATTCTTCAAAACTATTTTTGTTTTGATTATTTTTATCATTAATTGAAAAAGAGCCAAATCCCTTACTACTCCGCATTCCAAAATTATATAATGCAAAAAAATCTTTTATTAATTTTTCTATTTGATTTTTAAAGTTGTCCTCTAACCTGCTTAAAATAACTAAATCTAAGGACTTTTGTAATACTGCAAATTGCATATTAGAGCATTTAGTTTTTATAGTATCAACTTCGTTGAATCTAAATGAAAACTTATCTTGATTAGCAAAGAAAGCTGTTGAAGTTAATAATTCAACATCTATGTTAATTGAGTTTTTTATATGTTCTTTTAATTTATTTTCTCTATTATTATACTTTCTTGTATTTGGAGTCATAGCTAATGGTAAGAAATACCTATTTTCAGATTTTGAAATTATCCTCATCTTATAATCCAAAGCAGGATGCTCACCTTTTCCCACAAGCCACTTTCTCCATTCAGCATTTGCTTTGAAAACTTCAAATGCTTCTTTACCGGACTTCCCAGTAAGTTTCTCAATAATAAACCTATCTAGTTTAGGTTTCACTTCTGTTGCCCGTAGGGTTGCACCTTCTTGGTAATGCTGGAAGTGGATAAGGGGTGTGTGTTGCTTTAGTGTGAATTCAAGTTTATACATGGTGCTTACTTTTTGTTTACAATTTTATCTAGGTTTTCAAAAATATCCCCAATCTCTTTTTGATGCTTTTTTATTTTGTCGGCTGTCAGTTCGCTATTAATTTGAAGCAATTTATAGATAAGTGCTGTACGATTAAAGCTTTCATGCTCTTGCTCTAGTGCTTTTTCAAGTTCTTCAATTTTTTCTTTAAATTTTTCATTTTCGCCTTTAAGTTTAACTATTTCCTGGTTTTCAACTTTTACTTTTGACATTGCTAACAGTTGGTATTCCATTTCTTTTTTTTGCTTAAAATCAAGTTTCTTTTGCCATTGAACGAAACAATGTTGAAGCCACGGCTTAAGAATATAAACCACTGTGAATAGTATAAAGATTAAACACAGTGAATACTTAATAAGAGTGTAAATTTCATTAGATTCCATAATTTTATTTTTTTAAGATACGTTTGGTGTTAAAATAAAAAAAGACTATAACTAAACCGATAAATAATACTTGCAGTCCCTTATGTATTGGTGGTTTGGACAAACTAAAAATGGCAGTCAACAAAGAAGCCGGTAATAAGGTGGCTGCAATAATATTCAGTATTTCGGCGTTTTTATTTCGTTTTTGTCCCAACAGCAAATGATAATAATTATGCAGTTCACCCAATTCTTCTTCCAGGTCGGAAATTTGATTGGTACACCCAAATTGTTCCAAAAATAATTGGTAAAATTCTATACCTTGATCCTGTGAAGTTACTTCACGGAAATATATCTGATTCATAAACAGCATATATTCTTTATAAAGCGAGCTGATATGGTCTGCTATTCTGTGATGTTCGGCTTTTTTCATGGCCCCCACTTTCGTTATTTCGGCAGAAAAACGCAAGCGGGACGAGCGTTGTAATAGCACCAACTCAAGCATACGAGTATATAAGGTTCGCATATGCTTACATATGATGGTTTGATAGAACCATTCCTCAGCACCAAGCGATACCATTGAATAGCGGGTTATAGCATATAGGACACCATAATTTTGCCAGCGTGGATTGGTAGCTTTTTTTATGATGCGTTTGCAAAATTTATCGTTTTGACAAGTAGGATCTGTTGAATCAATAAAGACAAACGAATACCAGTCGTCACTTTGAAGAAATTTCTCATAATCGGTTTTGATACGCTTAGACAACTGATCATTGGCATACCAACAGTTCACTATCATCCGATCGTCTATCACCGGTTTGATTTGCAGTTCAGGTGAAAAATCTTCTATCAGCTGTAAAATATATGAAGCCGGCTTCCATGATTCCAAATGCCGGCTATAGTCATTAAAGTCTTCATCATATGGACTCCCGCCCCATAATCCATCAATATAAACCCGTTCGGCTGTTTCAAATCGTTTATCCACATCTTCAATAAATGGCGGCATGATGCGCCTTCCAAACTGATTAATTTATTTGATATCGGAGAGCTCTTTTTGATCCTCATTTTCATTTCTAAGATAGAAAATCAGGGTACCAACCCCAGTACTATAAAAGTTAAGGGCTATGTCATCAATTTTCAAGCGGTAGGTTTTTTTGTCCCGCACTTCAATGTTGAACGTAAGCCGAGAGTTTTCATCTTTCAGTTCCTTACGTTCGTAATGCTTTACTATGGTTGTATCTTGTCCATTGTCGTACAACACATCATGAACAAAGTCATAATAATAGTTTTGCTCATCATAAAGCTCTCTTATTTCCCGCTCTGTACCGGGAACGGTCATACGAATCCAGTTGGAGAGCCTGTCTGGTACTATATTCGTTAATGCCACCTGTTTCTCAAAAAGTTCATTTTCATTTTTTTCAAAAGACCAGTTGAATGGAAACAGAAAAATATGATAGCTGTACATAATACTATATTTTTAGAAGGTTTTGTAAAAGTATCATTCCAAGTTCGGCATCGCTTAGGGAATTATGTATTTGAAACTCTCCTTTCAAGCCTAAATGTTGTAATATCCGGATTCGCTCGGTTTGGTAATTAAATCCGCTTGCCATCAGGAGAGTGGCAATATCCAGGCACATAAAATGGATGTTTGGTGGCAACTTCAATGATCCTCCAAACAGTTCGCAAAAAAGCACCCAGTCATAATGAGGAACATCTGCCCAGAATTGAAGTTGGAATTGATCAAATTGTGAAAGCCAGTTTTTTAATGCGATGACAATTTCGTTTGTGTTACCTGATATGGTATTGCTGTCTTTATTATTAAGAAAAGGCAGTACATTTTCTTTGACAAAAATATTGCATCTATCCTTATCAAAATCATTAAATACCGCATAAAATTTTTCTCCACTATCAGTCACCAGCGCCAGTGAAATTAGTTGAGTATCTTGTTGAAGAGCAGTGAATTCGGTATCCAGAACAATACGTTTGATTATTATGGATTGTTGGTTTTCCATGGCTTCATGTTTCATTAGTAGTTTAATATTAGTTTGTCTTAGGTAAAATTGAATCGCAAATATAAACCTGAAAAACGTAAAGTCAAAATATTAAACATACACAAACCTAAAGTACATTAAATTTCCACTCAATTTTTAGTACAAAGGCTTTTATTGTTAATTTATAGGGTTAGTCAGCACACAAAGTTTTATAATTATGTGACCTTCTATGCCCTTTCAACATATTTTGCAAATATAATTGTTATTGAAATAAAAAGCTATTTTAAGAGAAATTAATAATCTTTTTTTATTTTTTACAAATATGATCTTATGTAGATTGATTTTCAGGTATTTATAAATAGATGCGGACTTAAGCCCGTTTAAAAAATAGATATTCCCCAAGCCAATGGCTCATAGAATTCAAATACTATTACTCCGTTGGCTGTATATTTATCAGCTTAACAAAATCATTCTTTGTTTTGATAATGGTTTCTATTTTTTGCAGCATTCCTTACTCTATTTTCAAATTAACTTTCTTTTGGTTGTAGCAGAACAACACAAATCTGGATGTTTAACTTATGTTTAATCTCCGTCTTCAATGTTTAAGCACATATTTCTGTGATAACACCAATGGTTTTTAGATTATCATTTTGCTCTTCGTTAAATTTAATGTCGAATCTTTAATCCATTGGTAAAAAGCCTGGAGCTGCCAAAGCAATTTCATAATTCTTTATTTTAAGACAAATGACCGAACTTAGCCGGCCTTTTATGTTCTATTCAGAAAGTTTATCCAAATTAAAAAGTAATTTGAAGAGATAGAAAACGTAGAAATTGCTAAAAATTCACAAAATGATACGAAAGAATCTATTGTCTTCGTTTATTGCAAGCAGGATAATAAGCCGGCAGTAGTTTTACTGTCTTAGCCCTTTTTTGTTTTAACAGCTTGGTGTTTAGCTGGTGAAACTGTTATTTAAGTTATTTTTGCAAAAAAATTGAAAACTGAAATTTTAAATCTGATAATGATGAAATCATATTCTCTTATGTTTATATTTTCTCTTTTCATTAATATAAATATATTTTCTCAGCATATTACCCCTCAAAATGATACTATTAAAGGCGTATCGGAATTTGAGGCAGAATTTCCCAATGCTGATGAGGCTTTCAAGAACGATAGTATTCCTTTGATGGATTCTCTTGCTGTTTTCGACATGCTTAACCGTGGTCCAATTCTTGATATGCTTGATAGTCTGTTGTTTTCATCTTTTTTTTCCGGCAATGGTTTTGTTGCTGATACAGCATTGCTTAACAAATATGGTTTTCAACCCAATGAGATCCCAAATTATTCTGATTCAGTGTATTTTGAACGTATAAGCAAGCTTAATGCTGCCACTCCCATTGAATTGACATATAATGCACAGGTCAAGGATTTTATAGGTTTATACGCAAACAAGAAAAGAGAGCTAACTTCACGCATTTTAGGACTTGCCGAACTATATTTTCCTTTATTTGAAGAGCATCTCGACCGTTTAAGTTTGCCTCTGGAATTAAAATATCTTGCTGTAGTTGAATCTGCTCTTATTCCCAATGCTCGTTCGAGAGCCGGCGCAACAGGACTTTGGCAATTTATGTACGGCACCGGAAAAATATACCAGCTAAATGTTACTTCTTTTGTTGATGATCGCAGCGATCCTTATAAATCAACAATAGCTGCTGCCGAGCATTTGCGTGATCTGTACAAACTATATAACGACTGGTTGCTTGCCTTAGCTGCTTATAACAGTGGAGCAGGAAATGTTAACAGAGCAATTCGTCGTTCGGGTGGAAAAATGAATTTCTGGGAAATCAGTCCTTATCTACCAAGAGAAACCAGAGGATATGTTCCTGCATTTATTGCAGTTGTTTATGTTATGAACCATGCAGCCGAGCATAATCTTTATCCCATAACACCTGTATTTATGCATTACGATATTGATACGGTTATGGTGAGAGATGTTTTATCGTTTGATCAGATCTCCGAAAAGTTAAGGATCCCCACCGAACAGCTTTCTTTTTTAAATCCTTCGTATCGCCATGGAATTATTCCCTCAACCAGCGAAAAACAATATGTGCTGAGATTGCCTAAGCAGTATGTCACTGAATTTTTATCAGCTGAGGAGGAATTATATACTTATAAAACCCAGAAGGGAGTTGAACGCTCAACTCTACTTGCAAAAATGGAAAATATTAGGGAACAGCAGTATCATAGAGTGAGAAGTGGCGAAACTCTTGGAGGAATTGCAAAAAAATATCGTTGTACTGTGAGTGAAATAAAACGTTGGAATAACCTGAGGAGTAATATAATTCGTATAGGACAAAGATTAATTGTGTATCCAGGGGGTAATTACCAGGCTTCAGCAAGTTCGGAAAAACAAACAAGCACTACATCACAGGGGATTACTTATCATACTGTAAGGAAAGGTGAAAACCCGGGCAAAATAGCTACTCGCTATAAAATTTCATTAAACGACCTTTATAAATGGAATAATCTTACAAGTAAATCAGTTATCCATCCGAACCAAAAGCTGATAGTTTCCGATCCGAATAAAAAAGCTGTACTGCAGGATACAAATCAAGCGGGGAAGTTCATTTATTATACTGTTCAGCCGGGCGATACTTTATGGGATATTGCGAAAAAGTATACAGGTGTTACAGTTGATCAGATAAAAGAATGGAATGATCTGAAAAATTCGAATCGAATAAAACCCGGACAAAAACTAAAGGTTGGCATGGCTGGTTGATTAAGTCCGGAACACTGGTAATTAAAACAGTGTTCTTTATATTCTGATACTTTTTTAGTTCTTAAAACTAATAATAACTACCATTATAAATGATTCATAATAACAAAGCCATGAAACAAGTGGATCTCTTTTTTTACCTGTGCCTTACTGCTATTACTATGGTTTCATGCAGCTCTGATGAGCGTGCAATACCTAATTCCGTAGGAAAATCATCCGAGATGCTGATAGTTATTGAAAAGCATTACTGGAATGGTTCAGCAGGCGAAGAAATCAGGGATTTTTTTGGCCAGGAAATGGAAGGTTTACCACAGGTTGAGCCTTTGTTTCAGCTTGCCTGGGTCCCTGAATCAGATTTCGCAACCCTTATGCAGTCACATAGAAATATATTCATAGCAAGCATAAAGCCGGAAATTGCTCAGCCATTTATTGAAACAAAGCGCGATCTATGGGCTAAACCACAACGCGTTGTTAAAATCAATGCAGGCTCTGATACTGCATTTATCAGGATTTTTAAAGAAAATCAGAATGCTGTGTTGAAATTATTTGAACAGGTTGAAAGAGAAAGAATTCAGAAAGCATATAAATCAGTTCTTAATCAGTCTGTTGTAAAAGAGATTTCTGATAACTTTGGCTTCACCCTTGTAATTCCATCAGGTTATTATACAGCTAAAAATCAGACGGATTTTATGTGGATAAGGCGCGAAACTGCCGAGATAAGCCAGGCAATTCTTATTTATTCATACGATTATAAAGATACCATTGATTTTAATCCAGGACATATACTTGCTATGCGTGATATTATTACCAAACAGCATATACCGGGTACTTTTGATGGTACTTATATGAAGGTTGAAAATGAATTTATTTCTCCTGTTTCAGAACGTATTGATTTTAATGGCAGGTTTGCGGTTGAAATACGGGGATTGTGGGAAGTAAAAGGAGATTACATGGGAGGACCATTTGTTAATTACTCAATTGTGGATGAAACGGGTACTAAAATATTATCTCTGGATGCATACGTATATGCGCCAAACGAAAATAAGCGAGATTTGATAAGACAGCTGGAGGCAATTTTATTCAGTTATGAACCCGCATTGGAATAATCTTATTTGGCAATATTTTTGTATCTGAAAAAATAAACTATCTGAATATTAAATTAAAAAATCAAATTTTTATGAAAAAAGTAATCATTTTTGCTGCATTGGCCATGATGTTAACCGTAGCTGCTGAAGTCAAAGCTCAGGCAGATAAAGTAGTAGGTATTTATCTTGCCAATGACGATGAAGGCAATGCCAATTCACAGGTTAAAATATTCAAAGCCGCCAATGGAAAATATTATGGGGAAATTGTCTGGTTAGATGAACCTACTAATGAAGATGGCACTGCTAAGATTGACGATAAAAATCCGGATCCCAAACTACAAAATCGTAAAATAATGGGGATGAAGATATTAAACGATTTTTCCTATGATAAGGGATCAGATGAATGGAGTGGAGGTACTATTTATAGTCCTAAAACCGGTAAAACTTATAAAGCTTACCTGAAATTTGAAAATGATGGTAAGCTTAAAATTCGTGGTTATATTGGCAGTTCTTGGATGGGATTGGGTAAGACTGTTTATTGGGTAAAAGAAAAAGAGATCAGGAAATAAATTAGAGACTATCAGGAACAATTTGTGTTAGTTTCCATTTTATCAGGAAATTTCCGGAATTGATGCCATTGTTATTTTAAGCCTGTTTTGTATTTTACTCCAAACCATATTTTTCAATCTTTCGCAATAATGTTGCTGGTGTAATTCCAAGCTTTTTAGCTGATTTGCGAATATTATTACTATATTTTTCAAGTGTTTTGACAATCAATGCTTTCTCGGTTGTTTCTGTATTCAGACTTGTTGGAGGTGTTGATTCAATGTGTTTATTGTCAGTTTGAGGAAGAAAAAAATCATGAGGCTCTAGAATATTTGATTCACTCATTATTACAGCTCTTTCAACAGCATGTTGTAATTCAGTAATATTTCCGGGCCAGTTGTATTTTTTAAGCACATCAAGGGTTAAGCTGCTTATTTTTTTGAATCCTGTTTTGTATTTTTTAGAATAATAATTAAGGAAATATTCTGACAAGCGAGGGATATCTTCAGCCCTGCTTCTTAACGGTGGTAATTTTATTTCAACGGTTTTCAGATGGTTAATGAAACTCTTATTGTATTTGTCTTTGACTCCCATCTGATGAATCGGTATGTTTGAGGCTGAAATTATGCGGATATTTATCGGAATTTCAAACTCTGAACCAAGTCTTGCTACTTTTTGGTTTTGTAACGTGTTTAGAAGCATAGTCTGAAGATGAAGTGGCAGTTTGTTAATTTTATTTAAAAAAATAGTCCCATTATTTGCTGCTTCAATTAGCCCGGTATAGTCTTCTGTGGCATCGCCAAAATCGCCTTTTACAAATCCATAAAGTTCACTTTCAAACCGGGTTTCATCAATGATATTGAAATCAACATTGATGAAGGCCTTGTCCTTTCGGTTCGAAATATTATGAATTAACTGAGCTATAAACTTTTTTCCAGTTCCATTTTCACCGGTGATCAATATATTATCGTCACTTTTAACAGCATTTTTGATTAAGGTTAAAACCTTTTGCATTGAAAGCGATTCGCTGACAATACCATGATCATCAATTGTTTGATCATCAGATTTCGTTTTTGATGGCGTACTTTCTGTCTCTGCTTTTGTAAACCCGGCTTTAAGGTTGGCATTAATGGTTGCAATCAATTTTTTATCATTCCAGGGTTTTAAAATGAATTCTGATGCACCTTCTTTAATTCCCTGCAAAGCCTTATCAATGCTAATATATTCTTCTATCAGTATTACTATGGCAAAAGGGTTGGTTTCAAGAATTTTTTTTAGCCATAGAAATCCTTCCGTATCATTTTTATCTTTTTGCGAGAAATCTTCGTTTAGCAGTATAATGTCATATTTCTCAATGTGCAGCAGGTTTATCACGTTTTTGGGATCATTTTCTATATGAACCATATTGAAATGCTCGTCTAGAACAAGCTTTGCGTTACGAAGAATATCGGCTTCGTTGTCAATGATCAGTATTTTGGCATTTGACTTTGAGTTCATACCTGGAAAGTGTTTTTGACCATGCCATGGTTTATCAATAATGATGACTTATTGTTGATGGTTTGGTTTCGCTAAATTAATATTTGTTTGCTATCTGGCATTATTGAGAATCATTAAAAGTGTTAACGCGTGAAATAAAATTGATCATTTTGTTTACCACCGGAAAGAATATCGGTTGAAATAAAGTAAAACTCATGTTTTATCTTACATTTTGTCAGTTAAGTTTATCAGCACGATTTTTGCAGGTAACAATTAATTACTAATCAAAGGCTGTTTTTAAAAAGCTTTAGTTTTGTTTAAATTTGGAAAACAGCTAACAAACTTATCAACAATAGTTAAATGCAGAAAAAAGAAATTGACAGAACATTTGCTGCTTTCAATAATTATATGATTACCAGTCGTTTGAAGGATGCAATAGAGATCCTTCAGCTCCTGGCTTTTGATTTTTCCGGCTTTTCCGATAATCTTATGCAGATCAATGATGTATATTATAGTATGTTGAAATACAAATTTATGGGAGTTGAGGATCCGCAACAGGAGAAAATTTATACCGACTTAAAACTGAATCTGTATGAGTTGTCTGACCGTATGAAACAAAAGATTTTTGAAACCGGCAGATTTTTTAATTTATATACCAGATCAGAAGGTATATCAGTACTGAGTGGCGAATTTGTCAGAGGATTATTTGAAGCCTTTACATTTGATTCTGAGCTGAGCGATATATTTGTTGAACCCGGAATTGAAGATGAAAAAGCGGGTTTTGGAAGAGAGCAGACGAGAAAAAAACTTATCTCTAATTTGTTTTTATGGTTATGGTTTGGACCTAAACTATCAGAAAATGATAAAAATTTGGTTCTTACCACTTTAGGTTCTGATAAATTAGAGTGGTACGAGAAAAGTCTCGTTGTAAGTGCAGTAACAATGGGATTGCTTAAAGGTTTTGATGTTTACAGGTTTGAAGTTCTTTTTACAGCATATGATTTAAATATTCCGGAAATATCTCAACGTGCATTTACCGGTCTACTGCTTGGATTATACTTTTATGATCATCGCCTGTATTTATATCCTTCTGTTATAAATCGGCTGAAAGCAATGCAGGGTGATGAGTTTTTTGAACTCGATGCCATGGCAGTGATATTTCAATTAATGAAAGCTAAAGATACTGATAAGGTCACTAAAAAATTGCACGATGAAATAATGCCGGATATTATCAAGATTGCTCCAGGATTTGAGGATAAACTGGGTTTGGATCAGATATTTTCAGATGAATACACAGAAGATAAAAATCCCAAATGGAAGCAATTGTTTGAAGATAGCCCTGACCTTATTAATAAACTCGAGGAGCTTACACGTATGCAGCTTGAAGGGATGGATGTTTTTATGAGTACGTTTTCAAATCTGAAACAATATCCGTTTTTCAACGAAATATCAAATTGGCTTGTTCCTTTTCATCTTCATCATAAGGAAATTGAAAAAGTACTTGAAAGCGAAGATGATAATTTCAGAGAGGTTTTAGTTTCCGGTTTGAACCTTTCGCTGCACATGTGCAATTCTGATAAGTATTCATTTTGCCTTGGTCTGGGAATGATACCACCGAAACAGAAGGAAATGGTAACACAAATGTTTAATGCTGAGATGGAAGGTATGAGGGAATTGGAAGCTGAGGAAAATATTCTGGATTCCCGAAAAAAGATCAATTCTGTTTACACCCAATATATTCAGGATTTATATCGCTTTTTCAAACTACATCCTGACAGGCAGGAACTGGATGATATTTTTATTAGCAGTTTTGATTTTCACAACAAAGAATTTATGCAGCATATAGTACCCAATGATTCATCTTGGCGAAATTTTGCGGATTTTTATTTTGAACGCGACAATTACCAACACGCTTTGGATATTTATTTGAAACTCAGAGATAAAGGTGATATTTCTCAACTAATTTTTGAAAAAATAGCTTATTGTTATGAAAAATTGAATCGTTTTGATGATGCATTGATTTATTATCGTAAAGCTGAACTTTTTGATGAAAACAGGGTCTGGAACCTCAGAAAAATTGCCCGTATTCTATGGACAATGAAGAGGTTTGAAGAATCTATCGCTGCATACAAAGAAGCTGAAGCTATTAATCCCGAAAATATTCATCTTACTATTACAATAGGCAATTGTTACCTGCATATTAAAGATTTCAGCCAGGCTTTAAATTATTATTACAAGGTTGAATTAGCTTCGCCCAATAATATCAAGGTGCTTCGTCCTATTGCATGGTGTTTGTTTGTTAATGGTAAGCTCTCAGAATCAAAATATTATTATGAAAAATTAATGGAAGATGAGCCTACCAAATATGATTACATGAATTTAGGCCATGTGTTTTTATGTATGAACGAAACAAATAAAGCAATAGACTGCTATTCACGGAGTCTTAAACAAAAGGATAATTCTGTAAAGCAATTTGTTACAGGTTTTGAAGAAGATATACCCTATCTGACTGGGAACGGAGTTAATACGGATGAGTTGCCGGTTCTGCTTGATTATATCAAATACAAATTCGAGCAAAACAGTTAAGCTTTTATATAATTCAGGGCTGATTTGACCGTATTATATTGTATATTTGCTGTCAAATACTTAAATCCGGCAACTATGAATAAAGGTAACATTATCGAACGTTTTGGTGGTCTCATTAAGGAGGAAACCCTTAATTGTATTTCTGACGATAAATTGGCGCCAAACACATGTATTCTCGAATCATCTGCCCCTTTTGACGGGTATTACAGTTGTGAACCACAGGCACATAAACCTCAGTATTTGTATTTGGCTTTAAACGGCTATTTTTCTTTTGAAACAATTTCTCGTGCCACACAAAATGTTCATAAAGCTTTAAAACGCCCTATTGATGCAGTAACCGGAAATATTACACTGTTTGGTGTTACAACACAGGTAATAAGACTGCGCAACCTTGAACATTATGACGATGTACGCATTATTCAAAGTCTTTATCTTGACGAAGGAATAACATTCCGGAAAAGGCTTTGGAAAATCTCAAATGGAAAGACTATGATTAAGCTTCGAAAGTTTTTTTATCTTGAACCATATGATGTTAACATGTTTATGGACCGTGCAGAACCACATCATGCATATTTTCTTATACCTGAACAAATGGATTATGAGAGATTTAAACAACTTACTAAGGAGGTAAAATACGATCCTAATTATTTTTATTTTGATGGAGCGATTGCATTTTTTTATGAAAATGGTGAAATAAATGATATGATCAGGATTTATCGTGAAAATTTCACAATTGATGAAATTAAAGAAATAAGGGATAAGTATTTCAATTTGATGTAATCTGTAGTTAAAAGCATTCAATTGTTATACAGAGTAATGAGAAAATTAAGTCTTGCGGAACTTGGGCGCATGAATACTGAAGAGCACAGAAAAGCTCGTAAGATTCCCATTGTAGTTGTTCTTGACAATGTGCGCAGCCAGCATAACATCGGTTCAATATTCAGAACTGCTGATGCTTTCAGACTCAAAGCAGTATATCTGTGTGGGATCAGTGCTACTCCGCCAAACAGAGAAATGAATAAAACAGCTCTTGGCGCTACTGAATCTGTTGATTGGAAGTATTTTGAGAATACTAAGGATGCTTTACTGGAATTAAAAAAAATGAATTTTAATATTTGTGCAATTGAACAAACTGATGGCAGTATTTCTTTAAGCAATTTCGTCTTTAATTCTTGTGATGGTTTGGGAATAGTATTCGGTAATGAAGTGGATGGAGTAAGTCAGGAAATTGTGGATTTTGCTGATACTTGTATTGAAATACCGCAGTATGGAACAAAACACTCATTAAACGTAGCAGTAAGCGCTGGGATAATTATTTGGGATGTTTTTAATAAATTCATTTCACATAACCCTGGTTATTTATCAGATAATTAGAAACTTAGTTAATTTAAGAAAAACACATTCAATTTTATTTACTACAATAATCGTGTTGAATTTTTAGTATTTGAAGGAGGATTTTTCAATAAAATAATAAACATAAGTTAGCATTTAACACTTTTCTATATATATTTGCACCAAAATAGAATTAATCTCAATTGTATTATAAACGTAAACCTCAACAACATGCGAAAAAAGTATCATGTTCTAAAAATGCTGGGTGTTGCCTTTGCAATACTATTTATAGCTATTAGCGTTAATGCGCAGGATAATAAAGAAAAACCCGCCAGTTCTTCTTTTTCTCCCTACTGGTTTTTAAATGGCCATGTGGGTTTTAGTGAATTCTATGGAGATTTGAATAAATTCAGATTTGTTCAGAATCCAGGTAACTGGAATCTTGGTGGAGGTCTTTATATTGGTCATCAGTTTATTCCTCTGCTCGGATTACGTGGTGAATTACTATATGCCGGACTCGGAGCTGAGTACGAAGATAAAGGTATGAGTATGAAAGGCAGCTATTTCGAGTACAATTTAAACCCCACACTAAGCCTGGTTAATTTGTTCTCACGTTACAATCCTGATCGCAAGCTCGACATTTATGCTTTTGGTGGTATTGGTCAAAGCCATTTCAGATCAACTACAAAAGATATAAAAGAAGGACCTCCGGGAGGATATAAAACTAACGACAGCCTTGGATTTGATGGAAAAGGTTTTGGTAAGCGTGAGTTATTACTTGTTTTCCCTTATGGAGTTGGAGCCAGCTATGCTCTCTCGGACAATTGGGATTTAACACTGGAAACCAGCGCTCGCTACACCGGAACTGATAAACTTGATGGCTGGACCTCAAAAAAATACGACCAGTATGGTATAACTACTCTTGGTGTTACTTATAAATTTATTGGTGGTGTTGACCTTGATAAAATGGCTAAAGAGTTTGATCAGATTGAATTTACAACCATTCCTGAAGTTCTTGAAATGCACGGCGATTCAATTCGTGTAACCATTATTGGTAAGGTTCCTGAAAATTATTTCCATAAAAAAGCTGCAATTCTTTTTACCCCTACATTAAAATATGGAAATACTGAAGTTCCGCTGAAATCAATCAATCTTCTGGGTGAAGATGTTACTGGTGATGGAATTACTATCAAAAGAGAAGGCGGTACTTTTACCTATACCGATGTTATAGCTTATAAACCTGGTATGGAAGTGGCTGACCTCGTTGTTACACCATTGATCTATGAACCTAAAACTCCGGTAGTAGCAGGTGTTAATGCTGAAACTATTAAGGAATATTCAAGATATGTTGATGGACCTCAGGTTAAGCTGGCTGATGGTGTTATAATTACACCATTAAGAATTTTGAATGATGAGGAACCAATGATGGCAGCTCATGGATATGAGAAAGAAACTATAGTTAGCAGTGAAGCTGTAATTTATTTCCAGGTTGATATGCATAATTTAAACTGGAATCTGTCACTGAACCGAAATCAGGATGCAAAACAGAAAATTCGTGATCTTGAAGATTTTATCCGCAAAGGATGGCAGATACGTGATATTGATGTTGATGCTTATGCCTCCCCCGAAGGTGAAGAAAGCCACAACATAGGCTTGTCAGAAAGACGTTCGAAAACCGGTTTAAGATACACACACAATTTGCTTAAGAAGCTTGTTCGTGAAAAGAATAGTAATATCAAAATTTCAGATGTTGAAAAGGATATTAAGTATAATGTTAGTGCTCATGGTGAAGATTGGGATGGCTTTGTAAAAGCTGTTCAGGCATCGGATATTAAGGATAAAAACGTTATTATTAATATTGTAAATTCGCAAACAGATCCTAAAAAACGTGAACAGGAAATTAGAAACATGTCATATGTTTATAAAGAAGTTGAGAAAGATATTTTACCTCCACTTCGTCGCGTAGTTGTTAAGGTTAATGTTTTTGAACCAAAGAAAACTGATGAGCAGATTGCTCAGCTTGCAGTTTCTGATCCCGGTCAGTTAACTGAACAAGAACTTCTTTATGCTGCTACTCTGACAGATGACCCAAATGATCAGTTGAATATTTATAAGACCGCTATTGACCTCTTCCCGAAGAATTACAAGGGATACAATAATGCTGCAGCAATTGAGATGAGGCTTGACGAAATGTCAGAAGCTACCAAACATCTTAAAAAGGCTGAAGAACTTGGAGCAGGAAAGGCCGAAGTTATCAATAACTTAGGTGCTATGGCTTCAAAAACAAAAGATTATAAAAAGGCAGAAGCCTATTATAATGAAGCCCGTAAGCTGGGAGCCAATGTTGATTATAACCTTGGTATGCTTATGATACCTAAAGGAAATTATAAACAGGCACTTGCTAACTTTGGAAGCAAGACCTGTAATCATAACGTGGCACTTGCTCATATGCTATCAGGAGATCTTGCAGGTGCAAACCAAAATGCAAAATGTGCTCCTGAGCATGCAAAGACTCATTATTTACTTGGTGTAATTGCTGCTCGTGCCAATGATATTCAGGGAATTGTTACCAATTTACAAAAAGCATTTGCTGCAGATGCTAAGCTGAAAAACACTGCTAAGACTGATCGTGAATTTATTAAATTCTTCGATAACTCTGAATTTAAAGCATTGGTTCAGTAGTTGAAATCAAATCAGTAAAAAAAAGAAGCTGCTTCGTTATATATTGAAGCAGCTTCTTTTTTATATAAATAAAATCGCTGAAAGCCTATTACACTTGCTGATTTTAAATCATCAGTTCAGCAAAGTATTTATAAAAATAGGGTACTGTTTCTATACCTTTATAATATATATCCAGGTCGAAGTTTTCGTTTGGCGAATGAATAGCATCTGCCTCAAGACCAAAACCCATCAAAATTGATTTGATCCCTAATATCTGATCAAAAGCTGAGATAATAGGAATACTGCCACCACTACGGGTTGGAACAGGCTTTTTACCAAAAGAGGTTTCATATGCTTTGCTGGCAGCCTGATAGGCATGACTTGTAGTAGGTGATACATAACCCTGCCCGCCATGATGAACTTGTACATCAACGGTTACATAAGGCGGTGCAATTGATTTAAAGTGCTCTACAAATAACTTGCTTATTTTCTGATGATCCTGATTCGGAACGAGGCGCATTGAAATTTTAGCAAAAGCTTTTGCAGGTAATACTGTTTTTGCACCTTCACCGGTATATCCACTCCAAATGCCGTTTACATCAAGCGTAGGCCGGATTCCGGTACGTTCTATTGTGGAATAGCCTTTTTCGCCCCATACTTCGTTTATCTTGAGTGCTTTTTTGTACTGCTCCAGGTCAAACGGAGCTTTTGCCATTTCAGCCCTTTCTTCAGCACTTACAGCCTCTACATCATCATAAAATCCTTTAACGGTAATCCTGTTTTCATCATCATGCAATGAAGCAATCATTTTTGCAAGAATATTGGCAGGGTTGGCAACAGCACCACCAAACAAACCCGAATGAAGGTCGTGGCTGGGACCGGTTACTTCAACTTCTACATAGGATAAACCACGAAGTCCGACTGTAATTGAAGGGATATCCTTGGCAATCATACTTGTGTCTGAAACCAGAATAATGTCGGCAGCAAGCATTTCTTTATTGTCCTGGCAAAATTTACCCAGGTTAGGTGAACCTATTTCTTCTTCTCCCTCAATCATGAATTTTACATTACAAGGCAATGAATTTGTTTTAACCATTGCCTCGAATGCTTTGGCATGGATAAATCCCTGTCCTTTATCATCGTCAGCACCACGTGCATATATTTTGTTGTCGCGGATTTCTGGTTCAAAAGGTGGAGAAACCCATTTCTCAATTGGATCAACAGGCATCACATCATAATGCGCATATACAAGTATAGTAGGCAGATTAGGATCAATGATCTTCTCACCATAAACAATAGGGTTTCCGGGAGTTTGAAAAATTTCAGCTTTATCAGCGCCGGCTTTCAGAATTGAATTTTTCCAGTATTCTGCAGCCCTAATCATGTCAGGCTTGTGATCAGCAATAGAACTGATTGAAGGAATACGGATTAAATCAAATAATTCTTCGAGAAAACGATCTTTGTTTCTCTTAATGTAGTCTTGAACATCGTGCATTGTTAAATAATTTTAGTTGATTGATAATTAAGATTTGAATGTACAAAAATAGGAATTCTTTGTCTAAGCTCTCATTTTTCATTGTGTGCAATGACAAAATGACTTATTAATAAGCTATGCAGTATAAAATTTTTCAAGATGTAATTCAAGTTGGTTGTAATAAAACAAATTAGAAACAAGTCAAATAACTACCTTTGTCGAAAATAAATATTAACACTCCTGAAGAAATCATTATGAAGAGGATACGTGTGGCTATTAATGGATTCGGTAGAATTGGCAGGGTAACATTTCGTGCCATGTTTAACAATAATGCTTTGGAACTTATAGCTGTAAATGATCTTACCTGTGCTGACAATCTTGCTCATTTACTGAAATATGACTCGGTTCATGGATTATTTCCTGCTAATATAACTACAGAAGGTGAAAATTTAGTGATCAGTGATAAAACTGTTAAAGTATTTTGTGAACCTGAACCACAAAATATCCCTTGGCATGAACTTGATATTGATGTTGTTATTGAATCAACCGGAAATTTTACAAACCTTCCTGATGCAATGAAGCATATTAAGGCAGGAGCTAAAAAAGTAATTATTTCGGCACCTGCAAAAAATGAATCCGAGGACGTTAAATATATTGTGCTTGGTATTAATGACCATGCTATAGACAAGGAAGATATTGTTTTGTCAAATGCTTCATGTACAACTAATTGTGTAGCCCCTCTGATTCAAATTATTGATGAGTTCTGGGGTATTGACGAGGGTTTTATTACTACAGTTCATAGCTATACCAGAGATCAGAACCTTATTGATGCTCCTCATAAGGATTGGAGACGCGGACGAGCTGCTGCTTATTCTATTATTCCTACTACAACCGGGGCAGCAAAAGCAGCTACAAAAGTTTTTCCGCATCTTACAGGCAAGCTGGGTGGAGCAGGGATAAGAGTGCCGGTTCCAAATGGTTCCTTAACTGATTTTACCTGTACTGTGAAAAAATCAACTAGTATTCAGGAAATTAATCAGGCATTTAAAGATGTTGCTCAAGTGCGATTTCCGGGAATACTTCAATATACCGAAGACCCCATTGTTTCAGTTGATATTATAGGAAACACCCATTCGGCTATTTTTGACGCCGGGCTTACTGCAGTCCTTGGTGATAAAAACAGGCTTGTAAAAGTAGTTGCATGGTATGATAATGAAATGGGATATGCAGCCCGACTGGTAGAGCTTATGCAAAAAATGTTTAAATAGTGGATCAGTCTTTTGTAAATAGGTTATTATCAGGGATATGTAATATTAATTAGCCAGAATTTCATGTTATATTATTAATAAGGAATATTTCAAATAAACCTTACCATATTTGTTTTTAATTTTTTATAATTCTGAATTTAAGCTATTTTTGCAATTAAATCGTTTAACTTGTATGGATTATAGTTGAACTTTGCAAATAAAATCAGACTATATATATGGATATTCAATCAATCAAGCAGCGTTTTGGGATTATAGGTAATTCGCCTTTGCTTGACAGAGCTATTGATATTGCACGGCAGGTGGCACCTACTGACATTTCGGTGCTTGTTAGCGGTGAAAGCGGGGTTGGGAAAGAGGTTTTTCCCAAAATCATTCATCAGCTCAGCTCTCGTAAACATGGCCCGTATATCGCCGTGAATTGTGGAGCTATCCCTGAGGGAACTATTGATTCTGAGTTGTTTGGACATGAAAAAGGATCATTTACCGGAGCACATGAAGCTCGTAAAGGATATTTTGAAGTTGCCAATAAGGGTACAATATTTCTTGACGAAGTTGCTGAATTGCCTCATTCTACTCAGGTAAGATTATTAAGGGTACTTGAGTCAGGCGAATTCATTAAAGTTGGCTCATCAAAAGTGCTGAAAACAGATGTAAGAATTGTAGCTGCAACTAATGTTGATGTAAACGATTACGTTCAAAAAGGAAAATTCAGGCAGGATCTGTATTACAGATTAAATACAGTTCCTATTTATATTCCTCCATTGCGCGAACGAAAGGATGATATTGTACTTTTATTCAGAAAATTTGCTTCTGATTTTGCTGAACGCTACCGTATGCCGGTTATTGAACTTGATGAAGATGCACGCCGGATACTAAGGGATTATCGCTGGTATGGAAATATCAGGCAGTTAAAAAATATTACTGAGCAAATTTCTATAATTGAAGAAAATCGTAAAATAAGTGCTCAAACCTTATTAAACTATCTTCCTGAAGGGCAGCATCGTGATTTGCCGATTTTATATAAGTCAGAAAATGCTTTTTCCGAAATTTCTGAGCGGGAAATACTTTACAAAGTGCTTTTCGACATGCGTCGCGACATTACAGAACTGAAAAAATTGGTTTTCGAAATTATGAAAACAGGAGGAAAACCTGAAACATGGCCTAAGGATTTTCCGCAAAACTTACATAAGTTTATTGGCGAAAGCGATATATATGACCGTGATCCTGCTGATATGAGTATACATCATACCTATGATACTAGCAGTGAACCTCTTGCTGAGTCGGAAGTACTAGAAGAATCGTTGTCGCTTGAGAAAAGAGAATTAGAACTTATTACCAAAGCCCTTGAAAAGCATGGAGGAAGGCGAAGAAACGCAGCAAAGGAACTTGGTATTTCAGAAAGGACTTTGTACAGGAAAATCAAAGAATATGACATTGATCTGTAAAAGAGGCTGCAATCTTATTGCTTTTATCACACTTGCTTTCATGATCTCGATCTTGCAGGCTTGTGGCGTTTATTCTTTTACTGGTGCTTCCATACCACCTGAAGCAAAAACTATTTCAATTCAGCAATTTATAAATAATGCACCCCTCGTTCAACCTATGCTAAGTCAGCGACTAACTGATGCTTTGAGAGATAAGTTCAGTTCACAGACCAATCTGAGCCAGGTATCTGCAAATGGTGATCTTACATTTGAAGGATATATTAGTGATTACAATACCCAACCGGTTGCAATTACTGGTGATGAAACTGCCGCATTAAACCGGCTTACAATATCGGTAAAGGTTTCGTATAGTAACCGGTTTGATGAAAAACAAAATTTTGAAGCATCATTTTCGCGTTTTGAGGAATATGAAAGTTCACGGTCGCTTTCTGAAGTTGAAGATCAGCTTATGGAACAGATAATTGACGCACTGGTTCAGGATATTTTTAATCGTTCAGTTGTAAATTGGTAAACCAATGAGTTTAGCAAAATTTCAATATTATATTGAGCATCCTGCATCTCTTGATTCACGTTCGTTAACAATGATCAGAAGTGTAATTGAAGAATATCCATTTTGTCAGACCGCTCATATGTTATATGCCTGTAACCTTAAAAACATTCAGCATATTTCGTATAATTCACAGTTGAGCATTGTGGCTGCTTATGCCGGCGACAGAAGTAAATTACGGAGTTTGCTGTTTTTAGAATACACCAGGGAAACCAGTGAATTATATTTGCCGGTTTCAGAAAATGTGATCAGTAATTATGATACAGAAGAGAAAATAAGCGAAATATCGGTTCAGGCTGATGATACAGAAATTCAGGATGATATACTCATTGCTGAACCTGATAAAAAGAGGGCTGAAATTTTATCAAAAGAAGAAATCATTAATCGTTTTATCCAACAGGAACCTCATATAACCCGACCGCAGAAAGAATTTTTCAATCCGGTCAATTATGCAAAACAAAGTACCATTGATGATGAAGCCATTGTAAGTGAAACACTTGCAAGAATATTTCTTCAACAGGGGCATAAAGAAAAAGCCATAAGAGTTTTTAAACGTTTGATTTTGATATATCCCGAAAAAAGTAGTACTTTTGCAGCCCAGATTGAAAAAATAGAAAAAGATTATAAGTAACGCAAAATCAATTTAATACATTTTATTATGGGTGGCTATATCTTAGTTTCGGTATTAATACTAATTACCTGTATTTTATTAGCATTAATAGTCCTTGTTCAAAATTCAAAAGGAGGAGGTCTTGCTTCCAATTTTGCTTCATCAAATCAGTTTATGGGTGTCCGTAAAACTGCTGACTTCCTTGAAAAAGCAACCTGGACCCTGGCTATAGTTCTTTTGGTATTGAGCCTGTTTAGCGTTTTTGTTATTCCCCGCAGTCAGGTACAAGCCATTAGTGATACTGAGTTAAGGCAACATGTTGAAACCGGCACAACCCAACAGCCTGTGCAGGATTATCAAATGCCTCCGCAGGAAGATTAGAGAAAATACTCACAGGAATTTTAAGAATGTCATAATGTCATATATTATGACATTTTTTTTGCAAATAAATAAAAAATAATAAAATGAGATTTGGAACATAAATGGACTTGGTTCGTTTTTCGTCGCCATAGTATGCTGATAATCAATAAAATGATATCGAGTTTTAATTAGTTATTAAATAATCCCGGGAGCAAAATTATTTTATTGGCATGAAATATGTCAAACCCTCCGTCAGAGTAAAATCTGTTTAATTAATTATATGTATAATATAAAATCAATCAGAAGATGTCAAAAGTAAACATTAAACCATTAGCCGACAGAGTTTTGGTTAAGCCTGCACCTGCAGAAGAAAAAACAGCAGCTGGAATTATCATTCCTGACACAGCAAAAGAAAAACCACAAAAAGGCACAGTTGTAGCAGCCGGTCCCGGAAAAAAAGATGAACCTATAACTGTAAAACCGGGTGAGATAGTATTGTATGGAAAGTATGCCGGAACCGAAATAAACATTGATGGTACGGATTATCTTATCATGCGTGAAAGTGATATTCTTGCAATTATTTAATTAACAAAGAATTATAAAATTTAAAAAACGATAGAAATGGCTAAAGATATTTTATTTGATTTAGAAGCTCGCGAACAGCTTAAAAAAGGTGTTGATGCATTGGCAAGTGCTGTAAAAGTAACTCTTGGACCTAAAGGCCGTAATGTAATTATTGAGAAATCATATGGTGCTCCTGTAATTACAAAAGACGGTGTTTCAGTTGCTAAGGAAATAGATCTGAAAGATCCCGTTGAAAATATGGGTGCTCAATTGCTTAAAGAAGTTGCTTCAAAAACTTCTGATGTTGCCGGTGATGGTACTACTACCGCCACTGTACTTGCCCAGTCCATTGTAACTACAGGTTTGAAGAATGTTACAGCCGGTGCTAATCCCATTGACTTGAAACGTGGTATTGATAAGGCTATTCAGGTGATCATTGAAGATCTGAAAAAACAATCGAAAGAAATAGGTGATAGTTTCGAAAAAATTGAACAGGTTGCATCAGTTTCAGCAAATAACGATTTCACTATTGGTAAACTTATTGCCGAAGCAATGGGTAAAGTGAAGAAAGAAGGTGTTATCACAATTGAAGAAGCCAAGGGAATAGAAACAACTGTGAAAGTTGTTGAAGGTATGCAATTCGACCGCGGATATATCTCACCTTATTTTGTTACTGATGCTGAGAAGATGGAAGCCGTATATGAAAATCCTTATATCCTGATCCATGATAAAAAGATCAGTATTATGAAGGATATGCTTCCGGTACTTGAAAAAATTGCTCAATCAGGCCGTCCGCTTATTATTATAGCAGAAGATATTGAAGGTGAGGCACTTGCAACTCTTGTTGTAAATAAGATCCGAGGATCTCTGAAAATTGTTGCAGTTAAAGCACCCGGTTTTGGTGATCGAAGAAAAGAAATGCTTGAGGATATTGCCATTTTGACAGGCGGTACAGTTATTTCAGAAGAAAAAGGTTATAAGCTTGAAGATACAAATCTCAGCTATATGGGTCAGGCAGAAAAAGTTACAGTTGATAAGGACAACACAACCATAGTAAGCGGTAAGGGCAAGAAAGATGACATTGATGCACGTATTAAGCAGATTAAAGCACAAATGGAAACTACCACATCCGATTACGATCGTGAAAAATTACAGGAACGTCTGGCTAAACTGGCTGGTGGTGTAGCTGTGATTTATGTTGGCGCTGCCAGTGAAGTGGAAATGAAGGAAAAGAAAGATCGTTTCGACGATGCTTTGCATGCAACACGTGCTGCAATTGAAGAAGGTATAGTACCAGGTGGTGGTATTGCATATATTCGTGCTATTGAAACTCTTGGCTCAGTGAAATGTGAGAATGATGATGAAAAAACCGGAGTTCAGATTATTAGAAGAGCATTAGAGGAACCATTGCGTCAGATTGTTGAAAATGCCGGTATGGAAGGCTCAGTTGTGGTTCAGAAAGTAAGAGAAGGCAAAGGTGATTATGGCTTTAACGCAAGAACCGATGTTTATGAAAATTTGTTTGATGCAGGTGTAATTGATCCAACTAAAGTATCGCGCGTTGCACTTGAAAATGCTGCCTCAATTGCTGGTATGCTCTTAACTACCGAATGTGTGGTTTCAGAAACTAAAGAAGAAAAAGAAGTTCCTATGCCTAATCCTGGCATGGGTGGAATGGGAGGAATGGGAGGAATGTACTAATCTCTCATATATTTTATTGAATTTTTCTGGCCGCTTTATTTTTAAGGCGGCTTTTTTGTTTTTTACATGCTGAATGTGCCCATCAGCAATACCTATGCATGATTTATAAAATTACAATGTTCGTAAATTGACTAAAAACACCTGTATGAATAAACTTTTTTATACTTTCGTAAAACTAATTATACCGTAAAAGTATCGGGATGAATGTTTTCTAATAAGATTAATGATCAAACAAAAGATATATTATTCTTGTTCCGGTATAACAAATGTCAATTACTGGTTTGAACGGGTATTTTGAAAAACTTTTATTTTGCTTAAAAAGTAATATCCTTCATATTTAGGCAAATAACAATTAATTATGGAAAATAATAAAATAATTAAAGGGTTCTCAAAATTAGGGAAGGATAGTAAAATTGAGAAAATTACTTCATTTCTGCATCATCCGCAGGCAGGAATTGACCTTTTGCGGTCATTTTGGCACGAAAATACCGAAGTGCAGAAATTACTGGATGAATTTAGTGAAAATACTGTAACAAATTATTTCTTCCCATATGGCGTAGTTCCAAACGTTATGATTAACAATGAAGTATTAATTGTTCCCATGGTTATTGAAGAGAGTTCGGTAGTTGCTGCTGCTGCTAATAGTGCCCGCTTTTGGAGTGAACGTGGCGGATTTCATAGCCAGGTTATTTCAACTACTAAGGTTGGTCAGGTTCATTTTATATGGGAAGGGGATGATGCTGTTTTAAAACAGTGTTTTCCTGAACTGCGCCGCTTGATGTTAGAACATACCAAGCCCATAACTTCCAATATGGAAAAAAGGGGAGGAGGTATTCTTGATATTAAGCTGTTGAACAAGCGTGACGAAATACCTGGTTATTATCAGATATTAGCGTATTTTGATACGCGTGATGCTATGGGCGCTAATTTTATAAATACCTGCCTTGAAGAATTTGCTGAAGTGTTAAAAGCTCATCTGGATATGAATCCTATGTATGGAGGCTTTGAATGTCAGGTGATCATGTCAATATTGTCAAATTATACTCCTGACTGCCTTGTTGAAACATGGGTGGAATGTCCGGTTTCAGATTTGAAAGGTGTTGACGAAATTACTCCTGAAGAATTTGTTGATAAGTTCTCAAAAGCAGTTAGGATCTCTCAGATTGATATTTACCGTGCTACTACACATAATAAAGGGATTTTCAATGGCATTGATGCTATTGCTCTTGCTACCGGTAACGATTTTCGCGCTATTGAAGCATGTGGGCATGCTTATGCGGCACGTTCGGGTTCATACCAGGGACTTACCAGTTTGGAATTGAAAAACAATGTTTTCAAATACACTCTAAAAATACCTATTGCCTTGGGAAGTGTGGGAGGATTGACAAAACTGCATCCATTGGCAAAGTTTTCACTTGAACTTATGGGGAACCCTGATGCCGAGAAACTGATGATGATTTCTTCAACAATTGGCATGGCAAACAATTTTAGTGCTTTGAAATCGCTGGTTACCAAAGGCATTCAAAAAGGACATATGAAAATGCATTTGCTTAATATCCTGAATAATTTTAATGCTACGGATAAGGAAAAAGAACAAGCAATTGAGTATTTTAAAATTCATAAGGTGTCAAATAAAAGCGTATCAAATTTTTTGGGACAGCTTAGAAAGATTCACGAATTCCAAACATTGCCAACGTGATTTCCAAAGAATATTTTTCAAAAGGAAAACTTCTTGTTTCAGGCGAGTATCTTGTATTGTATGGAGCATTAGCGCTTGCTGTTCCAACAAGGTTTGGGCAGAGCATGAGCATTGACAATACCGCACATAAGGGCGTTATTGACTGGCACACTTCTGTTCAGGGTAAATCTTGGTTTCAATCCCGTTTTAGCTTGCCAGACTTTTTTATTTTAAAATCAAATAATAGTAAGTCGGCCGAATATATTCAGAAAATTCTACTTGCAGCCAAAAAACACAATCCTTTGTTTTTGGTTAATAGTCTTGGCTATCAGGTAAATAGTGAGCTGGACTTTAATATTGACTGGGGGCTGGGTTCAAGTTCTTCATTGATTTCAAATATTGCTTACTGGGCTAATATTGATCCTTATGATTTGCATTCTGAAGTGTCAAAAGGTTCAGGATATGATATTGCCTGCTCCAGAGCTTCGAAGTCTGTTTTATACAAAAAATCTGGTGACCAGCGAGTGATTGAGGAAGTGGATTTTAATCCTCCTTTTTCTAACAAGATTTATTTTATTTACCTGGGCAGGAAAATGGATACTGAATCTGTTGTAAATAAATTCTATGATCAGAGCAATGATTTTTATCATGAAATCCAAAAAATAAATAATATAACCCGACAGATGGTTCATTGTATGGATTACCAGGTTTTCGGGAAGCTGATGCAGGAGCATGAAGCAATTTTATCAGCAGTACTTAATGAACCAACTTTGAAAAATGGTGTTTTTAATGATTTTGATGGTCAGATTAAATCTCTTGGTGCCTGGGGAGGGGATTTTGCAATGGCTCTTTGGACTAAAAGCAGGCAGGAATTAAAAGAATACCTTTCATACAAAAGATTGAATACATTTTTTGGATTTAAGGAAATGATATATGACAGCTCAGAAAACAGATAACAGCACGAAAGAATTTGTAACAGGCTGGCAGAGTCCTGCCAATATTGCTTTAGTGAAATATTGGGGGAAAACCGGAAATCAAATGCCGATCAATCCTTCATTAAGTATTACTCTTAGTTTTTCGTATACAGAAACAATTGTTTCTGCGAGACAAAAGATCAATACAGCAGATGAAATTCTGCTTAAGTATTTGTTTGAAGGTAAGGAGCATTCTGAGTTTCAGGTGAAGACTACAATCATGCTCCGAAAACTTACTTCTGAACTTCCATTTTTAAAAGATTTTTCACTGGAAATAGAAAGCTTAAATACTTTTCCTCATTCAGCTGGTATTGCTTCATCCGCCTCTTCAATGAGTGCTTTGGCTCTTTGTTTATTAAGTATTGAGAATCAGATCATAGGTAAGGAGGTTGATAACACAGCCTTTTATAAAAAAGCTTCTCATATTGCAAGATTGTGCTCTGGTAGTGCCAGCCGTTCTGTTTATGGTGGTTTTGTTTTATGGGGGCGCTCAGATTTTGTTAATGGTTCAGATAATAAGTATGCTATTCCGCTACCGGAAAAACCTCATCCTCTATTTGAGAATCTATGCAATAGCATTTTAATTATTGATAAAGGTAAGAAAACTGTTTCAAGCAGTATGGGTCATGAAAAAATGAACCATCATTATTTTAAGAAAGGACGTATAAAACAGGCAAATGATCGCTTGTTTACAATTATAAAAGCTATTGAAAGAGGAGATTGGGATAGTTTTGAACAGGTTGTTGAGAATGAGGCGCTTACTCTGCATGGACTGATGATGAGTTCTGAACCTGGATTTGTTCTTATTAAAGCAAATACAATTAATGCTATCGAAAAAATCATTGATTTCAGAAAACGGCAAAATCTGAGAATGACTTTTACTATTGATGCAGGACCGAATATTCATATTATTTACCCTGTAGAAGACCAGGAAAAAGTTAAAAAGTTTATTGATAATGAATTAAGAGCGTTTTGTGAAGATGATCTGGTAATACATGATCGTATTGGAAATGGTCCAGTAAGGATAAAATGAAAAGAGAAGGAAGAGAAAAATGTACATTAAAAGTAAGCTGAAAAAGATTACAACAACATCATTTTGTGCTAACATTAAATTATTGTAACATAGAATTGCAGGCTTGAAGTTGTATTTGAAATAATTAACTACTGAAGAACACGGGCTGATGAAAAGAAAACCGGATATATTTTACTCAAAAATTCTGTTATTTGGAGAATACAGTATTTTATTCGACTCAATGGGTCTTACAATTCCTTATACATATTTTAAAGCAGAACTAAGTTTTATCAAAGAAAACAAATATACCGACCTTGATTATGCCAGAAAAAGCAATGCGTTGCTTGAGCAATATATTCCATATCTTCAGGAATTAAAGAATAGCGAAAAACTTAAGAGTGCATTCAATGTAGATTTATTTGCTGATGATGTTCAAAGAGGACTTTATCTTGAAAGCAATATCCCGCAGGGTTACGGGGTAGGTAGTTCTGGAGCTTTGGTAGCTGCACTTTACAAGAAATATGTTAACGGAGTATTGTATGATGATGCTGAAACGTTACTAAAACAAAACAATAAGCTCCTTCAGCAGTTCTCTCAGCTTGAGTCTTTTTTCCATGGAACAAGCAGTGGCATTGACCCTTTGAATTGTTACATAGGGCAGCCTTTGCTCATACGTTCACGTAATGACATTTCAGTGGTTGAAATACCACGTACGAACCATTATTCAGAAGGCGGAATCTTTCTTATAAATACCGGTATTCCCGGGAAAACAGAGCCTTTGGTAAATCTTTTTATGGAAAGATCAAAGCATGAGGATTTCAGAAACCTGATTCAATATACAATGATTCCTATTACTAATAATTGTATTACTTACCTGATTAGCGGCGATACAGATAATTTTTATTCGAACCTTTATAAACTTTCAGTGTTTTCACTTAAGAACCTCAAGGAAATGATACCGGTTAATACTGAAAAGATGTGGGAATATGGTCTTGAAAGTGGAAATTATTATACAAAACTTTGCGGTTCTGGTGGTGGAGGCTTTCTTCTTGGGTTTACGAAGAATTATCCGGAAACAAAAGAAATACTTAAATCCACCGGTATTAACGTGATACCGGTTTACCTTAATTCTTAAGCGCAAGATTTGATAGTTAGCAATAGTTGATACTTTGACTAACTGTTTAATTTTGCATACATACAATTGCAATTTGAATTAGAATTAATTGTTATGCATAGCGGCACATTTAAACTATCTGGCAACATTGTTGATGTTATCAATAGAAACATTTTTCCGGGTACCATTGTGGTCAATAAAGGCAAAATAGAACATGTCCTGTATGATACCAAAGTGCCCGATCAATATATACTGCCTGGTCTTATTGATGCGCATATTCATATTGAAAGTTCCATGCTCATTCCGTCAGAATTTGCCCGCCTTGCTAGTCTGCATGGCACAGTAGCAACAGTGAGCGATCCTCATGAAATTGCTAATGTGCTTGGAGTAGAAGGAGTGAAATTTATGATTGAAAATGGAAAAAAAGTTCCGTTTAAATTCTTTTTTGGCGCACCTTCATGTGTTCCGGCAACCGAATTTGAAACTTCAGGAACTTCAATTGGCGCTGATACTATTGGTGAAATGCTGGATTGGGATGATATATATTATCTTTCGGAGATGATGAATTTTCCGGGTGTGCTCTATGATGATCCTGAAGTGAAAGCTAAACTACAGGCTGCATTTAAGCGTAAAAAGCCTGTTGATGGTCATGCTCCAGGACTTAGGGGCAAAGATGCCAGAAAATATGCGGAGGCAGGAATTACTACTGATCATGAATGTTTTACACTGGAAGAAGCGCGTGAGAAAGCCATGCTGGGTATGAAAATACTGATAAGGGAAGGCAGTGCTGCACGAAATTTCGATGCACTTATTCCATTATTAAAAGAAATGCCGCATATGATCATGTTTTGTTCTGACGATAAACATCCTGATGAACTTATTCAGGGTCATATTAATACATTCATAGTAAGGGCAATTAAAAATGATTATGATATATTCGATGTAATTAGTGCGTGCACCTTAAACCCCGTAAAGCATTATAGACTGCCAGTTGGATTGCTTCAGCCAGGTGATGATGCTGATATGATTGTGGTTGATTCACTAGATAATATGAAGGTTATGGAGACTTATATAAAAGGTATAAAAGTGGCTGAAAACGGAAATACCAGAATGGATGCAGTAGTTGAAAAGCCTGTTAATCGTTTTAATGCAAGAAAAATTGAACCTGCCGATATTGAAGTCAGTGACAAAGAGTCAAAAATTAACATTATTGAAGTCGTTGATGATCAGATTGTTACCAAACATATGATTGCCCGCCCTTTGGTTGATAATAACCTGATTGTGAGTGATATAAAAAGAGATATCCTGAAGATAATAGTACTTAATCGTTATACTCAGTCTTTGCCTGCTATTGGGTTTGTACATGGATTTAATCTGAAACATGGAGCAATTGCTTCAACTGTTGCTCATGATAGTCATAATATTATTGCAGTTGGTACAAATGATGAAGCAATTTGCAAAGCTGTGAATCATCTGATAGAAGTACAGGGAGGAGTTGTAGCTTTTAATGGATCTGAAAATTTTATTCTGCCATTGCCTGTAGCAGGTCTTATGTCGCTAGAAAATGGTTATGAAGTGGCTCAAAAATACAAAATGCTTGATAAAATAGCAAGAGAATTAGGAGCTAAACTTTCATCTCCTTTTATGACTCTTTCATTTCTTGCATTACTTGTAATTCCTGAACTAAAATTAAGTGATAAAGGTCTTTTCAATGGTAATGCTTTTGAGTTTTTATCGCTATATAATTATGAAGCATAGTTAAAAATATCTATATAACTATTTTTTTTAATGTTAAATTTTTATATTTGCAAAAATTTAACGTTATGAAAGAAACGGAATTAGACATTGTTAAACTCGAAGCTGCATCAAGCAAGTTAAGAGCTATGGCCCATCCAATGAGAATTGCCATAATTGATTTACTTAGGCACTTTCAGAAAAGGCTTAAATATTTGATTTATAAATAATTAAGTTGTATCTTTGCAGAAACAAAACCCCGAAAACGAGCATAAAGTCTCAAAATCGGGGTTTCTCAAAAAAAGCGAGATGA
>JAAYJT010000004.1 GCA_012522795.1 Bacteroidales bacterium | reverse complement strand
TGTTAGTTTTAGAACCTTTATTGATGGTTCCATTATCTGTTAAAGCCTCGTCATTTTCAATACTGATCCCATGATCGCCAATATCATTCAACACATTTCCTTCAATAGTATTACTGCTTGATGAAACTAATACTATACCGTCCACAGCAATGTTTTCAATCTCGTTACCCTCAATGGTGTTATTATCACTGCCGAAAATACCTATACCGTTTTGTGTTCCGTCAATCAAATTATTGATTACTTGTACACCTTCAACGCTAGTGATAATGGATCCAGTTGAAGCATCCATGGCACCTAACTTCACAGCTGCATCAATCGGGGTGCTTCCTGAGTTTATAATCTTGAATCCATCAAGTACAACACCATCTGCTGTAATGGTTACTACAACACCGCTTCCACCTCCATCAATAATTGATGCGTGGTTTGCAGCTCCATTGATGGTAACAGATTTATTGATTAATACATTCTCAGTATATGTCCCTGCGCAAGCTTCAATCACATCATTTTCTGTAGCTGCATTAATAGCACTCTGAATAGTCTTGTACGTAATATGATCCGTAATATTTTCAACCGGATGATATTCAATTACCAAATCATTATCCGTTACATTAGTTCCGTTATCATCCGTTACGGTGACACTATATGTACCGGCATCCAATCCGGTAATGGTATAGCTTGTTCCGCTCACCACACTACTTCCTGTAGCATCTCCGTCCCACGAAACTGTATAATCAGCTGTGCCGCCAGTCCAGGATAATTCTATGGATCCTTTCGTCGCACATACTTCCGGATTCAACACAGGTGTTGCCAAATCAATCGGAATGCCATCACATGCATCAGGCACAGGCTGGAAGCCAGGTGTATCAGGATCGTGATCTGTACCATCTATTAACCATGGAGTATAATTACTGCTATTAGTAACCGCCGCTTGTACTGTAGCAAGATCTGATCCGCCCCACCAATTACAGGTAAGATCTTCAATTATAGTGCCAGTGCTGGCATTATATGCGCCAAAATCATTATCAGTTATATTATTGTCATTGATTATTGCATTGATTGTATCGCCATCTTCAGCAAGCAAATAAACCCCAATATAATTATTCTTGACAAAATTATTCGTAAAGGTTAAATCAATGTTGGAAAAACCAAAGCCTGGTAAAGTTGTATTGGCCATAAATCCAATTGACTCTTTATGATCTCCATCAATAATATTTTCTGAAATTATTGGTTTAGCGGATGGTCTCATTCCGTATACAGTAATTCCATATTTATTGCCAGTTAGAGTATTCTCCTTTATTACAACATCTTTGTATGCATAAAATGCAAAGATACCATATTGCCCATCTGTGACTGTATTGTTTTGGATGATATCCGCTTCATCTGAGTTGTTATCAGAATGTATACCCATATTGCAATTTTCAATTGTGTTATTTTCTATAACAGAACCTTTAGAGTGATTTGTTGATATACCATCTAAAGAGTTCCTTACAATATTATTACCGAAGTATACTTCACCGCCGTAAGTAAACATAGCGATTGAAGAAGCTTCTCCTGCAACATTTTCAACTGTATTGTTTGTAAATGTACCAGTTGCGCCATTCTGGACACCACGCAGGTAGATATTCTTAATGGTAACATGATCTACTGTTAAATTTTCAAAGGTGCCAGTGATATGGTCCGTAATAATACCAATGCGCGCGTCAACATCAACGCCGTTTGACAATTTTCCGCTTGTAAGGTTGGGATTATCGCCATCCACAGTCAGGTGCTTGATAGATACATCATCTGCCTGTACCAAGAAAACAATACTGGCTCCTATGCAAATTGAGCCACCTGAACAAACCGGACCACTTACAGCCGGTATAACAATAGTCGTACTCTCATCTTCACCAATGATAGTTACTGATTTGTTTACAATAACATTTTCAACATAAGTTCCAGCACCTACTGAAATCATATGCCCATTCTCCGTATAAACATCATCAATAGCAGCCTGTATAGAACAGAACATTTTTCCATTAGAAGTATTGGTGACTAATCCACCTGACGATAAGCCAATTTCACGAGTATCCGTACCGTTTCCTGAGAAGGTGTTGCCGCTGACTTCCACCCCGCATGTATATGGAGTGTTACCACGTCCAAAATAATCATCAACATAATTATCCTGGTCAGCATCACCCGGATATGAAGTCGGATCATAACCAGCCTGTACCTGTACTCCTACATCATTATTGTTCAATGTATTGCCGGTCACCGTATGGTTCATTCCCTCCACGACAATACCAAAACCATCGCTATCCGTCGTTTGACGGAAGTCCTTAACAGTATTGCCTTTAACTACAACACCTTGAGGAATATCTATATTATCTGTATAAGACAACACACCACGTCTGTACACAGCTATACCAGCGAGATCGCGAACATCGGTCAATAGTCCTACATGATTAACCTCATTGTTTCTTACGATAATAGCACCATCTTCCGTATCATTGTCGTTTCCGGTTCCATTTGGGTTCTTTATCTCAATACCAAATCTTTGCTGGATATTTATGGTGTTATTTTCGATAATATTAGCCTTATTCTGTCCTGAGCCTGCTGCAAGTCCCATCAAACCAATTCCATTATCCACACCGTTAATGGTGTTTCCGGATACCAGTACGCCCGTTGCATCACCATCAGAAAGCTCGATCCCACAACAGTTATTGTTACTCACAGTATTATTGGTAAAGGTGATGTTTTTCTTCCATCCGTTCCAGATCACGATACCACGTACAATTCCATTCGGATTTATGACTGTATTCTTAAATTTGGAATTATTTACAGTTACATTTTCAACCGGTCCGTTTGCGTAGAAACCGGACATATTATCATAGTCGAGTACATCTACATCTTGTACGTTCAAGCCATCGTTTGACTGATATCCATAAATTCCTGCGGAAGTATTTCCTCCGTTACCTATAAAGTTTTTAACTGTAAAGTTCTTTAAGGTAACATCTTTAACACCGAAATTTACAATAATGGCACTACCCGCTGTGAGATCGGTACCGTCAATTACAGCTTTGTCTCTTGTATTTGATGGGTCACCCTGAATGGTAAGACTCTTATCTACTGTGACATTCTCATTAAAAGTATATTCTGCCAGTTGTACGATATCCCCTGCCTCTGCTGCATCAATACCGTCTTGAATTTTTAAATGTGAAGATTTCCAGTCACCATTGGATGCATACACATTCACCGGACCGTAGCCGTCGCAATTCATGGGGTCGGCTGAGGTGGAATAGGGTAAAAACAAGACACCTCCGACCGATTTATCAGAAATTCCATTTACGATAGTCTCCAAAACATCTGTTCCAAACCAGTTACAAGTAAAATCAACTTGGGTTAACTGTTCGTTCAGTATGGATTTGAAATAAGTAGTTCCATTTGTTAAGAGTGAGTTGTAATTCAGACTTATGTTATACAAATCACGATTACGAACTTCAACGGGAATTCCCTGACTGTTTAAAGTGAAGCTGTTATGATGCACATTCACATCGTGCGTGCCGTCATTTTGTATTCTGATCCCATAATTGGCAGTACCGGCGCTGATTAAATCATTATCTTTAATTTCAATATTTGTTGCTCTTAAATCAGTTCCATAATTGTCGGATGAACGACCAATTTGTAAACCGTTTTCTTTAAAATCGGTGATTACGTTACCTTCAATTAAAACGTCATTAACGGTATATAAGTAAATAGCACCCCAAGTACTTTTACTTCCTTCTATATCATTATTCAGGATTCTATGGCCAGTACCATTTTCATTTAAACAAACATTTATACCATCACCAGTTGGGTTGAGTATATAGTTGTTTTCTATTGTAACATTATTTACTCTTCGTATTTGTGCTGCTTCGTCTCCGGCATTTATGAATATATTGTTTTTAATCTGAACATTTTCTTTTTCATTTTCGATTCCGGCATCGGGCGAGCCTAAAATATCCTGATCTCCGGAGGTGGTATGTTCAAGCCAGAATCCTGCGAACACTACATTTGAGCTTTTGATGGTAACCAATTGTTTGTTTCCTTCACCCAATATTTTTGTCTCAGCTTCATTCAGATTCGATCTGTCAGTGCTGGCCGAAGGTCTTGGGTCCTTGCCTGCTTGAGTACCATACACTTGCAATGCTTTGTCAATGGTTATTATCTCATTATAGGTTCCTTCACAATTAACACGTATTATATTGTTCTCTTCAGCATCATCAATTGCGCCCTGAATGGTGGCATAATAGGTGCCTTTCGTTTCATTGTGAACCGGATGATATTCCATGGTTACCTCATCAACAAAACGGAAACCGGGTCCGGTGATTATAAACTCATAATCGCCCTCTTTTAAGTTACCAATATTAGCCGGAGATTCAAGGTCAGATGCCGTTCCACTTACAGGTCCACTGTAGTTTACGCTGAATTCTATCTCCGCACCGTTAATCAATACAATATCAACAGAACCTCTGGTTGCACCACATATTATGATATGATTAACTATGAGCTCAATGCCTGCTTCATAGTCACAGGGGTACTGATTCGGAACATGCTGGAATCCGGGTGTACCGGGCTGGTTGTCCGTTCCGTCAACCAACCACTTGTTCAGTGTCACATTACCATTTATATGTGGTTCAATGTCGTTATAATCTGCCGAGCCAAACCAATTACAGTCTGCTACTATGGGCTGTCCACCGTAATGGGCAATATGCCGCCCGTTGTTAAGGAACTTATTCTCTACTGCCACTACATTCTCGCCTACAGTACTTGCACCCCAGCCTTCAAGCGTATGGTTGCTGATGGTGTTGCCCTGCATGTGGAAATTGCTCAGTCCGTCCGAACCAATACCTACTCCGACTCCATTATTTGCATCAATAAGGTTGCCGGTGAATATGTGCCCGCTGCCGGGATTCAAATAAATCCCTCTCCAGTTGTTCTGAATTGTTGAATTTATAACTGTTAAGTTATTTGTACCTTGTGTTTCAATACCGTTGTTTTGACTTCCGCTTACATCTTTGATAATGCTGTTCTTCACAGTCACATTATCTGCGGCAACAGTTACACCATTAATAATACTTCCTGAAGAGCTTCCGCCCTGGATGGTAAAACCATCAATTGTAGATGCTGAACTAACATAAAACCCTCCGTTAAGTATTGTTTCAGTACCTCTTGTTCCGGGATCGTTTCCGGCAGCTATGCCTGCATTGGCTCCTTTGATAGTCAAAGCTTTACCAACCGGAACAGTAACAGCCTCAGTATAAGTGCCTGCCGGTGCTAATATTTCATCACCATCGTTAGCATAATCTACTGCTTCCTGAATAGTCACGTGGTAAGTATTACGCGTTACATTCTGTACATTGCCATTATTCACTGTTACCGTAACAGTAAACGGATCACCTTCGCAGCCCTCTTCTGAAGTGGGCGTAACTGTATAAGTCACATTTTCAGGCGTTCCCGTCACATTAAACAGGACATCTGTAATTATACTACCTGACTGTGGAGATGTACTTTGGCCGGTGACATTCGGATTGGAGGCTGCCTCCCAGACAAATGTCGTATTTAGCACATCAGAAAGGTTAGTGATTGCTGTCGTCAAGTCAAAGTTAACAGCATCATTTGATGTGATTGTTTTGTTCTGATTCGTTGAAAGAGGAAGAGGATCAACTTGCAAGTTATATTCATAAGAAACTTTACAACCGGCAGTTGTTTCAAATTCAATCGTATAAGTTCCTGCTGTTGCAGATGAAGCAGTAAATGTATGAGGCAACGAATTATCTCCGAGTGTCCCTGATTTTACAGAAGAGCCGTCTAAATATATGTTATACTTATCAATCGGTTTACCACCATTCACTCCTATTACCACTACAGCGCCATCACAGACTGATTTACCATCTCCGTCATTTACCGGTGCTCCATCAACAGTTACTATAGCGACAGAAACTGGGATGCCATTTAGTAATTCCACGTATGCGTCATCTTTTACATTTGGGTCTGGATCAAAAACCGTATTAACACCGGGAACTTCATAAAACGGGGCTTCGTAGTTAGTTAAGTCTCCCGCCATAGGATCACTCTGTTTATAATTCCAAAAATACCAATATGTCCAATTGTTTGGTTCACCATCAGCCATATGCTGCATTCTGACTACTTCACAGAATTCCTCTTCAGTTTCAAAGCAGAATGTAGCTATAAGGTATTCTTGCCCAGCGTACCAGTACTGGTAATAATCACTTTTATTGACTATATTAAAATCCATTTGGTATCTCCCATCATTAATATATGGAAGAGGACTATTTACATCAATTTCAACTCCCGGAATTAGATAGAGATTGGTAATTGTTGGATTAGCCTTAGGTGACTGATCAGTGATACTTAAGGAAATTATCATTCCCATTATTGACTCCGATTCAACATCTTTATCAGGCTTGGCATAGATATCCACGCAATGTGGATGAACCGGATTTGGCTTAATAGTCGCCTGAACTTTCGGTTTAATAACTTGAGTAAAACCAAACGAATACAATCCAATGACCAGGATTAACGTGAAGATGAATTTAATTTTTTTCATAGTGGTAAGATTTAGATGTAGATAAATATTTTACTATTTTAATATTGTCTTCTGATAATTTTAGATTTATTATTACCCAATACAATTGATAATAGATAAAAATGGTCGTTATTAGGCCCATTATACTTCACGATGCAATTCATTTCAATATCTCCAAAAGAGTAGGCATCCTTTAATACTGCAGATTTACTATTCCCTAAAATTTCTGATAATAATACTAAATTATCATTTTCTGGTCCATTATTTCTTATTCTACTATCTCCGTTAACATTTCCTGCATACATCGCCATCACATCCTGCTCAATTTCATGCTGAGCTTCTTCAGTATCATAATATTTAGGAGTAATGTTCTGATTCGTAAAATCAAGAGTTAGTATTCCGGATAAATCTCTGGCCGTAGCTGTCAAAGTTAATCCCCATAAATTGTCGCTTCCGCCAAATATTTGATGAGGAATATCCGGATTAAGAATAGCTTTAGTTGGGAATCTTTCGATTCCGGCTTTTTCGTTTCCCTCCAAATTTCCGCCCACAAGCAATTTAACGTCAGCAATCTTTACACCAATGTGAACGTATGAGTGTGCCATTGCAGAAATGCAAAATGCCGGCATTAAAAAGAAAATTAGACCAAATGTAAAGAAACGAGTAAATATTATCATGAGTTATAGCTTTCGTGACTTATTGTTTTAACGACATTATATAGTATCAATAGGTTTATTAGCTTTATTCAGTAATTGTACTTTTTAATATATTATTGATTAAATACTTTAGTTGCTTGTTAGAATGTTTTACAAAAACGGAAATATAAAAATAATAAGTTGTCACTTCTTCAATTTAAAATGTTAATAAAGCGGTTGACCTTATATATTAAAAACACCATCTTATTCTTGCATTTTCTCAGATTTCAATAGTAGTTATGGTAGCCATTACTATAATTTTAGATTAAGGTACAAGTAATGATTACCAACCATTACCGTGATTTTAATATTTTATTATAAATATGTTTTAAACGCATTAAATATTTAAAATTAAATCATAAACTATAATACTCCAATATGTTCAAATGAAATAATATATATATTTAGAGTCATTTATTATACGCCTAATAAGTATCACTAAAAATGGTCAACAAAATTAAGCTACAAAGTAGCTGAATGCAAGTGTTTTTATGAAATAGATTGAAATTTATACTTAGACTAATTATAAATAGAGTATACAAGCTTGATTTTCATCTATTTATAATTGAGTAAGAATGTTAAAATAAGTTAATTATTTTAAAATATATTAATATCAATATCATTTCAACCTTCTTTTTAATATAATTAGGATTTAAAATATATTTATCTTATATCTATATAACATAATATGTCAATTTGAAATACATATTTAATTTTAAATAATTATCATACATATATATATATACACATTTACAATAGCTCACCTATAAAGGATCTCAACATTTTACGATGAATTAATATTTCAACGATTTCTATTGATTCAACATAAGAAATCACGTAAATTAGACCAATCAAAGATCTATTAATACCATATTCTTTTGACATTAATCATTTAAAAGGCTATTTTTATAAAACAAATCCGGATTTGCTAAGCATCCATTTATTGATACATTAAAGTCTTAAGTTTTATAATCAACTAATTCCAGACTCCTTTGCAACTTTGAAGTTTATGATTTGAAACATTAACAAACAGCACCATACTATTTGGTCTACAGTAAACACATCCGCGAATTGCTTATTGATTATATTTGATTTTACAGATCAGACGGTGGTAATAACTATAATCACAGGCATTAGCTGCATATTTAAATATAAACAGGCTTTAATCATTAAATTAAATCAATTACTTCATCTAACAATTTTAGCTGATTTAAAATGCAAAATGATTTTACCATGTTTTTTTCATTGTAGCATAATACTCATTATATTCTCATAGCCTGGCATTTTAAACTATTTTGAATAAAGCCAATTTATTGATTTAACCTCTTTTTAAGCACCGACTTTAGTCGGTAGCAATTCATGATTATATCATTATGAATTGGAATCAACTTTTTAAAGGGAGTTTCTAAAGCCTCAGCACCCGGGGTTTATAATCCCGTAGGGACGCAGACCCTTACGGGATGATATGTTTATAGAAGAAAATCGTAAAAATTCAATCTCTAAGCCCCGTAGGGGCAACACATTAATAAAAAAAATCAATAAACATTATGGCAAAACAACAAAAAGAGATTTCGTATCGCTCCTCTGGAGCTATTTATAAATACAAATCGGATAATATGTTCTATTAATCTATCGACCCTCTGGGTCTTATAGATGACAGCTCCTGCGGTGCAAAAAAATAATAAAAAGAGAATGCAACATTTAAAGCCCTAATAAGGGCGGAAGGTTAGTAAAAAAGATGAATTATTGAACAAAAAGCCCCAGCGGGGCAAAATATTAATAGAATAATAAATACAATTACATAACCAAGCCCCGTAGGGGCGGAATAATTGAAAAGGCACTTCAAAAGCCTAAGCGCCCGGATTAACAGCCCCGTAGGGGCTATATATTGGTAGAAAATCGTAAAATTCAATATCTAAGCCCCATAGGGGCGACATGTTTGTAGGAAATAGAACAAACACCATAACCAAGCCCCGTAGGGGCGAAAAATTAATAAAAATGAAAAATACATAATTTCAATAGCCCTGTAAGGGCGACAGGTTAATAAAAAAAAGCAAAAAATTAAAAACCAAGCCCCCGAAGGGGCTATATATTGGTAGAAAATCGCAAAAATTCAATCTCTAAGCCCCGTAGGGGCGACATGTTTGTAGAAAATAGAACAAATT
>JAAYJT010000037.1 GCA_012522795.1 Bacteroidales bacterium | reverse complement strand
TGGTACAGGACGTGTTATATTTAACGGGACGGAGCATCAATATGTTAAATCCAGTGAAAATTTCAATATTCTTGAGGCAAATATGGAAGCGACTCTTTGTGTTGATAATGTAGCTCATACACTTACCTGCAATAAATACGATTGGAAGAAAGGAGGCATTGATGTTATTAAAGGAACTTTTACAGCACTTGATCTTGTACAGAATGGAATATTTGGTTCGTACTATGTAAACCCGGATGCAACAATAAATTTACATCAGGATGCTGCCGGATTGATTGATTTAAATGGCCAACTTAACTTTAATGGTGGTGGAAATATTAATATTTATGGCGGATCTTCATCAAGTTATTGGCCTTGGGATGGAAATGCTGAAATAAATATGAATGGAGGAGTATTAGATTTTAAAGATCAGAAGATATATATATATAATTCACCGTCATATAGCTTTACTCATAATATCACTGGAGGGACTATACGCACAAGTAAAGGCTTAAGTTGTTACAGAACTGATTTTACGCCTGCCAAAGGTACTTTTGAGTTTTATGGCAGTACAGACGCATCTATAAATATGGTTTCAGGGAGCAATTTATATGATGTTAAAATAAATAAAAGCTCAAAAGAAGGTGATGAAAGTTTCACGGGTGAGCCTGTTTATGACCAGCAAAGCGGAGAAATGATTTCTGAGGGTGGGAAAGCCAATACCATTACCCTTGCTTCCAACTTTGTTGCAACCGGTAAATTAATCATCGAAGCCGGAAATTTCAATTTAAGCACCTATACATGCAATGTCGCAGGAACAACCCGGGTTTTTGGTAAGCTGATCATGAACAATGCGGCTAATGATTTAACTACCACTTATATGGAGTGGGATAATGGATCGTCTGCGAATGTAACTGCCGGAACATTTCATGCTCGTACTTGGGATTTCAGTGAAGGAACTACAGCAAAACTTGGCACAGGAAATACAGCTTACGTTACTTCAACAATATATCATCCTACAAGTAACGACGCTGAATTTGGAAATTTGGTTATAGAACCATCGTCAAAAAACATAACAGATGATGATAACACCAAACCTTATTATCCGAATCGCGTTATGGGTAACATGTTGATAAAAAGCGGTGCAAATTGGAATTTTATTAACCGTTGGATAGTTGTTGGGAATTTTACAATTGAAAACGGCGCTAATATTTTATTCGGTGCTGACCTTGAAGTTGGAGGTTCACTTAATCTTGCCGGAAAATTAGAGTTGAGAAATAATACTACTGCAACCATTCAGGGTGCATTTTTATTTCCGTCAACCGGATGGTTGAAATTAAACAATGGCACTTTTACTAATAATCACAATTCTTCTACAACTTACACTAATCTGGATGGTAAACTAACAATGAACAATAATTCTTTGTTAGAGTTTCCGGGAACAAATATTATGATAGAAAATTCATTTATAAATGAAGTGAGCGGAGGCACCTTGCGCTTTGGAAGAAATTTAAATACTCCAAATGCAAATAATTTCAAGCTTGATCATGGCACTGTTGAGTTCATTTCTGCCTATCCTAATCATTCTGTCAGTGTTTACAACGGAAACTATCTGAATGATGTCGTCATCAATAAAACCGGTGTATCTTTCCTTGTAGATAAAAATCTGGTTATCAAAAACGATCTGGAAATAAATTCAGGTTCACTCAATACCTTATCCAATCAGGTAACGGTATCAGGAAATGTAACAATAAATAACGGTGGTCATTTATCAATGGGAGCCGGTGGTGTACTTGCCATGGCAGCGTCCAAATCAGTTACAGTAAAAAACGGAGGCTTAATAGAATTTAATGGCGAATCAGGAACGCAATCAAAAATTACCCGTAATTCATCAGGTTATTATGCCCTGAACATTGAGAGTGGCGGTAAAATAGGGGCAGAACATACCATTTTTGAGTATATGAATACCAATGGTGTGAATATAAAACCGGGTGCAATAGTTGATATAGATAAATCATTCAATAACTGTCTTTTCCGTAATGGTCAGAGTAACGGCAGATTGCTTACCATTGAAAATGACCAGACTTTTTCAGTCAATTATGCAATATTCCCCAATAACTCATGGGGTGGCAATTTTAATGTTTATAAATCAGTTAATTCCGGCATAGTAACATTTGGAGGTCATAGCGGAGGTTTCAGTGGAAGCAGTAATGAATGGGATCCGCATAATCGCATCCATTGGGGTGGTGATGTAGCAGGCAATGTAGCACTCCAGGGAGTGGATGTGGTAAGCGGACAGGATATCTGCTTTGATGCAACAAATACATTGACTGTTGCCGGCGGAGGAAATACCTTTGTTGTGCAGGATGGAGGCAATGTCAATCTTATTGCCGGTCATAATATCCGTATGCTCGAAGGGACATCTGTACGTTCAGGAGCTTATCTTCATGCATATATATCAAATGAGTACTGTACATTACCTCCTGCAATGTTAGCAGC
>JAAYJT010000036.1 GCA_012522795.1 Bacteroidales bacterium | reverse complement strand
TGAATTCCCTGAAATACAAGTATTTAAAAACCTGCTATTAATGTTTCAGATTCTCAGAATTTAAACAAGACACTATCATCTCACGTTCTTTCACATTTAATAAAAAATAAATTCACACCTTTAGAACAAAGGTGAATGGGAGAGGTATGTGTAAAATTATGAGAAACAAATGTTTAACCTTGATTTCAGTCATATCCGGGATTAAATCCAGAATATAGAAGAGTGAAATGAAGTAATTTTAAAGTTAATTGTATGTTTGTGAATTAAACAGGATAAAAACATTCGGAGTTAAACATAATAAACAAAATCTTACAGGCTTATATTAAAAACAGGTCACTACTGATTAGCAATGACCTGTTTCGGGTTACAACTTATATTATAAAGTTCTATTATTTTCTGTGGCCTGTAGCTCTTTCAAGTCGTTTCAGAATTAAAAAGATAAATACTGCAGAAAGGATACAAGAAACTATAAATATTGACCAAAGCTGCCATAATTCAAGTTTACCCCAGAAATCACTTCCTATGAACAAAAATTTGTTCCCTACAGCGGTAGCAAGCAGCCAACCTCCTTGCATGAGACCCTGAAAACGAGCCGGTGCAACTTTTGAAACAAATGATAATCCCATAGGGCTCAGGAAAAGTTCAGCAATAGTAAGAATCAGATAAGTACTTATCAGCCAGTAAGGCACAACCCTTGAAGAATCGGGTACGGGATTATACTTGGTAACACCATTTTCAACATACTGTAATTCATGTGGCGATACCAAACCAATTGATGCAATAAGGATAACTACAAACCCAATAGCAGCGATAATCATACCTATTCCAATCTTTTTAGGTGTTGATGGTTCCATATTTTTATTTCTCAGCCATGTAAATACAGCCATTACCGGGAAAGTAAGTGAAACTATAAACAACGGGTTGAACGATTGGAATTTCTCAGGTTCAATAGGATTACTGGCAGGATTTGTTGCAATAAAATAACCAGTTAAAGCACCAAAAACAATAGCCATGGCTCCACCTATAAGTCTATTTGAACCCTTTTTGTTGAAAATAAGCAATACTAATCCGGCAACTGATCCTATAAATGCAAGCATTGATTCAAGTTTGAAAAAGATGTTTGTAAAAGGTCCTACATTTTTAACAGTATAGTCGCGTGCAAAGAAAGTAAGTGTAAGCCCATTCTGGTGGAAAGACATCCAGAAAAATATTACAACTACAAATACCAATATTAGTGATGTAACACGCGGGCGCTCTTCTTTAGTGGAGATTTGATACATCATCGCAACAAAGCCGATAAAAAGACCAACTGCAGCACCTAAAGCCAGATCGTTCATTAAAAAGTAAAAAATAACTGATGTAGCTACCATCAATCCGGCAGCAAGCAAAAAGCTAACAACATTGGCTGTGGCTTTATTTTGGGTTCCTTCAGTTTTAACAACTTTCTCAACACTTGGTAAAAGTTTATTAAAAACAATATAAACCAGCAATGAGATAACCATTGCGCCGGCAGCTATTCCAAAAGCATAATTATATCCTTTTGAAAAAGCATCAATATATTTTCCGGCAAAAGCATGCAGATCTGTTACGGTAGTATCGGAAACCTTATTGGCAAGCTCCTGAAATTTAGTCATATCCTCTAGTGTTCCCGCCTCAAAAGCATGACACATAGCCGGAAGGCTTCCGTCATGCTCAAACCCCTGAGTTCTCAGAAACCAGTTTCGTATCCCTGTTGCAGCATAAGGAGCGAAAAACGCACCAATATTGATCCCCATGTAAAAGATCATAAATGCCGTATCGCGAACTTTTGAATAAAGAGGATTATCATACATCTGTCCTACTACAGCCTGAAGATTACCTTTAAAAAGACCATTACCCAGCGCAATGGTAAAAAGTCCGATAGCCGTGATTGCCAGGGGATTACCCGGTATAGCCATTAATACATATCCGGCAAACATGATAATGATACCCATTAGGATCACAAATTTGTATTTCCTGGTAGCATCTGCAATAATACCACCTATAAGAGCCAGAGCATAAATACCGAAATAAAACCAGGAATAATAGTCACCAGCCTGAGATTCACTAAGCCCGTATCTGGCCTGCAAAAACAAAACCAGGATTGCCATCATGGTGTAAAATCCAAAACGCTCTCCCATATTGGAGAAAAACGCAACCAATAACCCTTTTGGGTGTCCTTTCATCATAGTTGTCAAAGTTTTAAGTTAATAATCATTCGGATAAATTCATTTTGGGCGCAAAGCTATGAAAAAAAACGATTTACTGAGTGTGCCACTTATAACTCACCCAGATTAAATAAACAGAACAAAACTGGACAGCACAGCTAAATAAGTGCTAATTATACTATCTCTTGTCTTCATTAAAAAATAAAGGACTTTTGTTAAAGTCAATAAAATATTTATTTAGCTTTGCAAAGAACAAGCAACGCATTTATTTAATCGCAATATCTCCATCATAAATATATATAGTCCGAAACCTACAAACTAATTTAAATTTTAATTATGAAGAAAACCCAACTAAAACTACTCTGGTTGTTAGCAGCATTCCTGCTGCAATATCAGCCCAAAATCTGTGCTCAGGAATACATGCGTATTAACCTGAAAAACGGCACAGTGATGTCATTTGCTTTATCGGATATTCAGAAACTCAAGCTTGATATACAAACGGGTATTACTGAGCAAACTGAACTTGTTAAGCAATTATTTAAGCTCAAAGCCTTTCCCAATCCTGCTAAAGATCATGTAATTATTGAATATACATTAATTGAACAGGGAGATGTATGGTTGGAAATTTTTAACTCAGTCGGAAACACTGTTATAAGTAAAACAATTGGATTGCAGTCACCCGGAAATTACCAGTATCAATGGTTATTGAATGGGGTTCCTACCGGCTTATATATATGCCGGATTAAACAGCATAATCAGATCGTAAGTGAAAAAATTATTGTTAAGAAATAAAAACTATAAAAATGAAAAAATTCACTTTTACTCTTTTATATTTTTTTCTGGCTGTAGCCAGCCTTTCGGCTCAAAAGCTAAATATTTATAAAAGTGATGGAACTATTATCAACATACCTTTAAACAGTATTGACAGCATCACATTTTCAGGCGAGATTCCTGCTACCAGCGATATTCTCATGAATGAAATTTATTCGAGAGGCACTGCCGAAGACCCTGACTGGATTGAAATATACAATAAGTCAGATGCGCCTGTAGATATAAGCGGTTATAAAATTTATGACATTGGCGGGTTGAGCGGAGCCAAACCTAAAAAAGAATTTCCTGCCGGCTCAGTAATTCCTGCTCATGGATTTTATGCAATCGTTACTGATAAAACAGGCGATCCGTCAGATTTTGGTCTTTCAGCCAATGGTGAAGAAATCTGGCTTGAAGATCCAAACGGTGTTGTAATTGATAATTTTATTTTTCCGGCACTTGAAGAAACCCAGAGTTATGGCCGTCAGCCTGACGGTACTGCTAATTTCTTTATCTTCATTGAAATTACAAAAGGTTCGTCAAATAATAATGCCGGTACCTTAGGCAAATAATCCTTATTTAAAATTTTAAAAAATCAGGCGGTAAACTAAGATTCACCGCCTGATTTTGTTTTTATATTTCTGAAAGTTGATATTTGATTTACAAAATTATCATGCCTTTAACATCTTCTTTGAAAGTCAAATATTTAACCTTCTAAGACCTTTGAAAATATATATCTGTGAATAAACATTACACTCTTAATAATTGTTAATCGGGATATATAAATCATCCATATGACTTTCAAAATTCTAAAAACCAAAAATCAGGATGGGATCCTTACTATTACCATCAGCCGTCCTGAGGCCTTGAATGCCTTGAATACAGCTTTCTTTGATGAAATGGACCACTTGCTTGATGATATTTCTAACGACGATTCAGTAAAAATCATCATTATTACCGCGGAGGGCAAGGCATTTGTTGCCGGTGCCGATATTGCCGAAATGGTAAACAAAAACAGCATTGAAGGAACAGAATTCTCTGTACGAGGTCAAAAGGTTTTCCGTAAAATGGAACACCTTGATAAACCTATAATTGCCGCTATAAACGGATTTGCTTTGGGAGGCGGGTTAGAACTTGCACTGGCATGCGACATCAGATTAGCCTCAGATAAAGCCAGATTCGGACAGCCGGAAGTAAATCTTGGTCTTATCCCGGGATTTGCTGGAACACAGCGGCTTCCTCGTTTGATAGGAACTGCAAATGCTTTATGGCTGTTAATGACTGCTGAAATGATTGATGCTGCCGAAGCTCTGCGTATAGGGCTGGTTCAGAAAGTATTTGTGCCAGAGGAACTAATTGAATCTGCAAACAAAATGGCACAGCTTATTCTGGGCAAAGGACCAAAAGCCGTTAAAAAAATTAAAAAAGTAGTTCGTAAAGGTATGGAAGCCGATTTTGATTCGGGAAGTCAACTGGAAGCACAGGAATTTGGCACTCTGTTCGGGAATGAGGGAGAAGAAGGGATGAGAGCCTTTCTTGAAAAACGAAAACCGAAATTCTGATTTAATTTCTGCTTTTAAACTTTCCATTTTCAGGTTTTTTAAAGAAATGGATGAAAATTTAAACAAAACAACAAAACCATCCTGATCAAAAACACAAGTGATAAACATAATACCATAATCCAAAACAAGTAAAATTCAATGAAATACAATGAGAAACTAAGCAATGTTGCCGTTCTGGGGGCAGCAGGCAAAATGGGCAGTGGTATAGTACTTCTTACAGCTGTTGAAATGGCCAATAATTGTTTTGCCGAGGGTAAAAGCACCGATGAGGTCAGCCTTCATGCAATTGATGTTTCAGCGCCGGCTCTTGGCGGACTGATGAAATATCTAAGAAGCCAGATTTTGAAAAACGCTGAAAAAATAACTGTGCAACTGAGAAAGTGGTATGCCACAAACCCAAAACTTATTGAGAACGAAGATGTTATAAATCAATATGTAAATGATGTTCTGAGTCTAGTAAAGCCAACAACCAGAATAGAAGCTGCTTATGATGCACAGCTTGTCTTTGAAGCAGTGAGCGAGAATCCTGAAGTAAAAGTGAAACTTTTCAGCAGTATCAATCAAAACAATCCCTATAATCCATGGTTTCTAAGTAATACATCTTCTATTCCAATTAACGAACTGGATGAAAAAGCCGGTCTTAATGGTAATATCATTGGATTCCATTTTTACAATCCTCCGGCAGTTCAGAAACTCATGGAAATAATTCCATCAAAAAACACAAATCAGGAATTATTTGATTTTGCAGAAAAACTTGCTAAAAACCTTAAAAAAACCATTGTTTTCTCAAACGATATGGCAGGATTTATTGGCAATGGCTTTTTTATGCGTGATATTATTTATGCGGTCAGCGAAGTTCAGAAGCTTAGTAACCAAATGTCGTTCATTGAAGCACTATATGTGGTAGATAAGGTAAGCAGGGATTTTCTTATCAGGCCTATGGGTATTTTTCAGTTATCAGATTATGTAGGAATTGATGTTTGCCTTTTTATCATGAAAGTAATGGATGAGCGGTTCTCCGGCGAAACACTCCAAAGTCAGGTTCTGTCCGGATTTATGGAACTTGGCATAAAAGGCGGTCAGTTCGCTGATGGAAGTCAGAAAGATGGGATTTTTAAATATACCAAAGGTCAGATCACAGAAATTTTTGATCTGGAAGCCAAGCAATACATTGATATTAAACCTGTTGCAGAATCCGGTGATAAATTTATCGGTGATATGCCTCCAGACTGGCAGCCATGGAAAAATATTATTAAAATCCGTTCACGTGAAGAAACTCTAAAGCAGTATTTTAACGGATTAAAAAACATGGATACAAAAGGAGCCAAATTAGCAGTATCATATGCACAAAAAGCCGGTGAAATTGGTAAAAAGTTGGTAAATGACGGTGTTGCACACAGCACTGATGATGTAAACACTGTTATGACCACCGGTTTCTTTCATGCCTACGGACCAGTGAATAATTATCTTTAAAAGACTGATTATCATGAAAAAATTAAGAAAAAGAATATTTCTGACAGCGGGATATAATACAGTTTCGATAGGAACAGGCCGCAAAGAATTTAATCCTAAGAAACAAATGCCCGGACTTGAGCATTATATGAAAGAAGCAGGGCAGGCAAGTATTGCTGCTGTTGGTGGTGCTCAACATATTGACGAATGTGTGGTAGGCAATTTTATGTCGGCACGATTTAACAAGCAGGCTCATCTTGGTGCTTTTATGCCTATGATTGATGAAGGATTACGTTACAAACCAGCCATGAGCGTTGAAGGTGCCTGTGCTTCCGGCGGATTGGCCTTACTTGCAGGAGTTCGCTCAGTACTGGCCGAAACTGCTGATATGGTTTTGGTAATAGGTATTGAAGTTCAAAATTCAATGAAAGCAATTTACGGTGCTGATGTATTGGCCGGCGCAGGTTGGTTTCATAAAAGAAAGGAAGGACATGCCTATTTTTTCCCGGGTCAGTTCAGTAACCGCGCAGGAGCTTATTTTGATAAGTATGGCCGTGATTATGCCCGTAAAGGTTTTGCACGCTGGTACCAGAATGCTATTGAAAATGCCCGCCTTTGTCCTACAGCACAGGAATTTGAAAATAAAACTGAAGACCTTGAGAAACTGGCTCTTATTGAACCAAATCCTTCTGCTTTTACTGATTTTCTGAATGTTTTTGATTGCAGCAAAGTATCTGACGGAGCCTCATCAATAGTAGTAGCATCAGAAGAAGGACTAAAAAAAGCCAGAATTCCACTTTCTGAAGCCGTAGAAATAACCGGTTGGGGTCAGGCTGAAGAAGATATTACCAAAGAACCTGATGATTTAACCCGATTGAGCACTATGGCTGAATCGGTAAAGCAAGCATTGCAATCAGCCGGTATTACAATTAACGATCTTGCCACTATTGAGCTTCATGACTGCTTTACTATAGCCGGTATCCTTGCCATGGAAGCTATAGGGTTTGCAAAACAGGGAGAAGGTGCACGTTTTGTTGCTGAAGGACATACATCTCGTAACGGTAAAATTCCTGTGAACACTACTGGCGGACTAATTGGATGGGGGCATCCTACCGGAGCTACAGGAGTTCACATGGCTGTTACAATCTGGGAACAACTGACCGGTAAAGCAGGAAAGGCACAAATTAAAATTTCACATGAACGCCCGTATGGGTTAAGTGTAAATATGGGAGGCGACGATAAATCACTGGTAGCACTTGTTTACCGAAAAGCAGAATAATGAATCAACATGGCACTGAGAACCTTCAACCATTACTTACCGGCTTTCAAATTGGCACTTGCCATTTGAAAAATCGCCTTATAATGGCACCGCTTACCCGTCGAAGGGCTGATGCAGGGAATATTCCTGTTGATATAATGGCAGAATATTATGCACAGCGTTCGTCAGCCAGCTTAATCATCACAGAAGGAGCTCAGATATCTCCGCAAGGGGTTGGTTTTCTGAATACACCTGGTATACACTCCAATGAACAGATTAAAGGGTGGAAAAAGATCACTAATGCAGTACATGAGAAGAACGGATTGATATTCCTTCAGTTATGGCATGTAGGGCGGGTTTCACACTCTTCATTACAACCTGATAATAAACTTCCGGTAGCCCCGTCGGCTATAAACCCAGGTGGAGAAATAGGAACCCCGCAAGGGAAAAAACCTACCGAAACCCCTCATGCTCTCAGCATAAAAGAAATATCGGATATAATTGAAGATTACCGGAAAGCAGCCTTAAATGCTAAAGAAGCCGGCTTCGATGGAGTAGAGATCCACGCTGCGAACTCTTATCTTATTGATCAGTTTCTTCACGACAGTTCAAATATAAGAACCGATCAATATGGGGGTTCTTTTACAAATCGTGGCAGTTTTCTTTTTGAAGTCCTCGAAGCTGTTATCAGCATTTGGGGAAATAAGAGGGTTGGAATCCGACTTGCGCCCTCAGGTACACGATATGGCATGAACGACGCTGATCCTATAGGGTTATTTGATTTTGTTATCAATAAACTCAATGACTACGATCTTGCATACCTGCATCTCATTGAGCCTTTGTTGCCTCTGGATGATTACCCTCATTATCTCAGGGAAGTAACCAAACATTACCGGAAAATCTATAATGGAACACTGATAGCCTGTGGGAAATTCACAAAGGAAAAAGGAAATGAGTATGTTCGTGAACAATGGGCTGATTTGATTGCCTTTGGCAGACTTTTTATTGCCAACCCCGATCTTCCTGAACGATTTGAACACAATCTGGTTTTGAACCAACCTGATAAAGATACGTTTTATACTGGTGGGGAAAAGGGTTATATTGATTATCCGTTCTATAAAGAAAGCTAATACTGTTAAATATAAAAATCTAATTCATAACCAACCTGTTAATCCAAAACGAAAGAAAAATGAACTTTGAATTCACCGAAGAACAACTAATGATTCGCCAGGCAGCCCGTGATTATGCTCAGCGCGAATTGATCATTGATGTACTTGAACGCGATGAAAAAATGATTTATCCTGCCAGACACATCAAAAACCTTGCTGAGCTTGGCTTTCTCGGAATGCTTGTTGACTCCAGATATGATGGAGGGGGTATGGACACCATTAGTTATGTATTAGCTATGGAAGAAATATCAAAGGTTGATGCTAGCGTAAGTGTTATCATGTCAGTTAATAATTCGCTGGTATGTTACGGTATCCAGGAATATGGAACTGAGGAGCAAAAAGAAAAATATCTTAAACCTCTGGCTCGTGGCGAAAAAATAGGAGCCTTTCTGTTGTCAGAACCTGAAGCCGGTTCTGATGCAACAAGCCAAAAAACAACTGCCGAAGACAAAGGCGACTATTATTTGCTGAACGGAACTAAAAACTGGATCACTAACGGAAATACAGCAGGAACTTATCTTGTTGTTGCTCAAACCCATCCTGAGCTCAGGCATCGTGGTATCAATGTTTTCATTGTTGATCGTCATTCTCCCGGCATCAGCGTAGGTCCTCATGAAGATAAAATGGGAATGCGCAGCAGTGATACTCACTCAGTGATGTTCAATGATGTGAAGGTTCCAAAAGAAAACCGTATAGGTGAAGATGGTTTTGGGTTTAAATTTGCCATGAAAACCCTTGAAGGCGGACGTATTGGCATTGCAGCCCAGGCTTTGGGTATTGCCGCCGGAGCTTACGAAAGGGCAGTTCAATATGCAAAAGAACGTAAAGCCTTTGGTACTGAGATCGCAAACCACCAGGCTATAGCTTTCAAACTTGCCGATATGGCTGTTAAAATTGAAAATGCCCGTAACCTTTGCCTTAAAGCTGCATGGCTTAAAGATAATCATAAGCCTTTTGGTGTAGCCAGCGCAATGGCAAAACTATATGCTGCTGATATAGCTATGGAAGTTACTACTGAGGCTGTTCAGATACATGGGGGATACGGTTATGTGAAAGAATATCATGTTGAACGCCTGATGCGTGAAGCCAAGTTAACCCAGATTTATGAAGGAACATCAGAAATCCAGAAAATTGTTATTTCAAGGGATGTTTTGAAATAAGCGGAAGTTGAGTATTTCGTTTAAACATTAATATTTCTGTTTCCAGAACCAAATTTTTAATCCAGAATCAATAAATATTTACCAATAATCATGAAAATTTTAGTTTGTATAAGCAATGTTCCTGATACAACCACAAAAATTGTAATCGGTGCAGATGACAAAAACATTAATACGGCCGGAATACAATGGATTATCAATCCATGGGACGAACTTGCCCTGACCCGTGCTCTGGAATTAAAAGATGCCGGTAAAATCAGTGAAGTCGTTGTTGCTAATGTTGGTACTGCCATTACTGAAGCCACTCTGCGCAAATCACTGGCTACCGGTGCCGACAGAGCTATCAGGGTGAATACAGAACCCGCCGATGCCTGGACAGTAGCATCAAATCTTTCTGAAGTTGTTAAAAACGAGCCTTTTGATATTATACTTTGTGGTATTGAATCAAGCGATCATAATGGTTCTTCAGTAGGAGGATTACTTGCAGGAATGCTTGATCTTAATTTTATTTCTTCAGTTTCAGGTCTTGATATTGAAAATGAGAAACTGACAGTGCAACGTGAAATTGACGGAGAGAAAGAAATACTCGAAACTCAGGGACCTGTATTACTGGTGATTCAAAAGGGAATTGCCATAGTACCCCGTATTCCTTCAATGCGTGGTATTATGCAGGCAAGGACCAAACCATTGCAAATTGTTGAAGCCACAAGTTCTGAAAGCATGACGGAAACAGTCCAGGTTACATTACCTCCTGAGAAGGGAAAATGTAAAATGATTGACGCTGAAAATGCCGGTGAAGTTATCAGGTTGCTCAGAGAAGAAGCTAAAGTACTGTAAATAAAGTCTGAAGATAAAAAACGTTAGAATAACAATCCCTTTTTTAGTGTTCAAATAACCAAAAGTTGATTACTCACATTTTTTAAATACCAAAATTCAAAATGAACATTTTAATATATACAGAAACCCGTGAAGGAAGTTTTAAAAAACAAGGCTTTGAACTGATATCATATGCAAAAGCGTTAAGCGGCATGACAGGAGGAGAAGTCATATCACTTGCCATTGGTGAAATTTTTGATGAGGAATTAAAGAAAGCCGCTGATTACGGCGCTTCCAGAATAATTGCCCTCGAAGCTGATCAATTACCGGACAACAGGAATCTTTCGAAACTATTAATACAGTGGATTAAGCAAGCTAATGCACAAGTGATATTATTTGCTGACAATAATACAGGCAAAGCAATTGCACCGTTTGTTGCTGCCGGATTGAAAGCAGGCATAGCAACCGGAATTACAGGTTTACCCGAAAAAACTGATCCGTTTATTGTTACCAGAAAAATATACTCAGGAAAGGCTTTGGCTAAGATTCAGGTAAAAAGTCATTATAAAATATTACTTCTTGCTGCCAATACTTTTGGGATCAAAAACGACCCTGTTGTTCCCGTGATCGAAAGACATAATATAGAAGCAGAATATTTTGAGTCGCCTAATAAAATCATTAGTACTGAGAAACAAACCGGAAAAATACTGTTAGGCGAAGCAGAAATTGTGGTTTCAGCAGGCAGAGGCATGAAAAGCCCCGATAATTGGGGTAGCATCGAAGAACTGGCTCAGATTCTTGGCGCTGCAACAGCATGTTCCCGTCCGGTTTCTGATGAAGGGTGGCGTCCGCATGGCGAACATGTAGGGCAAACCGGAAAGGTCATAAACCCCAATATTTATTTTGCTTTTGGTATTTCAGGTGCCATACAGCATGTTGCAGGTATCAGTGGTTCTAAAGTTATTGTAGCAGTGAATAAAGATCATGAAGCGCCAATTTTCAATGTTGCTGATTATGGCATTGTTGGAGATGTTAATCAGGTTCTTCCTAAAATGATAGAAGCAGCTCGAAAGATAAAAACTGAATAGAGTATCCGGTTCTTAAAAATCAGGTTTAACCAATGAGCCAAATTAAATTGATTATCAGAACCTGCTAAATAAATGAATATGATTACGTTATTCGATTAATCAGCATTGTTTAAATGTTTAATGTGAAATTTTTCAGATTGGAAAATATAATTGGTAGTCAATAATTGAAAATCTGCTCAAAAATCTTGAGCTATCTTATATTTCAAAATCTGAAGAGGGTGGGATGAAGCTGTCTCTGTTTTATTTCGGGGCAGCTTTTTTGTTTCTGTAATGTCTGACGTTATAGTGTAATTTATGTCAGGTTACAGTTTTTGCGTACTTTTGTCGGCTTCAAAAACTAATATTATTAGAGCCAGAATATGAAAGTATCTATAAATAAGCTTAAAGAGTACACAAGCATTGATGCATCTCCTGAAATTATTGCCCAAATACTAACCAATTGCGGACTTGAAGTTGAAGGTATTGAAATTTTTGAAAGTGTAAAAGGCGGGTTGGCCGGAATTGTCATAGGTGAAGTAAAAGAATGTGTAAAACATCCTAATGCTGATAAATTAAGCCTTACAAAAGTTGATGTAGGCGGTGAACGTTTGCTCAATATTGTTTGTGGTGCTCCCAATGTTGCTGCTGGGCAGAAAGTTCTGGTAGCTGTTGAAGGAACTACTCTTACCATGGGTGAAACATCATTTACCATTAAGAAAACCAAAATCCGTGGAGAAACCTCTGAAGGCATGATATGTGCTGAGGATGAGGTAGGATTAGGCGATTCGCATGAAGGAATTATGGTTTTGCCAGATGACGTAAGTGTTGGAATGCCTGCCTCATCATATTTTAATGTGAACCGGGACACCATTCTTGAAATAGGACTTACTCCGAACCGCTCTGACGCAACTTCACATATCGGTGTTGCCCGAGATCTTGTAGCCGCATGGAACACAATGCATTTTTCAGAACCTGAAAAACATATTGAACTCAAATTACCTGATATATCTGCATTTAAAGTTGATAATAATGATCTTCCAATCAGGGTCAGTATTGAAGATGCTAAAGCTTGCCCTCGATATTCAGGAATTACAATTAGTGGGGTAAGTGTTAAGGAATCACCGCAATGGTTACAGGATTTTCTAAGATCAGTTGGTGTTCGCCCAATAAATAATATTGTGGATATTACCAATTTCGTACTATTTGAGTTAGGACAACCACTTCATGCTTTTGACACAAAATATATCAGCGGAAATCAGGTAATAGTAAAGCATTTGTCTGAAGGAAGCCTTTTTATTACCCTTGATGAGATAGAACGCAGGCTTAAAGCTACTGACCTGATGATATGTAACGATAGCGAAGGAATGTGTATTGCAGGCGTGTTTGGCGGGATAAAATCAGGGATAACTGAAAATTCCAGGGATATTTTCCTTGAGAGTGCATATTTTAATCCAGTAAGTGTTCGTAAAACCTCAAAACATCACGGATTAAAGACTGATGCTTCTTTTCGTTTCGAACGCGGTACCGATCCCAATATCACAGTTTATGCACTGAAACGGGCTGCAATGCTGATAAAAGAAATTGCCGGCGGAAATATTTCTTCGGAAATTGAGGACATTTATCCTGAAGTTATAATTCCTGTCCAAATCCTGGTAAAATATAAAAATATTGAGTGCCTGATCGGTAAAACTATTGAGCGTGAGATCATACATAAAATCCTGCACTGGCTCGGCATTAAGATCACTGCTCATGACGATGAATCAATGTGGGTAGCGATTCCTACATATAAAACTGATGTTCAGAGAGAAACAGATGTTATTGAAGAAATACTTCGCATATATGGCTATAATAATATTGAGTACGATAGTTCGCTACGTTCTTCAATTTCTATTTCTGAAAAACCTGACCGTCACAGGGTGAAAAATACCGTAGCTGATTATCTGGCATCTAATGGTTTTTCGGAGATCATGTGTAACTCGCTTACCAAGTCAGCTTACAGTCAGATATTTTCGTTTATTGACGATTCAAAACATGTCAGAATTTTAAATCCTATCAGCCGAGATCTTGATGTAATGCGACAAACCCTTCTTTTTGGAGGATTGGAAACCATTGTATTCAACATACATCATAAAACGCTGGACATAAAGCTGTTCGAATTTGGTTCGGAATACAAGCTTCAAAGCATTGAAACAAATACCCGCAATAATCTTGCAAAATATAATGAGCATCAAAAGCTGGCAGTTTTCATCAGTGGAAATAAAAGTCCTGAATCATGGTACGTGAAAGAAGAAAAATCTGACTTCTTTCAGCTCAAGGCAATAGTGCATGCGCTGTTACAACGTATTGAAATTGGCTCGGATAATTATGAGATTTCTGAAACTGAGAATTCTTTGTTTGATTATGGTTTAAGCCTTATTTCACAAAAACATGAATTTGCCAGATATGGAAGGCTTAAGAACAGTATTTTAGATCATTTTGATATAAGCCAGGAAGTATTTTATGCAGAAATTGACTGGGGGTTTTGTTTGAAAACAATTGCCGGAATTCCGCCACTGCGTTTTACTGAGATACCGCGTTTCCCCACAGTTCGCCGCGACATGGCCTTACTCCTCGATAAAGAAGTGAAATACAGTGATATAGAAAAACTTGCCATAGCAAATGGCGGGCGGCTTTTACAAAACATTAATCTGTTTGATGTTTATGAAGGTAAAAATATCGAAGCCGGTAAAAAATCGTATGCCATAAGCTTTTTCCTGCGCGACGATAGCAAAACATTGAAAGATGAAGAAACTGACAAATTTGTAGAAAAACTAAAACGGATATTCGAAAAAGAATTGGGGGCCAGATTAAGATAAGAAGAAAGAAGTGGGATAGAAAGTAATGTAAGTCAGATCGGTAATATTATATAAAAAGCTTAAATATAATAAGTTAAAAATTAAATTTACTCTTTAACAGTATCATATTTATTTATTAAAAATTTTTTTAATGGAAAATAAAACTTCTTATTCAATAAACCCGGCAGGAGAAAAATTTCCTCTGCCACTGAAAAACGAGTACGATCAGGAATTCATACGTTTACAGGAACTGGCAGAAAAAGCCCGTAGTGAAGGTAAAGAAATAGTAGTGGTCATGGGTCTTGGTTTCGTTGGTGCTGTTATGGCTGCAATTGTTGCTGACACCACTGATGAAAGTGGAATCAGTACTAAGTTTGTAATGGGATGCCAGAGGCCAAGTACACGCAGCTACTGGAAAATTCCCATGCTCAACAAAGGCATCTCTCCTGTAAAAGCCGAAGATCCCGAAGTAGAAAAAATAATTCATCGCACTGTAGTTGAAAAACAAACCTTAGTAGCAACATATAACAGCGATTGCCTGAAACTTGCCGATTGCGTGGTTGTTGACGTTCAGTGTGATTATGCGAAACAGGAACTCGGGAATATGCGTTCCGGCGAAGCTGATATGGCTGCTTTAGAAGCTACAATGAAAACAATAGGTGAAAAAATTCCTCCACACTGTCTGGTATTGATTGAAACCACCGTTGCTCCGGGTACTACAGAGTTTGTAGCCTGGCCAATTCTGAAAAAGGCTTTCGCAAGAAGAAAAATAAATTCTATTCCAATACTTGCCCACAGTTTTGAACGGGTTATGCCCGGTCGTGAATATGTATCGAGTATTCGTGATTTCTGGAGGGTTTGTTCCGGCTGTAATACCGAAGCACGTAGTAGGGTTGAAAAATTCCTTCATGAGGTTCTAAACACCAAAGATTATCCTTTAACCGTAATGGATCGCCCAATTGAATCAGAAACCACCAAAATTGTTGAGAATTCGTATCGCGCTACTATTCTTGCTTATCTGAACGAGTGGAGTCTTTTTGCCGAACGCAACGGCGTTGACCTTATAAAGGTGATAAATGCAATAAAGATGAGACCTACCCACAGTAATATGATATTCCCGGGTCCAGGGATTGGTGGCTATTGTCTTCCAAAAGATGGTGGTCTGGGTTATTGGGCTTACCGCCATATCCTTGGATTTGAAGATGGTGATAATGTTTTCAAGATTACACCTACAGCCATTGATATTAACGACACACGTTCATTGCATGTAACACAGCTTGTTCGTGATGCATTACGCAATATGTCGCGCTATATTGCCGGCTCAGAAGTACTATTGTGCGGAGCCAGTTATAGGCAGGATGTCGGGGATACAAGATACAGCGGTAGTGAGCTTATTGTAAGAAGACTTACTGAAATGGGTGCCGATATGAAAGTGCATGATCCTTATGTTGAACATTGGTACGAACTTGAAAACCAGGATGAATACCCAGCACCGGGACAATCATGGGGAAGGTTTTTCAGAAATCAGGAACACCTAAAAGAAATAACTGTTTTGAAAAACCTGCCTGAAGCACTTAAAGGCGTTGAAGCTATGATCCTTGCAGTACCACACGAAGAATATCTGGACCTCAACCCTGAAGATATAGTAAAGTGGGCAGAGCAAGCTATCGCCGTAATTGACTGTTTTGGAATATTAAGTGATGATAGGATCAGACGATATTTAGAATTAGGCTGTGAAGTAAAGGCTCTTGGACGCGGTCATATTCAGCGTCTTAAGAAAGAAATAAAAAATAAGGAACTTAACTTTCGCAAGTTCAATAAATAAAAGAAAATGAGATAAAAAGCAGCATATTTATTTTGTTATGTTATTGAAATTCAATAACTTTGCTTTATCAAATAAACAAGATAAAATATGCTGCAGCG
>JAAYJT010000035.1 GCA_012522795.1 Bacteroidales bacterium | reverse complement strand
TGTTAGTTTTAGAACCTTTATTGATGGTTCCATTATCTGTTAAAGCCTCGTCATTTTCAATACTGATCCCATGATCGCCAATATCATTCAACACATTTCCTTCAATAGTATTACTGCTTGATGAAACCAAAACCACACCATCTATACCGATGTTTTTAATCTCATTACCCTTAATGGTGTTATTATCACTGCCGAAAATACCTATACCGTTTTGTGTTCCGTCAATCAAATTATTGATTACTTGTACACCTTCAACGCTGGTGATAATGGATCCATCTGAAACATCCATGGCACCTAATTGCACTGCTCCATCAATCGGGGTGTTACCTGAGTTTGTAATTTCAAATCCATCAAGTACTACACCATTTGCTGTAATGGTCACTACAGTTCCTGTGCCGCCTCCATCAATAATAGATGTGTGTCCGGCAGCACCGGTAATAGTAACTGATTTATTGATTAATACATTTTCAATAAATGTTCCTTCATCTACAACTATTTTATCATCATTTTGTGTAATAACATCATCTATAGCTTCTTGAATAGTAAGGTAATCTGTTCCACGGGTGATATTATGCACATAGAAATCAGAAAGAATAACCAAGCCAAGGTCAGAATTATCCAGTTTGTCCACAATTTTCGCATCCACTGCATTGATCTGTGCAGTGTTCATACTGCTTACAGCCGTTCCTTCGTATGAAGTGCCGCGTGCATTCACATCCTTGTCGTTGTCAATCAGTTTCCAATAGTTTCCACTAATGGTATCAAATGTCATATTATTGGCTGATTCTGAAACTGAGGCAAGTACATTTTCAATCATTACTCCATTCTCGGAGTTTTGAATTTTAATGTTATCACCCAAATCCAAATGAGCCGGACCGTGATAAGTCGCGCTGATTTCCTTGTCGGTTACGGCTATACCCACACCGGCATTGCTGATGGTGATATTTTCCAGCGAAGCATAGGAGCCAACAGCATAGTTGGTACCAACACCGCCATAACCTTTATGGTTGTTGATATCAATACCAATTTTCACATCGCTTACGCTTCCGCCCTTGATTTGTGGGGCATTAATCTCGCCTACTGACCAGACTTTGTATCCAGCTATATCATCACCGGTAGCATTTTGGGTACCACCCGAAATTGTATTGTTCTCTGCCACTGTTCCCGGTACCTGAATGATTGACATGATGATGCCATTCCAGCCGTTCTCAACCTGATGCGGGCTGTTGACCGCCAGTCCAGTAATGGTGTTTTCTGTGATATTCAAGGCACTTGCCGAACCAATCATCACATTGTTGAATATACCGATACCTCGCGTCTGAATAGTATTATTCTTAATTGACTGGAATTTTGCATCGGCTATATTGGGCTTCTTAAAGCCATCCGTTTGCAAACCGATACGTACATTATCCATTTGGTTGTTCTCGACTTGTGCATAGGCACTCATCAACAAGATGCCAAGCCCCCATTTTGGATTGGCTTCTGCTCCTATGTTGAGCAGGTAGTTGTTTTCTATAACAGCACTGGTGCTATGTTTATCCCCATCATCTGAATATAAGTACACGCCATAATCCTTAATATTACGGATAATATTATTCTTAAGTGTCAGGTTATCTGAATTGTATGGAAACACACCAACTTCAATATCGGAGGTTATATTTGTATTTGTAAGAACCGGACCAGTAGTAGTAGTACCGTCAATTACAAAGCCGTCAATAACCACATCATCAGCATATACAAAAATCATTTCTGGTTCTTCATTATCCGTGTAAATGATGGTTTCGTCTCCCCTGCTGTTGTCATTGCCGGCTTTACCTGCATTGGCGCCTAATAACGTTAGCGCTTTGTATATGTAAACAGATTCGTAATACTCTCCGGCAGGCACTTCAATCACGTCAGCATCCATTGTGGTTTCTGCATCAATAGCATCCTGAATCTTTGCATGATAGGTAGTTTTTGTAACATTACGAACAGGCAGATCTGACAGTAATCGTTTGCGATAAGTATTTTCTCCATATAGCACATATTCGTCCGGTGCAATACCAATTCTATCGCCTTCAAATGTATTGGCTCCCAGAATTGTCATATACACATTATCCGGGATAATTTTGCTGTCATCAAGATCACGGCTATTGATATACATGCGCTGAGCATTCTGTTCGGTGCTGTGAATACCCTTTATCGTATTACCGGTAATTGTCGGATAATTTTCAATGGAATATGGATCCCAACCGGAATTTGTTTGTCCTGTAAAAGAAATGCTGGCATCAATAATATTGCCCGTTATGCTAGCCTGATCGCCACCTGTGCCGTTACCTGCTCCGGCGGCAACTACAATACCTCCATCCAAAGTGTTGTTGGTAATGGTGTATTTACCTACAGCTTGTCCGGCAATATAGATGGATGTCATTCCGGGGACAACATCTTTTATCTTGCAGTTGGTTACCGTAGCATTATTAGCTCCGGTAATTTCAACAGCTTTTTTATAGGTGGTCGGGTAGTCCGTAATGGCATGTATTATTAGTCCGTCTAAAGTTACATCATCAGCAACTATATGTATGGTTTCCTGTTGGTTTTGTTCCATCGAACCACCATAATTTGCCTTTAATACCGGTTTGTTATCCGGGTCTTCAGCTTCAATGGTTACGGATTTATTTACTAACAAATAGTGTTTGAATCCTCCGTTTTGGTAATAAGTTACATCATATTCTCCGGGAGCTACCTTGATAACATCACCATTTTGCGATGCATCAACACCGGCCTGAATTGTTAAATGAGCCGATACTAGCACGCCACTTCTCCAAACCGTTACCGGACCGCCTAAACATTCCGGATTATCAAGATCGGCTGTTATTAGATAAGGTATGAATACAACATCACCATAAACCATAGTTTCAATTAAGCTCTGGTCGGTTGTGCCATACCAGTTGCAGGTGGCTATAACAGTTTCGGTTTGATAATGACCGGCATCACTATCTGCATATATAGCATAAACAGGATTTGATGTAGTAGCGGGGGCGACTGCTGATAGATCATTATTCTCGACTGTTATATTTTTGCATGGTACCGGGTTTCCTCCATCTAAATATCCCCAAAAAATAATGCCTGCACAAAGGTGAGCCGGATTAGTTGTAGCACAACCAACAATCTTGTTTTTTGTTACTGTACCATTCTCTACACCTTTAAAAGCTATACCGTAGCGTGCATTTGTAACAGTGTTGCTTTGAATTGTGGGGTTTTTAGCTTTCCAAACATAAATAGCATGTTTATTATGGCCGGTAACAGTATAAGAAATAGTATTCCCTATAATTGAATTATTGTCACATTCAGCTCCAACCCACACTCCTTCGGCTGTTGGATCGGTAATGGTGTTATCTAAAATATTGTTAGTTTTAGAACCTTTATTGATGGTTCCATTATCTGTTAAAGCCTCGTCATTTTCAATACTGATCCCA
>JAAYJT010000034.1 GCA_012522795.1 Bacteroidales bacterium | reverse complement strand
TGGGATCAGTATTGAAAATGACGAGGCTTTAACAGATAATGGAACCATCAATAAAGGTTCTAAAACTAACAATATTTTAGATAACACCATTACCGATCCAACAGCCGAAGGAGTGTGGGTTGGAGCTAAATGTGACGATAATTCAATTATAGGGAATACTATTTCTTATACTGTTACCGGCCATAATAAACATGCTATTTATGTTTGGAAAGCTAAGAACCCCACCATTCAAAGCAACACTGTTACAAATGCACGTTACGGTATAGCGTTTAAAGGTGTAGAGAATGGTACAGTAACAAAAAACAAGATTGTTGGTTGTGCTACAACTAATCTGGCTCACCTTTGTGCAGGCATTATTTTTTGGGGATATTTAGATGGAGGAAACCCGGTACCATGCAAAAATATAACAGTCGAGAATAATGATCTATCAGCAGTCGCCCCCGCTACTCCATCAAATCCTGTTTATGCTATATATGCAGATAGTGATGCTGGTCAACATCAAACCGAAACGGTTGTAGCCACCTGTAACTGGTATGGCACGACTGACCAGAGCGAAATTGAAGATATGATTTATGGTGATGTTATATTTATACCTTATCTGACTAAAAGTGACTTAGATAATCCGGAATGTTTGGGAGGTCCGGTAACTGTTTGGAGAAGCGACATACTGATATCGGCTCATGCAACAATTCAAGCCGGTGTGGATGCAGCAATAGCTGGTGATGAAGTGCGTGTAGCAGCAGGTACCTATACGGAAGCCGTAACTATTAACAAAGCTATAAAATTATTAGGTGAAGGTCCGGAAGTAACTATTATTGATGCAGCAGGAAAAAATGCTACTGCTGTTGTAATTAATACAACCGGCGATGTTAAGTTGAGTGGATTTAAAATTTATAATGCAACTTTAGCGGATGGTAATCACTTCCAGGTTAGCCTGAAAGGTGGTTCTTTGGGCGACAAAGTTGAAATTATTAATAACCACATTATTGGTGCCAATATCGGTTCTGCGCAAGATTATGGTTTTTATGCTAACACATGTTATTCAAACTTAGTAATGCAAGGCAATACCATAGAAGATTGTGGATATCACAGTATTTTCTTAGAAAGACTGATAGGTACCTCAGATATAAATAATAATATAATTAAAGTATCAGAACATGCCGCTGGAAGTCCTGCAATTGGTATGATGACTTATAAGAGTGGCAGCGAATCTCCTGATAAATATGATATTACAGCCAAACAGTGGATACATAATAACCAGATAAATGCTAACGGCTCAAGTGGTATTTTGGTAATGGCACCTTTTGGGTGGTCTTTTAATCAATATGCCGGAGGATCTTATTCCAAAATAGAAATTTCGAATAATACTATTATTAATGTAGGAGATCCCGGAAAAGGAATTCAGCTTGAATCTGATGGTAACAACGGATATATAGCTAATACTATAATTTCAGGAAATATAATTACTGCGCAAAATTCTGGCGGAACACATTCGCGCGGAATCCGAATGCTGGGTAATGTTAATAACACCACAATACAGCAAAATATAATTAGTGGGTTCTATCATGGTGTTTTCCAGAGCTATAGTTTTGGACAGCCTGGTATTCCCGGGCCTTCGGGTAATAAGATAAATGAAAACTCAATTACTGACTGTACTGTTTTGATAGAAAATCAGTATGCAGGAGATACTCATGTTTTAGATGCCACCTGTAACTGGTGGGGTACAACAAAAGTTTCGGACATTGATGCCTTACTGGATGGGGATATTATTTACTGTTCAATTTATGACAGTGGCGGCGACGATCCCGGCCAGGTTGGCTTCCAGCCTACGGGTACCTGCGAAGAGAAAGTATATGTTGCATCTGCAACGTTTACCGGTGAACCGTTATTTGAATATTGCTTCAATGATATAGCTAATCTTAAGGTTGATTTTAAAGATATTGGTGGTAATGACTATAGCGGTTCTGTAACTGTAGAATTACAAATTGAAGTTCCTGCACTGCCCGGTGATCCGCAATCATATTGGTTTACTAATAATGGTGATATCTGGAGGACAGACGGACAGGATATTCCTATGGATATTCCAACTATGATAGGCATTAACAATATTACAGGGATAGTATTAACAGTTGGTGGTTCTTGTTATTATGGTCTGTTGCCGGATGAAATTGAAGACTTGATAGGAACCATAACTTTTACAGTTAAAGATTTACCGCCTGACTTTACGATTTCCGTGAACAATCCGATAACGGAAGGTAATCCTGCAACAGTAACCTTATCCGGTCTGGATGATGGCTCTTATGACATCACTTATACACTTAATTCAGATACTCCTGAAAGTATTACAGCAACTTCAACAGGGGAAGTACTTACATTTATGACGAGAGATCTTACTCTTGCTGATAACGACACATATATTGTGATTGATGAAATAGGATATGCAGGTAGTGGGTGTATGAAAGAACCTGATAAATCTCATGTTCTCGAAGTTGAACCAGCAAATGCCATCTTTGAGATGAAAGTATTCCTCATGGGTGCTTATTCAGGCAATGAAACGATGCATACCACATTAAATAACAAGGGTCTGCTGCCTACCCAACAGCCCTACAATGTTGAACCGTTTAGTTATGCAGGAGCGGAAAGTGTATCAGGAGATTTTGCAGCAACCGTTGTGGACTGGATACTGGTAAGTCTGCGGGATGCAGATGATTACAAGAATGTCCTTGAAACAAAAGCATTATTACTACATGCTGATGGCCATGTTACAGATGTGAATGACAATAGTGAAGTGGAATTCAATCTTCCCAGAACCTCAAATTACTATGTTGAAGTGCAGCACAGGAATCATCTGGGAATCATGACGGCTACGGCCAGAGATTTATCCGGAATACCAACTCTTGATTTTACGAATAAGGGCGATACTCCTACATATAATAATACTCAAGAAGCTCAGCATGAAATTGAGCAGGGTGTGATGGCGATGTATTCAGGAAATGCAAATGGAGATGAAGATATAAAATATAATGGACCAAAAAATGATCATATTGTTTTATTGAACGATATATTGTCAGGAAATACTACTTCAGTATTGAGCAATGTTTATTCTAGAGGTGATTTTAATATGGATGGAATAGTAAGATATAATGGGCCTAATAACGACCATTTTTATTTATTATCAGGTGTATTGGGTAATAATAAATCGAAAGTCATCGAAAGACAATATTAAAAATTAAAATAAATATATACATACATTTAAATCTTACCATTATGAGAAAATTTAAATTAATACTCACGTTAATCCTGGTCATTGGATTGTATTCTTTTGGTTTTACTCAAGTTATTAAACCGAAAGTTCAGGCGACTATTAAGCCAAATCCGGTTCATCCACATTGTGTGGATATTTTTGCTAAGGCAGATAAAGGTGTTGAATCGGAAGCAATAATGGGAATAGTAATTTCCATTAGTATCCCTGACCAGTCACCTAAGGCTAATCCGACAATTACTAATCTCTATCTAATTCCGGGAGTAGAGATTGATATAAATAGTCCGGCCCCATATATTTATAATGGGAGATACCAAATGGATTTTAATATAGTCTATAAAAGTGATTATTACCAGTACTGGGACGCTGGGCAAGAATACCTTATAGCTACATTCTGCTTTGAAACTGAAGAGGAATTCTGTGAAGTAGTCAGAATGCAGCATTGGAAAAATGGTGGACCAAACAAATGGACATATTGGTATTTTTGGAATTATAAACAGAGTGATCCTATGGCGGGAGACTTAACTAACTACGAAAGCCCATTTTATTCAGTTCCTGGCGTTAACACGGTTTTTGATCCAGACCCAAATGTAGAAGATGACGCATACGTGGAATTGCTAAATGGCATCCCGGTTCTTGTCATCGCAGACATTACAGCACCTGCTGCCATGTGTGCGGGAACATCTTTTAATCCTGCGGCACCCACAGTAACAGATGGCGGCTCAACAGTCTTAGCCCAAGGGTGGGAAATAGAAACAGGAGTTAGTTTAAACATCTTTACTTCACTGATAGTTCCTTACACTGTTGCGTATGCTGACAACGGAAAGAAGATTCGTTACTTTGCAACAAACGCTTGCGGTACAGTATACAGCAATGAAGTAGTACTCTCTGTTTATCCGGAGTTTAACGCCGGTGCAATCGCTACTACCGGCGAGACTATCTGCTACGGTGACACACCATCCGAAATCGGCAGCGAAACCGATGCCGGCGGTGGGGATGGAAACATCACTTACTCATGGCGTTCCTCTGCTGATGGTTATGACGAGGAAATTGTAGGTGCTGCTTCATCAACCTATATACCACCGCCAGGCTTGCAGTCAACAACAACATACCGCAGGTATGCCAATGATGGTACATGTAATACCACACCAGAGGTATCAGACGGCGAGTGGACTGTTACGGTTAATACTGAACTTAAAGATTTTGTTGAATCTCTTACTTTGACATATACTGAAACATTTAGCGGAACCTGCCTCTCTTCAGAAATGCAAATTTCAGATATAAGCGGTACCGGAAAAATGGTTGAGCTTTTTGAAGAGATAGAAGATCTTCTCGACGAAACGAATATTGGTATTTTGAGCATTGCCGGTTACGCACTGACTGGCAACCTTAGTGCTGACATGGCCGGAGTGAAGGCTGCCCTGGTAGCGTTGATGGAGAACGAGTCGCCCGACAATTCAATTGGCGCCCTTGATAATAAATCAATTGATATTGAGGTTGTGTTTGAACATACCACAATTGTTAACTGCTCTCCGGTAACGGTCACTTTCACAGTTACGTTTGACACTACTATACCGGAAGCTCAGCAGGCTATGCTTGATTACATTGACGGATTGCAGACGAACCTGGTAGAGAACTTTGATTATGCACCGGCGTGTATAGCTTCGGGAGATTTAATCGCAAATATCAGCGGTACTGGTACTATGGCAGGATTGCTTGCCGGACTTCCAACCGATGTTGCAGTTGTTAGCATCGCTGGTCATGTGATGACTGGTGTAGCTGCGACAG
>JAAYJT010000033.1 GCA_012522795.1 Bacteroidales bacterium | reverse complement strand
GATTTGTATTTACAAAATAGTCCAAACTGTTTTGTAAATCTACAAACGTAAATGCCGATGGTTTAAATATATAGAACAATCGAGCAGAGCGAAAATTGGTCTATTATATTTTTCCAATCGGTATTATTAAGAAGTATGAAGCAAAGCGCTTTTCATTCGGTCGTTGAACAGTTAAGTTTGTGGTACTCAAAAAATATTCTAATTTTGCCAGATTATTCAAATTAATATCTAAAATTATGTTTGAGAACATTATTAAGTCGCTACAATCAGAAATTGGGGATCAGGTTATTCAAAAAACCGGAATATCAACCTCAAATCTTGACAGTGTGTTTTCCATTATCGGTGATGTTACTAAAAAGGAAGTAACCGGTCAAATGATGAGTGGCAACTTTTCAACACTAACAAATCTTTTTTCGAAAGATACAAAAACAAGTGCTGCAAATTCTTTGCAAAACAACATTATTTCAGGAGTAGTATCAAATTTGATCAGCAAGCTTGGATTATCAAAAGATATAGCTGACATGGTAGCAAAACTTACTGTTCCGTCACTTGTTGATATGATAACAAACAAGAGTGCAGGAAGCTCCGGTGGTGGTGAATCGGTATTGACTGATATATTTGGTTCGGTATTAGCCGGAAATCAACCAGCAGGAAAAAAAGATGCAAGTGGTTCAGTTACCGATATGGCAAAAAACATTCTTGGTGGATTTTTGAAAAAGAAGTAAGAATTGTACAGAATAATTATATTTGTCATAAATTTCACAGGCAATTAAACCTTAATTGAAATTACAGGTCTTTCGTACTTATATGGATATGAAAGAAAATCATATATTTGTTGCGGGATGGCTATCCTTGCAAAATACTTGCAAGTAATATCAAAACTCATATTCCTGAAATCGTATTTAATTAATTAAATAATTCTTGATTTATGGCAACAACAAAAAAAATTACAAAAGTAGGAGGCACAGTTCCCCCTTCTTCAACTGAAAAAGGTGGTGGGGTGTTCGTAGCAAGTGCTGAAAACAAAGCAAAGGCAAAACAACTCAGGTTGTTTGCTTTATTAGCCTGGATCATTGCTATGGCAGGGCAGGCTTTTGCAATCTTTAAACTTCTGCATGACGAAACCCTTGTGTATCTCATAATCACCATTGTTGTAATTCTGGCATTGGCGATAACGGGGTCATATTTGTGGAAAAGAGCCAATAGGCTCGATCCTGCATCAGAAAAGGACAAATTCAGATTCTTTGTTCAGAACCAGTTAGGCGCAATTCTTGGAGTTCTGGCATTTTTACCTATGGTGATCCTTATCCTGACAAGCAAGGATATGAATAAACAAAGCAAAGGAATTGCCGGGGCTATTGCTGTAGTTGCTTTGTTAATAGCTGGTATTACGGGCATTGACTTTAATCCTCCTTCAATTGAGCAATATACCGAACAAATCAGAGAAGTAGAGTTGTTAAACAATGGCATGGATCATGTTTACTGGACAAAATCAGGTTCGAAATATCATTTGTTCTCTGATTGTTCATACATAAATACTGATAGAACTTCTGAGATTTTTGAAGGCACAGTTCCACAGGCAAGAGAATTGAAGAACATTACTGAATTATGCAGCCGGTGCCGCAACAGATCACTAAAAGAGCAAGGTATGACCGAAGAGGATCTGAAGACAAAATTAATAGAAAGGCTTGCTGATACTATCAGATAAACTCTTCATGGTGCAGGAAATCATTATTGGACTTTTGTTTTAGGATTTCAACGGCACTTTTCAGAACACGTTTGCCAAATAAAATAAACTAAAGAAGTCAGGCAGCAGTAATATGCATCCTGACTTCTTTAGTTTGCAAATACTGGTTTTGTATTTTAGCATCTGAGAATAAAAAAGGGTTCTGAGTTATAAATAAAGAATCCTACCCAGAATTTTTTTGAAAACCAGAAAACATTATATTTAAATCAGCAAGGCTGATTCAAACTATTAGTAAGTAATTTTTGGCGGGAGAGCTTTTGCCTGCTCAATAAAATCTTCAACCTGGCTTAATCCGGGAACTGCTCTTGTGATTTTCTTTTCAGCCTGAACTTCAACCAGTTTTGCATGAAGATTCTGCGCATTACGGTTTCTGAGTTCCTTAACAGTATCAACGCCAGCAGCTTCGAGCAGCTCAGCAAACTGAGGTCCTATACCTTTTATACGAAACAGATCGGCCATATTGACCCAGGTGAGAATAAACTTCTCAGAAATTCCTGTAGCTTCAGCTAATTTTGACCTTCCTGTTCTGGTAGCTCCTGCTTCAAGAAGATCTTCAACTGTTTTAATACCATTGCTGCTAAGTTTTTCGCCATAAACCGGGCCAATACCTTCGATTTCTTCAATTTTCTGTGCCATAATCTTTTTTTAAGGTTAACGAAATAAGTAAAATTAATCTAAAGCAAAAATTGCTGAGATTTTTGATAATCAGCGCAAAATTACAAAAATATTTTAAAATTAAATGGATACAGAACTTCAAGCCAAATTTGTTTAATTAATATACTCTTGACCTTATAACGTTTATATCTCAATAAAAAGATCATGTCATTGTTTATTTATTGATCGTAGTCCGTCATTTTTTAGATAAGATCCGGAATAGGGTTTTGAAAAAAATATTTGATAAATCAATTACTACAATTATGGATTAAACCTCGGCTGATAATTAAACGAATAAGAAAAATTACTGAAGGCTTAAATGGATTTTCTTGGATTTTTGATAATTTTTTACCCGATTGTTTTATTTTTGTTGAGGTTTTAAATATAAATAACTTTTAAAAAAGGATGTATGTCAGTTAAAATCAGACTGTTGGCTACTAGTGTCATGATTCTTGCAATTTTTTCAGGTTCTTGTTCTGATTCTGAGGATCGTATTAAACGTAAAGCCGAAAATATTCACCGTTCGGTACTGACTTTGGATAGTCATACTGATACACCCATGATGCTTGGGCGTACGAATTATGATATTGGTAAACGTAATGATGCAAGGAACAGAGGAGGGAAGATTGATTTTCCGCGTATGAAGGAAGGAGGCCTGGATGCTGTGTTTTTTGCTGTTTTTGTAGGGCAAGGTCCACGTGATGAACAAGGGCATGAAAAAGCGTATCAAAAAGCAGTGAAATTGTTTGAAAACATTGAAAACGCCTTGACTCAGCATCCTGATATGGCTGAACCTGCTGCTACTGCCGATGAAGTTGCAGCAATTAAAAATAAAGGGAAGGCAGCGGTATTAATTGGAATTGAAAATGGTTATCCTATTGGAAATGATCTGAGCATTATAAAAGAGTTTTATGACCGTGGTGCACGGTATATTACTCTGGCACATACCAGAAATAACGATATTTGTGATTCTTCAACCGATGACGAAGAGCATGGCGGATTGAGTGATTTTGGAAAACAGGTTGTTCATGAAATGAACCGTCTTGGAATGATGGTTGATATTAGCCATATTTCAGATAAGTCATTTTATGATGTACTGGAGATCACCAAAGTACCTGTTATTGCTTCTCATTCCAATGCCCGCACTGTATGTGATAATCCCAGAAACCTGACTGATGAAATGCTGCTGGCTTTGCGTGAAAATGGAGGAGTTGTACAGGTATGTATTTTAAGCTCTTATGTTAAGGATCTGCCTGAGAATCCTGAAAAAGAATCTGCCTTGAAAGAATTGAGGGAGAGATATAATTATTTTAAAGATCTTAGCGAAGAGGAAATGACAAAAGTCGGCGATAAGTGGTATGAAATTGAGCGTAAATTCCCCGGGCAATTAGCTACAGTTTCAGATCTGGTTGACCATATTGATCATATTGTCAATCTCATTGGTATTAACCACGTGGGTATAGGTACTGATTTTGATGGTGGAGGAGGTCTGGAAGACTGTTTTGATGTAAGTGAAATTGGAAATATCACTCTGGAACTGGTTCGCAGAGGTTACTCGAAAAAAGATATCAGTAAAATATGGTCAGAAAACTTTCTGCGTGTATTCAGGGCAGTACAAGCCGGTGCTGATGCATAACGTTCTTTTTGACTGGTACCGCCCCCGATAAAATCTGATTATTAATGATTTGCCAGATATTCAGCCACACCTTCATGTGTGTCTTTCATTGCCTCTTTCCCGGGCTGCCAGTTGGCAGGGCAAACTTCCCCGACTTCTTCATAATACTGTAATGCGTCAAGCATGCGTAAAGCTTCGTCAACATTGCGACCCAGCGGGAAATTGTTGATAAGTTCATGATGTACAACGCCATGTTTATCCATCAGAAATAATCCACGATATGCAACCATCGGTCCTGTAGCAATGGTATGTCCTTCGTCATCCCAGTCGTAATTGCCGGCTAATACTCCAAAATTCATACTTATGGTTTTTTCAGTATCGGCAACAATAGGGTAGGTAACACCTTGTATTCCACCCTGATTTTTAGGAACCTGAAGCCAGCCCCAGTGCGACTGTTCAGTATCTGTTGAGCAGGCTACCACAGCGCAATTACGTTTTTCAAATTCAGGCAGTTTTTCCTGAAAAGCATGAAGTTCGGTAGGGCAAACGAATGTAAAATCTTTGGGATAGAAAAAGAAAACGACATATTTTTTTCCCAGATACTGATCCAGCCCAAAATCTTCAACTATTTCTTCACCATTAATAACAGCTTGAGTTCTAAAAGACGGTGCTTTTTTTCCAACTAATGACATATAAAATATTATTTGAGTGTGTAATAAATAAAAAACAGCTTGTGTGCATTGGAAACAAGCTGTTTTTACTAATGTTCAGTGAAACGGGCAGGGATCAAAAAATATAACTCTCCATTAACACTTTTGCATTGAAAATATCAAAAAGCAATTGTTACTTTATAGTTCCCAGGTATCGCCGCTATTCAGCAAATCGTCCATATTTTTTATTGGCGAAGTTGCTTTGGCATATTCATTTTGTTCAACGATCAAATCGTTATAAGTCGGAAAAACCGCTGAACGTATAACTCCCATTGCCAAAGGAAACAGAGGTGGTTTCATTTTTGTAAGCATCAGATGCAATCCCGGATCTTTTTCATATTGATCATGAACAAGAATATCATTTTCAGTTATTCCGTTTTCACCCAGCTTAACAACTTCTAGCTTGATGCCATTTAGGCGTATACCCTTATCACGGTTCTTACCAAAGATCATTGGTTCGCCATTTTTCAGCAATATCTGGAAATCGTCACGTGTTTCTCTTGAAGAAACCTGTTTATGAGCACCTTCGTTAAAGATCACACAATTCTGAAGTATTTCAATAACTGAAGTACCATCATGGCGTGCAGCCTCAAACATGATATCGGTCATTAATTTAATATTGTTGTCAATTGTGCGCGCAAAAAATGTTCCCTGGGCGCCAAACACAAGTTCACCCGGATTGAACGGATGTTCAATTGTCCCGTATGGTGAGGTTTTAGTTTTGGTACCAATGGGAGTAGTAGGTGAGTATTGCCCTTTGGTCAGTCCGTAAATCTGATTATTGAACAACATTACATTAAGGTCTATATTTCGGCGTATGGTATGAATGAAATGATTTCCGCCAATAGCCATTGAATCGCCGTCGCCGGTAACTACCCAGACGCTGAGATGTGGATTTGATAGTTTTATTCCGGAAGCAATTGGCAATGCTCTTCCATGAATACCATGAAATCCGTATGTGTTAACATAATATGGAAATCTGCTTGAGCAACCAATGCCTGAAACAAACATGAAATTTTCCTTACGATAGCCAATTTTTGGAAAAACATTGGTCACTGCTGCAAGAATGGCATGAGCGCCACAACCCGGGCACCATTTTACCATTTGGTCGCTGACAAAATCTTCCTTAGTTAAGGGAATATCAGATCTTTTTATGGTTGGATTATCTGTTATCATTTTTCCTCCAAAATTTGATTGAATTTATCTTTAAGTTCCTGAACCATAAATGGCAGGCCTTGTACTTTATTAAACTGATCATAGGTAAATTGCGGATATTTAATTCTAAGATAACCTGCAAATTGACCCGTATTTTGTTCACAAACAATTATTTTCTTAAAACCTTTGAACACATCAACAGTGTTTTTGGGTAAAGGCATAATATAATGAAAATGAGCATGACTGATCCTGGTACCATCTTTTTGCATTTCCTGAACGGCAGTCAGTACAGAACCTTCAGTACTTCCCCAGCTTACTACAAGTAGATCGCCGGTTTTATCACCAGTAACGCTTTGTTCAGGGATAAAATCAGCAACTTTATCAACTTTTTCCTGACGTAATTTAACCATTAATTCATGGTTAAGCGGGTCGGTACTTACGCTTCCTGTAATATTTTCTTTTTCAAGACCTCCTATTCTGTGGCGCAAACCTTCTGTTCCAGGGGTAGCCCATTTGCGTGCAAGAGTTATTGGATCACGCTGATATGGTTTAAAAGGTGTGTTAGGTTCTGCCAAAGGAGGCTTAATATCCGGTAAGTCAGATACTTTAGGAATTTTAAAAAGCTGCGAACCGTTACCTAGGTATCCATCAGTAAGTAAAACTACCGGAGTCATATGTTCCATAGCAAGTTTAGCTGCCATGTAAGCGTAATCAAAGCAATTGGCGGAACTTGATGCTGCAATTACAATTAAAGGACACTCTCCATTACGCCCATATAAAACCTGTAATAAATCTGATTGCTCTGATTTTGTCGGCAAGCCGGTTGATGGTCCTCCTCTTTGAACATCCACAACTACTATTGGTAATTCAGTCATTACTGCCAGCCCCAAAGCTTCGCTTTTCAACGATAAGCCAGGACCGGAAGTGGTAGTAATTGCAAGAGAACCAGCATACGAAGCACCTATTGCAGAGCAGATACCTGCAATTTCGTCTTCTGCCTGAAAAACCTTAGCTCCCAGATATTTATGTTTGGCGAGATCCATCAAAATTTCAGTTGCAGGTGTAATAGGATATGACCCTAAAAACAAGGATCTGCCCGAACGTTCAGAAGCAGCAAGAAAACCCCATGAAGTGGCAACATTACCTGTAATATTACGATAACGTCCTTTTGGCATTGATGCCGGAGGAACTTCAAATTTAGTTTCAACTACTTCAGCTTTTTCGGCATAATTATATCCTGCCTGTAGAACCTTTTTATTGACTTCAATAATTTCCGGTTTTGATTTAAATTTTTTTTCAAGGAAAGAGTAAGTAGAATCAAAGCTTATATTGAAAATATTCAACATCATCCCAAGTGCAAACATATTGCGGCTTTTATCGGCAACTTTTGGCCCGTGTCCAAGATCGGCAATACTTGCTTTAGTGAGTTCTGAGATAGGAGTTTCTACTACATTATATAAAACCAAACTGCCGTCTTCCAGGGGGTTTGTTTTATACCCAGCCTTTTCAATAGCTTTTTCTTCAAAAGCATCTTTGTTAACAATAATAGTAGCACCTTTCCGCGCCCATTTCAGGTTTGCCCGTAACGAAGCAGGGTTCATTGCTACTATCACATCGCATAAATCTCCTGTAGTATGGATTTTTTTGTGACCAATACGAACCTGAAAACCCGAAACGCCAGCAATAGTGTTATGCGGAGCACGAATTTCAGCCGGATAATCAGGAAATGTTGCCAGATCACGTCCTGCAACTGCAGCAGCTTCCGAGAACAGAGTACCGGTTAGTTGCATACCATCGCCAGAGTCGCCGGCAAATTTTATTACCGCATCATCCATATGGATCATGTCTTTTACCTTAGTTTTATTCATAATGAACCGCTATATTAGTTTTTGCAAAAATACTTGTTTTATCTGATCAAATTAAGTATGACACATAATTTTTGTTTTGCTTGGATTTTATTCCAGAAAATCAGGATTTTTTCTGCCTGAACCAAAATCCTATAAAAATCCATATCTTTATTAAACTCTGAATATCAAACAGATGTATTTGGGTTTTGTTTTTGCTTATCTACTGTCGTTTTTGTAAGTAGTTTAAAATTAGAACTTTAATCTATTTTACAAAAACCTAGTTCATAATGGTTCTAAAATAAAAAAAAGTAACTGGTTATATTTTTTAATGTTATCTTTGCAGTCAATTCTATTAGTTCAAAACCTATTTAAAAAATAAAGATTATGGCTTACGTAATTAATGATGATTGCACAGCTTGTGGAACTTGTATAGACGAATGCCCGGTTGAGGCTATCTCTGAAGGAGATATCTATGTAATTGATCCGGATATCTGCACTGATTGCGGTGCTTGCGCAGATGTCTGCCCGGTTGAAGCAATTCACCCGGCTTAATTTATCCAGCAGAAAACTACAAAATATCAGCCCATCGTTACCGGTGGGCTTTTTTGTTTGATATATAAAACCTTTTACATGAGTTCTTTGTTTGATTTTGACAATGCAGGCTCAATAAAAGTACTTATTTTTGTAAGTGAGAGATAAAAGGATAAAATTGGGTTTCTGACGTTTAAAATTAAAAAAACATTCACAGTCATAAAAGATATTTTATTCCGAATAAATTAAAAATTATATTACACTGATTATAAGCATCATATAGGTTTTTTACAAAAATACGGACCAATAAATTAGCGGATAATAAACTTATAGTATCATATTATGGATAAACATTCTTATTTATCGAATGCCGAGCCAAATGCGATAGAACAGCTTTATGAGCAATACCTGAATAATTCCGGATCATTGGATCCGGGTTGGCAGAAATTCTTTGAAGGATTTGAGTTTGCACGAAAATCCTATACTGAGCCTGCTGCTGAGAGCCATCTTATGCCAAAAGAATTCAAGGTTATCAATCTTATCAACAATTACAGGGAGAGAGGGCATCTTTTCACCAAGACCAATCCGGTGCGACAAAGGCGGCGTTACTCACCTACTCTTGATATTGAAAATTTTGGTTTATCAGAAAAAGACCTTGATACAATTTTTGAAGCAGGAAGCGAGATTGGTATTGGTAAGGCAAGTCTGAAAAAAATTGTAAATCACCTGCAGAAAACATATTGTCAGTCAATTGGTGCAGAATTTGCTTTTATTCGTGATAAAGAAGCTTATGAATGGCTCAAAACCAGGATGGAAACCTCAAGCAATACTCCAACTTTCAGTGTAGAGGAGAAAAAGACAATTTTAAGAAAGCTGGCAAAAGCTGTATTTCTTGAGAAATTCTTCCATCGTAAGTTTGTCGGGCAGAAACGTTTTTCTCTCGAAGGTGCGGAATCTATTATTCCCGGTCTGAATGCTGTTATTGAATATGGCGTTGAAATGGGTGTAGAGGAAATAGTACTGGGAATGGCTCATCGCGGCAGACTGAACGTGCTTGCCAATATAATGCAAAAATCATATCAGGATATTTTCAATGAGTTTCAGCAAAAAGAATATGAAGACGAAACTGTATTGGGCGACGTGAAATATCATTTGGGTTATACTTCATCCTATGAAAATGGAAACGGCAAGAAATGTATTTTATCATTATGTCCCAATCCTTCTCATCTTGAATCAGTGAATCCTGTTGTTGAAGGCATTGCGCGTTCACGTATTGACTCAGTATATGGTGGCGATCTCAACAAGCTTATTCCAATTCTTATTCACGGCGATGCTTCTGTTGCAGGACAGGGTATTGTATATGAGATTTTACAGATGTCAGGTCTGCCGGGTTATAAGACTGGTGGTACAATTCATTTGGTAATTAATAATCAGGTTGGATTCACTACTAATTATCTTGATTCACGTACCAGTATTTATTGTACTGATATTGCCAAAACTACTCAGTCACCGGTATTTCACGTTAATGGCGATGATGTTGAGGCTTTAACTTTTGTAATGCGTATGGCATTGGAATACAGGGCAAAATTCAATAATGATGTTTTTATTGATTTGCTTTGTTACCGTAAATATGGTCATAACGAAGGAGATGAACCACGGTTTACGCAACCGATTTTATATAAGATCATTGAAAAGCATCCGGATCCATATAAGATTTATTCTAATAAGCTTATTTCCGAAGGAGTAATAACCGATGAAGAAGCCCGTAATATTGAAACCGACTTCAACGATTTGCTTGAAAAAGAACTGGAAGTATCCCATCAGACTGGTAAATCTAAGATCTTCCCGTTTTACGAAGAGGTTTGGAAAGGGATAAGAAAGGCTAAATCTGATGATTTTGATAAAAGTCCGGTTACTGCTGTTTCAAAAGAAACACTAATGAGAATAGGACATCAGATAACTGAGAAACCTCAGGGGAAAGTCTTGTTCCGTAAATTGGAACGCCTTTTGGAAGATAGGCGTAAAATGCTTGAAAAAACCGGAAAGCTTGACTGGGCTATGGGTGAGTTACTTGCATACGGTACTCTGCTTGACGAAGGAATTCCTGTGAGATTAAGCGGACAGGATTCGCAACGGGGAACATTTTCTCACCGCCATTCGGTTTTAACCATTGAAGATTCAGAAGAACGCTACGTTCCGTTGAACAATATAAGTAAAAAGCAGGCATATTTCAGTGTTTACAACTCTTCTTTATCAGAATACGGAGTACTTGGGTTTGAATACGGTTATTCTTTGGTATCACCCAATGCTCTTGCGATCTGGGAAGCTCAGTTTGGTGATTTCAACAATGGGGCTCAAATCATTATTGACCAATATATCAGCAGTGCAGAAGAAAAATGGAGGATCATGAACGATTTGGTCATGCTTTTACCTCATGGTTACGAAGGGCAGGGTCCAGAACACAGCAGCGGAAGAATGGAGCGTTTTCTTAACCTTTGTGCCGATAATAATATGCAGGTAGCTAATTGTACCACTCCTGCCAATTTTTTCCATTTGCTTCGCAGGCAGTTATATCGTGAAATTCGCAAACCTTTGATAGTGTTCACTCCTAAAAGTCTGTTACGTCATCCGGCTTGTGTTTCCCCGATTAATGATTTTATTACAGGTGGCTTTAAAGAAGTGATTGAAGATGATTTAGTTGAAGCAGCAGGTGTAAAAAGGGTTATTTTGTGTTCAGGGAAAATCTATTACGAATTGGTTGAAGAGCGTGAAAAAACTCAGCAATGGGACGTTGTCATTATCAGGGTTGAACAGTTGTATCCATTTCCTGAAAAACAGCTTGACAGTATCTTATCAGGTTACCCTCTGGCAGAAACTTTTATCTGGGTTCAGGAAGAACCGGCTAATATGGGGGCATGGACATTTATTTCAAAGCGTTTGCCAAAATACGACCTTATACTTGCTGCACGTCCCGAGAGCGGAAGTCCGGCTACCGGATCAATAAGTCTACATAATCTAAGGCAGCGAAAAGTTATTGAAAAAGCCTTTGGTGAGTGTGACTGCCACCGTAGTAGCTTAATATGTAAAATGATATGTGCACCTAAAGAATGGAGACCGGCTCTTACAAATGCCGACTAGGCTGTATTCCGGCATATTTAAAAATTAAATATCAGTATTGAAATAAATCAGGTGGAATTTAACTTAATCACCTAAAACAACAATTAACTATATGATTGAAATAAAAGTACCAAGTCCGGGTGAATCAATTTCGGAAGTACAACTAGCTTCATGGCTTGTCAGCGATGGTTCTTTTGTAGAAAAAGATACTGAAATAGCCGAAATAGACTCTGATAAAGCAACTCTCACAATTTCGGCACTTGAAAGTGGAGTTATCCATATTATGGTTGAAGAGGGTGAAACAATTGAAGTGGGTACAGTTATAGCCCAACTTAATACTTCGGGCATACCAGAGAAAAAAGCAAAATCTGAAGAAAAACCAGCTCCTGCCAAGGCTGAACCAAAGGATTCTGCTAAAGAAAAGACAATAAAAGAGCCGGAAAAAACAGAAAAACTCACAGAAGCAAAGGCTCCTGCAAAAGATCATAAACTGCCTGAAAATATTCAGATCAGTGTTTCTCCTCTTGCACGCAAACTGATGCATGAACATAATCTTCAGCCTGAAGAGATTGCATCACATTTTCTGAACCTTCGTATTTCAAGGAGTGATGTTGAAGAATATATTGAAGCGGTAAAAACAAAATCTGTTACAGAAAGCGATAAACCTATGCCATTCTCAAGAGAAATGGAACGTAAGAAAATGAGCACACTCCGCCTGAAGCTGGCACAGCGCCTGGTTGCTGTGAAGCAGGAAACAGCTATGCTTACAACCTTTAATGAAGTGAATATGAGCAAAGTAATGGCTTTACGAAAAGAATATAACGAGGCTTACAAAAACAAATACGGGGTTTCAATAGGCTTTGTATCTTTTTTCGCAAAAGCAGTAGCCGAAGCCACTAAGTTTTTTCCTCAGGTTAATAGCATGATTGACGGCGACGAGATAGTTACTCATAATTATGTGGACATCGGAATTGCTGTTAGCGCACCCAAAGGATTGGTAGTCCCTGTGATCCGTAATGCAGAAAGTATGACTATGGATCAGATAGAAAAGAAGATTAAGGAACTTGCAATTAAAGCCCGTGAAAATAAGATCACCCTTGAAGAAATGACAGGAGGCACTTTTACAATTACCAACGGAGGAGTATTTGGATCAATGCTTTCAACTCCGATAATCAATCCGCCTCAGAGCGCAATTCTTGGAATGCATAATATTGTTGAACGTCCTGTTGCTATTAATGGCAAGGTTGAGATTCATCCTATAATGTATTTGGCACTTTCATATGATCACAGAGTAATTGACGGGCGGGAAGCTGTAAGTTTTTTAGTAAAGGTAAAAGAAATGATTGAAAATCCGGTAAAAATACTTTTCGGTGGCAATGATCCCGAAAAAGCTTTATTGGGATTGTAGTTTTAAAAAGAAATGGAACAATCTGAAATTCTATTCCTTTTCTGGTTCTGACTAAAATAATATTGTATGGCACTTATAAAATCAGTTAACGGTGTCAGGCCCGTTTTTGGAAAAGATTGTTTTATCGCTGATAATGCAACAGTAGTGGGCGATGTAATTATGGGCAACAACTGCAGCATTTGGTTCAATGCTGTAGTACGCGGCGATGTTCACTACATAAGGATTGGAAATACTGTGAACATTCAGGATGGAGCGATTATACACTGTACTTATCAGAAAGCACCGGTAAATATTGGTAATAATGTTTCAATTGCGCACAGGGCTATTATTCACGGTTGTACCATACACGACAATGTACTTATTGGCATGGGAGCTATTATCATGGACCATGCGGTAATTGAGAGTAATTCAGTAATTGCTGCTGGTTCTGTGGTGCTTGAAAATACAGTTGTTAAAAGCGGAAGTGTTTATGCCGGAATTCCGGCTAAAAAGATCAAGGATATTGACACAGCTTTGCTTGAAGGGCAGGTACAACGTATTGCTAATAGCTATATAATGTATGCAGGCTGGTATAAAGAATAAAAGAACTGAATTAATTCCGGCTTGTATATCTGTTTGAGTTTTTTATCTATCTGTTCGAACCATTTCTATTATTTGAAGACCATTAATCATAAAATCGGGTGTTTAATAGTCAATCCTAATCACCTATAATATTCTCAAAATATAACCATAGCGTATCTTTCGGTACGGGTGCTATAATATTAAGGTTAATCCCCGAAACGGGGTGAGTGAACAATAATTTTCGGGCATGAAGATGTATGCTTGCATCATCGTTGGGTCGTGCAGCACCATATTTCAGATCTCCTTTTATCGGGCAGCTAATTACTGATAACTGGGAGCGTATCTGATGATGCCGGCCTGTTATGAGTTCAACTTCAAGGAGGTGGTAATAATTGCTGGAAGCTATGACTTTATATGTTAGTTTTGCTGGTTGAGTGTTTTTCCGCGGCGAACTGAAAGCGTATGATTTGTTTTTTTCTCTATTTCTCGACATAAAATGCTCTAATACCCCTTCTTTATCAGGCGGATGATTTTTTACCACTGCCCAATAGATCTTTTTTATTTCTCTGTCGTGAAGTATCCTGTTTAAACGCGCAAGTGCCTTTGATGTACGTGCAAAAATCACTGCTCCGCTAACAGGCCGATCAAGGCGGTGAGGAAGCCCCAGAAAAACAGCCCCCGGTTTATTGTATTTTACTTTAATATACTTTTTTGCTTTTTCCAGCAAAGGCTCGGTTTCGGTAATATCGCCCTGAACTATGTCGCCGGCACGCTTGTTCAGAATAAGAAGATGATTATCCTCATAAAGAACTGACCGGCTGATATATTCCAGATTGTCGAGCATAATTGCCACCATTAACAAAAATCAATACTGCTCGCTGTCGTTTGGGAATTCCAGGTCTTTGACATCCTGAATGTAAGTTCGTACGGCATTTTGAATTTCTTCACTCAGGTTACTGTAACGACGAAGGAAACGCGGTGAGAATTCCTGTGTGATCCCGAGCATATCATGAATAACCAGCACCTGACCATCAACTTCACGTCCTGCTCCAATTCCAATAATCGGAATTTTTAATTCTCCGGCAACCTTAGCACCCAGTTTTGCAGGTATTTTTTCCAGAACTACCGAAAAACAGCCTGCTTGTTCAATAAGATGAGCATCGCTGATCAGTTTGTTGGCTTCGCTTTCTTCAGTTGCTCTTACCACATAGGTCCCAAATTTGTGAATTGACTGAGGTGTAAGACCCAAATGCCCCATAACAGGTATGCCTGCTGAAAGAATACGGTCAATAGATTCAAGGATTTCCTTACCTCCTTCCAGTTTTACGGCATCAGCACCGGTTTCTTTCATAATGCGAATAGCAGATGAAAGAGCATTTTTTGAATCTCCCTGGTAAGTACCAAAAGGCATATCAACAACTACAAAAGCTCTGGAAACAGCTCTGACCACTGAACTACCATGATAGATCATCTGATCAAGGGTGATGGGGAGGGTACTGTTATGACCTGCCATAACGTTTGAAGCCGAATCACCTACCAGAATAACATCAATTCCGGCAGCTTCAACCAAACGTGCCATAGAATAATCGTATGCTGTGAGCATTGAGATCTTTTCTCCTCTGTTCTTCATTTCCTGAAGCACATGGGTAGTTACTTTGCGTGCAGTTACTTTTGTCATTTTATTTATCTTTAGGAAAATAATTCTTTGCTTGCATTTTTGGGGATTGCAAAGATAAGTATTCATTGTTCAAAAAATGAAACCATTAAGGATTGAATACCAGAAAGATTATTACTGATTTAACAGAAGTCCGACCAGATTGTAATTAAATACCGGAATTACCAGATTTTGAGAATACTTATTAGTATCTGCCAACTATTGATTTTACAGAGCCCACATAACTCCATCCAAAAAGATTGACATGAACCAACAGCGGATATAAATTGCATATATCAATACGTTGCTGCCAACCCGGAGCCATTGGGAAAGTCTGATTATATGTTTCGTAAAAACTGGAAGAAAAACCTCCGAAAAGTTTGCTCATGGCTATATCCATTTCACGAAAACCATAATATGCCGCAGGATCTACCAGACATGCCCGGGATTTGTCGTCACACAAAAAATTACCACTCCACAGATCACCATGAAGCAGTGATGGGTTTTCAGTAGGGAAAATATCGGGGAGGGCTTTATACAGATTTTCGAAATGAGTGATTGTTTTTTTATCTGCCAGTCCTTTATCGTAAGTCGGTTTCAATTGCTTCTGAAGCCTTTCCTCAATAAAAAAATCAAACCAGTTTACGTGCTGCCGGTTCGATTGATGTAATGAACCAATATAATTGTTATGATCAAGCCCAAAGAGATCATTTGTGTTCTGATGCAAATCAGCAAGCATAGTTCCGAAATCCTCCCAGAATTTATGCGTAACAGCTCCCTGTTCGATAAACTCAAGCAAAAGCCAGCTATATTTATCTGCTTCGCCATTACTAATAACTTTGGGTATGCGTAAAGTCTTTGAGCCTGCGAGTAGATCAAGCCCCAGGTGTTCGGTTTGGAACATGCCGGGAAAACGGTTCGCAAAATTATATTTCAGAAAAAATGCATCCTTTTGTGTTTGGATTTTGAAAGCCTGATTAATATCCCCACCCGATACAGGTGAAACCGAAATTATCTTTACTTGGTTTCCAATCTCAGATTTAAGTGTTTGCAGAACTTCTGAATGCAATATTTCAGGAATCATAATATCTTGTTATTCTTATTTGGTGCTTTTTAAAAAGTTTAAATTAAGGCTTTTTCAAATTTCACAAAAAAAATAAATAAAAACGGTTACTTAACCTCTTGAGAATTAATTCGATTGTAAGTAAAAGTGTTATTACAGCTAAAATAGTTAAAGTTAGAGTAGATTCTTTTAAAAATTCAAATAAATGTGTAAATCCACTAAACAAATCGGATATGTATCCAGAATAATTTTGAATATATTGTCTGATAGATTCAGGGTTGAATAATTCAAAATTGCCGATAAAAGGCGATAAAATAATAAAGATGGCTGCAATAAATGTTAAAATGCCAAAAACCTTTAATATGTTTTTCCATGCCCAAACCGGTTTTTTAACCTTTTCTGTTTCAATTTGCCTTATATCACTCATAACCCTGATAGTGAAATCAGGTCCTGGTTTTTCAGTTTGTGTGCTTTTTAAAACTTTTCCAAGAAAGTCATCTGTTAATTCTTTGCTTTCCATAATATATATTTTTTAATGTATGACGGGTATGCTGTTTTTAATCATCTGTTCATTTATCAATGAATATAATTTTTTTCTGATTCTGTGAAGTTTTACTTTAATGTTCGTCTGTGTCAGTCCGGTTATTTCCTCAATCTCCTCAATACTTAAATTGTCAGTATAGAACATGTTCAGCAGCAAACAGTCTTGAGGATGAAGTAGTTGCATTGTTTTTTTGATCATACGACTTTGTTCTTCAAAATCAAACTGGTTCATATTATTTTGTATTTCATTTTCTGAGTAGTTCTCAATTATTGGTTTATCAAGCGAAACCATGGCAATTTTCCTTTTACGTGTTGAAGAAATAGCCGTATTTGTAACAATACGATACAACCATGTTGAAAATTTTGATTCCTGCTTGAATTTACTCAAAGACTGATATGCTTTCAAAAAGGCATCCTGAGCTACTTCTTCAGCGTCTTCAGTGTTTTTGCAGACACGTAATGCAATCGAAAAAGCCATGTCTTTATAACGATTGACAAGCACTTCGAAAGCAGCAGTTTCTCCGTTGAGTACCCTTGCGATGATTATATTATCATCAGTTTGAATCATATCAATGTGTTTGACGTAAATAATCCTTTTGGGTTACATACAAACCTTACTAAGCCGGTGTAATTATTCAGGAGGGTTCAAATCTGTTTTATATTGGCAAAACAAAACAAATATCAGACACCTCATTTCTTAATTTTGTAAAAGTACTGATTTTAAGAATTATTGATTGGGTCCTGGATACTTTATAAACGTGAAAATACCTTGTCTGATTAAAAATTTAGCATTGGCTGAGATCTCATTCGGGAATTACATGAGCAGCCTGTTAACAGTTTTTCTTTTGAAAATCTGATATGTTTCGAATCCGTAAATCTTATGACGGAACACTTTAAAGAGGTAAGTATGATATTGATCTGTTTCCTGTATCGTCATGGTAAATTATAGGAAATACCACTTCAAACATGCTCCGAAAAAACCAGATATATAATTAGTATTGAGCGGAAGTATTAAAAAAGTCCGGTTTGGGTTTTATTTTACTTTTATCTCAGCAGCCTGTAATACTTCGGAAGTATCCGGATCATATACAAAAGCAACCAGCGAACAGTTATTTTCATTCCAATCAGGATCAAGTGTGTACTGATATGGTCTTGAGAAATTTGTTCCGGCAGGGTTCAGGTTTCCTATACAAATAATATCACCCCAGGCGCCATTAACTGAGCCCCGCAAAACGTAGTTATGCACGTAATCATCAATCTGTGGCGTAGGACCAAAATCAGGTTCATTGTTCTTTTGTGGAGAAACAATATTGCTTTCGGTAATGAATACTGAAAGATTGAGCTTTCGCTGCATCTCTTCAAGTAAAGTTATGTTTACCACGAAATTGGTTTTTCTGCTTGCTTCATCGTAGTTACCAATAACTTTTATATCCATCAGCGGATCCTCTGAGATAACTTCACTGACTTTGCCTGCTAATTCTTCAGGTTGTATTTTATGCTTATCCTCCGGATACCCGATCCTGTTTACCATACATTTAGGTAACCCTGAATGTTCCATTTTAAATTTATCGTCGATTGTATTTCCTACTTCAGTACGGTATTCAGCAGGAAAAGCAGCAGTTGTGCGTCCGTTAAAGTTAGCATGAACGGCTACAATTACAACTCTGTCGCCATAAACACTCACAATATCATCGATAGCTTTGGCTCCTCTGGGGCAGTTCGGGCATTGATGCCCGGTAAATTCTTCGATCAGAATAGTTTTTTTAGCCTGTATTTCGCCAGTTTCAATTAAATAAGGTTCTTCAATCTTATTACATGACTGAAATGCAAATATAATTGACAATAGCCCAATCAGAATGATTCGATATTTCATGATTTTCTGTTTGTTTACTTAAAATGAACTTGTAATTGTAATAGTTAAACCGCTGCTTGCAGGTACGTATCTGCACACTCCCCCTACACAAACTATGCCTTCGCGTTGTCTGCCCCATGCCAGTGCAATGCGTGAGGAATGATGAGTATAACCCATAGTAGCATTATAATAATGTCGTTTCTGGTCTGATTCAGGATTGCCGTAATTATAGCTGTCGCTGATACTGAAAGACCATTTCGGAGCAATGGTATATTCTACCAAAGCCATAGCCCAGTCGCCCTTATCCTGTTTGGTAAGCAAATGCTGGTATTCAAATCTTAATGTTTTTGTTGGTGCAAGTCTATACTGAATATCAGCAATACCTATATTGGCTTTAACATTGGGTTCTCCGGGATGACCTTCGATCACATCAATATTATATAATAAATTAAGATATTGCAAAGTGACTTTCAGGTCGCGGTTCATACGGCGGGAGATTTCAATATTAAGATCTCTGAAATATTTTTCGTCGCCCATATCAAACAGAGCAGCTTTGTATCCAAGTGTTCCTTTTTCACCTATCGGTGTATCGTTGTCAATGGCTTTACGGTTCAAAGAATTAACAATGGCATAGTTGGCAGTGATAAAAGTACCGTAATTACCTCCTATTTTAGTTCTTCTCTTTATTGTGTAAATGATCTGACCCTGAAATGCCACTTCTCCGTTTGGCTGGGTGGCATATGGGTACATGGCTGACAGATTATAAGTGTGCTGTTTCGTTAATGGAGGCAGAAAATTGATATCGAGAGTTGTTGATTCAGTACGGCGTGATTTATAACTCATGTTATCAGTGTGCTTGGCAGATGCCATCACACTTAAACCTGGTTTGAAATATGTTGCGCTAAGATATAAAGACTGTCCTGGTTTGTATATAAATCCGTTAATTGATGAGGGATCGTTCATCTTATATGCATATTCGCTGATAAAACTAAAATTTGAACTGCTCAAATTTAAACGACCGGAGTAAGCGGGAACATTTTCAGGTAAATTATAACGATAGCCCGGTTTGGGAATGATCAATTCATCCTGCTGATATTTACTTACCATTCCTGCACCGGCAAATATCCTTACCGAACTTTCCTTCATAGAATTGACCAGATCGTTGATTGAAAAATCGGCATCAATTCCACGTACAATTCCGGGAGAATGATCCCAGAAATAACGCTGTTTCCCGTAAACACCCTTGAGTGCAATGCCTTCTGCAGGGTTGAATTTAACCCTTAAGCCGTCAAGAAAATTATCCACACCAAGATTCCAGTCTTCGTAAGCCCTTAAAATAAGCCCGTTGCCAAATTGTTCATAAAAACTACCGGCAGTAACTTCAAAATCACCGGTTTTATATGCCATGAACCTGTATGGCATACCTATACCTGTAGGTTTTGTGTCATAACCTTTGATGGGGTTCAGATAATATTCAAAACGCAAACCGGCAGTAAAATCACCTTTGGTAAAAAGTAAATTGGCAAAATTATTCATCAGCATTTGTTCATTCACTTCAGGAGCTCCTATAAGTGTGTCGCTTCTGTATAACTGACCGTCGAACTGAAAATTGCCGCTTACCCTTGATGGACCGGCAAATCCCTGTGCAAAAGAATGTATGGGATTAATAAAAACCAGTGAGATTGCAATTAATAGAATTATTTTTTGCTGCTTTTTTGTCATAATAAAAAAAGTAGTGGATTGAATAATCTAAGTGATTCGGAAATTGATTGTTTGCTTAATGATCGGAAATATCTTCGCCGGCATTAAGTTTTCTCACAAGATTAATAAGTTGCTGTTGACTGCCTTCCGAAAAAGAAGTGTGCTGCCAAACTATTTCACCCTTGCCGTTAATAATAAAATTGTGAGGTATCTGGTTTACATTCATTGCTCTTTTAAAATCACCATTAGGATCCAGCAGAACATCATATTCCCAGTTTTTACCCTGAACAGTGGGCAACACTTTAGATGTACTTCGTGAATCATCAATCGAAACAGCTATGAGTTTAACTCCTGTTTCTTCAACCCAATCTTCATAATCCTCTGCAATTGCCGAAAGTTCACGCATACAGGGTGTGCACCATAATGCCCAGAAGCTCAGGATGATAGGTTTTCCGTCGTTTTCTATGTTTGCAGTGTTAAAATCACGACCATCAATTGTTTTTACAACTGCTGATGGAATTTTGTGAAAAGTTTTCTCTCCGGATTGAGCCATGCTAACGTATCCGGCAATTAGAACAATTAAAAGCAGAATGATCTTTCTCATGTCAGGTAGAATTTAATTGATGATTTCATAATGCGGTGCAAAAGTAATATAAACTTTGTTTGCTCAATGTTTTTTCCGTGAACCGCTGCCGGAAAAATACTTTTTTATCATGACAAAGGTTTTCAGCACACAATTACCGTGCAATTTCCGTATTCAACAATAAAAGTTTTTTGAAAATCTTTTTCCGAACTCAATTTCATATAATTGCGGAACAATTATTGATACCTTTGTTACTTCGGTTCATTAACGAATAAGTTTTTAATCATGAGAATATTATTTTTTCGTAACATACCGGTTTTGTTGCTTGCTTATGTATTACTCAGTTGCAATCCGGTTATTTCAACTCCTCAATCAACAATGAATGAAAATAAGACCCAAAGATTATGGCAGCAGGTTGATTCACTGCAAAAAGCCGGAATGCCAAAGGCAGCAATGGATATTGTAAATCAGATTCAAAGGCAGATTATACCTGAAAATAACCATCCTGAATTTATCAGGACTATTTTGTATCAGATAAGGTTGAGCGCCGATTTTGAAGAAGATCATTTTGAAAAAAGCATTGTTATGGTGGACAAGTATATAGCAAATACCACCCAGCCATCGCTTTCAATACTGAACTCAATACAGGCAGAGCTTTATTATCGCTATTTTTCGGTAAACCGGCATTTGATCCTTAGCCGTACCGTTATTGAAGGAGAACCGGGCGATGATATAAAAACCTGGGATGTGAGAAGCATTCTGCAAAAGGCTGTTTTTCACTATGAACAGTCGCTCAGTGCTCCTGAAGAATTAAAAAAGCTCCATGCCTCCGGTTTTTCAGAAATTCTGGAAGAAAAAGAAGGTTCAAAAGTTTATCGCCCTACACTGTACGATATTCTTGCACAACGTGCTCTTGATTTTTTTACGAACCCTCAGGCTACTCTTATTCAGGTAAATGACCCTATTGAATTAAATAATGAATCTTTATTTGAGCCTGCTGAGAAGTTTGTAAATACTGCTACAGCAAAACCCGGCGAGCTATCGTTTAATTATCATGCCCTTACATTGTTCAAAAAGCTCATTGGCTTCCATATCATTGATAAAACCCCTCTTGCGCTGATTGATGTGGACCTTAAACGACTTGCATGGATAAAGGAAAATATCACACTTGAGAAAAAGGATGAGTCATACATGAAGGCTCTTGAGCAGCTTGAACAGCAATATTACGATTCACAGGCTTTCCCTGAAATTGCTTATGCTATTTCCACTGAGCTGATAAGGGAAGGAAATACCTATAACCCGCTTGACAATCCTGAGCCACGCCTGAAGTTGAAAGAAGCAAAAATTAAACTCGAAACCGCTATTAGGCGCTTTCCCGATCTGCCCTCTACTAAGAATTGCATAAACCTGAACAAGCAAATTTCCGAGCCGGTTCTGAATATACAATTGGAATATGTGAACCTGCCCGGTAAGCCATTCAAGGCATTGGTTTCACACCGAAATGTAAAGGAATTGTATTTGCGTATAATTGGAATAGCTCCCGAAACTGACCGGGAACTAAGACAAAAATATCATAACACAAAAGAACTTATTGATCAGTATCTGAAAATAGAACCCTATTTTTCGTGGAAGCATGAACTTCCTGACGATGGCGATATGCAGATGCATAATACTGAGATTCCGGTTCAGGCTTTGCCTTTAGGCTATTATATAGTGATTGCGGGTTTTGATGAGAGTTACAATAATGCAGATTATGAATTGTCATTTGAATCTTTCTGGATTTCAGCTTTAAGCTTTGTGAGCCGCACAGAAACAGATGGAAGTGTAAGATTTCTGGTTCTGGACAGAGATAATGGAAAACCTTTGAAAAATGTTACGGCAACGTTGTGGCAGGAAAGGTATAATCAGTCTTTACGCAGATATGATATTGTAAAAGGACCTAAATATACAACAAATACTGACGGGGAATTTACTATTGAAGCTGATGACTCTTCAGGACGGACAAACAGGATGGCTGTTGAGCTCACACTTAAAAATGACCGCCTCATGTCCGACCATTATTTTTATGTTCAGCCCTACATTGAACAGAAATATACACATACACAGACTCATTTTTTTACTGACAGGGCTTTGTATCGTCCGGGACAAACCATTTATCTCAAAGGTGTAATGATAGATACAGATGGCAAAGACCACAGGCTTAAAACAAATTTTAAAACAAATGTTGTTCTGTACGATGCCAATTATCAAAAAATATCGGAACTGATAGTTACAACCAATGATTACGGAAGCTTTGCAGGCAGCTTTGTTATACCGTCAGGATTGCTCACAGGCAGTTTTCAATTAAGCAATCAGTATGGAAATAAGAGTTTTTCAGTTGAAGAGTATAAGCTTCCGCGTTTCAAGGTAGATTTTGACACTATAAAAAGCAATTATAAATTAGGTGAATCTGTTACTGTTCAGGGACAGGCACTTGCTTTTGCCGGAAATCCAATCAATAATGCTGAAGTAAAATTCAGGGTTACAAGACAGATAAGGTTCCCCTATCCGTTTTATCGCACAGGAATTTATTATCCGTCATCGCCTCCGGCAGAGATAATGAACGGAACAGCAAAAACTGATGCTAATGGGAATTTTACTGTAACTTTTAACGCTATCCCCGATCCTGGTCTTTCAAAAGAAAGGAATCCGGTATTCATTTTCAATATAATGGCTGATGTTACCGATATTAATGGCGAAACACAAAGCGGCAGCACAAGTATAGGTATTGGGTATGTTGCTTTGCTGCTCAGTGCTGAAATTCCTGATATGCTGAATCAGGAAGCTTTTAAGGGTTTCAGGATAGATGCAAAAAATATGAATGGTATAGATCAGGAAGTTACAGGAGAAATATCAATACAGAAACTCATACAGCCGAAAAAACTGTTTCGCGAAAGACCATTTTCCCGCCCTGACCGCTTTATACTGGATAAAGCCACACATGATAAAATGTTTCCCTTTGATGTGTATGATAATGAAGATGATCCCTCATCGTGGGGTGTGGAAAAACGAATGTTTGCCGGTAAATTCAATACCGGTTCTGCTGACAGGATAATTCCGGATGGATTCCAAACCTGGACTCCCGGGACTTATTTAATTGAGATTAAAAGTAAAGATGCTTTCGGTGAACCTGTGGAATTCAGGAAATATTTCACTGTATATTCTGAAATTAACAAAACAGTACCTGTATCAAAGCCTTGGTGGTCGGAATTGCTTACTACTGATCCTGAACCCGGGCAAAATGCCAGAATACTTATAGGTTCGAAAATACAACTTACAGTGCTGTATGAAATAGAAATAAATGGCAGTATTGTTGAAAGCCGGCGATTGAACATAAATAACAGCACTATGCTCATTACCATACCCGTTACTGAAAGGCATGTGGGAGGTTTCAGGGTATTGTTCACTGCTGTGGCTCAGAACCGTGTTTTTACCGAAACTCTTTCAGTTAATGTTCCTGATAAGAGCAAGCAATTGAATATTAAACTTGAAACAAAGCGCAACCGTCTTGAACCCGGAGGAAAGGAAGAATGGAAGGTGTTTATTGGTAATTATAAAGGCGAGCCGGAAAAAGCTGAACTGCTGGCGGGAATGTATGATGCTTCGCTGGATGTGTTAATGCCTCATAACTGGGCTTTAACAATGTACGACCGTTACCGCCGTCAGTTAAACTGGAATGCGGGTGCAGCTTTTAGACAAATATCCTTGCATGCAGGTGTATATACCTCATTTCCCGAATACTTTCATCGCGAGTACGATAAACTTAATTGGTTTGGATTTGATATGTATGCGCCTGTGTTTTTCGATTTTCGTTCAGGAGGCAGACATTTAACAAAAAGCAGAAATCTTGCACCTGACAGTCAGGCTCTTATGGAAGAATCGTATGCAGTAGCTGATGATGCGGTTTCGGGGGGTGATTCTTACGATGAACAACCTGAACACATCCGGGCTGAAATGCCTTCACTAATGATAAGGCGGGATTTGAGAGAAACAGCTTTCTTTTATCCGCAATTATTAAGTGATAAAGATGGTGTCGTTACTTTGAATTTCACTGTTCCTGAATCACTTACACGCTGGAGATTAATGGGTTTGGCTCATACCAAGGATTTGAGAACAAGTATGCTTGACGAGTTTTTTGAATCGGGACGTGAACTCATGGTAATCCCCAACCCACCGCGATTTTTACGTCAGGGCGACGAGATGCAGTTCAGGGCAAAAGTGGTAAATATTACTGATAAGGAATTGGTTGCCGATGTCTCGCTTAATTTCTTCGATGCGCTGACCATGGCATCAGTTAATGAAAGCTACATTCTGGTCGCGGAACAAAAGAAAATTGTTATCCCTCCGCATGATTCCCGCGATATTTTCTGGGATATTAAGGTGCCGGACAAGGGTGCTTATGCAATAATATACAGGGTAGCGGCAATTGCAGGTTCTCACAGCGATGGTGAAGAAAACATGTTGCCTGTTCTGACCAACCGCCAGTTGATCACTGAAAGTATGCCTATGTTTGCGGGTTCGAATGAGAATAAAACCTTTGTTTTTGATAAGCTGCTGAAGTCGGGTAAAAGCGGTTCCACTGCTGTGAACCATCAGTTGACGCTGGAGTTTACTTCAAATCCTGTATGGTATGTAGTTCAGGCTTTGCCGTATTTGTCAGAACCAAATTCAAAGAGTGCTGAAGCTATATTTCAGCAGTATTATACCAATCAGCTTGCTTTGCATATAATAAACCGGCATCCTGAAATTGAAAGGGTGTTCAGGATATGGCAAAAAACTGATCCAAATGCATTGCTTTCAAATCTTGAAAAAAATCAGGATCTAAAAACTGCAGTTATAGAAGAAACTCCATGGCTTTCTGATGCTTTGGGTGAATCAGAACAAAAAAGACAGATTGCTTTGCTGTTCGACAGGGATAATATTGCTTCAATGCTGAAAAAAAGCTTCAGGGAGTTGCTTGACATGCAACTTGAAAATGGAGGATGGTCATGGTTTCCGGGTATGCCTGACAGCCGTCATGTTACTCAGCAGCTTGTTGCAGGGTTTGGAAGATTGCAGGCACTGGGAATTGAGAAAATCATGGATGAAAAAGATTTGTATAAAAGAATGCAACAGGCAGTTTTGTACATAGATGAGAAAATGACTGAAGAGTATAATAAGCTGCAAAAGCCTGTTGATCCTAAAACCAATCATCTCCATCCCGGAGTTATACATTATTTGTGGGCAAGAAGTTATTGGACACCACAGTTTCCGCTGAATGGAAAACATCAGGAGAGTTTTGCGTTCTGGAAAGATCAGGCTGAAAGATACTGGACAGGACAGCAGCTTTATTTTCAGGGTATGATAGCAATTGCATTGCATAATCTGAGTTCTGATGCTATTGCTGGTCAAATAATTGCCTCGGTTGCCGACAGAGCACTTATTAGCGAGGAAATGGGTATGTACTGGCGCGATCTTCGTCAGGGATTGTACTGGTATGAAGCCCCTGTTGAAACACAGGCTTTGCTGATCGAAGCTTTTGCTGATATAGGCAAAGACATGCAAAAAGTTGAAAAAATGCAGCAATGGCTCATAAAGCAGAAACAAACACATGCCTGGAAATCAAGCCGGGCTACCGCTGAAGCTGTTTATGCCATTCTGATGCGCGGAACTCAATCTTTTGGTGTCAATAAGGATTTCAGTGTTCAGATAGGCAACCTTAAAATCAATCCGGCTACTTATCCTGCTGTTAAAGAAGAAGCCGGAAGCGGATATTTCAGGATATCATTTAATGGTGATGAGATAAAACCGGAAATGGCAGAAGTGATTGTGAATAATCCAGGTAACACTATTGTATGGGGTGGTTTGTACTGGCAGTATTTTGAGCAGCTCGACCGAATTACTGCACATGAAACTCCGTTGAAACTGAAAAGGAGTATTATGCGAGAGGTTTTAATGCCTGCTGGACCAGTGCTTGAAACCATTACAGATAATAAATTGTTGAAAATCGGGGATAAAATGGTGATGCGTATTGAATTAAAAGTTGACCGCGACATGGAATATGTTCACATGAAAGATCTCAGAGCTCCGGCATTTGAACCTGTAGAGCAAATTTCGGGTTACAGATATAAAGGTGGATTGGGTTATTATGAGAATCCGCGTGATTTGGCTACTCATTTTTTCTTTCAATATCTGCCAAAAGGAACATGGGTTTTTGAATATCCGGTAATAGTTTCTCAAACCGGAGATTTTTCAACCGGAATTACCAGTATTCAATGCCTGTATGCTCCTGAGTTTTCAGCCCATAGCGAAGGCATCAGAGTAGATATAAAATAAGTTTACTATCCGTTGTTACGGCAACCCGGTTAAATTCCTCAAACCTGTAAATAAATACAAGTTTGAGGAATTTGCTGCAGATACCGGACATTTGCTCGAGAACATCGTTTTTCTTGAGTTGCTGCGAAGAGATTATCAGGTTTGGATAGGAAAAACAGATAATCTGGAGGTGGATTTTGTGGTTAGGGATAAGAATGGATTTACAAAATATATACAGGTGGCATATACAGTAAAAGAGAAAAAGACCCTTGAGCGGGAACTTGCTCCTTTTCAAAGGATACCCGATTTCCTGTTTAGTACACTACATGAACGTATCAAAAATATGTATTGATTATCAGTAAATTACATTAGATTAACTTGCATTTTGGGTCATGCGGAGCTATTTTTGCACATGTTTATTCGGAAAAATAAGAATCGTAGTGGCACAATCAGTATTCAGATTGTGCAGAAGCATAATCGTTCCAACAAAGTAATAAAGACTGTTGGAATTACACAAACTAAACGTAAAGAAGAGTTGTTTCTATTACTTGCAAAAACGGAGTTGGAGCGGCTTAGGGGGCTTCAATCCCTTTTTGTGGATCATGATGATTTAGTGGTTGAGAACTTTGTAAATAGTATTGCAAATGAACATTTACAAATTATAGGAACAGAATTAATACTCGGCAAAATCTACAAAAAACTCGGCTTTCCTTCTGATGGGTCATGCGATTATTTCAAGAACCCGGTTTTAAGTCGATTAGTCTATCCGGGAAGTAAATTAAAAACAGTAGATTATTTTCGAAGGCATCTGAATATGGATACTAGTGTTTACTCAATTTATCGATTTTTAGATGAGTTAAATACTGAGCTGAAACCAAATATTGAGCATTTCGCAAACATTGAAAACTGGTTTAGAAGCTAATTGTTGAAAAAATTTTCTTAATTATGTGATTTTTAAGCACTTTTTGCGAATAATAAAGAAACGATTAAGAAAATCCGGTGAATAAAGACAACTTTATTTCTGTAGTCAAAGACAATCAAAATCTGATCTTTAAAATTTGTAATTCGTATTGTTCAAATTATGAGGATAGAAAGGATTTGCAGCAGGATATTTTAATTCAATTGTGGAACTCATTTTCAAAATTCGACGGACGGGTTAAGATCTCAACCTGGATTTACCGTATTGCTTTGAATACAGCTATTTCATTTTATCGGAAAGATCGAAAACGCAATGAGAAAACTGTCGGTATTGATGCATCGGTAATTTCTCTGCCGGATTCCAGACCCGGTTTTGAGCTGGACGAAAGGATATCGTTGTTGTATAAGTATCTGGAGCGTTTGAATGAAATGGACAAAGCTCTTATTTTACTGGTTCTGGAAGATAAAAGCTACAGGGATATGGCAGAAATACTCGGTATCTCTGAAACAAATGTGGCTACAAAGATCAGCCGTATAAAGAAAAGGATCAAAGAAGAATTTAAACATTAAAAACTTGATATCATGGAAATTAACGAATTAAAAGATGCATGGGCACAATATGACAAAAAGTTAAGCAAAGTACTGAAGCTTAACGAAGAACTTCTGAGGTCAGTAAACCTTGAAAAAAGCACCTTTGCCCTGAAAAAACCTATGATCCTTGAACTGTTGAATCTAGTTATACAGTTTTGTATAATTAATATAATTATAGCTTTGCTGATACAGCTATCAGGCGAAACTCAATATTTTATTACCGGACTAATTGGTTCTTTGATGTGTGCTGTAAGTTTTGTTTTTTCTGCTGTTAAAGCATCGCATTTTTATGATCTTCTGTATTATGATTTGAGTGTGATGCATTTTCAGAAGAAAATGACGAACCTGAGGATACTTATCCTGCGCCTCAGAAAGATAGAATATCTTATAGCCGTAATAATAGGGATAACGCTTCTTTCACTAATAGTTAAAGCCAAAGCCGGTATTGACCTTCTTGGGGACCTCACGGTTTTTATACCTGCTGTTTTCGGTGTTGTCGGGCTGGGTTTAATCTTTGGTGTAATTCTTAACCTTAAAGTTTATGATAAGAGCATTAAAGATGCAGAATCGTTCCTGAATATGGTTGAGAAGTTCGGGAATGAAGAATGAAAGGCATTTGCCGGCATAACCCTCATGCTCATTTAACCGTTACTTTTATTTTTCTCTTTTCCGGCGAAATTAATAATCCTTGCCATTGTCTTCTGCAATAGCTGGTGTCACCGGGTTCACAATTTCTTACCCGGTTGTTTTATTTCTGCCCCAATAAAAACCACTTCGGTCTGACAGAAAATATTTAGGTTTGCAGTATAAAATCAACAGTATATTTTATGATAGCCAAAAATTTGCTTTCAACTACGATTGCTCCGCTTATGCCTGACGAAACCTTTATTAAGGCACTTAGTCTGATGGATGAATACAAGATCTCGCATCTTCCGGTGGTCAACGGCACAGAGTATATTGGTTTGCTTGCCGAAGAAAATATTTATATTGAGAACCGTTTTGAGGATACCATAGGGCAACATATGCAATCGCTTGTAAAACATTATGTTGACGAGTACTGTCATATTTTTGATGTGCTTAATATGTTCTCTGAAGAAATGCTATCGCTCTTGCCTGTTCTTGATAAACATCATCGTTATCTTGGTGTCATAACTTTTGACACTTTCATGCAACATTTCCCGGTGATTACCTCAATAAATAATCCGGGAATAGTACTGGAACGCAGTCAGAACGATTATTCGCTTTCTGAAATAGCTCAGATAATTGAATCGAACGATGCCAAGATCCTGAGTATGTTCATAACTTCTGTACCTGACAGTACCATGCTTGAAATATCAATAAAGATAAATCGCATGGAGATAGGACCTGTGCTGCAAACCTTCGACCGTTATAATTATTTCATCAAAGCCACTTACGGCGAATCTTCATACTACGATGACTTGAAAGATCGTTACGATAACCTTATGACTTATCTTGACATCTGACATCTGCAAAAAAGGAATGACATTATTGAAACTGCAAACTGACTGTTTTCGTAAAATACGACTTATTTTCACTCTGTTTTCACTGTTACTATTCAGTTTTTCCGGCATATTGGGTCAGGAATCGCCTGCTTCCGGGTTCTCAGAAAACAATGATGCAGATCAGAAAATCATTGTTGGTCAGATAAGGTTCGAAAAAAATAAAACTACCCGCTCCGGTATTATTTACCGCGAATTACTTTTCAACTCGGGTGATACAATAGATGCTGATGTATGGGAAAGATTGCTTAAACAAAGCAGATTAAACCTGCTTAATACCTCGCTGTTCAATTTTGTTGATATTGAAACCAGCAGAACTGAGGGAGAAATGCCGGTTGTGGATGTTGTTTTTAGTTTTGTTGAACGCTGGTATCTGTGGCCCGTACCTGTGGTAGAGCTTGCCGACCGGAATTTCAATGAGTGGTGGAGAACAAAGGACCTTTCGAGGATAAATTTTGGTCTTATCCTTAACCATCAGAATTTCAGAGGCAGAAAGGAGTCGTTGCAGGCTGTTATGATAGGGGGTTATAATCAATCGCTGGGTATTGCCTATTCAAAACCCAATATTAACCGGGCGCAGACCATAGGGCTGGGATTCGGGGCAACGTACAGCCGTCGCCGTGAAGTAGCCTATGCCACAAAAAATGATGAACTGGCTTATTACGATGATCCCGGTAGATTTTCATTCAAAGGGTTTGACATAAATACCTCACTGCTATACCGCCCCTTGATACACCATAGGCATATACTTACACTGCAGTACAGTCAGTATATCTTCAGCGATACTATTTATAAGCTCAATCCACATTATTTTATCAGCAGTAACAGCAAACCCAATTTTTTGAGTTTAATTTATGAGTTCAGAAGCGATTACCGTAATTTGAAATACTATCCTACCGACGGGTATTATTTTGATTTGAGGATCTCAAAACAGGGGTTTGGAATTTTTCAGAACAGCAAACTAAATGTTTTTGATATTGCATCAGCATTTAAAAAATATTTCACCCTCAGCGACCGCTGGTATCTGCTTATGGGAGTTTCAGTGAAGTTCTCGCTTGCTGATCGTCAACCTTACTTCATGAGTAGTTCGCTTGGTTATAAATACGATTTCATACGTGGTTATGAATATTATGTTGTTGATGGCAGGCATACGGCACTTACAAAGCTGAATCTGAAATACCGTATTCTTGAACCTACCATCATACATTTGCCATTCATCCCGACTGAAAAATTCGGTAAACTGCATCTGTCTTTATATCTGGGTATGCATTCCGATATGGGTTATGTTTACGAACCCAACAACAATAATGAGTTCAACAATAAATTACCCAACAGTTTTTTATGGGGCAATGGCTTTGGGCTGGATGTGGTAACCTATTATGATCAGGTAATGCGTATCGAATATTCAATCAACCGTAAGGGCGAACATGGGGTATTTCTTCATTTTCTGGCTCCGATATGATTTTTTTATTGGAAATATTATGACCCGTGCTAATGGGTTTTGCCGTAAAAAGCTAAAATATTTTAACTCACAGCATTTAAATTTCTAAACTTTTGAACATTTTTAGTAATCTTGCATTTTCAAACCCCCTCACAAACCTGTTGTATGAGAATAGCATTATATGGTAAAACCTCCAATCGCGATGAGATCTTATATTTGCAGCCATTGTTTGACAAGTTCAGGCAATATGGTATCAAATATATGATGTATCAGCCTTTTTTTGAATTACTCCGCCAGTCGGTTGATGTTGGGGATGTATCAGATTTGTTTAGCAACAAGGATACTCTGAAAGGCAAAGTCGATTTTCTGTTTTCAATAGGAGGCGACGGAACCTTGCTCGATACTATCACACTGGTACGCGATTCAGGTATTCCCGTTATGGGTATTAATCTGGGAAGGATGGGATTTTTATCAAGTATATCAAAAAACGATATTTTACCAGCTATTGACTGTGTAATAAATGGCAATTACATTCTCGACTCAAGGGCACTTTTAAGTCTCGAAACCACAGGGAACATCTTCGGCAATCTTAATTTTGCACTTAACGAGCTGACAATTAATAAGAAAGATACATCGTCAATGATACTTATCCACGTTTATGTGGATGGTAAATTCTTGCATTCATACTGGGCTGACGGGCTAATAATAGCAACTCCTACAGGTTCCACAGCCTATTCACTTTCATGCAACGGGCCTATTATAGCTCCCAATGCTGAAAATTTCGTTATCACACCTATTGCCACACACAATTTAACAGTAAGACCGGTCGTTATACCCGACAAAAGTGTTATTAGTATAAGGGTTGAAGGTCGTGAAAATGAATATCTTGCCAGTCTTGATTCGCGTTCTGTGGTTATTTATCCTGAAACTCAGCTTGTTGTAAGCAAAGCCGGTTTTCGTATAAATCTTCTTCAGATGAAAGATCAGTATTTTTTTCGTACAATACGCGAAAAACTTAGCTGGGGACAGGATATCAGAAATTGATCCTCATCCCTTTCTTTTCTGAATAAATAAAAGTGATAATTTAGCGCCCTCAAATTAAAATGAAGAAATATCTTGTAGCATTGCTACTTGCCGGTGTTGTGCCGGCTATACATGCACAACGTATTGAACTGGGAGTAACAGGAGGAGGAATGTATTATATGGGCGACCTGAATCCGGAAAAATTGTTTGAGTTCACTCAGCCGGCTTTTGGCTTTGTTTACAGATACAACTTTAATAACAGGGTTGCCATAAGATCCGGGTTACTTGTTGGGAATGTAAGAGGCGATGATCTTATTACCCAATATCGTGTTGATCGTGGTTTGAATTTCAGTTCAGATATTTATGAAGTCTCTGTTGTAGGCGAATTTAATTTTTTCGATTATTTTACTGGGAGTAGCCTTAGCTATTTATCTCCTTATGTTTTTGGGGGTGTAGGTGCTTTTATGTATAATCCAAAAGCTGTATACAGGTCACAAACTTATGTTCTAAGAAATCAACCTGCTGAAGGAGTTAATTATACTCCGGTGTCAGGCTTGCTACCTGTATCGGTTTGCTTTCCTTTTGGCATTGGTGTAAAATACAGTGTTAATGATTTTATTGGATTGACTTTAGAATGGGGGATGAGAAAAACCATGACCGATTATATTGATGATGTTCATGGAGTTTATCCTGCCCGTGAATATGATGACAATGGCGAAAAGCAGTTCTATCCGGTTTATGTTGATCCCGGTGAAAACTATGATGAAGGAATGCAGCGTGGAAATTCAAAAGACAATGATTGGTACGGATATGCAGGTGCTTCAGTAGTCTTCAGGATTAATTTCAGAGGTAGAGCAAGGTGCGATGAGCCGGAAAGAATAAAGTTTTAACAATACTTAACAATAATAAATACACATCAGTATAAATTTTTGATGTTACTTTGAGTGCTGGTTTTTAATAAGATGAGTTTAAAAGATAAAATAGATATCAAAAATCTTCCTCAACATATTGCCATTATTATGGATGGCAATGGTCGCTGGGCAAAAATGCGTGGGAAACACAGGGTTTTCGGGCATGAGCAGGGTGTGATCTCAGTAAGGGAAACTGCCGAGGCTGCTGCCGAAATAGGTGTAAAATTCCTGACCCTTTATGCTTTTTCCACTGAAAACTGGAAACGTCCGGCTACTGAAGTGGAGGCACTCATGAAATTATTGGTTCAAACCATACATCAGGAAACAAAAACACTCACTGATAATGATATCAGGTTGAAAGCCATTGGCGATCTGGACTCACTTGACGAAAACTGCCGGAAAGAACTGATCGAAGCAATGAATACAACGGCTTCGAATAAAAGAATGGACCTTGTGCTGGCATTGAGTTACAGCGGACGCTGGGAATTAACTGAAACTTTTAAGGCGCTTGCCAATAAGGTGAGATCCGGAATACTGAATCCTGATGATATTACCCAGGAAGTTATTTCAAACAATCTTAATACAGCAGGGATGCCTGAGCCGGAACTTCTTATCAGAACCAGCGGCGAATGTCGTATCAGCAATTTTCTGATATGGCAAAGTGCTTATACCGAGCTGTATTTTACTTCAAAGCTATGGCCTGATTTTCGTAAGGAAGACCTTTATGAAGCTATTATTGATTATCAGCAGCGCGAAAGAAGATTCGGAAAAGTAAGCGAACAAATTAAAAGTTGTAGATGAAATGAGGTTAAGGCTGTTTTGTTATCTCTGCTTTGCGCTTATCTTTACAAGTGCTCTCGAAACCAAATCGCAGGTGCTTATAGGTTCCGATCTGCCCGAAGTAAACTATACCAGACCGGTATCATATATAATTGGCGGAATAACTATCAGCGGTATTGAATATCTTGATCATGGTGTTATTATTGTGCTTTCAGGTTTAAGTGTCGGCGACCGTATTGAGATTCCGGGCGACCGTATCCGTCAGGCTATTGAAAAACTCTGGCAACAGGGTTTATTCGAAAATATTCGTATTACAGCTACCCGGATCGAAGGGGAAATGATCTTTTTGAACCTTTCAATGAAAGAAAGACCCAGGATGAGTAAATTCACTTTCAAGGGTGTGAGAAAGTCCGAAGCCGATGATTTGCGGGATAAAATAAATCTTATCCGTAATGATGTGGTAACCGATCATCTTGTTATCAGAACCGAAAATATAATAAAAAAACATTTCAGCGGCAAGGGTTATCTGAACACAACCGTTGATATTAGCCAGGTTCGTGATACTTCAGGCATAAACCAGGTATATCTGATCATTGATATCAACAAAAGGAACCGTGTGCGTATTGAATCAATCAATTTCGAGGGAAATTCAGCACTGTCGGATCTGAAGTTAAAACGTCAGTTTAAGGATACCAAGGAAAAAGGAGTAATGAAGCCTTTCGACAGTATGGATAAAATGCTGAAGGATTTTGCAAAGGCTGCAGTGAAACTTGATATTATAGAAATGGGTAACAGCATTGCAAATGCTTTCACTGACGATATCAGACCACGGGTTTTTAAAAGTTCCCGCCTTATTGATGATGATTTTACTAAAGATAAGCAAAACCTTATCGGAAAATATAATGAACATGGCTATCGCGATGCCAGGATAGTAAAAGACTCGGTTTACAGAGTTGACGATAATTATGTATCAATTGACCTGCAGATTGAAGAAGGGCCGAAATATTATTTTGGTGATATCACCTGGATTGGAAATACAAAATACAATACTGAGGTGTTAAGTGCAGTTTTGGGTATTGAAAAGGGCGATGTTTATAATCAGAAAATTCTTGAAACCAACCTTAATTACAATCCTAAAGGAATAGATGTCAGTTCCTTATATCTTGATGACGGATATTTGTTTTTCAGGGTCAATCCCGTAGAAGTAAGGGTTGAAAATGACACCATTGATCTGGAAATGAGGATTTTTGAGGGTAAGCAGGCTACAATAAACCGGGTTTCGATAAAAGGCAATACCCGAACCAATGACCATGTAGTAATAAGGGAGTTGAAAACACAGCCGGGGCAATTATTTAACCGTTCGGATATTATTCGTTCCACCCGCGATCTGGCACAGCTCAGGTATTTTAATGCTGAAAAGATAAATCCCGTACCTATTCCCAATCCGGATGACGGAACTGTAGATCTGATATATGAAGTTGAAGAAACTGCTGCTGACGAGATAGAGCTTTCAGGAGGCTGGGGTTACGGCAGAATAATTGGTACGCTGGGGTTATCGTTTAACAATTTCTCAACCCGTAATATTCTCAATCGTCAGGCGTGGCGTCCTGTACCCACCGGCGACGGTCAGAAGCTAAGTATCAGATTACAGTCGTACGGAACCGGATATATCAGTTATAGTGCTTCGCTTACTGAACCCTGGTTTGGAGGCAAAAAACCCAACTCCCTTACCTTATCATATTATCATTCGCTGTTCAGCAACGGGCTTTCAAGGAAAAATGAAAATTTTGCTTCATTCAAAATTGACGGATTCTCGGTAATTCTTGGCAAACGCCTGCAATGGCCTGACGACTATTTTGTGCTAATCCAGAACCTGAGCCTTCAGCGCTACGTTTTAAACAATTACGGGACGGTATTTTCATTTGGCACCGGAAATGGTGAATATAACAGCATCAACTACGGTGTAACTTTCGGGCGAAAATCGGTTGACCAGCCCATTTATCCGCGAACCGGTTCTGATTTTACCCTTTCGCTTACGGCTACTCCTCCTTATAGCTGGTTCAGCAATAAGGATTACAAAAGCATGGCCGATGAGAAAAAATTCAAATGGATGGAATATCACAAATGGAATTTCAGCTCATCGTGGTATCAGGCTGTTTATGGAGATCTGGTGATAAGTCTGAGGGCGCGTTACGGATTTCTGGGTTTGTATAACCGCGATATTGGAGTTACTCCTTTTGAACGGTTTTTCCTTGGCGGCGACGGGCTTTCAGGATATAACAACCTGGATGGCAGAGAGATAATTGCTTTCAGAGGTTATAGTAACGAAAGTATGACCCCGGATTATTATTACAATAAAAATCTTGGTGCCACCATTTATAATAAGAACACCCTTGAGGTCCGCTATCCTTTATCCCTGAATCCAAGTGCTACGATTTATGTTATGGGATTTGCCGAAGCCGGTAATGCATGGCGGGATTTCAAACATTTTAATCCGTTCGATCTTAAGCGCTCAGCAGGAGTAGGCGTAAGGGTATTCCTCCCGATGTTTGGCTTGCTCGGTCTTGACTGGGGCTATGGGTTTGATCCTATACCCGGAATACCCGGAGCCAATAAAGGACAGTTCCATTTCTCTATTAACCAGTCAATTGATTAATAAAAATTTATCCCATTTACTTTGGCAGGAAGTTTGATTGGTAACAAATAGCTAAAATGAAAAATAATAATACAACCAAAAGAAAATAATCATGAAAATTCATCCATTAATTAAAAACCGCAAGACTGCTTTTCGTGGTCTGTTCATTGCATCATTGTTTATGTTAGCTGGTTTTTCCGTATCGGCACAGAAATTTGCCTATATTGACACGGATTATATCCTTGAGAACATTCCGGAATATAATAGTGCTCAAACCCGTATTGATGCCCTTACCGCTGAATGGCAAAAAGAAATTGAAGCCAAATACGGGGAAATTGATAAAATGTATCGTAATTATCAGAATGAATCAATGCTGCTGCCTGATGAAATGAAACGCAAACGCGAGGAAGAGATAATCCAAAAAGAAAGAGAAGTAAAGGAACTTCAACAAAAGCGTTTTGGTCAGGATGGCGATTTATTCAAAAAGCGTGAAGAGCTTATTAAACCCATTCAGGAAAAAATATATACTGCTCTTCAGGATGTTGCCAACGCTGGTAATTACGCTGTTATCTTCGATAAGGCAGGTAGTGTATCCCTTATTTATACCAACCCCAAATTTGATATCAGCGAAGAAGTACTGACAAAAATGGGTTATGCATTTTAAGTATGAATCAGCAGGTTTATTTTGCAATTTAATAACAAGTAAGTTGGTGTTTAAATTAATTTTCTAATTTTACAAACTTTTAATCAGTAAAGTAATCATTTAAAATTATCTGAAAGTAATGAAAAAAGGATTTTTTATCATCTCTCTCATTGTGCTGAGCCTGTTATCATTTAATGTTTCCGCACAGTCAAAGGCAAAATTCGGTCATATAGATTTTGCGAAACTATATGCCGATATGCCAGGTCAGGATTCTATTAAGGCAGTTTTTGAAAAATTCACGCAGGATTTGCAGGAAACATTTTCTGAAATGACTAATGAATATCAGACCAAGCTTCAGGATTATCAGTCAAATATGGCTACCATGTCGAATCTGATACGCCAGAACAAGGAGCGTGAAATTATGGATATACAAACACGCATGGAGAATTTCCGTACCCAGGCTGAAGAAGAATTGCAGGAAAAAGAAGCGGAGCTAACAGCACCCATAATTGAAAAAGCCCGCGAGGCTGTCAAAGCTGTTGCCAAAGAACATGGCTACACGTATATTTTTAACAGCTCCGAAGGTTTATTGCTTTATTCTGATCCCGGTGATGATATTATGTCGCTTGTAAAGAAAAAGCTCGGCATTGATTAGAATTCAGAAAAGTAAAAAAACAAAGGTCGCTCTAAACGGGCGACCTTTGTTTTTTATTCAGGGCAGCATCATCTGTCTTTACCATATCATTATTATTCCTGTTCAAGAATTATTTGTATATCGGCGATCAGGTCAAATAAATCAATTACTCCATCAGCGATGATATCAGCATTTTCAAAGCAGAAAGGCTGTGGATCATCGCCCATAATGTAGTTCACTATTGTAACGGCATCCTGAATATTAAGCTCATTATCACAATTGGCATCACCCAGAAGGATATCTGCTGAAGTAACCTCCAGCGAAACAGGAATTATGATCTGTGGAGCAAAATTGTCGCTGCTGTTTACAATAAGATTAGCATTATAGTTTCCTGCACTGACAGAGGTGGTGTTTACAGTTATTTCCATTTCAATTGTTTGTCCGGGCTGAAGTGTGGTCGGATCGGTATCGAACGAAAGCCATTCAATATTTTTTATACTAACGGTGTTTTCTTTCTCTCCGTTGTCAGCACCATTTTTGGCAGGCTCTTCTGCAGTAAGGTAAAAACTGATTGACTGACCTGCTCTGTTAGTGATTTCCAGGTCAATAGTTAAAGTTTCTCCTGTTTCCATTTCAAGTGAGATCTCATTCGGGTTCACATTAATAGCCGGAAGATTATCAGCATATATCATCATGGCAGGATCGCCAAGGATATTATGAGCATAAAAACACCAGCGTAATGCTCCTTCTTCCCATTGTCCGGGTGCATTTACCCATGGTGCAGTCCTGATCTTTGAATGTTGCTCTGTTTCGCCAATACGATCGTAGCCAAGAGTATATAGTGAATGAACGAATTCGCGGTGCAGGTGCTGTGAAGGTCCTTCGGTTTGTCCTTCATTAAACCATCCATATCTGCTGTTAAAACCAACGGCAACACCAAAATTCTGAATTTTTAGCATATTTTCACCAATACAGTCATTCTTATCAAAAGCCCCGCAAATACAGCCATGAGAATAAAGAATACAATAGTTATGATCTACACCATTCACCTGACTGAATTTTGCATCAGTAATATCTGAGTTATACAGGCGCATTGCATAATCCCAGTTGCTGTGACCACAATGGTGAATCATTGTGTTTCCGCTGTTTATCTTTTGTCTGATTTGTGAACCGCCCCAATAGCCAATATCGCGATCATATATTTTTTCAATATTTGCAGATTCCGGAATTCCGTCAGTGATATATCCGTTTTCATTCTGATATCCAATTAGTAAGTCAAGATAATCGCCACCCCATGTAAGAGGGTTATCATAAAGATTCTCACCGGCAAGCAGATTTTTGTCCAATTCATTAATAACAGGCTGAGCCTGATATTTATATACTTTGTTAAGCATATTGGTTTGTTCGGTAATATTTGAAAAAGGCAGTCTGGCAACAGCAATATCAGGTAATAGGTCATCTTCACCCGGCTCGCCCCATTTATTGTTTCCGTTATCGTTCCACGTACCATCAAGACCGGAATAATAAAGATCGGCAGGAATGTTGTATTCTTCATAAATCATTGACGACTGCACCTGACAATAAAACCCACGGTAAGGAACATGCTCAATATCACCACCGAGTAAAACATATTTAACATCATCAAGCTGGTAGCGTTGGATTATATAATTACGGATTTTTTCCTGATTGTCAGATCCGGGCGTAGAAGATATAATTTCAGCAGGGCTGATTATTTCAGAAGTAATTCCCTGATTTGTATAATATTCCCGCAAGGAATTAAATCCATTATGGAATGATTGGGGTGTTATGATAAGCAGATCGAGCTGACTTTTTTTATTGACAGCCGGATATTGGTCAAGTACTTCAGGATTTGAAACCATAGCAGCGACCTTTTGCTTTATTTCCGGACGGTCAGATAAATTGGCAAGAGCATTCCCGGCTTTGGTAGCGGGCTTTGTTTTTACTATCACGTCCACCTGAGCATACCATGAGACTTTACCAGTAGCCGGCTGATATTTTATCGGTGTGAAACTCGAAAATGCAATTGAATGCCCGTTCAGATATGCTGTGTTAAGCATCCCGGCTGCTTCATTTGGGTAAGCATCACCTGAGCTGTAAATCTGTTGATTCTTGATGAATTCCCCTGAACTTCCAATTGAAATTGGCGAGGAATACTGACGGGGAAAAAGCATAAAAGAACCATCAAGTTCTTGTTCGTTTTCAAATATCACTTCAATTTCAAGGGCTTCCTCTCCCGGCGGCAGTAGCAGACTAACCGACTGGTAAGGCAGTGTGGGTTCTCCGTGAAGACCTGATAAAAATGTGTTTTCAAAGGAAATTAAATGATACGCTTCCTGTTCTGATATTTTGGGCGCCTGAAAATTATATCTAACTCTTATTTCAGTAGCAGTGGTAAACAGTGGAATTAGCAGTAATAGCAATAGTAAATGACGGTTTTTCATAGTAAAGGTTTTATTGAAATTAAGATAAAGGTTCTTCAGGTCTGCAAAGTTAGTCAAACTGCCCGAAACTAAGCGTTTTAAGCCGGAAGATTTACGATTTTCTTTTTAAATGGTTGAATCTCAGATAAGTAGTATGACCCTGAGTTGTATATTGCAATAATATGCTGCAGTTCATTTTTTATATAGCTTTTCGAATATGCTGCAATTATCATAAATACTTTTATCTATCGGAATGAACTCATGTCCGAGTTGCTTTACTACCTTTTCATTGTTGTAATAATATGATTTACCTGAAGTACGGGCTGTTTCACGGGTAAGCAATGGCGAGCTGCCTGTAAAGAGGCTTCGTAGTTTATCCAGCCTCCACACTATTTCAAGCAACCAGGGTTTGGTATGAATTGATGGTTTGGGCTTTTTAAATCCTTCTGACATCAGAGTAAGGATCTTCTCATAAGAGAAATTTCCTGCTGTAACAATGAACCTTTCATTCACAATATCACTTTCCATAAGCTTAATCATAATGCTGCTCACATCTCTCACATCAACAAATGCATTTATGCCCTTAGTGTAAAACTTATTGCCTTTCATAGCTGTTGTAAACAGTTTTGCTGAGCTTTTATCGGCATCTCCAGGCCCAAAGATGATTGAAGGGTTTACAATTACTGCGTTCAAGCCTTCGGCAATACCTCTCCATACCTCTAATTCAGCCTGATATTTGCTTACTGCATATTGCGAATTTTCTTTTGAGCTCACCCAATCGCAGTTTTCATCAACCATAGTGTTCTCTTCAGAACGTCCAAGTGCTGCCACTGAACTTACAAAACACAGTTTTTTGATCTTATGCGCCAAGGCTGTATTTACCATATTGGCTGTTCCTTCAACATTTACCCGCATCATCGTAGGTTTGTCTTTCGGGTCGAAAGAAACCATTGCAGCACAATGATATATGTATTCAACATCCTGCATTGCAGCTTCCAGCGACAGAATATCCTGTACGTCACCATCAATCCATTCTATTTTGTCAAATAATGCTTTGCCCTTAGGATTCTGCAGGCTGAAAATTTTTTCAGTCAATTCCAGCGATGACGTCTTACGTTTTAAAGCCCTAACATTTTTTCCAGCAATAGTTAGATCAATAAGTAATTGTGTTCCAACAACACCGGTTCCACCAGTTACAAGGATCATAAAAATTTGATTTTAAAGAGCAAAGATAAACGACTTGACTGATTTTAAAGGCTTAATAGTTCCGGTATGTAAAAATCAATATGTTTTTCTGAACTATCATCCTGTTTTGAAAATCCGCTAATTAGTTTTGCATTCAGGATATTCCCAAAAGTAATTGCAAAGCATATAATATTAATCAACATTATCAGTTCAGTGGTGTTAAATACATCTGATTTGTTTATGAAAATGGTATTTCACGTGTTTGAACCCATAAATTTAAAATCCAGTTTTATCTTTGCAAAAAAATCGTAATTATGAACTTTATTGAAGAATTAAGATGGCGGGGCATGATACACGATATAATGCCCGGAACTGAGGAATATTTGTTGAATGAGATGGGTACGGCTTATGTAGGTATTGACCCCACAGCTGATTCGCTTCATATTGGGCATCTTGTTGGAGTAATGATGCTGAAACATTTTCAGCGTTGCGGTCATAAGCCGCTGGCTTTGGTAGGAGGAGCCACAGGCATGATAGGCGACCCTTCAGGAAGATCGCAGGAGAGAAATCTGATGGACGAGAAAGTCCTGCGTCATAATCAGGAATGTATTAAAAATCAGTTAAGGAAATTTTTGGATTTCGATTCTGACAGCCCTTACAAAGCGGAAATGGTCAATAATTACGACTGGATGAAAGATTACACCTTTTTGAACTTTATCCGCGATATAGGCAAGCATATTACTATAAATTATATGATGGCAAAGGATTCAGTGAAAAAACGAATTGAAGGCGAAGTGGGTTTGGGATTGTCGTTTACTGAATTTACTTACCAGTTGGTGCAGGGTTATGACTTTTTATATCTGTACCAAACTAAAAATTGCTGTTTGCAAATGGGTGGCAGCGACCAGTGGGGTAATATAACCACCGGCACTGAGCTTATCAGGCGAATTGAAGGTGGAGAAGCATTTGCTCTTACATGTCCGCTTATTACCAAAGCCGATGGCGGAAAATTCGGTAAAACCGAGAGTGGTAATGTATGGCTCGATCCTGAAAAAACCTCACCATACCAGTTTTATCAGTTTTGGCTTAATACTTCTGATGTCGATGCCGAGAAATACATAAAAATATTCACACTTTTCAGCCGTGACGAAGTGGAGGAAATGATTTCCAGACATAGCGAAGCTCCCCATCTGCGCCTGTTGCAGAAAGAACTGGCACGCGATCTGACGATCAGGGTTCATTCTGAGAGCGATTTCAATCTTGCAGTTGAAGCTTCTGAAATCCTGTTTGGCAAAGGCACTACCGAGACCCTGAAAAGTCTTGATGAAAAAACCTTATTATCAGTTTTTGAAGGAGTTCCAACCTGCCAAATCTCATTATCAGAACTTGAATCTGAAATACCTATTCTGGAATTTCTAGCCGATAAAACCAATATATTCTCTTCAAGAGGTGAAGCAAGACGGATGATAAAGGATGGCGGTGTGTTGATAAATAAGGAAAAGGCAAATGACCAGATGATGATAAACACCGGATATTTGCTGAATAAGCGCTATGTGCTGGTTCAGAAAGGTAAGAAAAATTATTTTCTTGTTATTGCCGGATGATCTGTTCCAGCTAAATATTTTCATTATTAGTGTTTTGCTATAATACTGTAACTGAGCTGGATATCCTCCTATGGTGTTTCCTTTGCTTAAAATTACTACTTTTGCAGCCCTTTTAAAAAAATTAAAGTTTTGTTGAAATAAAGAATATAAAATTAAATATATGACTGATACTCAATTGTACACATCTGATTATTTGTTTGAAGTTAGCTGGGAAGTCTGCAACAAGGTTGGGAGCGTGCATTCAGCTATTTCATCGAAAGTTCCTGAAATAGAAAAGAAACTTAAAGATAATTATATCCTCATAGGTCCTGATGTATGGAAAGAAACGGGAGAACATCCTGAGTTTAGTGAAGATAATTCCATTTTTAAGCTGTGGCGAGAAAAGGCTGCTGCGCAGGGATTGCACTTTAGAACTGGGCGCTGGAATGTAAAAGGTAACCCTGTTGTCATTCTTGTTGACTTTACTCCTTATTTTTCGGCAAAGGATAAAATTTTTGAAGAACTGTGGCTGAATCACAAAGTAGATTCAATTTCCGGACAGTGGGATTATATTGAACCGGCACTTTTCGGTTACGCTGCTGCCAAGGTGATAGAAAGTTTTTATGAATACTATATTACAGCCGGTGATCGTATTGTAGCGCAGTTTCATGAATGGATGACTGGGGTGGGGGTATTGTACATAAAGGAATCAGTGCCTCAGGTAGCTACTATTTTCACGGTTCATTCAACAATTCTCGGAAGGACAATAGCCTCGGCAGGATTGCCGCTTTATAAGGAGCTTGAAACCTACCATGGCGAATCCATGGCAAGAAGGTTTAATATAATGTCGCAGTATTCGCTTGAAAAAACAGCTGCTCTTAGCTGCGATGCATTTACTGCGCTTAGCTGTTATCTTGAGAGAGAATGTCTTCATTTTATAGGCCGCAAGCCGGATGTAATTACACCATCTGGCATTGATCTTAGTTCCATACTTGATGACCAGGAATTTGTATCAAAACGCCTTAAAGCCCGTGAAAGACTTCTTTTAGTGGGTAGCGCTATCAGTGGCATGCGTCTTCCTGAAGATACATTTATTGTGCTTACAAGCGGACGTTATGAATTTCGTAACAAGGGTATCGATCTGTTTATTGATGCTCTCGGAAAAGTAAACAGGGAAGGGAATCCGCAAAAGGTGGTTCTTGCGCTTATTGCTTTGCCCGGAAATCAGTCAGGAGCGCGCAGGGAATTGATGGAGAAACTGAGAACTCATGATTTCTCAGGTGTAGGTACTGGTAAATTTATCACACATACTTTGTTTGATCGCGATGTTGACCCTGTATTGAGAAAACTTCAGGAAAACAGGCTTTCAAATAAACCAGAAGACATGGTAAAGGTGGTTTTCGCACCAATTTACCTTAATGGATATGACGGAATTTTTAATATGCCTTATTACGATCTCCTGCCCGGATTTGACCTTTCAGTTTACCCTGCTTATTACGAACCATGGGGAATTGCACCGCTTGAAAGCCTTTCATACAGGGTTCCTGCCATAATTACATCCCTAACAGGCATAGGTTTGTACCTTCAGGAGAATATTAAGGTTCAAGGCGAAGAATTAACCGTGCTTCAGCGTTCTGACGATAACGGTAATGATGTTGCAGGAAAGATTGCAGATATAATACTTTCATTGAATAAAGCCGGTGATACTAAAATTCGGGAACTTGAAAATGCTGCTTTAAAAATTGCCAGTCAGATAGGCTGGAGTAAATTTATTGAGAACCAGTATAAAGCTGAAGATATTGCACTTAGAAAGGTTGATGAACGCAAACATCTTTTCCAGGATAAACTTCAGGCAGTAGTAAGAATTACACCTCCGATTCCAACCAGAAAAAAACATGAATGGAAAAAGATCCTTATCCGTTCGGCTGTACCCGGCAATCTTGAAGCTCTCGATAAACTTGCCAGAAACCTGTGGTGGTCGTGGAATTATGATGCTGTAGAGTTATTCAGAAGTATTGACCCTGAGAAATGGATCAAGGCAAATAAAAACCCTCTGGTTTTATTTGAACTGCTTACATTTCATCAGATGCAGGAGTTGGCTTCGAACCGGGAGTTTCTGCAAAGACTTGAAGTTATTTACAATCGCTTTGAGGCTTACATAAAAGAAGCTGAACACAAACCTGAAAAACAGATTGCTTATTTCAGTATGGAATTTGGTTTGCACGACAGCTTAAAAATATTTAGCGGAGGACTTGGGGTTCTTGCAGGAGATTATTTGAAAGAAGCCAGCGATTCAAACAAGAACATGATAGGTATCGGACTTTTATACCGCTATGGATATTTTCAGCAACAAATCTCAATTTTTGGAGAGCAGCTTGCCAATTCTGTGCCTCAGAAGTTTTATAGTATGCCTTTGGCACCAGTGAGAAGCCAGGACGGAAACTGGGTTACAGTTAGCCTTGCATTGCCAGGACGACAAATATATGCCAAAATATGGCGTGTTGATGTTGGCAGGATACCTCTTTATTTACTTGATACTGATATTGTTGAAAATCAGGATATTGACAGGGTTGTTACCCATCAGCTTTACGGAGGAGATTGGGAAAACAGATTCAAACAGGAACTGATTCTGGGCGTTGGTGGTATGCGTGCACTCCACGCCATAGGTCTCAAACCTGATGTTTTTCATTTAAATGAAGGACATGCTGCATTTACCGGACTTGAGCGACTAAGACACTATGTTCAGGAAGAAAAATTTAATTTCCTTCAAGCTGTTGAACTAATACGTACCACATCTCTTTTTACCACTCATACTCCGGTACCGGCCGGGCATGACGAATTCAGCGAAGACCTCCTGCGCACATATATTCCTCACTATGCCGAGCGTCTTAATATTTCATGGAATGATTTTATGAACCTTGGCAGATGGACACCTGATAATACAAGTGAGAAATTTTCCATGAGCGTGCTGGCATTGAAGCTTTCTCAGGAAGCAAACGGAGTAAGTAGGATTCATGGAAGAGTTACACGCGAAATGTTTTCAAAAATTTACGAAGGTTATTATCCTGAAGAGATTCATATAGGTTATGTTACCAATGGAGTTCATTTTCCCACATGGACGGCTAAGCGCTGGTTCAATCTGTATGTGAATACTTTTGGGGAGCATTTTCTCGCTGACCAGTCAAATCCTAAGCATTGGAAGAAGATTCACAGTGTGCCGGACGAAACTATCTGGGAAATAAGGAATTCACTCAGATCTGAAATGATAGAGTATGTGAAGAAAAGGATACAGTCTGATATGCGTCGCAGACAGGATAATCCAAAGATAATTTCACGCATACTTGGATCTATTAACGAAAATACTCTTACTATTGGTTTTGCCAGACGCTTTGCTACTTATAAAAGAGCGCATTTACTTTTTACCGATACCGAGCGCCTGAAATCACTTGTGAATAAGCCAGGATCTCCGGTTCAATTGATTTTTGCTGGTAAAGCACATCCGGCTGATCGTGCAGGACAGGATCTGATTAAAAAGATAATTGAAATATCAAAACATCCTGATTTTATTGGTAAGATCACTTTTGTTGAAAACTATGATATGGAATTGGCTAAAAAACTTATTCAAGGTGTTGATATTTGGCTGAACACACCTACAAGACCAATGGAAGCTTCCGGTACAAGTGGTGAAAAAGCTGTTATGAACGGAGTTGTCAATTTCAGTGTCCTTGACGGATGGTGGGCAGAAGGTTATAAACCCGAAGCCGGCTGGGCATTACCTGAAGAACGATCATATACTGAACAGAATCTTCAGGATGAACTCGATGTTATATCAATATATAATATCCTTGAAAATGAAATAATTCCGACTTTCTACAAACGTGATAAGAATGGCTTGCCAATTGACTGGATTTCGTATGTGAAGAACACTATTTCAGAAATTGCACCACATTTCACAATGAAACGTATGCTTGATGATTACGGAAAGCAGTATTATGACAAACTGATAGCCCGCGCTGATATGATGAAAGTCAACAATAACCGCCTGATCAAAGATATGGCAAACTGGAAAAGACGTATGATAAGAGATTGGGCTAATATAGAAGTGCTGGATATTAAAGTTCCTGATTCTACCAATGAGCCTCTGGATGTTGGTGATATGTTTAAGGCTACTGTGACACTTGATTTAAATGGTATTTTGCCAGGCGATATAGGTCTGGAGATTTTATTTGGACAAAAGGAAAATGATGAAGTGAAAACCATCCAGTTCCTTAAAGAACTTCAACTAATAAGCTCCGATAATAGCAAAGCTGTTTTTGCCATTGAATTTCCTTCGGAGAAATCAGGGGTTTATGACTATGCTTTCAGAATTTTCCCAAAACATGAATTATTGCCACACTTGCAGGATTTGAATATGGTAACATGGTTTTAACTGAAAGAATAAAATCAAATAATATCTGATAATCAGTGGCCTTTTAATTGAAATTAATACCGGCTTTTTCTGGCTCTTAGCTTGATTAGTTAAAAAACACAATAAAAAAACAGATTTGTTTGTTTACAATAGAAATGGTGATGGAATTATTCAGTCAGGGTTAATTATCCTTCATGAAAAACAAATCATTTACCAGAACATAAAACATTAAAATACCTTAAGAATGGAATTATTAAAAGGAAAAACAGCATTAATAACCGGTGGAGCCAGAGGTATAGGCCGCGGTATTGCATTGAAATTTGCTTCGGAAGGAGCAAATCTTGCTTTTTCGGATATCAAATACGATGAAACAGCCCGCGAATTGGAAGAGGAGCTTGTTGCTTTTGGGATTAAAGCCAAAGGCTATGCTTCGGATGCAGGATCGTTTGAAGATTCTGAAAAGCTTGTAAATGACGTACTCAACGATTTTGGTGCCATTGATATACTTGTGAACAATGCCGGAATTACCCGCGATAATCTCTTAATGCGAATGACTGAAGCCGATTGGGATATTGTTATAAAAGTTAACTTGAAGTCAATTTTTAATATGACTAAGGCCATTCAGAAAGTGATGCTGAAGCAAAGATCCGGAAGTATTATCAACATGAGCTCGGTTGTTGGTGTTAGTGGAAATGCAGGGCAGTCAAATTATGCTGCCTCAAAAGCCGGTCTTATTGGATTTACCAAATCAATTGCACAGGAACTGGGTTCGCGCAATATTCGCTGTAATGCCATTGCTCCGGGGTTCATTGAAACTGATATGACAGCCAGATTACCACAGGATGTAAAGGACGAATGGGTTAAGAGTATTCCGCTCAGACGTGCGGGTACACCGGAAGATATTGCAAATGTTGCACTTTATCTTGCCAGCGATCTTTCGTCGTATATTACCGGGCAGGTTATAAGTATTTGTGGTGGAATGAATATGTAATATTTTGTGATCCAGCAAATTATCATAAGTTACGGGGCTTGGTTCATACCATTATGTGTATTGCTTGCTTTGCTATATGCAGGATTGCTCTATTTCCGCGAACGCAGATATGAGTTTTCGGCAAAGCATAGGCTTTTTATGTCGGCAATCAGAGCAGTGGTTGTGTTCTTTCTGGCTTTTATGCTTTTGTCTCCATTTTTCAGGAGCACTTCAAAAAGAGTTGAAGACCCTGTAATCATTATTGCTCAGGATAATTCACTGTCAGTAACAGCCTCAGGTGATACTTCCTTTTACAAACAGGAATATCCCAAACTGATGAATGACCTTGTTACAGAGCTTGGTCGTGATTTCGAAGTTCAGCTATATTCATTAGGACAATCGTTCCGGGAAGGCATCAGCTATGATTTTTCGGATAAACAAACAAATATCTCAGAAGCATTGACCGAGCTTAATTCGCGTTATTTAAACCGTAATGTTGGAGCTTTGATCCTTGCCAGCGATGGTATTTTCAATCAGGGAGTGCATCCACATTATGCACTTGAGTTCCTTCCATTCCCTGTTTACACACTTGCCCTTGGTGATACCATTCCGGTTCGTGATGCTGCAATAGTAAATGTTACTCATAATCGTATTGCATATCTTGAAAACACTTTTCCGGTTGAGATTCATGTGAGGGGAGTATTATGCAATGGTATGAACACTAACTTGAGGATAATTAAGAACGGGGTTATAATATTTTCTGAACGCATTGTATTCACAGACGATAGTGATGATCATTTTATTACTGCAGAACTCAAAGCCGAACAGCCGGGTATACAGCGATACAGGATTGAGATTACTTCAGTTGAAGGAGAGTGGTCAATATTAAATAATCACAAGGATGTTTTTATTGAAGTGCTTGAGGCACGTCAAAAGTTATTAATGCTATACAATTCACCACATCCTGATATTTCGGCAATAAGGCAAACTGTTGAATCGCTTCAGAGCCTTGAAGCCGAAGTGATTGAAGCATCAAAATTTAATGGCGATCTAAACACCTATAACCTTGTTGTGCTTCATCAGATACCCTCAGTTTACCGCTCCGATGCTTCATTGCTTCGTAAAATAAATGATTCCGGTTTGCCAATACTGCACATTATAGGTGCTGGTTCTGATCTCAATGTTTTTAACACTCTTGGATACGGACTTACTATTACAGGGTCAGGTAATAAAACAGATGAAACTCTGCCGGCTCTTAATACTTCGTTTTCATTGTTTACTCTGAGTGATGAATTCAGGGAAATGATAAGATATTTTCCGCCTTTATATAGTCCCTATGGTATTTACAGAGAATCGCTGGCGGGGAATAACTTGTTTTATCGCCAGATTGGTTCTTTGGTAACTAATATGCCTTTAGTAACATTTTCTGATATTTCGGGTAAGAAAATTGGTATTATAGCCGGTGAAGGTATCTGGCGCTGGCGCCTTGCAAATTTTTTGCGTAAAGAAAATCATCAGGCATTTCAGGAATGGCTTGGTAAAACCATTCAATACCTTGCTTTACGTGAAAAGAAAGAACGTTTTATGGTTAACACCCGTAATATTTGGAACGAAAATGAAATAATTGAGTTTACGGCTGAATTATATAATGAATCTTTCGAACCCATTACTACACCCGATGTTGAACTTATAATTACCGATGAAGATGGGAAACAATTTCCTTTTGGTTTCTCCAGAACTAAAGATTCTTATCGTTTAAATGTAGGGCAGTTTGCTCCCGGCCATTATTCATATTCAGCTGTTGCGGTTCAACCAAATGAAAAACTGGAGGCAAAAGGAGCTTTTACAATACTTCCTCTTCAGATTGAACTAGTTAATACTGTTGCAGATCACAGGCTTATGCACGGATTGGCTTCCCGATTTGGAGGTCAGATGTTTTTCCCGGACCAAATGGATGAAATTATTCAGATAATACGTGCCCGCGATGATGTGAAACCTGTTTTTTATGTTGATAAAAGCTATTTTGAGCTTATTGATATTAAGTGGCTCGCAGCATTGATCATTGGATTAATGGCATTAGAATGGCTTTTCAGACGTATTGCCGGAGGTTACTGATTTCGCCAAAGTCAGGTTATTTGTCTGGATACCGGACTCTGTATAACATAACTGCTTCTATTGCCGGACTCCATATTCGGGTTTTATCAGATATCGGACTGATGGGGTATTTAACATTTTACATTAACACTATTTAACAGCTTTTGAATACCATATTGGTTCAAACTGTTTATTTTCGTAAAATATTAATTTACGAAATGAGACTTGTCGGGTTATTTACCTTTTTACTTCTTGGTTTTTTGGTTTCGGCAGAAGATGAACCGAAGAAATATACCTATTTTGAAGGCAGGATCATTGATGTAAATAACAACAAAATAGGATATGCCCATATTATCAACCTGAACCGTCGTTTTGGTGTTGTCAGCGACCCCAGTGGCAGATTTGTAATGCCGGTTATGCAGGGCGACAGCCTTATGATAACCCATGTCAGCCATTTGGTTCGTTTTGTAATGATTGATGTGGAGCATATTAATCATGAAGGTCCGTATGAACTGATCATGCTTCCTAAAGTATTTGAACTTAGCGAAGTTATAGTGCGCCCCCTGCCTGGCACACGCCTAGAATTCAAGCAGGCATTTGTTAATATTGAACTTCCTGCTACAACCGATTCAGTGAAACTGAGAATGCCACATATTAATACAATGGTTTATAGTGGGCCTCAGCAAGGATTTGGTGTGGTTATGAAAGGACCTTTCCAGACATTTTATGACCTTTTCAGCAAGGAAGCAAAACAAATCCGAAAACTTGAAAAGGAAATTGAAACTCAGCAATTACAGGAAGAAATTGAGAAGCGGTATAATCACGACCTTGTTTATAGGCTTACACATATTGTTGATGAAGCTGAGCGTGAAAAATTCATGCAGTATTGTAATATTCCTATTGATTTTATATTGAACTCTACTGATTACGATCTTTGTATTGCCATAATAAGATGTTTTGAATCGTACAGACTAAAAATGGGTCGGGGCGGAGGGTGAATTTATCAAGATCCTGAAAGACGCATTCTTTCCTAATTGTACAACCCTCAAATGCGATCAGGCTTCATTGTTCCCGGCTATTGTCAGAAACAGGCTGTCCTCCTGAAGATATTTATTTGCAAGCTCTTGAATACGTTCCGGACTTATTCCCTTTAATTTTTTTATGAAATGGTTGAAAGTGTCAAGAGTTTGCCCATATTCAAGAACCACGCCTAATCTTTTTGCAATTTCAAAAGGCCCGTCCATGCTTCTCATTAAAGCACCCATCAGAAAATTTTTGACCAGTTTCAATTCTTTCTGTCGTATCGGTTCTTCACGTAATTTCCTTATTTCTTTATATACCTCTTCAATTGAAGCTTCAAGAACCTTATTTCCTACTTCGCTAAAAATAATAAACAGTCCGCTATGATGAAATGATATAAGCGCAGATGAAATACCATAAGTATAGCCTTTATCTTCGCGGATATTTTTCATTAGCCGTGAGCCAAAATAACCACCTAAAACAGTGTTCACAATGCTAAGCTCAGGATAATCAGGGTGTAAACGATTAATAGTTGCTTTTCCAATACATAAAGCAGCCTGCATTGCATCCTTTTTATGGATAAATCGTTTTTTCTCCGTTGAAGTAATTATTGGCGGTACATTCAAAGTCCGGTTTTTTGAGTTCGCACCCGAGAAACTACCAAATGTTTTTTCCAGAAGATCATCAAGCTGCATAGGAATTTTACCACTTACTATTATGGTACATTCGTTGGCTCGGTAATTATTTTTATGATGCTCAGCAAGAATATCCCTGCCAAGCCCATCAAGATGCCCGGGTTCAAGGATATATCCGTATGGATGCGTACTACCGAAAACCTGTTCATAAAAATGGGTGGAAGCCAGATAATTAACATTCTGACGTTTAATGTATAAACGCTCTTTTCTGGTAGAACGATAAATATCTGTTTCATGATCCGGAAATACCGGGTTCATCACAACCTCTGCCAGCATTGGGAGGGTTTCATTCAGATACTTATTTAAGGTATATAGTCTTATATAAGCGTTGTCCTTTGAATTATTTGTTTCGATATAGGAACCATAAAACTCAAAATGTTCTGAAATATCTTCGGCAGAATAAGAGTTTGCACCGGCTGTGAGTAATTTATTTGTTGCTTTGGCAGCATGAAAATGATGCTGATAATATGTGCCTGCTTTAAAAACAAGTTCAATACGGGTAACTTCCTGAATGCCTTTATCTATTATATAAACTGGTATTCCGTTTCCAAGCTGGAAATAACGTGGTTCAGAATTTATCCGGAAATTGATTTGTTTTGATCCGGGTGCTTTTTTTCTGTTAATTTCTACTGGCATTATTCAGTTTTTTTGGCATGATAATATAAAGTGGAACAATTGTTTTCAGTAAGATACTTTTGTGAAAAGCTTAACATGTCATTCTTGTTCACAATGGCATACTGTTCTGCCTCTTTGTTCATTAATGTGGCATCTCCGATAAGTTCAAACATAGCAAGGTTCATTGCCTTTTCCAGTACCTTTATTTCTGTAAAAACCAACATTGACTCAATTCTGTTTTTTACTTTTTGCAATTCGCGTTCCTTTACATAACTATCCTGAAGTTCCTTAATTATATCATTAATAGCCTGTTCAGCGGCAGCAAAGCTTATACCGTTCATGAGCCTGCCTGATATTATGAACAGACCCGGGTCAATACTTCCGGTTATATAGGCATCAATTCCGCTAAATATTTGCTTTTTCTTGACCAGTTCAATATAAAGTCGCGAAGAATCACCATTTGACAAAATATCAGAAACAATATCGGAGATATAATAGTCTTTTGAGGTACGTTCGGGTATATGCCAGGCTTTATAAATGGCATTCGCAGGAACATCTCTTTCAACATGTAAGTGTCGTGCTTCGGTTTGAACCTCTTCAACCGGTAATTTTCTGTTATTTGGTGGTCCCACAGGAATATTGCCGAACCATTTTTCACTTAACTCTTTGATTTTATTTGTTTCCACAGGACCAGCTATTGTAACAATGGCATTATTTGGATTGTAAAAGCGCTGATAAAATTCTTTGGTATCTTCCATTGTTACATTTTCTATATGCCTTATATCCGCTCCTATTGTAGGCCAACGGTAAGGATGCTTTTTATATGCCAGTGGACTTAACAGAAGCCAGGCATCTCTATATGGTTTGTTTAAGTATACTTCTCTGAACTCCTCGATAACGACATTTTTTTGAACTTCAAGGCTCTTTTTTGAAAAGGCCAGATTAAGCATTCTGTCAGATTCAAGCCAAAAGCCGGTTTCAAGATTATTTTTAGGAATTGTAAGGTAATAATTGGTAACATCATTTGATGTAAAAGCATTATTTGTGCCACCTGCCTTTTCAAGCTGCTCATCGTAATGAGGAATATTTACTGAACCTCCAAACATCAAATGTTCAAATAAATGTGCAAATCCGGTTTTGTCAGGATGTTCGTCGCGTGCGCCAACGTCATATAAAACATTCATTGCTATTATAGGAGTTGATTTGTCGTTATGAACAATAACCCTGAGTCCGTTGTCAAGTTGAAAGCGGTCGAATGATATCATAAAATTAAAGCTGACTGAATGTTGAAAACCTGAAAGGGTGTTTTATTATAATTTTTACAAATATCTGAAACCCAAAAGAAAAGAGGCTGTCTTATATTTATAGGACAGCCTCTTATTGATTAAAGATCTTTAATCCTTAATGTCTTTCTTATTAGTATTATTTTGAAAGGATAAGATTGACAATTCCAACAGCATCAAGTACGTTGATTATACCATTACCATCAATATCAGCATTTGTGAAAATAAATGGTTCAGGTGCGTTACCTATAATATAATTGATAACTGCAACAACGTCCATAATATTCACATTACCATCTCCATTAGCATCACCGGGTGTTCCGCATGATGGAGGAACGTGAGGTCCGTTAGTGAAATCTGCATTTGTGAATGTGAAATCCTGGATATATTTAAATTCAACAGGTTGAGTGGGGTCGCCACCGGTAAATGTTTGGTATACGAATGGAATAGTATAGGTATCACCGCTTGAAAATACATAATTTGATGCAGTTCCCATATTTGCTTCAAGCCAGCCTTCTGACAGATAAGTAACATTTTCAACATCAGTATACATACGTGAGTCAACGTCAAATCCCCAGCACCAGATATCGGGCATTACATTATCAGTTACGCCTTCAAAATCAGTATCAAGCCATGAAAGGAATACTTTACTTCCATCCTGTGTTCTTGAAATTTGGGAACGGCTGTCTTCACTGATTTCACCAAATTCACCCCTGAAAGTTTTATTATGGGTTACATACTGAGCAGCAAAGCAGGCACCTTGATTTACTGAGTAGATATGGAAAGTAGCTCCATAGCCTCCGCTGGCGATGATAGAATAACTTTCGCTTCCGGCAACACCAATGGTAACAGAAATATGGAGGTCTCCGTTTTTATCAACAACCATTCCATGATCAAAAGCAGTAGTATATCCAACTGAATCACGATGAACCAATTCGGGGTTTACCCAGAGATTGTTCCACTGATCTTCTGTAAGATAATATTTAACAGATTCAAATCCATCAGGTCCGCCAAGAACAATTGCTGTTGGGCCTGTCCATGTCTGACCACCGTCAGTGGTTTTGTAGATAACAGGATAAAAAGCAGCTCCGTTTACAAACGGGTCTCCATCAAGGTTATCCCAAAGTAATGACATATAGCCAATCTGTCCATTAGGAGCAAAGGCGATTTTTTCATGAGCAGCAGCTCTTCCTTCAGTATAAGCTGGAGCATGCATAACCCATCTGTCATAGTCATAATCTTCCAGTGCTGCATTCCAGGTTCCTTTTGTGAATAACAAACTGTCAGT
>JAAYJT010000032.1 GCA_012522795.1 Bacteroidales bacterium | reverse complement strand
TTAGGGGATAATTTTTTTATTTTATCTTTGTCCATAATGCGGGGGTTTTGGCACAACAAATATACTGTTATTCAATGTAATAGCAGTATATTTACCCGCATTTTTTCTGTTTTTATGAATAATTCAGGCTAAATAAAAAATTAAGAAATTGGTATTTTTATTTGGATTTGGTCTTTTTTGACTTATATTTGCAACGCAAATCCATACTAACATAAAAATAACAGCCTATGATCAGGATTTGCAAAAGCGCAATTCATATACTGGATTGCTGATTACAAAGAGAAATATTATACAATTCACAGAAATAGTAGTTTGCTGTGGGTTATGTTTTTGTTTTTTACAAGCTTAAATACATAAAGGTAAGAATAAAAACAAAAACCGGCAAAATCCTTCAGGACAATAAAAAGAAATATATACATTACAAGAAGATTAAATAATAATAAAAAAATTAACAAATTATGAAAAAGAATTTTACTTACTACATTTATTGTTTACTTGTAGTTTCTACTGTGGGGCTTACCAAACTACAGGCCCAGATTAATATCTCGGTGGGAAATACAGTTACTGAAAACTTTGACGGTATCGGTGTTTCAGCGACGGTTACACTTCCGACAGGGTGGAAGATGAGCAAGAACAATACGGTCAGGTCTGTGGATGCTTACAGCTCTGCCGTTACTGTTACGGAAAGGATAGCAGGAGATAATATGGCAAACAATGCGCAAAATGGTATGTATAATTTTGGAGCTGGCGACCCCTCTTCAGCTACTGACCGTGCACTAGGTGGAATCTCTTCGGGTAGTTTAAGTAAAAGTGTAAACATCTATTTGGATTTGTACAATAATGGAGCTGGCGCTATAAATGATTTTAGTATCTCGTATAATGTCGAGAAATATAGGGATGGAATTAATTCAGCCGGATTTAGTATCCAGATGTATTATTCAACGGACGGATCCAACTGGACTTCTGCCGGAAATGATTTTTTGACCAGTTTTGCCGGTGGTGATGCAAATAATAATGGATATGCCTCTGCACCGGGAGCGACTGTTTCGGTAATTGGAAAGACTTTGAACGTTTCCCTGGCTGCAAGCAGCCACCTTTACCTTGCATGGAATTATTCTGTCGCCAGTGGTTCAACAACATCCAACGCCCAAGCTTTGGGGATTGATGATGTAATCATCACAGCCAATAGTCCGGAAGAAGACAAGCCGGTAGAAGTATGGAGAGGTGGAAGTTTTGTTTCAGACCACCTTACTATTCAGGCAGGAATTGGTGGAGCTCAGGATGGCGATGAAGTGCGTGTAGCTGACGGCATATATGAAGAGATAGTGGTTTTAAACAAGCCAAATATTACGCTTAAATCAGTGAACGGACGTGATCATACAATAATTAAATGTCCTGTAACTAATCTGGACCCTGATAATGAAGATAACAAAGCAACATTAGATAATTTGAATGGAATTGCGGCTCAAAAGGATATGGGCACCATTACGGTTGATGGATTTACAGTGCAAGGCTTCCCGGGGGGAATTATCCAGTCTATGGGTAATGCCACAGGCACCAAATTTGTTGTGATAAACAACAAGGTAACACCATATGTATATAATGTCGAAGAATATCTGCGCAATGGTATTCAAGTAACAGGTGATAATTCTCTTGTTGAAAACAATGAGGTTGTTGTTGGCATCTATTATAATGATGAATATGGCAGCTCCGGTATTGGCGTGGTCAACGCCAATAATATTACTGTTAAAGACAACACCCTCACCGGAGGTTATGGTTTTGGCATCAGTATTACTAACTGGTCAAAATCTCTGGTTCAGGATATTACGGTTGAGGGCAATACGATAGAATTCGTAGGTGAAAACATAGAAATCTACGGCTATGATAAGAATAAAAAAATGAAGAATATTAAGATTGAAAACAATACAATCTTAAATAGTGAAGAATCAAACGGAATAGTATTCTATGTAAGTATAGAAGATTTGTTCATCAAGCATAATGCTATTACAGGAGAGGGTGAGTATGGTATTTTATTCGATGAAGAATATGGTGAATTAAGTGGCACTATTGAAATTACGGAAAATGATCTCTCAGGCACTTTTGAGAATACTATTCTAAATGAATTGGATTTTACGATCAATGCAACCTGTAATTGGTGGGGTACAACAAATGAAACAGAGATTAAGGATAAAATCCAGGGCGATGTAATATATTTCCCTTATAAAATTGATGATACTCCGGATTCATGTCTGAAGCCTTCTTTTAAATTAAAGATCAAAAAATCAGGAAATTAAATATTATATTGTTCTAAATGTAGTTGCATACTACTGATACAGTTTTTATTTAAATACCCAATAAAGTAAAACCTACAAAACTGAACGGTAGTCAAGTGGAAATTAAAAAGCTTGCTGCCGTTCATTCTTTTTCCTGGTATAGTTGCTTTGTTTCATTTGTAAGTATTAACTTAACGGAATACTCGTTTATAGGCTAAGCTGCTGTATATGAGATAATTGCAATAAGGGTCCCTGATAGATATTACTTGTTACAAATAAGTTTAACATTTTATTAACCAAACTAATCTAGCCCCATATGTAATTTTGTGAAAAATGGACTGATAAAATGTGCTAAATAGGATAATAGTGCTATAACTACAAGAGGCTTTATTATCTTTGACAAAGTTACCGGATTATCTTTTCTTAATTTTGTGATTTTAGTCTGCTTGCATTAGTTATTGACAATCACATGGTTGAGTTTAAAGTAAAATAATAAAAAACATTTTTATTTGCACTACATTGCTTTTTATCATACATTTGCACTGTAAATATAAGAATTAGTCTGAATGGAAGAAATTTATAGCATATATTTTCACATACGAGACTGTAGAAAAGTTATTAAGATTCTTTAATACTCTATTTTTAAAAACTATTATTAATTAAAACTCAAAGAAATGAAAAATCTTACTAAACCTTTTTTTGCTTTATTGCTGATTATGTCAATAGGAAGTGTAAATGCGCAATCTACCCAAAATGTCCCTGGAGATCACACAACTATTCAGGCTGCTATTAATGCAGCGTCTAGCGGAGATATTATTGAAGTGGATGCAGGTAACTATGCCGAAGCTATTAACATTCCTGTTGGAAAAGTTCTAACAATTAAAGGCGCTAATGCTGGTGTTGCCGCTGGAAATAATCCAGGCATGAGAGGAGCCGAAACCATATTGGATGGAGGCTTTTATGTTCGGTCCGGATCAACTATTGATGGCTTTACAATCAAAAATGGAAGTTATTCAGGTAGTATTAGAAATTGTGTAACCGTAGCTAATAATAATGTAACTGTTAAAAATTGTATTATTCAGGATGTGAGTGGTAGTCAAAATAATGGTATTGAAACCCAGGGTAGTAGTAACTTTACACTTGAAAATTCAACCATTAAAAACAACTGGAGAGGATTATACCTGAATCCTGGAAGCGGACATATATTTACAGGCAACCTTATTGACGCAAATAATGGGGTTGGAGTGGGTATTGGTTCTGACGGGCTAAGTAATTTTACAATGACCGGTAATACTATCAGCAACCATACACTTGAAGGTTGGGGAACAAGTAGTGTTGGGCTCAATGTAAAGGCAAATCAAAATCAATTCCTTGATAATGGTTTGCATATAGCTAATTATGGAGGAAATGAAATTGATGCCACATGCAATTGGTACGGAACAGCTGATGAAGATCTATTTAAGGATAAAATTCACGGCAGTGTTAAATATTTTCCTTTTAAAGCTGATGATACCCCCGGCTCATGCATAAGACCTTCTTTTAAATTTATGATTAAGCAGAGCTACTGATCTCTTAAATAGTGTTTTTATTCTATTCTGTTTTTCAATTACTGATTAAAAACATTGAGCAGTTAATGACCATATGAGCTAAATTACATACAAGGAATAAAACAATGTTTATCTTTTTACGATACCTGAGCTTGGTTTTTAGAAAAAATCGCAATAATAAACAATGTGTAATTTCCTAATATTCAGATGATTATTATGTGTTATGGAAATAATTTATAAAATATTGACTCCGATAGTTGATTTTATTTGCGTTACAAGGTTTTTTAGACTATATTTGCGGCTTGAATAATTATGAATTAATTCCATTACATATGATAAATAACTACATTTCCCCTATAAACATACGTGACAGCTGATAATCAGTATTTTATAATGCAAGATCATCTTTGATGAATAAGGTTTTGCATGACTCTTAGACTTTTATTGTATTATTAGAAAAACCAATTTTAGTTTAATATATATTCATTATTATTTTTTTAGCAAGTAAATATTTTATTATCAAAATTTTAAAAAACATGAAAACAAAGTACTTAACAAAAAAAATTAAAAAAGTTAGCGTATTTATTGCTTCCTTTTTGGTACTCTTGCTTTTTGCTTCCACTGTGGCAGATGCACAGACTACATTAAGCCTTTCCATTGATTGTCATGGTAAAGCAGTAGTAAGAGACCAGAATACAAATGTTGTTGTTACTACGATCCAGGGACCTGTTGATAATTCTTCAATTACTCTGGTTGCCGGACAGGCTATTGTTATTCAGACTGAACCTGGAGATATTATTCCTTTTCAGGTTCAGGGCTATGAAGTGGTAAAGTGGGAATATACTACTAATTATACTCCTCCTACAGCACCTACCCCAACTGTAATAAATGTTCCTCCTGCACTAACTTATCAGAATTTTATTATGGGTGCTAATGGAACAAGAAGGGATGTGAAAATTTATTTTGAAATTAAAAATCCTGAAATTGTAATTGATCCTGTTAATAATATCAGCACTGTTACTAAAACTCCTGTTATCATTCCGATAACTGTAAAATATGATCCAAATAATAATGTAGATTATAGTACAGTATATAGTGATGATATTCTTGTTGATGCCCGTATTGAGACTGCCCTTAGCGGCGGATTCCCTGATGGAGCTGAAATAATAAAGGTGTCTCTTGATGGTGGCGTTACTAATCTTATTAGTGCACCTTATGATGTTGCAGGCGAAACTGTGCTTTTCCTTAGTGATATCCTTGGTATGCAAACTCCTGCTAAATTAAAAGATGAAGATGGCAAGACTCTGAACTGGGAAGTTACTGTTGCCGGAATAGAGGATGAGGTAATAATTCCGGTTAAGGTTACTTCTGTAGGATTTACTGAATATGATATTTGCTTCACTGAATTTGCGTCACAGGAGTTTATTGTAACTTTTGCGGATGCTATAGTTAAGGACATTGATGATTTTACTACCTGCTGGAATGTTGATTACGGGTTTGAATATGAAATTACATATCCTGAAATTGAAAACCTTGATACTCGTGTTGTAAATGATGCCCATGTTGTGGTGGATAAACCACTTAACAGTGGCACAGAAATTAATATTTACTATAACTCATTGCCGGTTCAAACATACACATTATCCGCTGCTTATGATGAATTCTTCCTATCAGCAATGCTTAATGGTAATGCTGATCCAACAACACCAGAGAATTCTTTGCAGTCACCCTTACTCGGTCACTCAAGTCTTAATGATGTGTGGAAGTTTGAAATTGCTAATCTTGAAGCCGGTACTTATACTGTTACTGTTGAAAACGTTGCTTTCCTTGAAAATGTTATGTATCCATATGCCGGTGAAACATTTGAAATAGAAATTTTCCCCGAACCTGCCGTAGGATTTTCATTTAACGGAGAACTTGCCGGAACTAATTCAGTTTTTAAATATTGTTATGATGAAGAAGTGGAAGTAACTCTTTCAAACATATGGTCAGGTGAAGCTCCGTTTACGATTAGTTGGGAAGTTTTTGACGGAATTAATACAACTACTGATACAAAGACAAATGTAAATCAGGATGGTGTGTTGTTCAAGGATCTTCTTCCTGCAGGAACCTATACCATTACGATAACTGAAATTGTTGATGCGAACGGTTGTGAACCATCAAGTTATGATCCGTATGTGGCTACTGTTGTAATACATCCCGAGCCCTCAATGGATTTCCAGATCGATGGAACTACAATTCTTGGCAAAACTCTGGAATTCTGCTATAGTGAAGATATAGAAATAAACTATTTTGGTGTTACCGGAGTAGAAAGATGGGATTTCCAATTACAGATTGATAAATTAGGCGGAGGTTCTGTTACCATTCCTGGATATTGCTATGATGCCGGTGATACACAGGTTTTTGCTGCAGATGAAGCTCCTTTAGGCGTAGGTACTTATACAATTACTATTATTTAAATTAAAGATGGAAATGGTTGTGAGGCTTCTGCAGAATCACTTAAGGATTATTGGGTAAAATTAATTGTTCATCCTGAACCTTCAATGGATTTCCAGATCGACGGAGAATCAATCCTTGGCAAATCTCTTGAATTCTGTTCTAGTTAGGATATAGAAATGAACTGTTTTGGTGTTACCGGAGTAGAAAGCTGGGATTTGGAATTGCAGATTGATAAATTAGGCGGAGGTTCTGTTACCATTCCTGGATATTGCTATGATGCCGGTGATACTCAAATTTTTGCTGCAGATGAAGCTCCCTTAGGTGTAGGTACCTATACAATTACTATTACTGAAATAAAAGATGGAAATGGTTGTGAGGCTTCTGCAGAATCACTTAAGGATTATTGGGTAAAACTGATTATTCACCCTGAACCTTCAATGGATTTCCAGATTGACGGAGAATCAATCCTTGGCGAAACCCTTGAATTTTGCTCCAGTGAAGATATAGAAATAAACTATTTTGGTGTTACCGGAGTAGAAAGATGGGATTTTAATTTGCAGATTGATAAAGTAGGCGGTGGTGCCGGATATCCTTTTACTATTCCTGGTTGGTGCTATGATG